>NZ_JAAVGY010000001.1 GCF_014799995.1 Helicobacter sp.
AAGAAGTTATGAAGGAGATGGTGAGATATTCAGGGCTGAATTTATATTCACACATGTGTCTGGCTGCCAAGAATCAGGGCCAACCAATTCTTCTGAATATATTCTATGGTGTTGTTGCCAATGCGGGAGCATCTATAGCACTGACCGTTACCGGTGCCATCAATGGCTTATCCACAAGTATTTTCCAAGCCTTTCGTCCCCAGATAATAAAGCAATATTCTATGGGGAATATAGATCAGTCCGAGAATATGGCAAAAAGGGCCGTTCAATTCTCCTTAATGGCATTCGCCTTCCTCACTGTTCCGGTGATAATTGAGACTCCAACTCTTTTAGAACTTTGGTTGGGACAGATTCCGCAGTATTCGGTGATTTTTACCCGCATTATTATTATCTGCTGTATTATTACCGTAATAATCAATACTAACAGTGCCTGTATACAAGCGACAGGAAATATCAAGACAATTTCCTTTCTGAGTGGAACTTTTTACTTATTGTCACCGGTATTATCCTATATCTATTTGAAATTGGGAGGACCTGCTCCTTCTATCTATATAGTAGATGCAGTCATGTTAATTGCAGTGTCAATTATAGGGTTAGTTATCATCAGAAAACAAATTTCAGGATACGATATCAAGGATTACAGTATTTCAATTATAAAAAGTGTATTGGTTCTTATCGTTTCACTTATAATTGTATCTGTAATAAGCTATTATGTGGATAGAGGCTTACAAGCGACTTTAGCTATAAATAAACTTGTATTGGGACTTATAAAATTTTCAATATGCACTCTTCTTAATCTGATTATAACTGCTGCATTATTTTGGATATTTATATTCGGACAAAACGAAAGAAGCCTTATCATATCCGTAATTCGTACAAAACTAATTAGAGCTTCCAACTAATGGAGAGAATATTATTATTAGATACATCAGTCGGTTCCTTTAACAAGGGAGATGAAATTATAATGGAGTGTTGTCGTAAGGAACTTTTACCGCTTCTTGAACAAAATTTCGAGCTGACGTTGCCTACGCATGTTTCTCCATTTCATTGGTATCAGGTTCTCAGAGATTCATTGGCTGTACAGACATTTGCCAATTGTAAATATAAATTTGCTTGTGGATCTAATCTATTGATACCTCATCTTTTGACTCATTTCCCACAATGGAATATAAATCTTTTTAATTATCAACCATTGACGGGAACTGTTTTATTGGGTGTAGGTGCCGGTGCCGGAGCTGAAGGGAAAATAGAGAAATATACTCAGCATATCTATCGCAAGATGCTGAATCCTGATTTCTATCATAGTTTACGGGATGAAAGAAGCAAGCAATATGTGGAGCGACTGGGTTTAAAGGCAATCAATACCGGGTGTGTCACCATGTGGATGCTAACCCCCGAGCATTGTGCGCAGATTCCAACCGGGAAGTCTCAAAGAGTAATCTTTACCATCACGGCGTCCCCCAAGCTTAACCCGAATGAGCAAAAGATGATAGATATTCTCAGCCGGAACTATGATGAGATCTATTTCTGGCCTCAGGGACATAAGGATTATGATTATCTCCAACAATTTAATCTTCCTGATAATCTAAGAATCTTACCTCCTACGAAAGATGCTTATGACAAATATCTGACAGAGAATGATACCGATTATGTGGGAACTCGCCTGCATGGTGGAGTATACGCAATGCGGCATAAGAGAAGAAGTATTGTCATAGCGATAGATGAAAGAGCACGGGCAATCAACGCAGATACCAATATCAATTGTATNGAGGCGAACAGGATAGATGATCTGGAACAAATGATTAACAGTGAGATTGTCACAGATATCCACATGCCTTTTGATGAAATAGCCCGTTGGAAGAGTCAATTCGGATTATAGTTAAAATATAAATATGAATCCTAAAGTATCAATAATTGTTCCTGTATATAATTGTGGATCGGGAAATACAATTAAAGAATTGGTGCAAGATATCATGTATCAGACGGAACAGTCATGGGAGCTTCTATTATGCAATGATGGCTCTACGGATAATACATTGGAGATTTGTGAAAGCATACAGAGACTTGATTCCAGAATAGTAATAATAGACAATCCTCATAGAGGTGTTAGTGCAACGAGAAATTCAGGAATAGAAAATGCAAAGGGAGAGTGGTTAACCTTTGTTGATTGTGATGATCATCTTACAGGATGTTTCTTGGAATCAATGTTAAATGCAGCGAAGCGAAGTAAAGATCCTGTAGATTTGATATGTTGTTCCTATGCGATTCTAAATAATAGTAATAGCCAGCTAAATCTTTATGCCGATAGAAGTTATTTCGGTAAACAGGAAATTAGCAAGCTGTTTCAATCAAGCAATTTCTTACAAAGATGTAGTCCATGGGCTCGATTACTCAGTAATAGGATAATTAGAGATTATAACCTTAAATTTGATGAACAATTATCACATAGTGAGGATAGATTATTTGTATATAACTATCTTGCTTATGTCAACTCTATTGTAACAAGTTCTTCTATTGGTTATATTTATGAGAGCTTCTCGGCAAATTCATTGAAACATAAGGTACATCCTTTTGAAATGCTTTTACTTAGGCAACAAAAACTTTCAATGGGTGCGTTGGCTATTATAAAGGAATTTGGCATTGAGATGCAATACAGTTATCAATTTGTGAATAATCTCTTTAATCTATTAGTTGATGCAGCTATTTCAATTAATAGACAGTATCATAATAGATTAGAGGCATCAAAATTACAAAAACAACTGGTTGATACCGTTATGTCTATTCCTGATGTAACCGGTGATAAAAGAATTCTTAATAAGATTAATCGCGATAAAAAATTATCATGGCTCATTTCAGAGAATTATGATAAGTTTAACAAGTTTCAAAAAAAAGAAGACTATTTACTTAAGATAAAACTTCTACTAAAAAATACTATATCTTCTAAAGATTATATACCTAACTATAAAGATTACATCAAAAGATTCAACTAAGTATGAATACTAGAATTATGGATGTTACGCTTCGTGACGGAAGTTATGAAGTAAATTTCAAATTTACCAAGGATGATGTACGTTTTGTTGGAGATGCTATAAAAAATTCTGGAATTGAGTACTTTGAAATAGGACACGGCCAGGGTTTGAATGCAAGCTCTGAAAAGAATGGAATTGCTGCATGTACTGATAGGGAGTATCTTGAGACTGCGAGTGAATATTTATCAGGATTAAAATATGGTACATTCTGTATTCCCGGAATTGCTCGTCTTGAAGATCTGGATTTGTTGTCCACTTATGGTGCAAGTTTTGTCAGAATCGGTTGCAATACTGATGAAGAGTCGGTAAAGAAAACAAAACCGTTTATTCAGCGAGCTAAGAATCTTGGATTAGAGGTATATGCAAACTACATGAAAACTTATGTAGCTGATTCTGAGGAGTTCATCAGGTGTGTCCGATTATCGGAAGAGTATGGTGCAGATACATTGGTGATTGTTGATTCTGCCGGATGTATGCTACCTGAAGATATAAAGAAATATTATGATTTGATTAGGGATAATTCTAAGAAAAATGTTCAAATTGGTTTTCACGGGCATGATAATCTGGGGTTGTCTGTATCAAATTCACTGTATGCCTTGCAGATAGGATGCGATATAGTGGATACTTCACTTCAATCATTGGGACGTGGTGCCGGAAACGCTTCAACTGAGCAACTTATAGCAATTCTTCTCAGACTCGCGCCGGAATGTCATTATAAGCTTGGTCCCCTGATGCATTTCAGTGAGGATTATCTACGAGAAATGGTGAAGTTCAAAGGAGTGAGCGGTCTGGATACTTATTGCGGTATCGCCGGATTTCACAGTGGGTATATGAATTCTATTCGTAAGGCAGCCAAAGAATATAATTTAGATCCATATGATTTAATTGTAGAATATTGCAAGATTGATCGTAAATATCTTGATGAGGAATTATTAACTCGAATTGCAATTAAAATGAAATAAGTATGGGTAAATTTACTCCAAGAGATAATATAATTATTCAGTCATTTTCTGTAAAAGGAGGATTGATTGAATGTAAAATAAAAGTTTCGGAAGGGATAAGAAGGTATTTTACTTCAGACAGCTTTTTTATTGAATACGATGAGGATTTATCCGGTATTCCTGAAAGTTTGCTTATATGCCCTTTTATAGCTTCTCTTTTAGCTTTAGCTTGGATAACGGATAGTGTAATCTGGGTTAATGAGATTGATAGGACTTTCTATGAATCACTTAGCCGAATTCGAGAGGCATATCAGGATATTTATTATTTCACAACTTTAAAAGGGCGTGTTGTACCCTCCATATATATTGATAATTACCTTTCTATTAATGAATCTAAGAATAAATCCATTATACTGTTTAGCGGAGGAGCTGATTGTCATGCATCCTTAATAAGGAATTTGGATAAGACTCCTATTCTTTGTAATATTCAGGGGTGGTATAAATCCAAAGAGGATGTCGATAAAGTTGCAGAGGCAGATAAAAAGGATATAGGAAATTTTGCTAAGCAATTTTCGTTACCTTTTTCTTTTGTCCGTTCTAATTTCGCTACAATCATCAATCAAAAAGCTTTTGATAAAGATTATAAAAGCAAATTGGGAGATTCTCTTTGGCATGGATTTTTACATTCCATGGCTTTTATTTCTATTGCTATTCCTTTGGCGTATAAACATTCTATTTCTGAAATTATAATAGCAAGTTCTCTCACAACTGGTTTAAACTTCCTCTGTGCGTCTAATTCTACAACGGATAGTGAGTTCAGGTATGCCTTAGAAGGACGCTGCTCACATGATGGCTTTGAATTACATCGTCAGAATAAGATAAAGGTTATCACTGATTTTCAAAGAAAGCTGAATCGCCCTTATTTCATGAGAGTATGCTCATTTAATGATTCAAACTGTTGCGAGTGTGAAAAATGTTTTAGGACGGTATTAGGAATTGTAGCTGAAAATTCGAATCCTGAAGATTTTGGTTTTAATATCGATAAAAGCCTCAAGGATCATTGGCAAGATGTGATGAATAAGCGCATAGCCCTCATGGGGTTCTCATCGGAGAAAAGTCTGCATTGGCCACACATAATCAAGAGGATGAAAGCCAATTACAAGGATATGAGCAAAGAAAAGCAGGAATTTGTAGATTGGTTCTTATCTTATGATTTTCAGGGAGAGAAAAAGAAAGCCGTAAAGAAATATTATAGGGATAATTTTTTCGAGATTGTAAAAAGAAAATTAAAATC
>NZ_JAAVGY010000002.1 GCF_014799995.1 Helicobacter sp.
TGTCATTATGATTTAATGCGGGTTGTTTTTTTGGATTGCAATGTGCGGCGGCTACTTTCATAATAGATTCCTTGTAATACTGAATAGGGGGTTGAGGGGGTGCTAACCCCTCACAAGCAGACACTTATAAATAAGTGGCGGATAGCTTGTATCCTCCACTTTATAATTTTATAGAGAAATTATAGCTAAATTTGAAAAGTTTTTACACACTTTTCAAATGATTCTAAATTGTTAAAAGGTAGATTTGTTGTATTAAATTTTTCGTCTATAATTTCCATTATGATTTTTTCGTTTGTGTTGTAAATATTTGTAATTTTTCCTGTAACTTGTCCTTGCGTTGTGGGAATATCTACATAAAGTCCGCAATATGCTTGTAAATTTGATTCTTTTGTGTAAGTAGTGTTTTTTGGTTTTGCTTGTTCTGCTTGGGATTCTAGTTCTTGGATTTGTTCGGGCTTGAAGTCAAAGCGAATTGCTGTAACTTTGTTGCCCCCTTTTTTGATTTTTGTGTAAGTGAGATTTTGAAAAGGGATTCTCTTGCCAAAGTCAAAAAGATTTTGCTCTTGTGTTAGCTCTTTAATTGCTGGTTTTAAAATTCTTTGGTCAATATTGCACATTTCATAATCGCTTGGAATGTCTAAAATATCCTTAAATTCTTTAAAATCCCATTGCACCCACCCTGTTTGCCTATATTGCTTTAATAAGCGATATAGGGTTTTGGTGTATTTTCCACTAAGTGAAATAAATTCTGCTAATTCAAAGCGTGTAAAGTTTGCGGTAAGCTGTTCTACTAAATAATTAAAATTTTTGTTGATTTCTATATCTATAAATTCAAACTCTTCCCAAACATCATCAAAATCCCCAATTTCCATATTCCATTCGCCTTTAAATTCTTTTTGAATGGTAAATTCATTGAATAAATGCGCTCTGCGTTTTCCTATTAGATTGCGCTTCTCATCTTTAACGATAATCGTAAAATCTGCTTGAAAAAATTTTTTTTCAAAACTTTCTAAAATTTCGGTTGTTTCCCTATTAGACAGATTGCTATCTTTGCAAAAAGATTGCAAATCTTTAGGCAAAAGTCTTATAGATACGGGGTCATTTACTATTTTATATCTTGTATCTCTAATTTTTGCGATAATGGTAAATAATAAATTTTGCTCTAGCTCTGTGAAGCTCGGTAACTTGATTTTATTAAAATCATTGTGGTATTTAACTATTTCTTGCATTATAGAATCCTTGTTTTCTGCAAACAGGGCGTAATACTGCGATAAGGGCTAGGCTTGTTTGCCAACCTAGCCTATAACGCCACCTACCTAAAAGGCGGGTGTTATAATTAAGCAAATAAGTGCTATAATCACAAATGCTATAATTACAAAGTATCGCATAATCTGTTCCTCCTTTCGGAGCTACAAATTACCCTTAGTGGAGCGTTAATCCACTAAGGATTCAATAACTCCACAATCAGAATTATACTACACATTAATAACATTGTCAAATATTTGTTATTGATACTCTCGGAATTTGTTATTGATACTCTCGGAATTTGTTATTGATACTCTCGGAATTTGTTATTGATACTCTCGGAATTTGTTATTGATACCCCTCGCCGAAGCCCTATCCACAGGCTAATACACGCTTCCTAAAAGAATATAAAAAGAATTTAAAAAGAATAAAAAAGAATCACAAAGTAAAAAAATCACAAAAACTGAAACGAAACTTAATAGGAAGTTTTGCCTTTTTGTTTTTTCGTTTTACTCAAAAACTTTGCAATAGGAAATCGCACTTTATGTTCGCTATCGCTCACTTGTGCGATTTATACTTTTTGCTAGATTCTCTTGCAATAGATTCTGCAATATATGCAAGACGCAAAAAAGCAACTAAGGCGAGAAACTGCAAAGAGGTAGTATATTATATTCTGCATAACACGCTAGGAAGTGGATAGCGTTGGGTATTAGCACCGCAACTTCGTTGCTATTGTAGGGGGGATACCCCCTACACCCCCACTACAAATCAAGCTTGATTTGTTAAATTAGAGCGCAATTTAAGCGAAGCGTATTGCGCCAACAACGAGCAGTAAATTTTTGTCGGAGCGAAAAAGATAAGCGAGGCGTTAGATTATATATGCCTCATAGAATCACAGAAAGTGGTCAAAAATCGTTTTTATTGATTAGAGTAAGCCCCCCTATTATCTTTTATATATTTTTGATTTAAAAGCATATTTAATGAATATTTAGATATAATTAAAAAGTTCTTTTAGTTGCTATAAAAGAACTTTTTAATGGTTTATGTCCGAAAGGACGTAATAAATGAATAATTTTATTGTAGATATTATAATTTTTATATTAGAAGTTATAATTTATGCTTTATTAAATCAGTTATTCATATTAGCGTTTAACTAAAAGTTTTTAGATTTTATGATTATATAAAATCTAAAATATTGTAGCAAAAGTTGCTTTTCAAAATTTTATAAATAAACAAATTTAGGACATAAACCATAGAAAAGCAACTTTGCCCAATAAATTTTTCATTTAGTGTGTTCTTGTCGCGTATCGCCTTAAAAATTCTCTATCGGATTTTTCCAATTGTTCTTGCAATAATTCGCTGTGTAGTTTTGGGAAGCATTCCTTTAAATCATTTTCTTGCATATTGTCTTTTAAAAAACGCTCATATTTTCTCATTTGAGCTAAATATTTTGTTTGATATTGCATTGATTGTTCTGCGCTTTCTCTAAGGCGTTGGCTTTCTTTTCTTGCTTGTCTTTCTGCTTCTTGTGATTCTTTTAGTCTTTTTTCGGCTTCCTCTTTCTCTCTCTTGTAGTGTTCTACTTGTTGTAGTGCTTTATCCTCTGCTTGTGTCAATGTGGCTCTTAAAGCTTGTTTTTGAATTTGGAATTCTTTTTCTACTCTTTCGTTATGCCCACCTAGTGTGATGATATTTTTCCAAAGACTTTTTTTGGCGTTTGATTCTTTAAGCAGTTTGTCAAAAGCTTCTGTATGTTTTTGCTCTAAAGCTTCAATGTTTGTTTGGTATTCTTTCTCTCTTTTTTCAAGCTCTGCTTCTTTTGCTTTTAGTTCCTGTTCTGAAGCTTTTAACCTCTGTTCCATATCCGCTAGGGTTTTAGTGAGATGAGCTAAAGTTTGTGTTTTTGTGTCAATTTCTCTTAGCAGTTTTGTTTCCTGCTCTTTAAATCTTGCATAGTCTTTGTAGTCTTGGATATATTGGGGTTGCTGTTCTCCTTTCTCATAGCGGTTTGCACCTCTTTCCATTCGCAGAGATTCAGCACTTAGTGTTTGAATCTTACTAAGATTTGCTTTATTTAAACTCGCTTCTTGTCTTGCGAGTTGCAATCCTGTTTCTTTATCAAGCGTAAAAAATACTGCGTGTGCGTGGAAGTGTGTTTGCTTTTCTCCTTTAGTGTTTTCGTGTATCTCATCTCTATGAACCACTACTTGCAAAGGGGTAAAGCCTGTGAGCTCTGCTATTTTTTGCGTGAGCTCTTGGCATTGTTCCATAGTTGTATCCTCGCTTATTTCGTAGATAAACTCGTGATAGCACTTGTCTTTCTTTGTGAAGTTTTGTAAGCCTTTAGGCTTCCCTGCCTTAGTTAAGCCATTTTTATTTGCACAATAATTTGAAAAACTTTCTTGAGCTTCTTTGTAGAGTATGTCTATATTCTTTCTCACTTCATCGCTGGAGCAAGAATATTCGTTTAAGTGTGTTAAATCTTTCGTGATAGTTTTTGCACTATCGTTTGTTCTGTCATTATGATTTAATGCGGGTTGTTTTTTTGGATTGCAATGTGCGGCGGCTACTTTCATAATAGATTCCTTGTAATACTGAATAGGGGGTTGAGGGGGTGCTAACCCCTCACAAGCAGACACTTATAAATAAGTGGCGGATAGCTTGTATCCTCCACTTTATAATTTTATAGAGAAATTATAGCTAAATTTGAAAAGTTTTTACACACTTTTCAAATGATTCTAAATTGTTAAAAGGTAGATTTGTTGTATTAAATTTTTCGTCTATAATTTCCATTATGATTTTTTCGTTTGTGTTGTAAATATTTGTAATTTTTCCTGTAACTTGTCCTTGCGTTGTGGGAATATCTACATAAAGTCCGCAATATGCTTGTAAATTTGATTCTTTTGTGTAAGTAGTGTTTTTTGGTTTTGCTTGTTCTGCTTGGGATTCTAGTTCTTGGATTTGTTCGGGCTTGAAGTCAAAGCGAATTGCTGTAACTTTGTTGCCCCCTTTTTTGATTTTTGTGTAAGTGAGATTTTGAAAAGGGATTCTCTTGCCAAAGTCAAAAAGATTTTGCTCTTGTGTTAGCTCTTTAATTGCTGGTTTTAAAATTCTTTGGTCAATATTGCACATTTCATAATCGCTTGGAATGTCTAAAATATCCTTAAATTCTTTAAAATCCCATTGCACCCACCCTGTTTGCCTATATTGCTTTAATAAGCGATATAGGGTTTTGGTGTATTTTCCACTAAGTGAAATAAATTCTGCTAATTCAAAGCGTGTAAAGTTTGCGGTAAGCTGTTCTACTAAATAATTAAAATTTTTGTTGATTTCTATATCTATAAATTCAAACTCTTCCCAAACATCATCAAAATCCCCAATTTCCATATTCCATTCGCCTTTAAATTCTTTTTGAATGGTAAATTCATTGAATAAATGCGCTCTGCGTTTTCCTATTAGATTGCGCTTCTCATCTTTAACGATAATCGTAAAATCTGCTTGAAAAAATTTTTTTTCAAAACTTTCTAAAATTTCGGTTGTTTCCCTATTAGACAGATTGCTATCTTTGCAAAAAGATTGCAAATCTTTAGGCAAAAGTCTTATAGATACGGGGTCATTTACTATTTTATATCTTGTATCTCTAATTTTTGCGATAATGGTAAATAATAAATTTTGCTCTAGCTCTGTGAAGCTCGGTAACTTGATTTTATTAAAATCATTGTGGTATTTAACTATTTCTTGCATTATAGAATCCTTGTTTTCTGCAAACAGGGCGTAATACTGCGATAAGGGCTAGGCTTGTTTGCCAACCTAGCCTATAACGCCACCTACCTAAAAGGCGGGTGTTATAATTAAGCAAATAAGTGCTATAATCACAAATGCTATAATTACAAAGTATCGCATAATCTGTTCCTCCTTTCGGAGCTACAAATTACCCTTAGTGGAGCGTTAATCCACTAAGGATTCAATAACTCCACAATCAGAATTATACTACACATTAATAACATTGTCAAATATTTGTTATTGATACTCTCGGAATTTGTTATTGATACTCTCGGAATTTGTTATTGATACTCTCGGAATTTGTTATTGATACCCCTCGCCGAAGCCCTATCCACAGGCTAATACACGCTTCCTAAAAGAATATAAAAAGAATTTAAAAAGAATAAAAAAGAATCACAAAGTAAAAAAATCACAAAAACTGAAACGAAACTTAATAGGAAGTTTTGCCTTTTTGTTTTTTCGTTTTACTCAAAAACTTTGCAATAGGAAATCGCACTTTATGTTCGCTATCGCTCACTTGTGCGATTTATACTTTTTGCTAGATTCTCTTGCAATAGATTCTGCAATATATGCAAGACGCAAAAAAGCAACTAAGGCGAGAAACTGCAAAGAGGTAGTATATTATATTCTGCATAACACGCTAGGAAGTGGATAGCGTTGGGTATTAGCACCGCAACTTCGTTGCTATTGTAGGGGGGATACCCCCTACACCCCCACTACAAATCAAGCTTGATTTGTTAAATTAGAGCGCAATTTAAGCGAAGCGTATTGCGCCAACAACGAGCAGTAAATTTTTGTCGGAGCGAAAAAGATAAGCGAGGCGTTAGATTATATATGCCTCATAGAATCACAGAAAGTGGTCAAAAATCGTTTTTATTGATTAGAGTAAGCCCCCCTATTATCTTTTATATATTTTTGATTTAAAAGCATATTTAATGAATATTTAGATATAATTAAAAAGTTCTTTTAGTTGCTATAAAAGAACTTTTTAATGGTTTATGTCCGAAAGGACGTAATAAATGAATAATTTTATTGTAGATATTATAATTTTTATATTAGAAGTTATAATTTATGCTTTATTAAATCAGTTATTCATATTAGCGTTTAACTAAAAGTTTTTAGATTTTATGATTATATAAAATCTAAAATATTGTAGCAAAAGTTGCTTTTCAAAATTTTATAAATAAACAAATTTAGGACATAAACCATAGAAAAGCAACTTTGCCCAATAAATTTTTCATTTAGTGTGTTCTTGTCGCGTATCGCCTTAAAAATTCTCTATCGGATTTTTCCAATTGTTCTTGCAATAATTCGCTGTGTAGTTTTGGGAAGCATTCCTTTAAATCATTTTCTTGCATATTGTCTTTTAAAAAACGCTCATATTTTCTCATTTGAGCTAAATATTTTGTTTGATATTGCATTGATTGTTCTGCGCTTTCTCTAAGGCGTTGGCTTTCTTTTCTTGCTTGTCTTTCTGCTTCTTGTGATTCTTTTAGTCTTTTTTCGGCTTCCTCTTTCTCTCTCTTGTAGTGTTCTACTTGTTGTAGTGCTTTATCCTCTGCTTGTGTCAATGTGGCTCTTAAAGCTTGTTTTTGAATTTGGAATTCTTTTTCTACTCTTTCGTTATGCCCACCTAGTGTGATGATATTTTTCCAAAGACTTTTTTTGGCGTTTGATTCTTTAAGCAGTTTGTCAAAAGCTTCTGTATGTTTTTGCTCTAAAGCTTCAATGTTTGTTTGGTATTCTTTCTCTCTTTTTTCAAGCTCTGCTTCTTTTGCTTTTAGTTCCTGTTCTGAAGCTTTTAACCTCTGTTCCATATCCGCTAGGGTTTTAGTGAGATGAGCTAAAGTTTGTGTTTTTGTGTCAATTTCTCTTAGCAGTTTTGTTTCCTGCTCTTTAAATCTTGCATAGTCTTTGTAGTCTTGGATATATTGGGGTTGCTGTTCTCCTTTCTCATAGCGGTTTGCACCTCTTTCCATTCGCAGAGATTCAGCACTTAGTGTTTGAATCTTACTAAGATTTGCTTTATTTAAACTCGCTTCTTGTCTTGCGAGTTGCAATCCTGTTTCTTTATCAAGCGTAAAAAATACTGCGTGTGCGTGGAAGTGTGTTTGCTTTTCTCCTTTAGTGTTTTCGTGTATCTCATCTCTATGAACCACTACTTGCAAAGGGGTAAAGCCTGTGAGCTCTGCTATTTTTTGCGTGAGCTCTTGGCATTGTTCCATAGTTGTATCCTCGCTTATTTCGTAGATAAACTCGTGATAGCACTTGTCTTTCTTTGTGAAGTTTTGTAAGCCTTTAGGCTTCCCTGCCTTAGTTAAGCCATTTTTATTTGCACAATAATTTGAAAAACTTTCTTGAGCTTCTTTGTAGAGTATGTCTATATTCTTTCTCACTTCATCGCTGGAGCAAGAATATTCGTTTAAG
>NZ_JAAVGY010000003.1 GCF_014799995.1 Helicobacter sp.
TTATCGTTCTATGAGCCAACAAGAGATGATAAAAGTCAATGGGCAGGCTCTTGCAAATACTCCAGAGGATTTAGCGACAAGTTATAATAACTTTTATGAGTTTGGATATTCTAAGTCAGACCCAAAAAATAAATCCAAAGATTTCAAAGCACGTCCTTGGGAAATCAGCATTGAAGGAGAAGTGGAGAAGCCCTTTAAGATTCTTGTAGATGAATTATATAAAAAAATGACTTTGGTAGAGCGAGTTTATCGCTTCCGCTGTGTAGAGGCGTGGAGTATGGTGATTCCTTGGATTGGGTTTGAACTGCGGGAGTTGATAGAATATGTAAAACCAACAAAAGAGGCAAAATATATTCGCTTTACAACCTTGTATGACCCTAAGCAGTTTCCTATGCAAGGGGGATTGTTTGGGTTAAATACAAGCTTTTTAGATTTTCCTTATCAAGAATCTTTACGACTTGATGAGGCAATGCACCCTCTGACGATTCTTGCAGTGGGAATGTATCAAAAGAAACTTTTGCCCCAAAATGGAGCCCCGATTCGCTTAGTTGTGCCTTGGAAATATGGATATAAGATGATTAAATCTATTCATAAAATTGAATTTTTAAAAGAGCAACCCCTTTCTACTTGGGAAAAAGAGAATCCCAAAGAATATGGATTCTATGGCAATGTAGATCCGCAAGTCGCCCACCCGCGATGGTCTCAAGCAAGTGAGCGTGTGATTGGACAAAGAGGAGGGCGCGTGCCGACACTTTATCTCAATGGCTATGCAAAAGAGGTAGAATATCTTTATGCTGGGCTAGATAGAACAAAACTTTATTAGGGTCTGCTTGCTTGCATTTAATAGAAATTGCTTGTTTTGCGTTGCTTGCTTTTGTCTCTTGGCAGGTGATTTTACTTGTGGAATCCTTAGGAGGATTGGGCGACCCGATTGCTACGCTTTATTTTTGGAGTGGTTGGATTTGCATTTTTCTTTTAAGCCTTTCTTTGATTGCGCCAAAATACAAAAGAGAGATTGGTTTAGCCGCTTTTGTGGCTGGAATCTTGCATAGTGGCATTTTTGTGATTTTGGATTTTGGTTGGAATCTTGCATTGATTTTTACGGAATTAAAGCAAAAGTATTATTTGTATTTTGGTGTTTTATCCTTTTTGTGTCTTATGACTTGTGCTTTAGGGAGTTTGTGGGGCTTTCAAAGATTCAAGCTTTATTATTTGGCTTATTTGGCTTTAGGTTTTGGGCTTGTGCATTTGCTAATGATTCAAAAGATTTTGACACTTCATTATCTTGTGTTAGGAATTGGAATTGGAGCATTGATAATCTATAAGCTTTTTAGAAAATTTTATCCTAAATGCGGCAATTTATAATCTGAAGCCTCGTGGCACACATTGCAACAGCAATTTGCTCATACCTGCAAAAAGCAAGAATCTCGTCAATAGCGTTAGCCAGCATTGTAACCAAATTAAATTATAAGCTAAAAATATAAGTCTTAAAAGCAATGAGAATCAAAAATTCTCCGCTTAAAAGGAGGAAAAGAATCAAAATCCATTTGGGATTCCATAAGATATTCCAAAAGCGATTCCAACCAAAAAAATGTAAAGTGAGGAAAAAAACAAAGAATCCGCTAATACTCCCCCCAAGAGCAAGCCCCCTTGCACCTAGATACTGCATAAGAATAAAAGAACAAAAAGTGCCAATAAAGAGTGAAAATGCCGAGATTTTGGCTGCGAGTGCTTGTTGAGATTTGGAATAAAGCCAGAGTGAAAAAATGCGCGCCAATCCAAAGGGCAATAAGCCGATTAAATACATACCAAAGACGCCCGCACATTGGAATGTATCCGCACGCGTGAATTTGCCTCTCTCAAAAAGTAGCCAAATGATTTCATCTTGAAGCAAAACTCCCCCTACAACGCACAAACTAAGCAAAATGCTAAGCAGCCAAAAAGAGCGGGAAAGCTCTTTTAAGGCTAGGGATTCTTTGGACTCTTTAATGTATTTTGCAACCATTGGAAACAAAGCAGTAGAAGTGGCAATAGCAAAAATAGCTAAAGGAAGCTGAAAAATACGATTGGCATAATACAGAGATGAAATGCTGCCACTGACCAAAAAAGAAGCCAAAAGTGTGTCAATAAAAGACGCAAATTGTGCGGTGGAGCTGCCAAACATTGCAGGAAAAAATTGCTTGAAAAACGCCTTGACGCTTTTGTCAATAGAGGCTTTTTTGTTTGGAGTTGCACAATGTGATTTTGCTCTTAATTCCTTAAAGCCTGCGCATAAAAGCTTAAAGAATCCTAGACGCCACATAGGATAACAATGCAAAAGGATTTGCGCTACCCCACCACAAAGCACGCCGTAGCTTAGGATTAAAATCACTTGATAGGATTCGCTTCCTTGCGCCAAGAGAAGCGCGATAATCATTGCGAGATTCAAGAGGGCAGGAGAGTAAGCCCAAGCGGTGAAATTGCGCTTAAATTGTAGCATTGCGCCAAAAAGCGTTACGATAAAAATCAAAAGCAAATACCAAAAGTTAATGGCGACTAAGGGTGCGGTTAGGGAAATGAGTTCTTCCTCAAACCCAAAGGCTAGAAGTTTAGTCAGCGGCACGCTAAAAATCCATACAAAAACAGAAAGGAGGATTAAAATTCCACAAAAAATTAAACCAATTTTCAGTGCGAATCCTCCGCGTAAGCGCGCATTAAAGAATCCGGGCAAAAAAGCTTGATTAAATGCCCCCTCTCCAAAAACGCGGCGGAAAAGGTTGGGCAGTTTAAAAGCCACAAAAAACATATCACTATAAACGCTAGAGCCCAGAATCGTAGCGGTGAGCAAATCACGAAAAAATCCAAGAATCCTTGAAGTGAGGATTCCACTGCTATTGGTAAAAAAGGCTTTAAAAAACATTTTTGATTCTCTTTAGCGTTAAAATCGTGATTTTTAAATGAATTTTATAACAACTTAGGATAAAATAATGTTATTTTGTAAAAGGTTTGAGAAATTATGTTAAAAAAATCATTGCAAACATTTAGACCTTATTATGTTAATGAATGCGAAGATATTAAATTTGCGATTAAGCAGGTTTCCTCTCAATTCAGTATGGACGCAGATTCCTTTGATTTTGAGTTACAATCCATTACAACCTACAAAAAAAATCTTTATGACTATGAATCCCAATTAATTCCCCCCCAAGAAGTAGATGAGTTTTTTAGTAAGCGAGATAATATGCTAGAGCCGAATCTCGTAATGAACCAACGTTATTGTATTTTGATTAAAGAAAAAGAGAAAAAGGGAGAAATGCGATTCCATTTCACTGCGGATAAAGCCTTTAGTGAAGCGTTTTTGATTTTTCGTGTGGGATTTAACTATGATAAAGACGATTTTGACAATGTTTATATGCAAATCCAAAAAGAAAAAGCGTGGAATAAGATTCTATGCTTCAATGAAAAGCAAGAAAGAGAAGCGTTAGAGGAATTTTTACAAACTTTAGAATATCCTTTGAGAGAGGAAGTGAAATATAAGATTTTAAGCGGGGTAAATCTGATTCCAAGTGTGGAAGGAAACTTAGAGTTCAAAAAAGATATTACAGGGCAGTTTCAAACGGTGGTAAAAGACGATATTATTTGTGAATACAGAAAGCCACTACAAGGCAAACCCGGACGCAATATTCGTGGAGAATATATTATTCCACAAAGTCCTAAGACATTACACCAGCCTTGCTCCTTGCAATACGATAAAGAAAGCATTGCGCTTAGAGATTATCCTTGTTGCGTTTATTATGTGAGTGTGATTGGTGGAATCTTAAAATACGAAGATGGATTCTTGTATATCCGAGATGTTTTAGAGACAGAATCCGTTACGCTCAAAACCACAGGTTCATTGATTGGGGATATGAATAGTGGCACGGTGGTAAATATTACACAAAAAGACGCGATGAAAGAGGCTTTAGGGCAAGGAATGAAAATCCAAGCTAGTAAAGTCAATATTGAGGGTAATATCGGCGTCAATGCGGAGATTAATTCAAAAGAAGTGAGCATTGGGGGTTTTACGCATCAAAGCTCCAAAATCTATGCCAATGATGCGGAAATCGCAACACATAAAGGCTATGTTAGGGGCGAATATATTAAGGTGGATATGCTTGAAACAGGGATTATTGAGGGCAAAAAGGTAGAAGTAGACCAAGTCTATGGCGGTAAGATTTATGCAGAAGAGATTGTGATTAATACCTTACACGCGAATGCGTTTTTGTATGCAACAAAAAATATCCACATTGCCAAAATGGTAAAGGGAGAAAATAAATTCTTTTTAGCGGCAAATTATAGTCCTTTGGGAAGAGAAAAATACGAATCTTTAGTCAAACAAAAGAATGAATCTATTAAAGAAGCCATTCGTATGACAAAGGAACTGAAAGTTGAGAGTTTGGAGCTTAAGAAACTCAAAGCAACAGCCGATGAGATTCGTGGCACTTTGATTCATTACAAAAACACCAAAACAACCCCTCCAAGTTATTTGCTTGCGAAGTTTGAAGAATATCATCAACGCGTCCTTGCGCTCAAAAATAAAAAACAAAAAATCAATGAATTGAGTATGGACTTTAAAAACGCGCGTGAAGCCCTCAATATGCTAGATGAGATGACAAAAAACGCTACGATTGCGATTGATAGCGGTTGGATTGGCTATAATGAAGTGCATTATATCTTTTATTCTCCTAGTCGCGAATTGCTTTGTGTGCCTAAGCCGGGTGAGCCCTCTAAAGTCGTCTATCAAAAGGGAAAAATTCAGCTGATTTTATAAAGGAATCTTATGATTATCGCATTAGAGGGTGAGATTTTTATCAAAGAGCCCACGCGTGTGGCACTCAAATGTACGGGTGTCGTCTATGAAGTGTTTGTTTCTTTGCAGACTTCTAACCAAATCAAAGCCAAAGTAGGCGAGAATCTTACTTTGCACATTACGCATATTATTCGTGAGGACGCACAGCTTTTGTTTGGGTTTGTGGAATTGATAGAAAAAAGCCTTTTTGAACGTTTGATTAAAATTAATGGCGTGGGTCCTAAGGTCGCCATAGCGATTTTATCTACCTATAATCCCCAAACTTTTGCCAAAATTGTAGAAAGCAATGACATTAAGTCTATGCAAAGAGTGCCGGGGATTGGTCCTAAGAGCGCGGGCAGGATTCTAGTTGAGCTCTCTGGCTGGTCGTTAGAACTAATGCAGGGTGAGAGTGTCAAAGTCGCAGAGGATTCCAACTTGCACCAAGTTATCTTGGCTTTGGAATCTTTGGGTTATAAAAGTGATTGGATTGCAAAAGCCACTCAAGGCTTAGAAAATGCCGAAGTGGGTGAAATGGTCAAAGCCGCATTGAAAAGATTGCAGACATTATAAGGATAAGTTGGAAAGAATGAGCAAAAAACTACACTTAATCTCTCTTGGTTGCACAAAAAATCTAGTAGATAGCGAAGTGATGTTGGGGGCTTTAAGTGAATATGAAAATACGCAAGAGTTAAGCGAAGCCGATGTCGTGATTATCAATACTTGTGGGTTTATTGAAGCGGCAAAACAAGAGAGTGTGCAAAGTATTCTTAATGCAATAGAATCCAAAAAGGAAGGCGCGATTCTAGTCGCAAGTGGTTGCTTGAGCGAACGTTATGCTAAAGAGTTAAAGCAGGAGATTCCAGAGATTGACATTATTACAGGCGTGGGGGATTATGATAAGATTCATCAACTCATAGAATCGCATAAAAAAGGAAATCAAATCCTCTCCAATCAAAGCGGCGTATTTTTAGCAAATGAGAATCACAAGCGCATTATTAGCGGCTCTTCTATTCACGCTTATGTTAAATTGTCTGAAGGCTGCAATCAAAAGTGCAGTTTCTGTGCGATTCCAAGCTTTAAGGGCAAATTGCATTCGCGCACTTTAGAATCCACACTTAAAGAAGTGAAAAATCTTGTTGGGCAGGGCTTTAGAGATTTTAGCTTTATTGCACAGGATTCTAGCTCTTATTTGCGTGATATTGGAATCAAAGAGGGGCTAGTGGAGTTGATTTTGAGCATTGACAAGCTTGCGCAGGAGGGATTGGAAATCAAAAGTGCTAGGATTTTATATCTTTATCCCTCCACGACTTCTAAGCGTCTAATTGCTGCGATCCGCGATTCTAAAGTCTTTCAGAATTATTTTGATATGCCTTTGCAGCATAGCAGTCAAAAAGTTTTAAAGGCAATGGGAAGGAGCGGAGAGTTTCAAGAGCTGCTCAATGCAATGCGTGCCGTGCCCAATAGCTTTGTGCGCACGAGTTTTATTATCGGACATCCGGGTGAGGGTGAGGAGGAGTTCGCAGAATTGTGCGAGTTTATTCAAGCTTATCACTTTGATAGAATGAATCTTTTTGGATTCTCTTGTGAGGAGGGAACTCAAAGTGCGAAACTAGAGCAAATCCCGCAAAAGGTTATTAATGCGCGCTTAAAAGCAATTAATAAAATTTTTTTGAAGCAATACAAAAAGGATTTAAAGGCTCTAGTAGGGAAAGAGATTATCGCGATATTGGAGGGGAAATCCACAGAATCAGAATATTTTTATAGCGCGCGTGAGATTCGTTTCGCTCCGGAGATTGACGGGGAGATTTTGATTAATGATAAAGAAATAGAAGAGGAGCTAGAGACGGGATATTATCGCGTCAAAATCACAGAAGTCATAGGGGAAAGTGTGCTTGGCTGCGTGCTTGGGCGCGCATAATGTCAGACTTGATTCCACTAGAATTTTTAGAGGAGTTAAAGAGGGGTCGGAATCTTTTGGCGTTTTCTGGAGGGGCGGATTCTAGTGCTCTATATTTTTTGCTCCAAGACTATGGAATCCCTTTTGATATTGCCATTATGGATTATGGGACAAGAAAGCAATCTCGCCTTGAGGTTTCCTATGCGCAAAATTTATGTTTTCTTGATAAGAAGCAATGTTTTGTTGAATATGCACCTCCAATTCTAGGGAATTTTGAAAGCAATGCGCGCAAGTTGCGTTATGAGTTTTTTGAATCCCTCGTTGCGCGTTTTGGATATACGCATTTAATTTTAGCGCACCAACTAAACGATGCGTTAGAATGGTTTTTGATGCAGTTTTGCAAAGGTACAAGCGTGCAAATGATGCAAATATCGCCCAGAGTTCCAAGGGCTACCTATTGCATTTTGCGTCCCCTATGGCAGACGAGCCGTGCGCAGATTCTCCATTATCTGCAAAAGAATCAAATCTTTTATTTTGAGGATTTTAGTAATTGGAATCCACACTTTAGGCGCAATTACTTTAGAGCCAATTTCACCGATAAGCTTCTAAGTGAGTTTCAAAGTGGAATCGCATTTAGTCTAAGGCTGCTCAATGAGGAATCCCGACAAGACAATGAAAATTTAAACAACAAGATTTTTGAGATTCCAACTTTGGGGCTATTTTGCGTATTAGAGCTAGAATCCTTGCAAGACGCATTAGGGGTGGCGGATTTTGTGTGTAAAGTTTGCGGTGTCTTGCTTTCGCGTGCGCAGAAGTTGGAGTTAAAAGAGCTTTTGAGAGAGGAGAATTTCTCGCTAGTTTTCAAGCATAGAATCTCAATAGAAAAGGCGAGAGGTAAATTATTTTTTGCACCTTATTTGCATTGTAAGCCAACGATTCCGAGACGAATTCGTGAAAGGTATCGTTTGCTTGGGATTCCAAAAAAATTTAGAATCTTTCTCTTTTGCGCAAGGATTTTAGGCGCAGAACAAAGAGTTTTGGATAAAATTGCAAACTTAAAGGAGAGAAAATGAATAAAATCTTATTGATTAAAGACGATGCAATCGGTGAAAATAGTGAGCTTGGACGCAAGCTTATGCTTGGTTTTTTGGGTATGGTAAAAGAATGCAGCCCGCAGCCTAAAGAAATTTACTTGCTCAATCGTGGAGTTTTGTTAGCTACGAAAAACGAAGCGGGGATTGAAGTGCTTAAGGGCTTAGAGGCACAAGGAATCACAATCTTTGCCTGCCAAACTTGCTTGGAACATTTTGGGTTAATGGAATCCTTAAAAGTAGGCAAAGTCGGCAATGCAAAAGCCACATTAAATGCCCTCTTGAATGCAGAGAGTGCGATTAGTTTGTAGGCATAAGAGGTGTTAAGAAGTCTTGTAAGGCTTTTAATGCGAGATCTTCTTGTAGTTTGCTAAGCAAGCAATCACTTTTTTTGCTTCCATTGCAACCATCTCTACCGCAAGGAATGCAGGACATTGTTTCTTGATAGATGCGGTGTTTGCCCATACTTTGGATTCCGTTGTTTGCAGTATAGCCGGATTCCATTAAAGCATTGTCCCAGGGTCCCCAGACTTTAGAAAAACTTGGACCAAAAAATGCAAAAGTAGGCGTATCGTTGCTTGCGCTTAGGTGCATTATGCCGGTATCTACGCCGACAAATGCGAGTGCTTTGGAATTAAGCAAAGAAACTTCCGCAAGAGATAAATTTCCATTAAAGGAAAGTGGTTTTGTATGGGTGAGTTTGAGGATATTTTGTAGTTTTGTAGATTCCCTAATGTCATTGGAGGTTGTAAGTATGCAAGGGACTTGATAGGTTTCCGTGATAAAGTCAATCATCTTAGCACAGAAGCTATCCTCTAGGCATTTAAACATCCAATCGCTAAAGAGGTGCAAATGCACAAAATGTTTTGGAAGTTGCGCGAATTTCTCACAGGATTGTGCAGTGTTTGCACGAACGCATTTTGTAAGGATTGGAATCTTGAGTGCGCGCAAGGATTCTAAATTATACTCAATATTGTGTCCGCCTTTGTGCGTTAATTTAAGGTTATAGAGGTGTTTTGCCCAAAAGCTAGAGGGAGGGAATCCTACACGAATCTTTGCTCCACTCCAAAAGCTCAAAAACGCCGTGCGCTCTCCGGAAGTCAATCCTATCACAATATCGTATCGTTCTTTTTTGACTGCAAGCAAGAGAGAAATTTCTGTATAGAGTCTGTAAAAAGGATTTTTGGGACGTTTGAGGAGGTGGATTTTGCGCAAATTTTCGTGGCTTATTGCTCCTTGTGTGCCCTCATTGACTAGTAAATCAAGGATACATTCTTTCCCATAATGTGCTTTCAGGTTTTGGAAAATGGGACTGACTAATAAAACATCGCCGATTTTATTGAGTTTGATGATTAGGATTTTCATAAATATGCTCATACTGATTTTTGAATTTTCTGTGAAACCATAGCCATTCCTTAGGATTTTCGCGAATAGCTTGTTCTAAAATATCACTTTGGATTTGGGTTAGGTTTTGAATATCTGCTTGTAAATCATCTGTTTTGTGAAAGGTGATAGGAGGCAGAATCTTGATAATGATTTTGCGATAATCTTTGGAATAAGAAGTAAAGGCATGCACAATTTTGGCATTATACTTCAATGCCAAAATAGAAGCAATGGGTGTATGGCGGACATTTTTGCCAAAAAATTTTACCAATAAACCATCGCTTTTTTTTGTGTTTTGGTCTGTTACTG
Organism: Helicobacter sp.; assembly: GCF_014799995.1. GTDB lineage: Bacteria > Campylobacterota > Campylobacteria > Campylobacterales > Helicobacteraceae > Helicobacter_D. The sequence continues at coordinate 9,488 of NZ_JAAVGY010000003.1, forward strand.
CCCCAACAACTTTATTTTTTTTGAGTGCTTTCACGAGCCCTAGCATTGCCCCCCCTCCACCTTTGTTTAATATTTTGATTTGAAACTTAGAGCGCGTTTGTATCAAATAGGAATCATATAAGGCATTGTTTGTCATTCTCGCAAGGGCTGTAATGGGGTGATTGAAGTAGCAGCTAAAAGCCGGGAGAGCATATTCCCAATTTCCATAATGTGCAGTAACAAAAATAATCCTTTCACCCTTTTGAAGCAAGGATTCAATAATCTCTGGATTTTCAAAAGAAATTTTTTCTAAAATGTGTTGCTTGTGGCTCACAGATAGCATAAAAAAGGCAATAGAATTATAGACAAGATTGACATAGTTTGTTTTGAGAATCTCTTGCTTTTGGGTTTCAGTTAGGGATTCATTGTAGGCAAAATCAAGGTTGGCTAATAAATCAAATTTGCGCCTAGAATCTAGCAGATACAAGAGAAGCGCGATTCCTTTTGCGAAGCCAAGACGCAAGAAATGAGGTAGATATAAAAAGCAGTAGCCTAGAGCCTTTAAACTAGCAAAAAATGCGATTTCTTTTAGGGATTGAAAGAATTTCATAGGGCGTCTTTAGGGGTTTGGTCTAAAAGTCTGCAAGCCACTTCATAGATACTCGCAGGAGAAATCGTGCGAATGCTAAAATCATCTTTTTGATAATTTGCTTCTGCGTTAGCACTTAGAGAGAGATTCTGCATTGTGTGTAGATTGAATCTTTGCGGTGGAGTTGCTCCAAAGAGCGTGATAGAGGGACGATGAAGAGCCCAAGCCAAATGCGTGATACCTGTATCGCCCCCGATAATCAAATCCATTTGTGCTACGAGTGTTTTGACTTGATTTAGGTTAAGATTGTGGATATTTTGGAATTGCACACTTTTAGGATTTGGAATCGTCAAATTGTAGCGACTTAGAAAAAGCGGTGTAATCTCTCTTGTATTCAAGAGCGAAGCGAGTGCGACAAAGGATTCTAGGGGATAGGTTTTATTGGCTTTAGAGGTCTCTAATACGCAGAGGACTTTTTTGCCTTGTGGTAATGCAAAAGGCAAGGGGAGGTTTTGGAATCCTAAAAAGTCTTTGGGATTTTTTAAGGTTTCTAAAGTTGGGACGCTTAAGCCTAATGCACCAAAAGCTAAAGTCGCATTGCGTAGTAGGATATGCTCCTCATAAGGAATAGGAATTTTTCGATGATAAAAAAGTGTGGCGAGAGATTCTTTAGCCGATTGGAAGCCGATGATTTGGGCTGTCGTTAGAATTTTGCTAACAAAAGCAGACTTGAGTAAGCCTTGCAAATCTAATACCATATCGTAGGATTCTTGTTTAAGAGTATGGTAAATGGCTTTGAGAGCCTTAAAATCTTTAGTAGCAATGGCTTGCTTGAATGGTAGGGTAACTAGTCTATCAATGCAGGGCGAATCCTCTAAAATTGCGCTAAAAACACTATCAACATACCAATGCAAAGTGATATTGTGCATTGTTTTTAGAGATTCCAATAAAATAGGCAAGACGCTTGCACTATGGATAATGTCGCCCATTGCACTTAAACGAACAATAGCAATCTTAAGAGGAGTTTTCATTAATTTAAACTTGAATCTTTTGAGGCTTGAACAAATGCAATTTCTACGATTGGATTGGGTAGGATTAACTTATCAATTTGTTCGCGCACGAGATAAGAGGGGCTAGGGTGTGCGATTTGTAGTCTTAGTCCCTTAGGGTGGGTTTGGAAAGCAAATTCAAAGTCTTTTGGGGTTTGGTTTTGGCTTAGGATTTCACAAAGCCCGACAAAAAAGCTAAGAATCCGAATCTCTTTTATCTCCGGTAGTAAGTCTGCATAATGCAGAGAATCTGGAATCTTTTTAGAGGCAAATTTTACAAGTGTGGCAATGAGTAGGCGGTCTTGATGACCTAAGCCATAATTAAGAGCATTAAAAAGAATATAGTTTCCGTGATGACTTTTTTCATAAAAGTTTAATGCGATTCCGATATTGCATAGCTCCGCACTAATGCTTAAATGCTGTTCGTAGGAAGTGCTAACTAGCGAATAATCCTTTTGTGCCTTAAAGAGCTTTAGTGCTAAGGATTTTTGCAAATTAGATTGTTTAATGTCGCGAATAAATCGGTCTTTTAGATTTCTCACGCTGGGATTAAAACGGGGTGGAAAGTGTCCATTTTCGTAACGCAAAAGGTCTTCTAAAAACACTCCCTCACGCACGCCAACCCCGCTTGTAACGACATTTTTTGCTTCAAAGTTCAATAAGGCTAGATGAAAGATGAGTGCGCCCCCTTGAATAGAATCAATCCTGTCCTCTTTAATGCCAAGTTGCGGCAATTCCTTAGGTTTAGCGGTGTAGATTTGGCGGAAAAAATCAGAATGTGCAGAAAAGTCGTATTCGAAAGCGTGTAAAGTATCTAGCGGATAATTGATTTGCTGCTGAATCGTTTTGCTTAATGCCCTAGCAGTTCCTCCAATCCCAAAAATACGTTGATGACGAAAGTGAGGGGGAATCTGTGCGAGATTCTGCTTGACAAATGCAATTGCTCCTTCTAAATCCCCTTTGTCAAAGAATAATTCTTTGAGGCGGATTGTCCCTAGATTGAGCGAGATTTTATCAATCACTTTGCAATTCTCAATGAGTGCGCATTCTGTGCTTCCTCCGCCAATGTCAATCGTAAGCCCCTCACGATAAGGCAATAAATTCAATGCGCTTAATGCCCCGAAATACGCCTCTTGCTCGCCTGTAATGACTTTAATTTTAAGTCCGATTTCTCGTGCGAGCTTTAGAAAATCTGCCTTGTTGGGTGCATCACGTACCGCCGAAGTGGCAACGCATAGAATCTTGCGTGCTTTATGGGTTTTGGCAATCCATAGAAAATCTTTCAAGGCACAAAGGGCGCGTTCCATTGGCTTGGGTTGTAAATAGCCTTGATGTTCATAGGTAGATTCAGAGATTCTCACTTTGCTTTTGGTTTCATAAAGCAAGTGGAATCCCAAATGGCTTGTTTTTTCAAAAATCGCCATTCTTGCGGAGTTTGAGCCAATATCAATAATTGCAGTGATTTGTGCCACTTTGCTTTACCTTAAATCTTCTTGATGTAGTTGAGAATGTTTAAATTTTAGCTCCTCTAGTGTTTCTACATTGTCAGGGTCAGAAACGATTGCATCTACGGGGCAAACAGAGAGGCAAGCAGGCTCATCATAGAATCCATAGCATTCTGTGCAACGTTCTGGGTCAATGGTATAATAAGGGTCTCCCTCTTCAATCGCTTCATTGGGGCATTCTTCACGACAGGCATCACACGCAATACATTCTTCATTAATCATTAAAGACATAAGTTGCTCCATTAATTTAATAAATTTTAAAATAAAGTTTTTAACTAAAAAATTCTAAAGAATTACTTAAAAATTATTTTTCTGTAAGCCCCCCACCCCTTTTTTTTTAGAAATTAATTGCTATAATTGCTAAATTTTTTTTGGATTTTAATTTTTTAGGAGATTCTTTGAAAAAAATTATTGTGATTTTTGGCACACGTCCAGAAGTTATTAAATTGGCTCCTGTAATTTTAGAATTAAAAAAATATCCATACCTCTACAATGTTGTACTTTGTAATACAGAGCAGCAAAAAGATATTTCTAATCAGGCTTTGGAGTTTTTTGGATTGAAAGCAGATATTTCTTTGGATTCTATGACAAATAATCAGACTCTATGTCAAATTCAAAGCAAGATTTTATCCAAATTGGAGGGAGTATTCCGCGAACATTTTGATTTGACTATTATTCAAGGTGATACAATGAGTGTTTTTGTGGGTGCTTTAGTTAGTTTTTACCATAAAGTACCCATTGCCTATGTTGAATCAGGTTTGCGTTCTAATGATTTATTTGAGCCATTTCCAGAAGAGGTGATTCGGCAGTGTGTGAGCAGAATCGCAAGGATTCATTTTGTTCCATCTTCGCAAAGCAAGTCCAATTTGATACGAGAAAACATTCATTCCAACATCTACCAAGTAGGCAATACAAGTATTGATGCCCTATCTTTACTATCTCAAAATTCAATGCAGCAATCATTACAATTCTTTGATAATCTAGTGGGGGGGGGGGCTTTTTAAATAGTGAAATTGTCTTAGTTACTGTTCATCGTAGAGAAAATCACGGAAAACGTTTAGAAGTTATTGTAAATGCAATTCGTGATTTAGCATATAGATTCCCCACGCACCTTTTTGTTATACCTGTTCATCCTAATCCTAATGTTGCTTCAATTTTTGCGAGTTTGAAAAAATCTCCTAATATTTTTTTGTTACAGCCCTTAGAATATCCTCAACTTGTCCTTATTATGAAATCCGCAAAATTAATTTTAACTGATAGTGGAGGGATTCAAGAAGAGGCTACCGCCTTTGGTGTTCCACTTATAGTGCTACGATATAAAACAGAACGTGTAGAGGGTGTAGAATCTGGATTTGCGAAGTTGGTTGGTGCGGATTATCAGAGGATTTTAGGAGAATCTAGTCAAATCTTAACTCAAGACAAGCAATCAACGAGAGTTCATAAACCAAGTCCTTATGGAGATGGTAAGGCAAGTCAAAAAATAGAGAATAAAATTAGGGAGTTTTTTAATGAATAAATTAGTTAGTGTTGTGTTGCCAACTTATAATGGCGAAAAATATTTGAGGCAATCCATTGAAAGCGTCTTAAATCAGTCTTATGAAAATTTAGAACTAATTCTTGTTAATGATTGTTCTAGTGATGACACGCAAAGTATCATTTCAGAATATGCAAAACAAGATAAACGTGTAGTGAGTATCATAAATTCTCAAAATTACAAACTACCAAAATCTTTAAATGTTGGCTTTAGAGAAGCAAAGGGAGAATATTATACTTGGACTTCTGATGATAATTATTATCAACAGAATGCCATAGAGGAGATGGTAGATTATTTGGAGTCTCATCAAGATAAAGTTGCTGTGTGTGCTAATTATATTTATATTGATGTAATTAAAGGAATAGAATTTGAAGTAATTACTATCCCAAATGATATAGAACGCTTGATATTTGATGGAAATCCTTGTGGGGCTTGTTTTCTCTATCGTTCATCAATCGCTAAGCAAATTGGGAATTATAATGAAAAACAATATTTAACAGAGGATTATGATTTTTGGTTGCGAATGGGACTTATTGGAGAGATAGGACATATTAATAGAAGTCTTTATTCTTATCGCAACCATATAGATTCTTTAACTTCACAAAAGAAATTAGAAATCATTCAAAAGACAAGAATATTGCGTCATTCATATTTACAAAGGTATTTACAAAAATTTCCATATTTGAAGCAAGCACAAAAATTTAAGAAAGCTATGATAGAAGAGCAAATGATAGAGTTGGGACAAACTCGTGATATGAATTTAATTGAAAAAATCAATAGTCAAAAGGAGATTTCGAAGAAAGTGCTTTATAAACTATATAAAAGTTTTTGGGAAGAATCTTTAGATGCTATTTATTTGGAGGCAATCAAAAGACTTAGTTTGTTTTATAGAATAAAAACCTTAAGTAAAAAAATTTTTAAAAGAATTTATCTTAAAAAGATTGTTGGTTGCAAATGTAAACACTATTTGTTTGGTATTCGGATTGGGACTTCTTGGAATTGCAACGTCAAAGAAATTTTTAATAAAATCACACGTGAAGTTTCAGAAATCCATAGAGGGAAATTTCTTGTAGTCATTCCCAGTGATAAATTGGAAGATTATGTCAAAAAAGGATTTAATTCACTTCGCTTATCCACTTACTATAATCCTAATGGATTTTTTGATAAGGTGTTTTGTCTAGGGATTGATGAAAAATTTGGTATGACGATAATTGGTGTTTCACCAAAGATTTATCGCAAGGCATTAGAGATTATTAAGCCTGTTTGTGTTCGCGCTTATGGGGGATATTGGGCGACTACTTTTGCAGTTTCTCATCGCGTGAATGGAATCCCTGTGGTTTGTAGTGTGCATGATACAAACCCATCATTGTTATACAAAGAAATTTGTGGTGCGGATAAAGTCATAGTGATGTCCAAAGCAGTAGCTACTTTATGCTTGAATAGGGGGGTGCAAGAATCTAAGATTGAAATCTTGCCGAATCGTGTAGATATTTCTAAATTCTATCCCCAAAAAATTATGAATTTAGAGAATTTTTCTAAAAACTTTAAATGGATTTTATATATTGGTAGATTGGCAGAGCAGAAAAATCTTGATACACTCTTACAAGCTTTTTCTCTATTACCTGATGAATATAGGCTACTTATTGTGGGTAGAGGTGAAGCTTCAAAATATCAACTTTTGAGTGAAAGTTTAGGAGTGCAGAAACGTATTGTTTGGAAAGAAGCAATTACAAATGAAGAGTTGCCAAAGTATTATAATTTTATGGATTGCTTTTGTGTGCCAAGTCGTTGGGAAGGCTTTGGAATAGTTTTTATAGAAGCGGCGGCTTGTGGAATGCCCATTGTAACTTCCAATATTTCTCCAATGAATGAGTTTTTGACGCATAATGTCAGTGCTTATTTGGTAGATGATTATGAGAATCCCAAAGCCTTAAGTGAAGCAATTCTCGCTGTATGTGAAAATAAAAATTATGCGGAAGTTTTGAAAAAGGGTGCAGTCCAAGTAGCTAGTAAATTTGCTAAAGAAAAAATTGATGCACAGGAGGCAGAGATATATTCAAGAATAAAGGATAAAAATGCAGCGAAATCATAGAATGGTCAAGATTCTTAGTTGTTTTATTTCGGATAGAGAAAAAAGACGTGCTTTTAGAGCAAAGTATGGGTCTTATCCTCTCAATCAAAACTATCAAAAGGCAATGCAAATTTGTGAAAATGCAAAAAATCTAGTAGATATTGGTTGTGGTCCAAGTCCCCATAGAAATGCTAAATATGCAGTTGATATGTTTGCTTCAAAGACAATTCATAGACACGCGGGGGGGGGGGAATTATAGATGAAAAGAGCCTCAAAGAGAGAGGAATCAAATTTATAGAATCTGCAGTGGAAAAAATGCCCTTTGACGATAAGTTTTTTGATGTTTCTTTGAGTCGGCATATGATAGAACATGTAGATAATCCGATTGTAGCTTGCAAGGAGATTATGAGAGTTTCTCAAAGTGGGGTTATTATTTGTCCTAATGTATTTGCGGAGTATATATTTGGTAGAACTTATCATAAGTGGTTTGTGCAAAGGCGAGGAAATACTTTGATATTTGTCGAGAAAAATGAAAGCGAAATTTCACCACTTTTTGGTAATCCTCCAAGAGTTGAAAATAGTAGAGTTAATGGCGATAAAAATACAAATCCTTTTGATATTTTGCTAAATGATAGGCATTGGTATAAGGGATTTGAGGGATATAAAAGGTTATCAGAGAAAATTAGAGCACTTTGGTATGGACATGAACCTGCAATAGAGAATGTATTGATTTGGGAGGGTAGCTTCAATGTAGTGGTTATCAGTCAAAATGGTGGTGTTTCACAAATTTAGCTAAAATAGGTTTCACAATCTCAAGATTCTAGTATCAAGTGCCTTGCAGTTATTTTCTTGATTTTTGGGTATCTCTTGTGGAATCTCACTAAGGATAATTTTATTGTTTGGAATAAGTGGAATCAAAGAAAGATTGCCACTTAAATCTAAAATATCGGCTTTGGCAAAAATTGCTTTAGTCAAGTCCTCTTTGGATTCTATCCGAAAGATTCGCTCCAAACCAATTTTTAGTGCATAGTCGCTTAAATCTTTAAGTTCCACTTGTGTTAGAAATTTGGGAAGCAAAATCACCCCATCTGCTCCATATACAAGAGATTCTAGCAGTTGATAAGAATCTAGGATTAAAAAATCATAAATCAGTGGAAGGCTCACATAACGGCGGATATAGGTTAGAATCTCTAGGGATTCTATCAGAAACGCACTTGCTTCCTTTTCACAATTTTTAGCAATTTGCAAAAATGTTATTTGTGCCTCATTGAAATCCGTCTTTTGGGATTTTGCAAATAAATTTTCAGAGAAACCATAGAGGTTTTGAGGGGTAAAATGGGCAGATTTTTTTAAATGTAATGGGCGCGGTTGATAGGGCGTATAGGCGAGTGCTCGCCCAAGCCATTCTTGCGGGAAACTTTGTGATTTTTTAGTAACAGCTTGTTTGATTTTGGCTATTTCATTCTTAGAAAAATCACGCAAATCTAAGCCCTAGAAGCTAATTTCTTTAATGTCTGCAATCTCCAAAAATGCTTTGTAAATCCTTGCGATGAGGTGTTTGCGATTCTTTTTGAAATCCTCGTCAGGCGCATTGACGAGCACTTTATCAAAGAATCTATCCAAGATTGGATTAAGTGTCAGCAGTGAGTTTAAACGCGCAGCATAATCACCGCCCTCAAGCAAGCAAGCATTAAAAGCCTTATAAAGCTCTATTTCTTCTGTTGCAAGCAGTTTGTCCTCTTGAATGCTTAAATCAGAATTTAAATCCACTTCTTTGGTAATGTTTGCAAGTCTTTTAAAGGTTTGTGATAAAAGATTCTTATCTTGATTTTTAAGTGTGGAATCTAGCGCAATTAGTTTTTGAGAAATTTGCATTAAATCGCGTTCGTTTGTGGCTAAAACGGCACGCAAGAGTGAGGGATTGAAGTTGAGCATAGAATCTAGCCGCTCTAAAATGAAATTTTCAAGCGTTTTGAGTTCAAAAGTCTGATAAAGTGGTGCAAGTTTTTCTAAAATCGTCTTTAAATTAAGGGGTAAATGAAAATGCAAGGCAATCTTAATCACTCCATTTGCCGCACGGCGCAGAGCAAAAGGGTCGCGTGAGCCACTCGGGATTTTTGCAATGCTAAAAAGCCCCATTAGATTATCTAACTTATAAGCAAGGGCGATAAGGGCACTGATAAGGTTTGAGGGCAAGGCACTTTCTTCAGAATTTGGCAGATATTGTTCTTTGATTGCAAGTGCGACTCTCTCATCATAGCGGAGAGATTTGGCATAATAATAGCCCATAATCCCCTGCAATTCAGTAAATTCATATACCATTTCGCTCATCAAATCCGCTTTGCTAAGTGTTGTAGCTTGGTCTAGGATTTCACTTAAAAGCCCAAAATCTGATTCCATTGTAGAGAGTTCTTGTTCAAAGAGTTGGTGTAAAATTTGGACGATTTTGCGCTCACGAGTTGTTTTATCCCACATAGAACCTAAACCCTCTACAAATGTTACTTCTTTGAGCCGTTCGGGTTGGAATCCTGCTTTCAAATCATTATGATAAAAGAATAATGCGTCTTCTAAACGCGCACGAAGCACCTTGAGATTACCCTCTATGATTGCTTTAGAATCTTTGGCGAGGCTATTGGAAACCACAATGAAGCCATTGTTTAACGTTGCGTCTTTGTAGGTGGCAAAATAACGTTGGTTTGTTTTCATAGAAGTGATGATACAAGGAGCTGGAAGCTCCAAGAAATGCGCACTAAATTCGCCAAAAAGTGCCGTAGGATATTCGGTAATGCTTACGATTTCTTCTAAAAGCTCTGTATCTAATTCAACTTTAATCCCTTGTGCATTTTCAATCTGTTCAATTTCTGCCAAAATTTTTTCTTTGCGTTTGGCTTGGTCTAAAATCACGCCCCCATTGCATAAAATGTCAAAATAATTTGGAATATTTTGCACTTCAAAGGGTTCAAAGCTTACATTGCGATGCGCAAAAGTCTGTGCTTTGCTCTCTATACCATAGAGATTCAAAGGAACAAGTTTGTTATCAAGTAGGCATAAAATCCAAGAAATAGGGCGGATAAAGGAATCTTTCAAGCTTCCCCAACGCATTGTTTTGCCAAAATTTAGAGATTCTAAAAATTCTTTAATCATTGTTTCTAGGAGTTCAGTAGCTGGCACTTGCGGGGCTTGTTTTTGGCAATATAGAATCTCTTTTCCCTCTTTGATAGTTGTCGTGGCTTCTTCTTGAGAGATTCCGCATTTTTTGAAAAATCCTAAAGCCGCTGGAGTAGGCATATTATCTTTGTAAGCAATGCTTAAGGGAGGTCCGAAAAATTCTAAGGTTTCTGCAGCTTGAAATTGGGGGAAGTTTGAAGCAGTGATGACTAGGCGGCGCGGCGTATAAAAAAAGTCAAATGCGCAAGTAAGACGATTAGCTGTTAAGATTTTTTGGAATTTGCCTTTGATATTTGGAAGTTCAGCCAAAAATGGAATTGCAGGGAGCTCCTCCGTGCCAATTTCAAGCAAAAAAGGACTTGTATTGAGTGCAGTTGTCATTATTACCTCTAAATTAAAAATTCTAAAATTGTAACAAAATAAACGCAAGAAAAAACTTTAAAATCCATAAATATTGAATTTTAGGATATAATTAATTTAAAGTAAATGTATCAGGGAGAATCGGTGGAATGGCTATCTAATTGGAATGAGAATTATTCGCTTGCGATTCTATTTTTTGGGCTTGCAGTTTGTTTTTTTGGAATCATTATTTATTTGTTTTTAAATTATAGAAAGCTTTTAGATGAAATGAAAAACAAAGAAAAGCTTGAAAGTGAGTTATTGAATAAAAATATGCAAATTGAGAGCTTAGGCAAAGAGCTTGCTAATCAGATTGAATATGAGATTGCACAGAGGCTCAAGAGTGATTATACTTACGATTATTTGTTTGAAAATAGCCTTAATGCGATTATTCTAGCACAAGATGAGGATTTGAAAATTATCAGGCGCAATAACGCAGCCTTGAATCTGTTTGGAGGGGAAATCTTAAATCATAATATTTTAGAATTGTTTAGTGATAAGACGCATAAAAAGTCTGTATTTGAAAAAATCACCCAACTCAAACAAAGCAAATTGCGTCAAAACTTTCGTTTAGATTTATGCGTAGCGGATTCCACTATCCCTGTGGTTGTCTCTATTCACTTTATGAACTTCGCCCAAAAAATCACCCTATACTTTGCATTTGTGGATATTTCAGATATTGCAAAACTAGAAAATGAATTGAGCAATAAACGCGTAGTCTTAATGCAGAAAAACAAAGAAGAAGCAATGGGCAAAATGCTAGGAAATATCGCACATCAGTGGAAACAGCCTTTAAACTCTCTCTATCTGCTTTGCCAGAATCTCAAAGAAATGAATCAATACAATGAATTAAATAGTGAAAATTTTGAAAAATATATTCAAATGATGGCAAAACAAATTGACTTTATGTCCAAGACGATTGACGCATTCCGAGAATTTTACAATCCTAGCAAGAATGAAGAGGAATTTGAAATTTATTATGCAATCAAAGAAATGTTGGAATTGTTTTATGGGCTTGTGGATAAAAGAATCAGTATCAAAATGCAGCCCTGTAAGGAAAAGAAGCAGCTCAAAACTTATGCAAACAAAAACGAATTGCAGCAAGTAATGATTGTTTTATTAGATAATGCGATTGATGCTATCAAGGCGCGCCTCAATAATGGAGAAATTAAAGAGGGAAAAATCCGCATTCATTGTGCAATGGAACAAAATATTGCAGGAGTTAAAGTCTGCGTGATTCGCGTGCAAGACAATGGAGGAGGGATTAATACAGGAATTGCGAGAAAGATATTTGACGCATTTTTCACCACTAAAGGAAGTGGTAGTGGAATGGGGTTAGCAATGGCGCAAATGATTTTAGATAAAATGGAGGGGAGAATCACATTTGTCAATGAAAAAGAGGGGGCGGAGTTTAAGATTGAGCTACCGATACAAATCAAAAATCAATAGTCCAAGCTATTTTAAATGATTTGATTAATTGCACTAGAGAAACAAAGTTTAACCAATTTTTATAATAGCATTGCTATAATAGCATAAATATTGATTAAGCTTTAAGTTTTGTAAGCTATCATGAGAGAGGCAATTAATGCTAAAGACAATCCGAGCTAAAATCATCGTAATGATTATTGTATTTTTGTTAGCTCTTTTGGGAATGGTTCATTATAATTTGTTAAGAGGTTTTGACACTATTGCCCAAAGCAGTTCTACTAATGAGTTGCATCAGTTAAATGCTATGCTTTTTGAGGGCTTGAAAGTCGCGATGAATACGGGAGATCCAGAAATCATTGGCGGATTTATTGAGGGCTCTAAGAAAGTTCCGGGTATCACAAATATGGAAGTTTTCCCCTCTCAAGCGATTATTGAGTTAATGGGCTTGAGTAAAGCTTATACCACAGCTCCAGAGATTTTGGAAGTCTTTAAGAGCAAAAAAGAATTTATCAGAACCTATAAAGCGGATAACGACCAAGGTTATTTGATGGCAAAGCCTATCATTGCAGAGGATTCTTGTTTGATGTGTCACGCGACTTCACAAGCAGGAGAGGTGTTAGGAGTGGCTGAAATGCAAATTTCAAGCCAAGAATTGATGAATCGCTCCCAAGAGATTCAGTTTAAGATTCTGTTTTGGATGGTGAGTGTTAGTATCATTGCTTTACTCGTCTTGCTTTTCTTGTTTAATCGTTGGGTGTTTAATCCAATTTCAAATCTTGCGAATGTGGCTTATGACCTTTCACAAGGGGAGGGAGATTTAACGAAACGTCTGCCAATTAAAAATGAAGATGAGATTGCGAAAGCAAGTTCTTATATCAATGACTTTATCCAAAAGATTGATAATACCGTTGCAGACGCAAAGGACGCAAGTCATCAAAATATTTTGCAATCCACACAACTTTCTAACGCATCAAAAGAAATTGACGAACGCATTGAATGTTTGGTGCAAATTGTAGAGCGAAGCACGAAGCTTGGCAATAATATTGAATTAATGCTAAACGATTCTATGGCTTTAGTGCAAAAAAGTGCGCACGATATTCAAGATTCTGCTAAGCAGCTTGCTAAGACAAAAGAACTTTTGTTAAAAGTAATTAACGAAGTGCAAGGGAATGTCAGCACAGAACGGGATATTGCGGAACGTCTTTCACAAACTGCGCAAGAAACAGATAAAATCAAGGGTGTTTTAACTATTATCGCAGAAATTGCCGACCATACAAGCTTACTTGCGTTAAATGCCAATATAGAAGCGGCACGCGCAGGAGGAGCAGGAAGAGGATTCGCAGTTGTTGCCGATGAAGTGCGCAAACTAGCGGAACGCACACAAAAAAGTTTAGGTGAAATCAATGCGGTAGTCAATACGATTATCCAATCTGTTTCTGATGCGAATAATGCAATGGGGGCAAATGTACAAAACACTATCAGTATCGCAGACGCTTCAATAGAAGGCACAGATGATTTAGAAACAAGCGTGAAGTCTTTAGAAGATGCCGTAGAAGCCTCTTCTCAATCCTTGCAGAAAACAAACGAACTTTTTGAGGCGGTGAATGATATTTTAAAACAAGTCAGTGAAGTGCAGAGATTAACTGATGAAAACAGCAAGGCAGTGCATTTGATTGATGGAATCTCTAAAGAAATTTCTCAAAAGGCGAGTGCGTTAAATAGTCAATTAGATTCCTTTAAGGTTTGATTTAAGATTCTGCAATTTTTACGCGCCTTGAAAGAATTGCAGGATTTATCAATTCTTATTCTAATTTTGGCTATAATGAAATAATTTCAAATGAAAGGAGCAACAATGCAGATAGGAACAAACTCTTATTTTAACTTGCAAAATTACTCCAATGATTTTCAGACACAAAATTCTCAAAAAACTTTTGGTGCGCGAGATTCGCAGAGTGTGCCATTTAATGAAGCAGCCAATGAAAAGGAATCGCAAAATACAGACATAACTGCACCAGAATCTCCTAATGGCGAAAAGCTAGACCCAAGCAAGCAACAATATGTGCGTGAGTTAGCTGCAATTGATGCGAGCGTGCGTGCGCACGAAGCGGCACATATTGGGGCAGGAGCGGGTGTAGTCAGTGGAGGTGCTACTTTTGGTTATACGCGCGGACCAGATGGTAAAATGTATGCGACTTCCGGTGAAGTGCCAATCTCTATGAAAGAGGGTAGGACGCCAGAGGAAACTATCCAAAATGCGCGTCAAATTGTTTCTGCTGCGATGGCTCCGGCAGACCCAAGCCCACAAGATTATAAAGTAGCGGCGAATGCTGCACAAATGGAAGCACAGGCAAGAAGCGAACAAGCAGCAGAGCGAACAGAGGAAATCAAGCAACAAACAGAGGATTCTAGCAATACGCAAGATTCTCAAGGGCTAGATTCTAAGAGTTCAGAGGGTTCTATGAATCGGGATTTTGCCAATATAGAATCCGTAAATGCAAATACTTCAGACGCGCAAGAGAGAAAGCCATTTCTTGAAAATGCGCTTGCCGCCTATGCGATAAAAAGTTATACGGCAAATGCAGCAAGCAATTCTTATATTCCAAGACTTGATATTGCGGGTTAATTCTTAAGGATTTGCTTCATTAATGCTTTTTAGAAGTTTTGTGCAGACATTACCGGTATTTATGGGCTATTTGCCTCTTGGAATCGCATTTGGGATTCTATTTTCTAAATTGCAATTGGCTTGGTACTTTGGCATTTTGAGTTCAATTTTAATTTTTACAGGAGCAGGGCAGTTTTTGCTTGTTTCCTTGCTTGCAATCCACGCTGGATTTTTTCAGATTGCCCTTGCTTCATTTCTCCTTAATATTCGCCATATGTTTTATTCTTTGGCAATTACTGATGAAATCAAGAGTTTTGGTATTGGCAAATATTACATTCTTTTTGGGCTTACAGACGAAACATTTGCGGTGTTAAAAACCAATAAAGAAACTTTGAATCTTAGCCAAAAGGAAATAGAAAAAAACTACCTTTATATCACTTTTTTTGACCATCTTTATTGGGTATTTGGTTGTGGAGTTGGAATCTTTTTGGGTGAGAAGTTGGGATTCCAACCCGATGGTGTTGAGTTTGCATTAACAGCACTCTTTAGTGTGCTCACTCTAGCATTATTACGAAATTCCGCAAACAAAAAGCCTTTTTATCTTGCCTTGGTGCTTGGAATCTTAGGGCTTCTTATTTTTCCAAATGAGCAATTTTTGATTTTAAGTATGGTGTGTGGAATCGTAATTTTGTTGGTTTTTAGAAAATGGATTGCAGCGAATGAAAGCAAGACACAAAAGCTATCTAACGAGGGGTAGATATGGAAGTGCAAATCAATGAGGATTTAGATACGCTTTATATTTGTTGGGCAATTTTTGCCGCATCTTTTGGCACTGCTTTGACGCGATTCTTACCTTTTTTCGCGCTTAAAAATGCAACCCATAATCCCTTGTTGCGTTATTTGCAAGAAACAATGCCTTTGCTTATTATGACGCTTCTTGTGTTTTTTAGTCTCAAAGATACTGCTTGGAGTGAGACTTATGGGGCTTATGAAATTGGAGGGATTCTCTGTGCTAGCGTGTGTTTTATCCTATCTAAAAACTCCGTATTAAGCATATTTGTAGGGATTATTTTTTATATTTTTGCATTGAAAATGTTTTAAAAGGAATGAAATGATAAGAGTTTATGGGATTAAAAACTGCGGAAGCGTTAAAAAGGCATTGAACTTCTTAGAATCTAAAGCAATTCCCTATCAATTTGTAGATTTCAAAGCCATTTCTCCAACGCATAAAGATTTAGAGCATTGGTTAGAGTTTGTTAGCCTAGAGGCACTATTCAATAAAAAAGGTACAACTTATAGAAACTTGGGATTGAAGAATTTGGAATTAACTTCAGCAGAGATTGAGGAATGGCTCATAAAACAACCTATGTTAATTAAGCGACCTGTGATTGAATATCCGAACGGGGTTATTGTAGGATTTGATGAGGAATTTTATAAAAATGTGCAATGGTTAAGATGAGAAAATCAATGATGATAAAAATAAAAATCTCAATATTTTTCATTATGGGATTAATTCCTTTATTAATTTTTAGTGGTTGTGCAAGATTAGGGAATCCACAAGAGATTCTCATCAATCTCCCTGCGCAAGATTTAGAGCCTTTTGTCAAAGAATCACGAAGTTTAAAGCATTCCGAGCAAGTAATGCTAAAACAAGAATATTTGACACAATTTTTTTCTCCTTTTGAAAAGCAACCCAGATATAGTGTGGAAGAAATGCGGTGGAGTTTGAATGCAGCCTATCAAAAGTTGGGCTTTGGAGAAAATTTACTACCTTATCAAAAAAAAGAAATTGAATTGTTGGAGTTTGAAGCCAATTTGGACGCTTATCCAAGCGTGAAAAAACCAGCAATTATTACACGAAGTTCCAATTTACGCGTTTTGCCTACCAATAAACCAAGATTCTACAACCCAAGCGAGGCGGGGGAGGGATTTCCTTTTGATTATTGGCAAAATTCCTCTATTTATTTGGGCACTCCTGTGCTTATCACACACTATTCGCGTTCAAAGAAATGGGCATTTGTGGAGAGTGGATTTGTCAGTGGGTGGATTTTGACATTAGATGTCGGAATCCTCAACGATAATCAAGTGAGAGATTTGAAGCAGACAAAAGATTTTTTGGTAGTTACAAAAGACTTAACACCCATCAAGAATTATCATCAAGAGTATTTAGAATCTGCACGCATTGGTATGCTTTTGCCCCTACTTGGAAGCACTAGAAGTAAATACGAAAGTCAAATTTTTTTACGCGATTCTCGCGGATATGCTTATGCGCGTCAAGTGGTATTAGACCAAGATTCCTTTGCAAAATTCCCGATGAGTTTTTCTAGTCAAAAGGTTGCTTTTTTAGCACAAGGAATCATAGGTGAAAAATATGGTTGGGGTGGAATGTTTGGAAATAGAGATTGTTCTATGTTTTTGCGAGATATTTTAGGAAATTTTGGATTCTATCTGCCTAGAAATTCACAAGCGCAAATACGACAGAATCCTGCAAAAGACACCCAAGATTTGTATTTTGATTTGAGTGCTTTCAATGTAGAGCAAAAGAAAGCAATGATTTTGCAAAATGCGATTCCATTTGGAACATTGTTTGGTATGAGGGGACATATTATGCTTTATCTTGGGCAGCTAGATGGGCAAATTTATATCCTACACGACATTTGGGGATTAAGAACGCTACAAAATGAAACACAAGAAGGAAGAAAAATTATCGGTAAAATTGCAATTACTCCACTTGAAATTGGCAAAGATATACAGGGTATCAATCAAGACAAATTGCTAATTCATCGCATTTATGGTATGCGAAATTTGTTTTTAGAAAGTGATTTTGATAATGCAAATCCAAAATGACAAAAAAATTATTGAATGCAAAAATGTTAAATTTTATTTTACCAAAGAACGAATTTTGTATAATGTGGATTGGACGATTTGTGAAGGTGATTTTTGGGCAGTCATTGGACCAAATGGCGGTGGCAAAAGCACATTGGCGCGTCTTTTAGTCGGATTATTGAAGCCCACAGGTGGCGAAATCATCAAAAGTAAAGATTTGCAGATTGGTTATGTGCCACAAAATACTTTTTTAAATCGTCATTTCCCTATTACGGCACTTGAGGTTGTGATGATGGGATTTTTAAAACCAAAACTTTTTGGTGGATTGTTGCCCAAAAATGCAAAAGAAATCGCAATGGAGAAATTAAAGCAATTCCATATGGAATCTTATGCGTATAAAAAAGTGGGAGAACTTTCTGGAGGGCAACGTCAAAGAGTGTTGATTGCGCGTGCATTGTGTGGGAATCCGAATCTTTTGATCTTAGATGAACCCACCGCAAGTATAGACCAGAAAAACCAAAAAGAAATCTATGATTTGTTGCGACAAATCAATCAAGAAAAGACTATCATAATGATTAGTCACGATGTATCTGTTTTGCTAAGTTGCGCAAAAAAAGTTTTATATGTTAATAAAGAAGTTACGACACATAACTTGCCAAGCAATATGAATGTTCCTTGCGATTCTCATAGAGAAAGCGAACATTTTTGCGAAGTGGAGCTTATGGGTTTGTGGAACTCTAAAGTTTAGGAGGTAAAAATGAATAATTCTTATGATGTGGCAATTATTGGAGGTGGGATTTCTGGAAGTGCATTATTTTATGTTTTGACGCATTATACAGATTTGAAAAGAGTGATTTTGCTAGAAAAGTATTCCGAGCCCGCATCACTTAGCTCTAGTGGCAATAACAATTCTCAAACCATTCACGCAGGAGATATTGAAACAAATTATACCTTTGAAAAAGCGAAAAAGGTCGCAAGGTCGGCAAAAATGCTAGTCTCTTACGCACTCTTTCATCAACTACAAAACAAAAGTATCTTTGAATATCAAAAAATAGCAATTGGTGTAGGCGATAAAGAAGTAGAATTTATGCAAAAACGTCATCAAGAATTTAAAGAAATTTATCCAGAATTGGAATTTTTTACCAAAGAGGACATTAAGGAGATTGAACCCAATGTCATTAAAATGGCAGACGGGAGTGATAGGGTAGAAAATGTCGTAGCTTCTGGAGTGCGCAAGAGTTTTTGTGCAATGAATTTTTGTTCTGTGGCGCATCATATGATTGAACAAAGCGTATTTGGTGAGCACAAAGCAGAGTTTAATTATCAAGTGAGAGATATTATCAAGCAAGGAGATGGAAAATATACATTGCGCGCAAAAGACAAAGAGCCCATTACTGCATCTTTTGTGCTTGTGAATGCGGGTGCGCATTCCTTGCTTTTGGCGCAAAATATGGGATTTGGTTTGGATCTTGGTTGTCTGCCTGTGGCGGGTAGCTTTTTCTTTATCCCAAGTGATAAACTAAGGGGCAAAGTCTATACGGTGCAACACCCAAAATTGCCCTTTGCAGCAATTCACGGAGACCCTGATGTCGTGGCAAATGGGAAGAATCGCTTAGGTCCGACAGCCCTTTCCTTGCCGAAACTAGAGAGATTCAAGCCCGGAACTTATTTAGATTTCTTTAAAACTTCCGGTTTTGGAGAGGCGGCGACAACTAAAATTATGTGGGATTTGTTTTCAGATAGTGAGATTCGTAATTATATTTTACGAAATTTCTTGTATGAAATCCCAATAATTGGTAAAAAATTCTTTATCAAAGAGGCACAAAAAATTATTCCCTCTCTGACTTTAGAGGAATTAACCTATGCTAGTGGTTTTGGTGGAATCCGTCCGCAAGTGCTTGATAAGAAACAAAAAAAGCTCATCTTGGGTGAGAAAAAGATTCAAAGTGGAGAGGGCATTACCTTTAATATGACTCCAAGCCCCGGTGCGACAAGCTGCATACGCAATGCCCTCATTGATATGCTTGAGATTACAAAATATCTTAATGCTAATGTGAAAATGGATAGAATTAAGCTTGAATTAAATGAAGAAAATTTGGAGTGGCTAGTTGATTGATCTTTTAGGATATACTTTTGTGCAAAATGCTCTTTGGGGTGCGTTTTGCACGAGTATTATTTGTGGAATCATCGGCGCACTTGTTGTAACGAATCGTATGGTATTTGTTGCAGGAGGGATTGCTCATAGTGTGTATGGAGGGGTTGGAATCGCAGCGTTTTTGGGCTTGCCAATCTTGGTTGGGGCAATGGGGTTTAGCGTATTTTGTGCGATTCTTTTAGCCTATATGCTGCTTTTTGCAAAAGAGCGTTTGGATTCTCTTATTGGCTCATTATGGGCATTTGGTATGGCATTGGGTATCATTCTAGTGGAATTAACTCCGGGCTACAATAAGGATTTTATGGGATACTTGTTTGGTAGTATTTTGAGCATTACAGAGAATGATATTTATCTTATGGCTTGTTTTGGTTTGTTTCTAATTGTTTTTGTTTGGCTTAACTATCGGGTGATTTTGGGAATTTCTTATGATAGTGAATTTACGCAACTGCAAGGCATTAATACAAGATTTTTTAGCGTCTTTTTGATGATTTTAATTGCATTGGGGATTGTGATTTCTATGCGTTCAGTCGGGATTATCCTCATTGTGGCACTTTTGAGCATACCGGCTTATTGCAGTGAAATCTTTACAACTTCTCTTGCAAAAATGATGTTAGGAGCGAGTTTGATTTCATTGGTTTGTATGCTATGTGGAATCGCGCTAGCTTATTTTTATGACTTACAAGCAGGGGCTAGCATTGTGATGATTCTGTCTATTTTTTCTTTCGTTGTAGCTCTTTTTCATTATTTTAAAAAACTTCAAACAACTTAAAGGATTGCTATGCAAGATAAAAAACAACAAGATAACTTAGAACGCGCACAGGCTACGGCAACAAAAGCAATTAAGATTTCTTTAATTGCCTGCTGTGTCGTGATTATTTTTGCCTCACTTAGTCTTTGGGTGTTATTAAACCAAATTACCGCAACAGCAAATTTGGTCAAAATGCAAAAGGAATATGAAATCCGCCTTGAAAACCTAGAAAAGCATTATAATGAAAAATAATCTTTTTTATTTTTTGCTTGTAGTAACAATGAGCTTTTGGGGCACTTCGTGGGCTGCTAGCAAAGTATTAGTTGAGTATGCAAGTGCGGATATAGTTACCTTTTGGCGTTTCTTTTTCGCTTTTGTCGCCTCTTTTTTCATCGTGATTTTTTTAAGGATTCCTTTGCGTCTTGATAGGCAATCTCTTAAATTTCTCTTACTAACTGCTCTTTGCAATGGCTTGTATTCTTTGATGTATTTTATCGGCTTAAACTATGGTAGTGCGGGGAAAAGTGGTGTGCTTGTGCAGGCTTTAATTCCTGTGTTTGCTTATCTTTTGACTTTTGGTCTTTATAAGATTAAAAAAGATTCCACAAAAAAAATGAAAAAGAACGAAATCTTAGGCTTATTTTTAGGAATCCTTGCAGGGCTTTGTCTGCTAAACTTAGGGAGTTGGCAGCAGCTTTTTGGCAAGTTTAATTTACTTTTTGTGTTTTGCGCATTGGATTGGGCAATCCTAACGCTTATAAGTCGGAATATCAAAATCCACCCTGTGGCGATTAATTTCTATGTTACATTTTTTAGCGTGCTTTTGTGTTCGCCTATTTTCGTCTTTCAACCGGCAATGTTGGATATTTTTACTTTTGAGCCTAGATTCTGGTGGATGATGTTTATTGTGGCGGTCTTATCTACGGCGATTGGAACAAGTATTTATTATTTAGGAGTTGCGCGTATAGGGGCAGCGCAAGCAAGCTCGTTTAATTTGCTTGTTCCTGTTACGGCGTTGGTGAGTAGTTTTATTATTTTAGATGAGATTCCAAGTGCTTTAACGCTCATTGGAGGAAGTATTGCAGTTTTTGCAACTTATCTTATCAACCTTTATCAGCCTAGACATTTTCAAGTTTTCAATCGGTTTTGGAGAAAATAGGGCTACTCGCAACAATTTTCCATTTCTTCTAGGATTCTGTGAAGCTTGTCAAGCAATCTTGCGGTAATGATAAGCTGTTCGCTAGATTGGATTGCAATGTCTTCGCTTAGGCTGATAGAATTTTCTATGCTCTTGCGTCTTTCTTCGCTAATTTTTGCAAAGGCAAGTTTATGCCGAATCTCCTCACTAATGTTTGTGATTTCCTCATTAATCAGTTCGCTCAAATCAATGGCTTGTTTGGAAGTTTTTTTGGTTGATTCTATTTGCTGCAAGAAATGTGAGAGATTCTGCGAGGCTTGGGAAAGTTCGCTTTCTCCCTCTAGTTGAATAGTTTCGGCTAGATTACTATTGAGCTTTCCGCTTGCAAGAAGTTGTATTTTGTTTAGGAAATGTTTTAAATGTGTTTTAATGCGCAAGAGATTGTCAAGAGAATAGAGTGCAAGCAGAAGCATAATAAAAGCCGCAGTATATTGGAATTTTTCTAAATAAGTGCGCAAGTGAATAGAAATATCCGAATAAAGATTGACCGTCCAGTCTATTTCGTCTAAAATAGCGGTATTTTGTGTGGTGATTTGCTTTAAATCCCTCACAATATGTTCTTGCAAGCCCAATACCTTGTCAATATGTTGGGAATAGATTTGCCAAAATTCATAAGCTTCTTGAATGGATTTTGCAAGTTTTGGAGTGCGTTTGTAGGTGGAATTTTGATAAAAATCTGTGATAATCGTATCATAGAGATTATAACTCTCTTTAAAATCACGATAGGATTTATCATTCCAAATGTAGAGATGGTGCATCATTAAATATGCCATACGTTGCGTGAGCATACGTTGGCGTCCAGAATCGTCAATCAGGTTGCTAGATATTTGGGATTCCACCATTGCTTTGACGATATTGTCAGATAAAATAAGCATTTTAGTATTGTTTTCATCTAAAAATTTTCTATCCTCATAAAGCTTGCTAGAAATATCCTTAAAATCTTCTACCAATGCTTTAAAGTCTATCCATCGCGTATTGATTGCTTCTAGTTTTGTGATAATGGCTTGTTTGGTTGGAGGATTAATGTCTTTTGTGTCATCGCCAAAGCGCAGAATATGTAGGTTATTTTCAAATTCTTCTATCGCTAAGTTGAGTGCAGTATAGTCTTGACTATTTTGAGAATTTATCATAAAGATTTCTTTTGTGATTTTCTGTGTCAGCATTCGCTCTTTTCCGGCAATATTAATAATATAGCCATCTTGGATTCCAAGTCGGTTGATAAAGATGACAGATAAAATCATCACAGAGATACAAAAAGTAGTGAGAATCCCAAGTATAATGAGGCGAATTGTAATAGTCATTGCTAATCCTGTTTAAAAATATCGTAAAGTTTTTGTGGGTTTAATATTTCAATTTTTCCTTGTTTGTTGGTGCTTATAATATTGTCCCGATGAAGTTTTTTAAGCGTTCTTGAGAGCGTTTCGGGTTGGATATTTAAAAAACTTGCATTTTCTTGTTTTTTGTATGTGTTAAAACTCTCCAAATGAAAATAAAGACTCCAAGCAATCTTAGCTGTGCTATCAAAGATGAGGTTTTTTTGGATTACTTCCTCAAAGAGTTGGAGTTTTTTGAGAGTTTCTTTAAAAAATAAAGCCAAAATGCGAGGATTTGTCCTTAAGGCTTGGGCTAGCTTCTCGCCATCAAAGCACGCAATAAGGGAATCTTGCAGACATTCAATATTAGCAAAAGAAACGAATTTCCCACAATTTTCTAAGTTCAAATCTAGCAATAATCCATTCTCTAAAAGTCCCAAAAAGATTTCGTTTTCAAAGCGATTGACTTTGTAGAGCTTCAATAAGCCTTTGACACAATAAAACAACGCATTCACTTCTGTTTGCTCATAAAGCACGATTTGCTTAGGAGTGAAAGTTTTGAAAGTTACGATTTTGTTTAATTCCAATAAATCCTTTTGCTCAAGCGTGTTAAAAGGCGCAAAAGATTCTAAAGATTCAAAGACTTGCAAAAATCACCCCGTCTATACCATATTTTGCAATGGTTTCAATCTCTTCTTCCTCTTGGATACAAAATAAAATCTTTGCGTCAAAAAGATAAGTTTCTGCGAGATTCTGCAAGGTTTTCGCAAGGTCTATTTCTTTGCAAAGTAAGAATCGCACATTTAAATTGATAAGCAGAAGTGCCTCTTTGACACTGCTGACAAGACTTGCATAGGCAAGAGTATTGTCGCAACAAAAACGCGCTAAAGATAAAGTTTGCTGAAAGGAATCGCAAGCAAGCACCAAAAAATCAGAGGGCAATGTTTTGGCGATTTGCTCTTTAGAATGAATCGTGAGGATATTTAAGGATTCAAGAGAGGGGTGGTTTAAAATCAACATAGTTTATCCTTGATTAGAGTGCCGCACATTCTTTAGAGCAATAGTATTTTCCATTTTTGATGATGACTTCTTCGCTAGAAACATAAGTGCCACATTGCGTGCATTCCAGCATAATAGAATCTTGCGATTTGGAATGATTTGTTGGGGCGGTATTTTTGCGAAAAAAGAGAAGATATATCCCCACAAGCAATAAAATCAATAAAAACCATTTCAGCATTTCAAGTTCTCCCCTGAAATCATAAGATAATGCAATAAACCATTCTGAAAGTGCATATATTCCAAGTCTTTTGGAATCTCATTTTTAAAATTTGAACCCTTATAGAGTAGGATAGTCGTTTCTTTGGTGATTTGCGCACGGCATTTTTCCAAAAACTCTTTTACGTTAAAGGTCGCCCTTGAAGTAATGAGATTCGGTTTGCTTTCTAGTTTTAGCAATTCTATTTTTTGACGCTTAATTGTAAAGTTTTTTAAATTTAAATTCGCTTTAACATTCTGCAAAAAAGCAGCTTTTTTTGCATTAGGTTCGCATAGAATCGCGGGGATATTTAATGCGATTCCAAGTGGAATGCTTGGGAAGCCATTGCCACTACCAACATCTAAAAGACAGGTTTTTGTTTCTAATTTAAGTTCGTTTAAACTCAAAGGATAAAGCGAATCTTGAATGTTTTTTTGAATGCTTGGAATATCCTTTGCCCCACTTAAACTATGGATAGCATTCCAATGCAATAATAGTTTCGCATAAGATTCTAATAATGTGATTTGTGAGTTTTGTAAAGTATAGCTCATTTGGAATCTTATAGGATTAGCATTCCGTCTCCATAGGAGTAAAAGCGATAATTTCTCGCAATTGCCTCTTGGTAGAGCTGCTGGGTGGTTTCCAAACCAATAAAAGACGCCACAAGCATTAAGAGCGTAGTCTTTGGCAAATGAAAATTAGTAAGAAGCGCATTTGTCTTGCGCGGTTTGTTTTGTGGGTGCAAAAACAAATCGCATTCCCCGCTTAGAGCACCACTTCTAGCAAATGCTTCAATCGTGCGTGCAGCAGTTGTCCCAATCGCGGTGATATGGGAGGCATTCTGAATCTTATTGGCGGAATCTTGCGAAAGAAAGAAATGTTCCTTGTGCATTTTGTGTTCTAAAATGTTTTCTGCGCTCACTCCTACAAAAGTTCCAGCACCCACATGGAGCGTTATTTCTGTGCTTTGGAAGTGTGCTTTAAGGTTTTGATATGCCTCTTTGGTGAAATGCAAGGAGGCAGTAGGGGCGGCAATCGCTCCTAGATGTTTGGCAAACACGCTTTGATAGTCGTTTTTATCCGCTTGCGTGTCGTGTCGCTTGATATAAGGGGGCAAGGGAATGTGTCCAAAATGTTCTAAAAAGTTAAAAAATTCCTGACGACTTAAAGGTTCTTTTAAGGAATCCAAAGAGGGATTTGCATTAGTTTGCAGATTGGGAATCTTAAAAAACTCTGCTTCTTTGAACCCCACACCAAGCGCATCACTTGGATTGCTTTTAAGGATTCTCGCGACAATCCCTCCCTCAAAAGCTACCCAATGTCCTACTTTCAAGCGTCCTTTGAATTGCATTAAATAAACATTGGGAGCAATTTCTTTATGAAAAAGTGCTTCAATTTTTGCACCATTCCCATAAGGTGTTTTGGAATCTTGCACGATTTTTGTCCCATAGAGCCTTGCGGGCAAAACTTTGGTATTGTTAAACACAAGTAAAGTTTCTCGTGGGAGAAATTGCGCAAATTCCTTGAAAGTTGTGTGTGTGATTTTGTGGGTTGCGCGCTCATAAACCAATAATTTCGCTGCTTCTTTTGGGAATATGGGGTGTGTGGCAATGCGCTCTTTTGGGAGAATGTAGTCATAGCTACTCAATTGCAATTCACGCATTTATTCTGTTGTCTCCTCATCGGTTTCTGGTGCTTGGTAGGGATTCACGACTTTGGCGATGAAAATAGACAATCCATAGAGCAAGACAAGCGGAATCGCCATTAAAAATTGGGAAAGCACATCAGGCGGAGTGAGGATTGCCGCGAGGATAAAAATAAACACAATGGCATATTTGAAATATTCCTTTAGCGTTCTATCTGTAATAAGTCCAATTTTGGCGAGAAAAAATGTAACCACAGGCAGTTCAAAAGAGATTCCAAAACCAACCATTAGTTTAGCAAAGAAGCTCACATATTCCCCAATGCTAGGAAGTGCGGTAAAGAGTTGAGAGCCGAAGTTAATGAGATACCCAAAGCCAATGGGAAAGGCGATATAATAAGCAAAGGCGCAACCACATAAAAAGAAAAAAGTCCCAAAGATGACAAAGGGCAAAACGAGTTTTTTTTCATTATCGTATAATCCCGGTGCGACAAAAGCCCAAATTTGCCAAAAAATCACAGGCAAAGCAAAAATAAATCCACTAAAGAATGCGACTTTAATAGCTGTAAAAAATGCTTCTCCTACTTGTGTAAAGATTACGCTTTCGCGTCCATTTGGCAGTGCAGTGCTAAGAGGGGCAACCATCCAATCTAAGATAAATTCCCAAAAATAAAAAGAAGCAAGAAAAGTAATGAGAATCGCAAGTGTGATACGAATCAGGCATTTGCGTAAATCTTGAATATGGGGCTTTAAGTCTTCAAACATTTTTATTCCTTAGGCTTTGAACTAGATTGGGATGCGTCATTTTGGGCTTCTTGAGTTTGCGAGGGTGTGAGATTTGCACCAAAACTCAAAGTGGTCTTGTCGTTTTTATGGAGTTGAATTTCTCTTTTTGATGACGCATTAGTATGAGATTCTGCGAGTGTGGAATCTGCTTGGGGTGCAGAATCTTGTAGATTTTGTGTGGAAATGGGGGTTTGTATAGGATTCTCACTTGAATTTGGAGATTTTTTAGGCTCTAAAAGACTTTCTTCAAGGTCTAAATTGAGCTCTTTTAACTCTAAATCCTTGCTTAGAGTTTGGACTTCTTGCGTGAGGCTATTTTTGTAAGCAAGGGCTTCTTCTTTGATTTTGCTTAGATTAACTTCACGTTCTAAGCTTTCCTTTGCTTCGTCCATTGTTTTTTTGACAGCTCTAAAGAATTTTGCCATATCCACTAGGGCTTTGGGTAGTTTCTCTGGTCCTAAAAAAATAATTGCTACCACTGCAATCATTAAAATTTCAAAAAATCCCATTCCAAACATTGCTAAATCTTGCCTTTTTATTTGTTTTTGTCAGAATTTTGCGATTCTATCCAATTTTGGAATAAAGTGTGCTTAGAGAATTGCAGAATTCTATTTTAGAAAAAGGCAGACAATGAAACAAAAAACCCTCAAGAAATTGTTTATTTTTGGTTACCTCGCGTGTGTTGCAATGTTTTTTGGCGGGTGTATTTCACCCAAAACAGATGCATTCTTGCTAGGTGCTGGGATTGGTGCGGGAATAACGGCGTATTTTATGAAAGGTGGTGAGATTGCGGGATATAGTGCGCGCTCATTACAAAGTGCTGGAGAAAGTAGTGGTGGGCAATCTTTGCGAGATTCGTCTATCCCGTCTGATTTAGAGTGGTTTTATTTGGAAAAAGAAATTTTTTCTGACATACAATTACAGAATCAAAGCAAAAGTTTGAGCCTGTTTTGAGATTCCAAGCTAGAATCTTTTAGCTTTTGTGAATCAAAAAACAATGGTTTTATTATTATAAACGAAAATCTTTTCCTCTAGGGCGAGATTGAGTGCTTTAGCGAGCACGATTTTTTCTACATCGCGTCCGCTTTTTTGCATCTCTTTCCAACTCATCGCGTGGCTTACTTTGGTAATGTCTTGATAGATAATAGGTCCCTCATCAAGTGCGTTATTGACAAAATGCGCCGTAGCCCCGATGATTTTCACGCCACGTTCATAAGCTTGTTTGTAAGGATTTGCCCCAATGAATGCGGGAAGAAAGCTATGGTGGATATTGATAATCTTGCCCTCAAATTTTTGGACAAATTTTGGACTTAAGATTCGCATATATTTTGCGAGCACAATATAATCACTTGGGAATCTTTCTAGAACTTCTAATACCTTTGTTTCGTGCTCTTCTCTTGTAAGATTCTCACTTGGAATACAAAAAAACGGCAGGTTAAACTTGTGGCATAATGGCTCTAAGAGTGTGTAATTAGAAATGATTGCCAAAATATCTGCGTTAAGCTCGCCGCTATCGTAGCGAATCAGTAAATCCCCTAAGCAGTGATTCTCTTTGGTACAGAGGATTACGATTTTTTTGCGTTTGGCTTCAAAAGCCTCTATATGGGCTTGCGGAGAGAGTAGGGAGCAAATTTTCGCCCTTAAGGATTCTATCTCGCAGTTTCCCTCTATTTCAGAACGCATAAAGAAAATATTATTTTCCTTATCTACAAATTCGTCATTTTTGAGGATATTTAAATTTAATTCAAAAATCACGCGCGTAATCTCTGCAATCAAGCCTTTTTGGTCTGGTGTCTGAATCTTTAGTATAATTTGCATTCATTTCCCTTTAGCCAAATTTTAGAGAATTGTTCTAACGCAAGCACGATTCCATTTTGCACGCCAAGTGCGAGATTTTCTCCAAAGATTTTTTCTAAATAAATGTCAATTTTATCTTTTTCTTCTTTGTGCCATTTGGGGTTTGTGATATTGGCTTTTTGGAAGAGTAAGTTTTGTGCATCGTCAAGATTACCGACTTTATCAATCAAACCAAGTTCTAGCGCACTTTGAGCACTTAGGATTCTGCCTTGTGCGAAATTTGGTTCTTTTTGTGATGGAATCTTACGCGCAGTCGCGACTTCCTCTACAAACATTTGATATTGTTCATAGACTAAATCTTGGAGCATTGTTTCTTCGTCTTTTGTCCAAGGACGCATAAAAGTGCCCGCTTCCTTATAGATTCCTGCCTTAAGAGTTTGTGGCTTGATTCCTAACTTATCCGCTAATTCGCTAATATCTGCTCCATTGATAATCACGCCAATAGAGCCTAAAAGTGCGCCACGATTGGCTACAATAGAATCCGCCCAAACGCCGGCTAGATAGCTTCCACTTGCCATTACACCTTGTGCATAGGCGATGATAGGAGTTTTTGCATTGATACGTTTAATAGTTTCAGAGATTTCTACACTTGGGGCAATCGCGCCTCCGGGTGAGTCAATAACAAGCAAGATTCCTTTGAGATTTGGAATTTGTTCTAGTTTTTTTAATTCCTCTAAGAAGCTATCACTTTGTAGAATCGCGCCATATAAATTGATTCTAGCGACATTTGCGTCTTCTAATGGCAAGTCGTCTTTAGGCATAAAAATCAAAACAATCACGAGTAAAAATACCAATGCTTTAAAATATTTAGTGATGAAGTCTAGCGGTTTGGTTAAAAAATCAAGAATTTTCATAAAACGCCTTGAGATAAAAATCAAAGCCCAAATTATAGCATAGCCAAAAATATTAAGTGTAAATTTGCTAAGATTTTGGCTTTAATATTGATGATTGAAGGTTAAATTTTAATGGACGCGGCACAAAAGATTCGTAATTTCTCTATCATTGCGCATATAGACCACGGAAAATCTACTCTAGCGGATTGTTTAATCCAAGCTTGCGGCGCAATTAGTGCGCGGGAAATGAGCGCACAGGTAATGGACACAATGGAGATTGAAAAAGAACGTGGAATCACAATCAAAGCTCAAAGTGTACGTTTAAACTACCATTATAAAGGCGAAAATTATATCTTGAATCTCATTGATACGCCCGGACACGTGGATTTTAGCTATGAAGTTTCGCGTTCTCTTGCGTCTTGCGAGGGGGCATTGCTTGTTGTAGATGCAAGTCAAGGAGTGGAGGCGCAAACGATTGCAAATGTGTATATTGCGCTAGAAAATAACCTTGAGATTATCCCTGTGCTAAACAAAATTGATTTGCCTGCTGCGAATGTTGAACGCGTAACAAGTGAGATTGAACAAACCATAGGATTGGATTGTTCCAATATTTTGCAGGTAAGTGCCAAGGCAAACATTGGAATCACGGAGTTATTAAATACGATTGTAGAAAAAATCCCAGCTCCAAGTGGCGATGTGAATGCTCCCACTAAGGCATTGATTTATGATTCTTGGTTTGATAATTATTTAGGAGCACTTGCGCTTGTGCGTGTGTTTGAAGGAAGTATTAAGGTGGGGCAGAATCTTTATATTATGGGCAGTGGGAAGAATCACGAGGTGTTAGGGTTGATGTATCCTCACCCTTTGCATCAAGAAAAAACAAAAGTGATTCAAAGCGGAGAGATTGGAATCGTGATTTTGGGGCTTAAAAATGTAACAGATATTGCAGTGGGCGACACGATGACAGACTTTAAGGTGCGCACAAAAGAGCCTGTGGCTGGATTTGAGCCGGCAAAACCTTTTGTATTTGCAGGGATTTATCCGATTGATACAGACAAGTTTGAAGATTTACGTGATGCACTAGACAAATTAAAGCTGAATGATTCTAGCCTCACTTATGAGCCTGAAACTTCTGTCGCATTGGGTTTTGGATTCCGCATTGGGTTTTTGGGTCTTTTGCATATGGAAGTAGTCAAGGAACGGCTAGAACGCGAGTTTGGGCTTGATTTGATTGCGACTGCACCAACGGTTGTTTATGAAGTGAGTCAAACCAATGGTGAGATTGTTTATATTCAAAATCCAAGTGAATTGCCACCAGAACAAAAAATCGCACAGATTAAAGAGCCTTATGTACGTGCAACGATTATTGTCCCTAGCGAATTTTTAGGCAATATCATTACGCTTCTAAACAAAAGACGTGGAATCCAAAAGAAAATGGAATATTTGCAAGAAACGCGTGTTTTGCTAGAGTATTGGATTCCAACAAATGAAATCGTAATGGACTTTTATGATAAATTAAAATCTTGCACCAAAGGCTATGCGAGTTTTGATTATGAACCTATTGATTATCAAGAGGGGGATTTGGTGAAGCTGGATATTCGTGTTGCTAATGAGATTGTAGATGCGCTTAGTATCATTGTGCCAAAATCCAAAGCCTATGAACGCGGTAAGGAATTGGTGGAGGCAATGAAAGAGATGATTCCGCGTCAGCTCTTTGAAGTGGCGATTCAAGCAAGCATAGGCAATAAAATCATTGCGCGCGAGACCGTCAAGTCAATGGGTAAGAATGTTACAGCAAAATGCTATGGAGGGGATATTACGCGTAAGCGCAAGCTACTAGAAAAGCAAAAGGAAGGCAAAAAACGTATGAAAGCTATTGGTAAAGTTGCTTTGCCACAAGAAGCTTTCTTAGCAGTGCTAAAGATTGATTAAGATTGCGAGATAGAATCTCGCTAATTATTGGTCTTTAGGAGCTTCTGCTGCGGGTTGTTGTGCGACTTGTGGATATTCTTCAACTTGTTCTTTAACTGCAACAAAAATCATTACATAAAGCGAACGTTTTGTGTATTCGGTAAAAGCACTTTGGGCAGGGTTACATACTTCGCTACAAATCAAATAATGTTTTTGTCCAATCGGAATAATTTTTTTGAAACTTTTTAAATTTTTGAAGTCAAATTTTTCAGTTAAATTATAGTTTTCAAAATTAAAATCCTCTTTTGTAGTTGCTAGGATATTTTTTTGACTATCAAATGCAACGCCAAAGATTTCACTTTTATCTGATAAAACCGCAGAATCTTCTTTAGGCAAAGCATTAGTTAAAAATTCTTGAATTTTATTGGAATCCAAAACATAAAGCAAACCACCCAAGAAGCGATTATTTTCCCCTTTGATAACATTATAGAAAAGGAATGTTTTTTTGTTGTCATAGAAGATTGTGGGTTCATAGTTTGAGGTGATGAGGTTATCAGTATTGCTACTAAGGCGGTCAATAATGCTAACTTTTTTTGCATTATATTGTGCATCGTCTAAAGCGTTTTGCAAGGTATTACCCTCTTTATCAAACAAAATGATATTATAAAAGTTTCTAAATGTTTCTTTTAAATGCTCTAAAAGTGTTTTTGTGTTTGTAAGTGTTTCAGGTGTGAGATTCCCTTGTGCGTGTTCGCTCAAATAAGCTTTAAATTCTGTTTCGTTTTTTATCCAATTGGAATCCTTGCCGCATTCTTTAAAGAGGCTATCCATCATTAGCACAGAGTATTGAGAATAATAGCTAATGACATTAAAGAGCGCATTATAAATTCCTTTTTGTAGCTCTTCTGTAGATTGGACACAGAGTGTATTCATTTCTTCGCTTAGGATTCGGATATTGTTTAGAATCGGATTGAGCGCATAGGAGTGGCTTTTAGACGCAATGATTTCACCATTAATAACAACATCTCCCAATTCCTCGTTGATATTCTCGCTTTCTGCAATCACCATATCCAAGTCTTTTGTAACCAATAAAGAATTTTCCAATAAAAAGGGGTCAATTTTATGATTGGTTTGTTTTTTGGTGTCAAACGCAATGTAAAGCGGCACGATTCTACAAATACGCCATTGTTCAGCAATGCTTGTAAAGCCGCCTATGTTTCCAATTTCTCGTAATGCAACCATACAAGCTTTAGAACGATATTCTAAAAAGGTATAGTCTTTGTGCTCTGCAAGATTGAGTAATTGCCCATTTGGAAATACACGCGTATTATCGGAAAACAAAATATGATTTTTAGAATCAATGATAATAAGGTTGGATTGTGGCAAACGATAGGGGAAACTTTCAAGGATTGTTTTGTATTCTTCTTGAAAATTAATAACTAAAACCAATGTGATAATGGGTGCTTGCTCTTTGCTTTGGCGCAAAGGCACGACAAAGAAAAATTCTGTTCTTTCTTGCTCTTGTTCTTTGGTGTTATAGAAATCAACCTTTTGGTAAAATTCTCCATAGCTTTCCAACTTGTGCGCTTCGAGGACAGATGCTAATTTGGTTTTATAGGCAATAGCGTATTTTTGTCCTAAATCAATCGTTTGCAAAAGCGAACCATCATTTTCATAAAGCAATATATCTTTATATAATGTACTATTAGAACCAAATTTTTTAAGATAAGAGGTAATCGTTTCTAAGGCTGCTTTGGATTTTTCTGGGTCTTTACCTTTATGGGAATCAAATTCTAGGCATAAGTTTAGTAAATGCCTGCTGTTTGCGAGTTGCAAAATGTCTTCGTGGCGATTATGAAAATAGAATTTTAAAATTTCAGAAACAATTTTGACTGAAGTGTCCGCCTCTTCATAGGAATTGAAAAAGTTTTGCTCTAATATGGTTTCAATGAGTTTATCTTGAAGATTTTCAAACTTTTCTTGCGTCTCTTCCATATAAGTAAAGAGGTTTTCCGCAATATCAAGTGAGCTGATTTTTCCTGTTAATGTCGTTTTGCTAAGTAGGTTGTTGAATGACGCAAATTGAGATTCATAACGTTGAACCATTGGCATATAGTTACTTAGAAGTTTGATGGTTGAAGACTCCATATTAAATCCCTAAAAATTAAAATGATAGAATTTTTTATTATAACAAAATTTTAGATATTTTAAAATAAAATTGACTTGATAGGAAAAGTTTATGATGAAATCTTTATCGCGATGATTTTGATTGGTGTTGTGGCTTGCAATTTAACAGAATTGCAAGCCATATTCAAGATTATCTTAGCAGCTATAAGTTGTGATAAATTCAAAAGGATGCGGACGTGCTTCCCAGGGCCAAATTTCGGTTTCAAATTTGTATTGCTTGTAAGTCTGAATGAAATCTTCAGTGAAGACTTTGCCTGCTTTGAAAAATTCTTTATCCAATAGCATTTCTTCTATCGCACTTCTTAGAGTGTGTGGAAGTTGTTTAATGCCTTTTTCACGAATCTCATCTAGGGTGAGTTCAAAGAGATTCACTTCCATAGGAGCACCGGGGTTTGTTTTATTGATGATTCCATCTAAGCCACCCATTAGAAGTGCTGCAAAGGCTAGGTAGGGATTGCTTGAGCTATCGGGGAAGCGAAATTCCATTCTTTTTGCTTTTTCTCCGCTATTATAAGGAATCCTAATGCTTGCACTGCGATTCTGTGCGGAGTAAGTTAAAATGCTTGGTGCTTCAAACCCCGGAATCAATCGCTTGTAGGAGTTAGTGGAGGCATTGGTAAAAGCTGCAATGCTTCTTGCGTGTTTCAAGACACCGCCCAAGAAGTGCATTGCCATTTCGCTTAAGCCCTCATAAGCGTCTCCTGCGAAAAGATTTTTTCCATTTTTCCAAATGCTGATATGCGTGTGCATTCCGCTTCCATTATCGCCATAAAGTGGTTTTGGCATAAAAGTCGCTGTTTTGCCATTAAGGTGGGCAACCATTTTGACGACATATTTGAGCTTTTGGACATTGTCTGCTGCCTCTAGCATATCTCCAAATTTTATCCCCACTTCGCCTTGCCCTTGCGCCACTTCGTGATGCACGATAAAAGTCTCCAAGCCTACTTGGTTTAGCACTTTGACAATTTCTGCGCGTAAATCTACCATAGAATCCACCGGTGCGACAGGAAAATAGCCTCCTTTTGTGCCCGGACGATGTCCAAGATTCACCCCCTCATATTCTTTAGAGCGATTCCATTCTCCCTCTTCGGTATCAATTTCATAATATTGACAATTTACAGAATCTTTCATCTTAATAGAATCAAAGATAAAAAATTCATTTTCAGGACCAAAATAAGCTATATCCCCGATTCCGCTTGTTTGTAGGTGTTTTACCGCGCGTTTGACAATGCTACGTGGGCATTTGTCGTAAGGTTTGTTTTCATAAATATCCCACACATCACAAAACACTACCACCGTCGTATCCGCAGTAAAAGGGTCAATGAAATAACGCACAGGGTCTGGGATTAGAATCATATCTGATTTATTTACGGGTTGCCACGCAGGAAAAGAGCTTCCATCAAATGGAATCCCCTCAAAACTACTTTCATCAATAGAGCTTGCACTGAAAGAAAAATGATGCCAAACGCCTTTGATGTCTGTAACGCGGAAGTCAATAAACTCTACTTCATTTTCTTTACAAAAATCAAAAAATTGCTTAATTGCTTCTTTGCTAGCCACAGGTTTTTCCATAAGATGAATCCTTGAGAATAAAATTTGCGCAATTCTACAAAGTTTTTGTTTAATTATGATTGAATAAAAACTTTCGTTTTTAACTCTAAAAGCGCAAAAGTAGTGCGTCCTTGCGAGGACTGCAAAAGCGAAGCAATCCATAATCTTAATATATTCATCAAACTAATTAATGGAATCTTAAAGGATAAGATTTTGTATTTTTGTTTTTTAAAGCCATAAAAATAAGCAGAATCTACTACAAAAAAGAAAAATTTTGCTAAAGTTTTATTCCTGATTGCTAGAACTTAAGGACAGATATGCAAGAAACAATAGATTTAATTGCGAAATATGGCTATGCGATTTTATTTTTATATTCCTTAGGGGGAGGATTTATTGCGCTCGTGGGTGCAAGCATTTTGAGCTTTGCGGGGAAAATGGATTTGAGCCTTAGTATCTTAGTAGCCGGTGTGGCAAATTTTTTGGGTGATTGGTTGCTTTTTTATCTTGCGCGTTATCAAAAGGCAATGATGCAGCCCTATCTTGCGACACATCGGCGCAAACTTGCCTTAGTGCATTTGCTTATGCGCAAGTATGGTTCGGTGATTTTAGTTATCAAAAAATATATTTATGGGTTTAAAACCCTCGTGCCGCTTGCGGTTGCACTAACCTCTTATTCTTTGGTGAAATTTAACCTTTATAATGCGATTGGTGCGGTGATTTGGAGTGTAAGCATCGGGGTTTTGGGATATTTTTCGGGT
Source organism: Helicobacter sp. (assembly GCF_014799995.1). Classification (GTDB taxonomy): domain Bacteria; phylum Campylobacterota; class Campylobacteria; order Campylobacterales; family Helicobacteraceae; genus Helicobacter_D. Next base: position 44,832 of record NZ_JAAVGY010000003.1, read on the forward strand.
GGAATCCTCATCAAAGGTTTTGAGCTCATAGGGGATTATCCCGCCTTAGCTCCTGTGTTTTTGGTTGTCTTGTTGGGTGGGCTTTGGTTATGGTTAAGTCGTGCGACAAAAAGGCGTTAAATTGAGCATTCAAGAACTATTAAAAAAACGCGTCTTGATTCTTGATGGCGCAATGGGCACAGAGATTCAAAAGCAAGCCATTCCCACTTGGGGAGAAAACGCACGAGGTGAGAAGCTAGAGGGCTGCTCCGAAGCTCTCAATCTCTATGCTTCGGAGGTGATTGCAGGGATTCACACGAGCTATTTACAAGCAGGAGCGAATATCCTTAAAACCAATACTTTTGGCGTAATGCCTTGGGTATTGGCGGAGTATGGATTAGAATCCCAATGCAAAGAAATTGCAATACGTGGAGTTCAGCTCGCAAAAGATTGTATGGAATCCTACCGCAAAAATGCGCTAGAAAATCAGCAGGACGCGCTTTTTGTCGCGGCTTCTTTAGGACCGGGCACAAAATTACCAAGTTTGGGGCATATTGATTATGAAACAATGTTTGAAGGATATTGTCAATGTGTAGAGGGATTTAGAGAAGCAAACGCGGATATTGTCTTGCTAGAGACTGCACAAGACCCTTTACAAATCAAAGCCGCTTTGCACGCGTGTGAGGCAATTGCTCCAGAGATTCCTATAATGGTGTCTGTTACGATTGAAACCAATGGAGCAATGCTAATCGGCACAGACATTACCACGCTTTTTCATATTTTAGAGCCTTTTTCACTGCTTTCTTTGGGAATGAATTGCGGGCTTGGACCGGATTTGGCGCGCAAGCATCTGCTTCATCTAAGCGAAGTGTGTAAATTCCCTATTTCAATCCATACCAATGCGGGTTTGCCAAGCAATCGTGGGGGTGTAACTTTCTATCCTATGGAGGCAGAGGAGTTTAGCGAGATTGAAAAGGGATTCTTAGAGATTCCCGGAGTGGCATTGCTTGGGGGTTGTTGCGGGACGACGCCAGAGCATATTAGATTGCTTGTGCAGAAAACAAAAAATGCGATTCCCTTGCCACCAAAGGGGAATTATCAGCCGAGCATCGCTTCGCTTTTTGGCGCGTTAGAGCTCAAGCAAGAGCCCGCTCCACTGCTCATTGGTGAAAGGTCTAATGCCACAGGTTCTAAGGCGTTTCGTGAGTTACTACTCGCCGAAGATTATGAAGGGGCATTGGGTGTCGGAAGTGCTCAAGTGCGTAGTGGGGCGCATTGCCTAGATGTTAGCGTAGCGTTTGCAGGGAGAGATGAAAGTCGTGATATGCGAGAACTCATTACGCGTTATGCAACTCATATTCCCTTGCCTCTAATGCCAGATTCCACGCAAGTTAGTGCGTTAGAAATCGCCTTAAAACTCATCGGCGGACGCCCTATTATTAATTCTGCTAACCTAGAAGACGGCGTAGAGAAGTTTGATAAAGTCGCGAAACTAGCAAAAAAATTTGGTGCGGTGCTTGTGTGTTTGAGCATTGACGAACAAGGAATGTGCAAGACTTTTGCGCGCAAAGTTGAATGTGCTAAAAGAATGATGGAACGCGCTGTAAATGTGCATAAACTGCGGGAAGAGGATATTATTTTTGATACGCTTACCTTTACGATTGGGAGCGGAGATGAGGAATATTTCACCGCAGGGATAGAGACGCTCAAAGCGATTCAAGAACTACACAGGCTTTATCCTAAAGCCGGAAGCACTTTAGGGCTTTCTAATATCTCCTTTGGCTTGAGCAAAGAGGGGAGAATTTGCTTAAACTCTGTCTTCTTGCACCACGCTATTTTAAGCGGTTTAAGCACTGCAATTGTAAATGTCGCGCATTTGATTCCGTATGCGCAAATGGAGAAAGAGGACATTCAAGTTTGCGAGGATTTGATTTTTAACGATTCCCGCACAAGTGAGCCTCTTTATGCGTTTATTAAGCATTTTGAATCCAAAGCAGGTATGCAGTTGCAAAGCACAAAAGAGGAGGAGAATTTAAGCAAGGAAGAAAGAATCGCTAAATACTTAATTAATGGTGATTTGACTGCAATGCAAAAACTTCTGCCCCTAGCAAAAGAAAGCATTTCTCCTGAAAGAATTATCAATGAGATTCTAATTGACGCGATGAAAGTCGTAGGCGAGAAGTTTGGCAAGGGTGAAATGCAGCTGCCTTTTGTCTTACAGAGTGCGGAGGTGATGAAAAAGAGTGTAGATTACCTCAATGAATTTTTACCCAAAAAACAAAGCAAGCATAAAACAACCATTGTGCTTGGCACGGTCAAAGGTGATGTGCATGATGTGGGTAAAAATTTAGTAGATATTATCTTAAGCAATAATGGTTTTGAAGTGATTAATATCGGAATCAAGGCGGAATTAGAGCGGTTTTTGGAAGTCATAGAATCAAGAAAGGTAGATTGTATCGGAATGAGTGGCTTGCTCGTCAAATCTACTTTGGTGATGAAAGAAAACTTAGAGGAGCTTAAAAATCGTGGAATCACGATTCCTATTATGCTCGGCGGTGCGGCACTTAATCGGAATTTTGTAGAGGAATACTGCAAGCCAAATTATGATGGCATTATTTTCTATTGTAAAGACGCCTTTGATAGTGTGGCGGCAATGCAAATCATTCAGAGTGGAGACTTTAGCGATTTGACTTTGCCAAGCCAGAGGGCGCATTCAAAGGCGAGTGAGGCAGAAAGTCGCAAGGAATCGCGTTTAGCCCAAAAACTCGCAAAAACAAGCGTGCAAGATTCTAAACCCTTGCCGACACAATGTGAATTAAGCTTTGAATATCCTACTTATCAAGTGCCATTTTTGGGGCGCAAAGTCTTGTCTTTAAACGAAAAAGAGATAGAGGAAGTCTTCGGACTTCTTGATAAAGACTTGTTGTTTAAGCATCGTTGGGGTTATAGCAAACTCAAGAAAGACGAATATTTGGAGTTAAAGAGACGCGAATTAGAGCCGATGTTTGAGACGCTCAAGCAAGAATTAATCACGCAAGGAATCTTTGCGCCTATTGTGCTTTATGGATATTTCCACACGCGCACAAAGAAGCCAGAGAATTTAGAAGAGGGCTTGATTTTGGAGTTAAGCACGGATTCTACCTTTAGCAAAAGAGAAGAATTTTTGTTTCCAAGAAGTCGTAAAGTGCCTTATTTGTGTCTTGCGGATTATTTCAATCCCAAAGGCGATATTTGCGCATTGCATTTAGTCTCAAGCGGACACAAACTCGCGCCTTTTGAGCAGCAGTTATACCAAGAATCCCAATACCATAAATATTATTTAGTGCATGCTTTGGGTATGGATTTAGCAGAAGCATTAGCAGATTTTGTGCATATTCGGGTTCGTAGAGAGCTTGGGCTAGATTCTCAATGCGGGCAGCGATACTCCTTTGGCTATCCTGCGTGTCCGGATTTGGCATTGAGTGAGGGGCTGTTTAGGCTTTTGAATCCAGAGGAATTTGGCATAACTTTAAGTCAAACTTATCAAATGACGCCAGAGGCTACGACCTCCGCTTTGATTGTGCCACAAAAGGAAGCGAAGTATTTTGCGCTTTAATCTCTCCTTATGCGCTTATGAAAGCTTTCCATGCGTCATTATAAGCGTAAGTGAAGCAATCCATAATCTATAATTTCACCTTTTCTTACATTTTGCAATTCTGTTGTTAATTTATGCAATAAATACGCTTCTACAAGCTCTTTAAAAGAAATAAAAAAGAATCGCAAAGCAAAAAATCACTCAAATTTAAACTAAACTTAAAATAACATTGTAAATTAAATCTGTTATTGATACTTTCTTAATACTCAAAAATCATTTTGAATCTTTCAAAAACATCTTTTTCTCTTTTTTTCTAGTTCTACTCTACTTTTTGCTTTTAGCCTCTGTTCCATATCCGCTAGGGTTTTAGCAAGATGTGCTAAATTATGTTTTGTTAAGATTTGCTTTGAAATGTATTAGCTCTTTCGTAGTAGTTTTTGTATTGTCATTTGTTTTGTTTGTGATTTAGCGCAGGTTGTTTCTTTGGATTAAGGGGTGGAATCCCTTACAAGCAGACACTTAGAAATAAGTGGCGGATAGCTTGTATCCTTTATTAGTAGAATTATAGCATTTTCAGATTAAAATTAATTAGTCTTGCGATATAATCTCTATATGAGTAAATTAGACAAAAAGAAAGCAGAACTTGACGACCTAAAGACTTGGCGTAACTATGCAGTTACTTCTTTGCTTGCTCTAATTGCTTTTATTTTTACAAAAAGCAATGAATCCACAATGCACTTTTATTAATTGTTACCTTATTTTGCTGTTATAGTGCTTAGAATAGGTATTATAATATTGCAAGTAAAAATTAAGAAATTAATCAAAGAGATAGGAGAGTTGTAATGGAGATTTTAATGATAAGTGCGGCAGTGTTCGGCTTTTGTTACTTCTTTACTGCTTGCTATATTGCAATGAGTTAATTAGAATTTTATTTTGAGATTAAAAATACAAGAAACAATTTTTGAAAGAAATTAATAAACTTGAAAAGGAAAAAGAATAAAATGTGATTTTTAGATTTTTTGCTTCCGCTTCTAGTTCCTCTCGCGCTTTTTCTTATTTAATTTAAAGTCAAAGCGAATTGCCATTACTTTGATGCCCCCTAAGCGTAAATTTTAAGTAAATTTTAAGTAAATTTTAAGTAAATTCACACCCTTTAACAATAACAAGGAGTCAAAATGAAATTTGTAAAACTTAGTTTAGCAGCCTGTATCGCAGTATGCGGAATCGCAAGCTCTGCAAGTGCGCAGGATTTAGAAGAAGCAATCAAGGGCGTAGATGTCAGCGGTATGTTGCGTTATCGTTACAGAGATGATAGATATACCGATAGAAACTATGTCAAAAACAATGCGGATAAAGGTGCTGCAAGACACCAATGGCGTGCGGAGGCATTGTTCAAAACTCCCGTAATGGACGCAGTGTCTATGAATCTAAGCGTGCGCTACCATAACCCAGAGCAAAATGTGAATCACGGGAATGATTTTCCGGGTTTAGGCAAAGGACTAGGTTCGGGTAAAGATAGCAGCTTCGGTGTAGGAGAGTTTAATGCCGTCATTACTCCAGACTTTACCAATACAACGGTCAAAGTAGGTAAAATGATTCTTACTACTCCGCTAAACGACCCGCTAGATGATAGAGGAACAGGGATTTTGGCAGTCAATTCGGATTTGGAGCATTGGACATTTGTCGGTGGGGCGTTTGATTCTTGGAGTATTGATGATTTCCAAACAGGCTATGTAGATCCTGCGACAGGAACAAACAATGGTGGCTCTATCACTAAGCCACTCTACACATTTGCAGCATTGGCAAACTATGAAACGAGTGCGGGAAATATTGAGGGGCAGATTTGGGGATTCAAGATTGATGATATTTTAGATAGCGGAATGTTTTTGCAACTAGGCTTCAATAACAGCCTTTTCCATATCACAGGGCAATATGCGTTTGCGAATTTAGACAATGATCCTAAACATCTGCTTGCGCAAGCAGCTTATGTCGGAAGAGTACGTGGCGGAGCAGATCTCTATACTTTGGAAGCAGGCGTGAGATTCCACGACTATGAAGTGCCTTTAGCCTTGAAGCTTGGCTATATGGGCAATACAAAAGATTCCTATGCGGTTTCTTTGGATAATGAGGGAAGCTTTAATAAAGTAGGGCAAATTTGGTTTGAAAACAACGCCACAGGTGTGAGCATTTCTACATTGCCAATTGAGGGACAATCTATGCCCGGAGTGCTTGAAGGTAATTCCTTGAGTGTTTTCTATGCTAGCTTGAATTATGATGTTTTGGATAATCTTAATGTCGGCATTGAATATGTCAATGGGACAAATGAGTTGAAATATCTTGGGACAAACAGAGGGGATATTGATTTCCAAGAAATCACTCCTGTCGTGCGATGGCAATATAACAAAAACCTAACTCTAAGTGCGTATTATGCGATGCTCACGACTGATAGGGATAAAAATGTAACACCAAAAAGTGTAAATGGCGGTGCAGAACTAGCCGCAACAGCTCCCGATTCTGAAGACAGAAATCGTTTGCAACTAGAAGTGCGCTATACTTTCTAATGCCTCTTTAGCCTTTTTATCAAGTGATGGATTGCCACGATTCCTTGCGGAAGGGCGCAATGACGAGGTAGGACACTGAATCTATGCAATATATGGATTGCCACGAATGCTACGCATTCTCGCAATGACATTTTCCACCGCGTCATTGCGAGGCTTTAGCCGAAACAATCCATAATCTTGCATACTTGTGATTCTCTAATCCTGTCATTGCGAGAAATGAGCGTAAGCGAATGACGAAGCAATCCATAATCTAAAATCTTGCCTTTAATTTTACGATTCCATTGTTTGATTTACTGAAGTGTAGCATTATAGATTGCCACAGCCTTTTACAAAGGCTTCGCAATGACGGCGATAGTAGAACAGATTGCCACACCGATAAATCGGCTTGCAATGACAACCCGCAATATCAGACACAGAATTGCATTGCTTAAAACTCGTCTTTAGAATTTCTATGTTAAAATCTAAAAGTTTTTATTTTTAGGGAATTTATGAGTTTGTTTGCGAGTTTTATAAAAATTTTTTTGAGAATCTTAGCTGTTTTTGGGATTGTTTTTGCTATTGGAATCGTGATTTTTGTTGTGCAAATCTATTCTGAAATTCGTAACGATACAGATAAAATCGTTCATTATCAGCCACCAATTGCAACGCAAATCTTTGATAGGCAGGAACGATTAATTGCAAATATCTTTGATAAAGAATTTAGATTTTACGCGACTTTTGAGGAGATTCCTCCGCGCGTAGTTGAGGCTCTTTTGGCGATTGAGGATACTTTATTCTTTGAACACCCCGGTGTGAATGTTGATGCGATTGCAAGGGCAATGCTTAAAAACATTAAAAATGCCCGCTATGCAGAGGGCGGAAGTACAATTACGCAGCAGTTGATTAAAAATATCGCTTTGACGCGTGAAAAAACGATTGAAAGAAAAATTAAAGAATTTCTTTTGGCATTGCGTTTAGAGACAATCTTGACCAAAGAAAAAATCCTAGAAGTTTATTTGAATCATACTTATTTCGGGCACGGATTCTATGGAATCAGAACCGCAGCACTTGGGTATTTTCGTAAAAATATGGAAGATTTGACGCTAAAAGAAATCGCAATGCTAGTTTCTTTGCCACGTGCGCCGAGTTTTTATGACCCGACAAAAAATTATGATTTCTCTTTAGGACGCGCAAACAATGTCTTGCAAAGAATGTATGAAGTGGGTTGGATTTCCCAAGAAGTGCTAGATTCCGGGCTTAGTGAGCAGCCTAAAGTCTATAATGATACATTAACCCAAAATGTCGCACCCTATGTGGTAGATGAAGTGCAGCGGCAGTTAGTGGGATTAGAGGACTTAAAAACCGCAGGTTATAAGATTTATTTAAATATTGATTTGGATTATCAAGACATTGCACAAGAGGCATTGTATTTTGGCTATGAACAGATTTTATCACGGCATAAAGAGGACAAGGATTTACAAGAAAAATTAAATGGTGCTTTTGTCGTGCTAGAGAACAAAACAGGAAAGATTCTTGCACTCGTTGGGGGTGTGGATTATCAAAAAAGTAATTTTTCTCGTGCAACGCAGAGTAAAAGACAAATTGGCAGTAGCGTTAAGCCCTTTTTATATCTTAGCGCAATCAATTCGGGATTGGCACAAAACTATCAGATTCCAGACATTGCACGCACTTATGAGTATAGGGTGGGGAATGTGCGCAAAAAGTGGCAACCCAAAAATTATGCAAAATCTTTGAGCGGTTTCATCTCGCTTAAGACTGCTTTAACGAAATCCTTGAATTTAGCAACAATCAATCTTGTGGAAGAAGTGGGATTTGATAGAATCTATAACGAAATCTTAGAGTATGGGTTTGAAAATGTGCCGAAAAATTTGACGATTTCATTAGGGAGTTTTGGGGCTTCTCCATTGGAGATGGCAAAAAACTTTATGGTGTTTTCAAATTATGGCAAAGTCATCACCCCAATGCTTATAGATAGAATCGTAGATACGCGGGGAGATATAGCGTATTTTAGCGGTGAAGAGCGTGAGTTAAGCAAGCCTAAGCAGAGTTTTTTGATTGTGGATATTTTGCAAAATGCAGTGAATGCAGGCACAGGAAAACGCGCAAAAGTAGAGGGCATTGAATTAGCAGGGAAAACAGGGACAACAAACGATAATGTAGATGCGTGGTTTTGTGGATTCTCCCCTAGTATTGAGGCGATTGTATGGTATGGTAAAGACGATAATACGCCTATGGGGCATAGTGAGACGGGAGGTATCGCACCCGCACCAGCCTTTGCTTACTTTTTTGATAAAATCCTAGAAATTGACCCCGGATTGGAACGTAAATTCACAATACCTAGTGGCGTGCAAAGTCGCATAGTAGAGGGCGAGAGGGTTTATTATACCGATGAGTCCCCGATTAAATATCAGCCAAAAGTCAATTATGACACGATTATTTTTTGATAGAAATAATTAAAGGAGTTGGTTTTTGAAAAATTTTTTTAAACATTTTTTTCCTTATGTCAAAAATTATAAATTATATTTTCTCTATGCTGTGATTGGCACAATTTTAGTTGCAGGCTCAACTGCTGCAAGTGCGTATCTTGTCAAGCCTGTTTTAGATGATATTTTTATTCAAAAAGATACCACAATGCTTCAGATTCTGCCCTTTTTGGTGGTATTGGCATATTTTGCTAAAGGTTCGGGGGCGTGGATTCAGAGTTATTTTATGAATTTCATAGGGCAAGACATTGTGCGCCAAATTAAAGAAATTCTTTTAAGCAGAATCTTGACTTTTGAAATGGATTTTTTTAATCGTTATCGCAAGGGAGAACTCATCTCACGCGTTATAGGCGATGTAGGTGCGATACAAAATGCGGTTTCAAACTATTTTGTTGATGCAATTAAACACGGATTAACAATCATTGGGTTAATTGGTGTAACGATTTACCAAAGCCCAGAATTAGCGTTTTATGGACTTGTTGTAATGCCTTTGGCTCTCTATCCTATCTCAAGAATCGCAAAGAGTATGCGCAAAAATTCTAAAAAACTACAAGAGAAAAATGCAGATTTGTCCTCTAAACTCATTGAGATTTTTAATAATGTGGAACTCATCAAGGTGAGTGCGGGCGAAAAAATAGAGTGTCAGCAGTTTGCAAATCAGAATAAAGAATGGTTTAAACTTTCAATGAAAACCGTGAGGGTTTCTGAACTCACTTCACCTTTAATGGAAACGATAGGTGCGATTGCGATTGCAGTCGTAATTGTGATTGGTGGATATAAAGTCATTGATGATGAGATTACTGCAGGGGCATTTTTTTCTTTTGTAACCGCGCTTTTTATGATTTATACACCTTTTAAGGCATTAAACAATCTTTATAGTAAAATTCAAATCGCTTTTGCTGCAAGTGATAGAATCCTTGAAATGCTGAATAGACGCCCAAGAATCCAAGATGGAGAAAAAAATTTAAAAGAACAGATAAAAAAAGTTGCATTTAAGAATGTGGATTTGTTCTACCAAGAAAAGCAAGCGTTAAGCAATATTAATTTAGAAATTAAACTTGGAGAAAGTATCGCACTTGTGGGTAGTAGTGGAGGGGGTAAAAGCTCGTTGGTTAATCTGCTCTTGCGTCTTTATGAGCCAAATCGTGGAGAAGTGAGCATTAATGAGACAAATATTCAGGAATTTACACAAGAGAGTTTGCGCTCAAAAATCGCGATTGTAACGCAGAGAATTTTTATTTTTAATGATAGTATTGCCCAAAACATTGCTTATGGTAGTGAAATGGACGAAGAAAAAGTCAAGATTGCTTTGCAGCAAGCGAGAATCTTGGAATATGTGGAATCACTGCCAAATGGTATTCACACAATGTTAAATGAGTTTGGCGCAAATTTAAGCGGGGGTCAGCGTCAGAGAATCGCCATTGCGCGTGCGCTTTATAAGAATCCGGAAATTTTAATTTTAGATGAAGCCACAAGTGCATTAGATAACAAAACAGAAGAAGAGTTTCGGGAAGCATTAAGTAATTTGCTTGCGGATAGGATTGTGATTATTATTGCTCATAGATTCTCAACGGTCTCATTAGCGCAAAAAATCTATTTTTTCCAAAATGGAAAAATCATCGCCAATGGAACGCAAGCGGAATTGTTTGAAAAATGCGAATCCTTTAGAGAATATTATAAAACTATTTAAAACTTTTATGCGCTTTATGTTATAATAGTGGAAATTTTTAAATTTAAGGTTTGGAAATGTCAAATTTATCCAATGTTGATCAAATAACCAATCTACACAGAAACAACGAATTACAGCTCTTATGCTTTAGGCTTGAAAAAGATAAAGATTTGTATGCAGTCAATGTGTTTAAAATCCGTGAAGTTGTCAAATATCGTGGAGAAATCACGGTGGTTTCTCACGAGGGAAGCTCGTTGGTAGAGGGGCTGATTACAATTCGTGAGCTCACGATTCCTTTGATTGATTTGCGTAAATGGTTTTATTATGATTCAAGAGATAAATCTAAAAATCTTGAACCTTATGCAATTACACGTAGTCCCGGCGATGACGAAGTGATTATGATTTGCGAGTTTTCTAAATGGACGGTAGGGGTAAAAATCTATGAGGCAGATAGAATCCTAAACAAAAAATGGACAGAGATTGAACAAAGTGCAGGAATTGGTAATTCTGGATTAAATAGCAAACTCGTCAGCAGAACGCGTTATTTTGACGGACGTTTAGTGCAAGTAGTGGATATTGAAAAAATGCTTGTAGATGTATTCCCTTGGATTGAAACCGAGAAAAACGATGAAATGAATAAGATTAAGCAGATTATCACTAGCAAAGAAGTTTTACTCGCAGATGATTCTCCAAGTGTTATTAGAACAATGCAAAACATTCTTAAGAAAATCGGTGTGGAGCATAAGTCTTTTGTAAATGGGCAAAAACTACTAGATTATGTTTTCGCTGACGGGACAGATATTTCTAAAATCGGGATTATTATTACAGACTTGGAAATGCCAGAGGCAAGCGGGTTTGAAGTTATTAAACAAATCAAAGCCAATGCGCTCACCTCTAAGATTCCTGTTGTCGTCAATTCCTCTATGAGTGGAAGCAGTAATGAAGATATGGCGCGCTCATTGAATGCAGATGAATTTATTTCTAAATCCAATCCGGTAGAAGTAGAAGACGCTTTAAGACGTTTTATGCTGAAATAACTCTCCTCAAGCCTTTGGGCTTGATTTCTTTTAATTTACTTTTTCTTTATTTTATCATCGTAGGATTCTTATTATTTTTTGAGCGAAAACACTTTAAGAGATTTTGGGGAGAGAATCCTGCAAGGCAAATTCTCCAAAAGGCAAGATTTGGTAAGGTGTGCCTAAATTCTCGCCCGATTCTTTATGGTTGAGTGTTAGGATTAAAAACGAATCGCAAAATTCACGCTCTTTGGTAATTTTATACAAACGTTTTTCAAGAATGGAGGGTTGAATGAAAGGCACACAAAGAATCCCAATAGAGAGATTGGGCAAATAAAAGTCTAGCTTATCGGTATAGAAGATTGTCTCTTTGAAATGATAGAGCAATTCTAAAAATATCATATTTTCAAACAATAAGGCAAAATTCCGCTCATAAGAGATAGCGTTTTTAAGCGTAAAGTCCCAAAAGTATAATTTTTTGGGTGTGGATTCGTGTTCAAATTTCGTGAGCCAAAACAATATTTTGCTTGCATTTAAATCCTTGCAATATTCATAAAATCTGTCTTTTGAGAGTTTTCCCTCTTTTTTGAGTTTGGTAAAGATTTGGTGAATAGAGACTTTCTGCCCTAAATGCGAGATAAGATTTTGCAAAATCCAAAAATTACTAGAATCTCCAGCAAGAATCTTTAAAAATTCTCCTTTCTTGTATTCGTTTAAATGTTCTAGTAGATTACCGAATTTTAGATATAGGTTTAAACTCTCCTCCATAGGCATTTTACGCATTTTTGTCCATTCTTGGAAAGTAATAGGCGGAATCTCTAAGAGAGAATAATCCTTATGCGTCAAAGGGGATTGCGAAATGATTGTAATGTGTGGTGTATGGGTAATGCAATCTAGTAGGGCAGGTGAAAAAAGAGAGGGGTTAAAATGGTCAATAATCAGAAGTTCAATCTTTTCTTGTTGGAGAAAACTTGGCAAGGATTCTAAAATTTTATGAGGATTTAGCCTAGAATCGTTTAGGTTTAAATACATTTTTTTGAATGTGTTAAATTCTGTCTGTGCGTAGTAATTCAAGATAGCTTCTGTCTTGCCAATGCCTCTTGCGCCATATACGCAGGTTTTTTTATCTAAAGTGAATGGTAGGTTGCGGTGAATTTTGCTTAAATGTTTAGGATAGGATTCCAAGACTCTTTCTAATTCCATACCACGCCTTTTTGTTTGAATCGCAAAATTATAACGTAAAGAAATTGGATTCGCACTCTTTGCTTGTGGTATAATCTTGCGGATAAAAGGAAAAGAATGAAAGCGAAAATTTTGCTACTTGAAGATGATATGGCTTTGCAAGAAATCATTGCGGAATGTTTAGAGGAAGAGGGATATTCCGTAGTATGCGTGAGCGATGGCATTGAGGCTGCTAATTTGGCTTATGAAGAGAAGTTTGATATTTTATTGCTTGATGTAATGGTTACGGGACAGAGTGGGTTTGAATCCTTATGCGCGATTCGCAAAAGCGGCAAGGAAACGCCTGCTATCTTTATGACTGCTCTAAACTCACTAAAAGATTTGGAAGTTGGCTTCAAAAGCGGTTGTGATGATTACTTGCGCAAACCCTTTGAATTATCCGAATTGCTCCTTAGGATTGAGGCGCAACTGAAGCGAAGCAAGAAACTAGAAGTTTTTGAACTTGAAAATGGATATTGCTTTGATTGTACGGAGGAGATTCTCTATCATCAAGGGGTAATGGTGAAGATTTCACCTAAAGAAAGGGAATTGTTAAAGATTCTATTGCAAAGTAAGGGGCATTTTGTCCCTTTAGAGCAAATTTATTCTGCTCTTTGGGGCTATGATGAAGAGCCAAGCGAGATGAGTTTGCGTGTCTATATTAAGAATCTGCGTCAAATCGTTGGCAAGGATAATATTTTGACAAGGCGCGGTGAGGGATACTGCTATCAGCCCGCACATACAAGGAAAATGTAGCAATGGAGGCAAGAGGGACGGCTTTAAAGATTCTCGCACTTTATGTCCTGACAAGTTGTGTCTTTTTGGGCATTGTTTTTTATGGTTGGTATCAAAAAGAAAAATCGGGTATTTTGGAATCCAAAGCGATAATATTGCGTGAGAATGCGCATACATTGGTGATGAATCTTTATGAAAAATTACAAATGGAGACGACACAAGAGATTCAAAGCCTTTTTTCTCAAACCTCACAAGAATTTCAGATTCCCTTTATGATGCTAACACATAGGGGAGAGATTATCTTTAGCTCTTTAGATGAGGAAAAAAGTCAAGAGGAAATCAACGCGATTCTGTATGTACAGGGGGAATCGGTGAGATTTTTTAAAAATGATAGAATCGTGGTTTTGGGCGATACGATGATTTTGGTTACACACCATATTGGTAAGTCATTTTGGTATCTTTTAGACCAAGAATTGAAACTAAATTTTGATTCTCCAGCGAAAGGAAGAATTTATTTAGTGCTTTTCTCTAATGGAATCCAAACAGAGATTTATAAGACTTTGGGAATGATTTTTGGAAGTTTTTTTGTCGTGCTCATTGCAATGGGTATCATAGCGTATTTTTTGGTATCTTTGTCTTTGAAGCCTTTGCGCGAAAAAATTTCATCACTAGATGCTTTTATCAAAGATTCTACCCACGAGATTAATACGCCTTTGAGCGTAATTTTGATGAGCATTGAACGAATCAAGCCTAATGAATTGACGCCCTCACAATGTCAAAAGTTTGAACGCATTAAGTTTGCGGCGCAAATATTAGGGAGAATCTATCAAGATTTGTTGTTTTATAACTTTGATGCAGCGAAAGAATTGAATCTTGAGAAGATTGAAATGTCGCAATTGATTGAGGAGCGTATTGCTTATTTTCAACCCTTTTTCAAAAAGAAAAATATTGAAATTCTTGTAGATAACGAGGCAAAAAGCTTGTTAGAGGCAAATTATAGCCGTATCGCGAGAGTGGTGGATAATTTGCTAGGCAATGCGTTGAAATATACTTCTAGCGGGGGATTTGTCAAAGTGAGTTTAAAAGAAAAGAGTTTGAGGATTCAAGATAATGGCTGTGGAATCAAAAAAGAGAATTTGGATAGGATTTTTGAACGTTATTATCGTGATAATTCGCATCAAGGGGGATTTGGCATTGGGCTTGCCCTTGTAAAGCAAATTTGTCAAATCTACCATATTCAGATTGTTTGCAAGAGCCAAGAGGGAGAGGGAAGCGAATTTATCTTGAATTGGTAATATTTTGCCAAAACTTGATATTTTTCTTTTTAAAGCAGATTGCGTACGACCTATCTATTTGGAATCTCGCTCTTTAATAGGATTAGAAAGGTATATGGCGAGTGTGCGGGGGGGGGGGGATTTGTCTGCTATATTTAAAATCCTCTTAATCAAGGACTTGGAAGTAAAGACGAAATCCTAAAAATAAGATTTATGGGAGCGTCTTTCTTCTATAACAACATTAGATGAGTTTGTGCGAGAAAATAAGTTAGAAGTGGGTTTTATTAAGGTTGATATTGAGGGCTTTGAACAGGATAAAAGGAATTAGAGAGACGATAGAATCGCAAAAACCAGCAATGCTGCTTAGTATTTATGGTATCGGTTTAAGATTGTAAAACCTATAGATTATACGATAAGCATAGAGACTGCATTGTTTTGTGAAGTAGTATGGATTTTGGAATCTTCGCTGCTTTGTTTGCGAGAGTATGTAGTATTTGTAGCAATCTATAATCTTGTATACTTTGCGATTCTCCATTTGTCATTGCGAGGAATGGAATGACGAAGCAAACCATAATCTAAAATCTCGTCTTTAAATTTTAAGATTCTATTGTAAAAGTTTCTGTATCTAAAATTATAGATTGCTACGCCGATAAATCGGCTTGCAATGACAAAAGAGTAGAATCTGCTTATAAATTGCCACAGCCTTTTACAAAGGCTTCGCAATGACGATGAGAATGGATTACCGCAACCAAAGGTTTATTTGTGGAATCTCAAAGTCTAGGGTCGGCAATTTTGCCTACAATAGCACTTTTGGCAGCCACGGCGGAATTTGCAAGATAGACTTCAGAATTTCGTGCGCCCATTCTACCCACAAAGTTACGATTCGTGGTAGAGACACAACGTTCCTTGTCTCCCAAGATTCCCATATATCCACCGAGGCACGCACCACAAGTTGGGTTTGAAATCAGCGCACCCGCTTCTAGTAGAGCGTCAATATAACCTAATTTATGCGCTTCTTTGTAGATTTGTTGTGTGCCCGGTGTAATAATGAGGCGGACATCGGAATGAACCTTATTGCCCTTTAGAATCTCACTTGCGATTCTTAAATCACTCAAGCGACCATTGGTACAACTACCAATGAAAACTTGGTCAATTTTTAAGTCGTCTTTGACGGCTTGGGAAATGCTTTTGCCATTGCTCGGGAGATAGGGATAGGCGACAAGAGGCTCTAATTTGCTAATATCAATCGTGAGCGTGCGTGTATAATGCGCATCCGCGTCAGAGAAAAATTCTTTTGGTTTCGCGCGCAAGCTCGGACGACTTGCTAAAAACTCACGTGTGATAGAATCCGGAGCAATGATTCCATTTTTTGCTCCCGCCTCAATCACCATATTACAAAGCGAAAATCTATCGTCCATAGAGAGATATGCGATTCCCTCGCCACAAAATTCAAGTGTTTGGTATAAAGCACCATCTACGCCAATTTGGCGGATAATTTCTAGGATTAAGTCTTTGCCATAGATATGTTGTGCGGGTTTGCCTACAAACTCTACTTTGATTGCGCTTGGGACTTTAAACCAATTTTTGCCTGTAATCATAGCATAAGCCAAATCGGTGCTTCCCATACCTGTGCTAAATGCGCCTAAAGCCCCGTGTGTGCAGGTATGAGAATCCGCTCCGATGATGACATCTCCACTGACAACTAAGCCTTTTTCTGGAAGTAGGGCGTGTTCAATCCCCATATCTCTTTCGTCAAAATAATATTTGAGTTGGTGTTTTTTGGCGAAGTCCCGACTGATTCGCGCTTGATTCGCACTCGCAATGTCTTTTGCGGGAATGTAGTGGTCCATCACTATGCAGAATCCATCGGGATTTGCAAGCTTTTGCGCTCCGCTTTCTTCATAAGCGTGAATGGAAAGGGGTGTCGTAATGTCATTACCAATAATCATATCAATAGGAGAATCAACGATTTCTCCTGCATAAACGGCTTTGCCAATATGGTCTGAAAAGATTTTTTCTGTCATTGTTTGTCCCATTTTAACTCCTTTATTTAAGATTGGATTTGTGTTTTGAAATAATTTTGAATCTTTAAAATCTCAAGCTTTTGTGCATAAAAGCTATTGGGATTTGCCACCAAGTAAGCACTGATTTCCATAATGGTTTCGTCAATTTTGAGATTGTTTTGGCGCATTGTATCGCCTGTTTCTACTAAATCCACGATTGCGTCTGCCATACCCACAAGAGGAGCTAGCTCAATAGAACCATAGAGCTTGATAATCTCTACAGTGATAGCCTTTTTGGCAAAAAAACTTTTGGTAATATTAACCATTTTCGTTGCGATTCTTAGGTTTGGGTTAGAAAAGTCTAATGTGTAATGATTGGGAGAGCCAATCGCGATTTTGCATTTGCCAAACCCCAAGTCTAGCAGACGCACAAGCGAGCTTTGCTGCTCTTCTAAAACATCTAATCCCACCACACCAATATCCGCAGCTCCTCGTTCCACATAGACGGGCACATCTTGATTGCGCACGAGCATAAATTCAAAATTGCCTTTGGTTAAGATGAGTTTGCGGTCTTCAAAATGAAGCGGCGCACCCACGAATTTTTCAAAAATCGCAAGTGTTTGTTCCGCAATTCTACCTTTAGGCAATGCAACCTTTATCATACATAAATTCCTTGTGAGGTGAAGTTCTCATTAATGGCTTTTTGCATTCCTTTAAAGACAAGTAAGTCATCATAAAAACAATCTTTAAAGAATCTTGAAAGAAATTTGCCATCACCACCTGTGAAATGGATTTTTTTGTTTTTAGAGGTGTTTTTGAGCATTAAAATGATAGAGTTTAGCATTCCATAGCTCACAGCGTCTCTTGTGTTTTGGGGAAAGGTATTCAAATCTACACCCAAATTCATCTCACAATCTAATACAGAAATACTGCTAAACATTTTGCGATATTGTGTGATTCCGGGCATAATAAAGCCTCCTAAGTGAATGCCTTGCTGCATTACATCTATGGTGAGAGCACTTCCTGCATCTACAATAACGCCATCATTGATAGCCTTGCAAGCCGCGATTCTGTCAATCCCTAAGCCTTTGTAAGTCGTATCAATATTGACATAAGGCGTCAAATCAAAACAGCGAGGGTGTGCGTAGAGTAAGGCATTGGTAGAATCTTCATTGACGCTAATATACATAATGAGCTCTTTAGAGTCTTTTGGAGTTAGTTTGTTTTTCTCCTCTTTCCAGATTCTACCGCGATAATAAAAATGCAAAAAGGTATTGCCAATATCACAGAGAATCATTGCGCCTCTATTCTACTTTTAAAATTTTATTGCCGACAAAGATTTTACGCGTACCGGAGAATGTAGGGACATTGATTGCATCAGGAAGTGCAAAGATTGTGCTACTTTGTAATTCATCATCTAAACTAATCAAATAACCCTCTGTTTCTAAAATAACAATATTTCTCCCGTGATTTGCCGCAGTGAAATGCGCAAAGGGAAATTTCATTCTTCGTTTTTCATTCAAATCTTGGTCTGTGAGAATCACCTCTCCCTCGTTGGTGAAAATAAAGATTCTATCTTCAAAAAATAAAATATCTTTGATATTCGCATTGAAAGTGCTAATGATGCTTGGGCTTACAGAAATAACGCGTTTAGGAGTGGCTGCAACCATACGATTTCCAATAGCTTCTAGGAAAATAACATTATTAAAATATTTATCACCATTGACGACGATATTACGAATCATTTGCATATTGTTTTTATCCACAATGACGAGTTTTCCGTCTAAGGTTGGCACGATGACAATATCACTTAGAAAATAAGGTGAAGCAATGAGGGTATTATTGGTTGGAGCTAATGTGCTATCTTGTTTGTAGGCGATTTGGCTTCTACTGAAATCATATAAAACAAAGGTATTGTCATCAAAAATAATCGCAATGAGTTGTCCATTCATAGAGGCACTAATGGGTGT
Source organism: Helicobacter sp. (assembly GCF_014799995.1). Classification (GTDB taxonomy): domain Bacteria; phylum Campylobacterota; class Campylobacteria; order Campylobacterales; family Helicobacteraceae; genus Helicobacter_D. Next base: position 63,317 of record NZ_JAAVGY010000003.1, read on the forward strand.
ATTCTCAAACGCGATGGAAGTTTGGGCATTGGTTTCTTTATTAATCAACAATAAAGAATGGTATGCTCCTGCGAGATAATAATCTTCTGTCTGGTTAAGATATTGCGCACCTTCAGGCAAATAGGTGTTTGGAATCTCGGAATATTTGGTGATAAATTGTCCATTTTGTAAGGTTGCACCATCACGTACAATAGAGGCGATAGGAGATGGGAGAGAATCACTAAAAGAGACTTTACCTTTGATTTCATTTTCTTCTGGTTGGAAATAATATTTAGATCCGCAGCCACTCAAAGTAAAAGACAATACAAAAAGATGAAAGATAGAAATGATGAAACTCTTTAAGAATCTATTGGGCATTATGAGTTCCTTGAATACTTAAATGCTCTAGCGCATTGGCAAAATCTCTGACAGGGGAATCGTTTTGAATTTTGGACAAAATCACTTTAGCTTCTTCAACCTTTCCTGCTTGAATTTCTAAAAATGCAGCTTGCAAGTAACTAAAATCACCCGATTCTTTAGAATCAAGTATGCTTAGATTTTGGTTTAAAGAGGCGTTTTGTAATTTAGCAAATTGTGCAATGATTGGGTCTTTGCAAGATTCTAATGTTTTTAAGGTTTCTGCATCGTTGGACTTTAGTGCTTTTTGAAAAAGATATAAATCATAAAGCCTGCTTTGGGATTTTTGGAGTGATGTGATTGCGCTTTCATCGCCTTTCAAAGCTTTTTCATAGAGACTAGAAAGCTCTTGTTGCTTATTTTCTTGGTAATAATTGTTGCCCATATAGCCAAAGGCAAATACAATAATGCCAATTGCCAATGCAATAAGTGGAATCTTGTAACGTTTGAACCAACCCTCAAAGCGGATAAGCCCCTCTAGCATTTTTTCATCATTACTCATTTCTTCTTTGATAAAATCTACATTTTGTTTTAAACTCAAAATTTCTCCTTTGATTTGATTATTTATTTGCCTGTGCTTCCGAAGCCTTTTTCGCCTCGTTTGGTTTTGTCTAATGTTTGGACAACTTTGATTTTGGCTTGCTTAACCTTGCAAAGCACTGCTTGTGCGATTCTATCGCCTGCATTAATCTTAAAATCTTCTTCTCCTAAGTTGATTGCGATGATTTTGATTTCTCCGCGATAATCCGAATCAATCGTGCCCGGAGAGTTTAGAATCGTAATGCCATACTTTAATGCTAAACCACTTCTTGGGCGCACTTGCACTTCGTAATTTTTGGGGAAGCTAAAGCTAAGCCCTGTGGGAATAAGTGCCCATTTACCTTTTTGCAAAGTCAAATCTTGACTAGCGCAAAGGTCAAATCCTGCTGCCTCTTTGCTTTGGTATTTTGGAATGATTGCATTAGGGATTAATTTCTTGATTTTTAATGTCGCCATAAAATAACCTTAAAATTGGATTGGTTTATAGAGAATCTCCAAGACTTCATAATCCACGCGTCCCTTTGGTAAGCTCACACTCACTTCATCACCCACGACTTTGCCTAAAAGCTGTTTTGCTAAAGGGGAATGATAAGAAATCAAACCTTTTTCCGGATTGCTTTCAGTCTGTCCCACAATTGTGTAAGTAAAAGTTTCTTCTGTTTCTAAATCTTCTAGCTTAATCGTTGAGCCAAAGCTGATTTTGGTATGTTCTAGGCTTTGGGGGTCAATCACGCGTGCATTCGCAACAAGTTGCGTTAATTCATTAATGCGAGCGTCTAAAAATAATTGTCGCTCTCTTGCGGCGTGGTATTCTGCATTTTCTTTTAAATCGCCGTGCTCTCTTGCGGTATCAATTTCAATAATGTTTTTTGGTCGTTCTACTTCTTTGAGATTCTTAAGTTCGGAAATTAATTTATTATAGCCATATTGAGTCATAGGTTCCATATAATGCCTTTAGATAAAATAATTTGATATAGTAAGGAAAAGAGTGTTAAAAAGCCCTTTATTTTATAAATTTTTCGCAAAATTTTGTAATTTTTTTGCACAAGATTCTGCGCTTCCGTGTGCAAGATATTGGAATAGAATCTTTTTTTGTTCAAAAAAATGCCGATAATCAAAGCAAGCATACGCATTTTGCAAATTTTCTACACTTACATTTTTTTGTAAAAACTCTGGGTGGATTGGAAAAATAGCGGGATTGGGGTTGTTTTTGGGTGCATTGAAAACGTGAAATTCTAAAAAAATATTGGCTAAGCCTATGTAGTTTAATTTGACTAAAGATTTGGCGATGAGGTAATCTAAAGGCTTTGCTTTGTAAGCTAAAATTGTTGGAATCCCAAGCAGAGTAGATTCCAAAGTCGCTGTGCCACTACATACGAATGCAAACGCACATTGCCTTAATCCAAGATAGGTATCAAAAGAAATTTCAAACGCGCTAATGTCGCCATAGATTGCATTTAAATCACATTTTTCAAATACTTTGGGAGCTATCAAAATCGCACTTTTGCCTTGAGATTTTAAGGTTTTGGCGAGTTGGCTAAAGATTGGGAAGAGTGCGCGGATTTCACTCTTGCGAGAACCCGGCATAAAGGCGATTTTTTGCGATTCTTGAGGAGTATCCAAAGAATAAGGAATCGCATCAAGAAGAGGGTGTCCCACATAAGTAATTTGCGCAGTTTTTGGATAAAAGTCCTTTTCAAAAGGCAAAATTCCCCATAATTCATCACAAATCTCACTTAAAATTTTTGCGCGTTTAGGCTTCCAAGCCCAAACTTGTGGCAAGATATAATAAATGATGTGCGGGGGCTTTTGGGATTTGTTTCTAAGCGATTTGCGAATTGTTTGAATTAAAGGAATATTAAATGAAGAAGAATCCATAAAGAGTGCAATATCGCATTTGAGGGCGATTTGAGCAAGCTCTTGCTTGAGTTTGAAAAATTTTGGAATCAATCGGAGAATCCCAACAAATCCCATAACGCGAAAAGATTCTGGATTGTAGGCACTTTGGAAAAGATTTGTAGAATCCGTTGTGTTTGGGCTAGAAGTTTGTGATTCTAGTAAGCGTTGATGAAGTAATGCGCTATCAAAGATTCCATAGAGCACAAAGGGAACTCGCGCTTGTTGTAAGGATTTGACAAGATTAGCTAAATGAATATTAGCAGAATATTCTATGGCAGAAACAAAGATTTTTAATATTTTCACGCAGGCTCTCAAGGGCTTTGTGGAATCTCATCGGAGTCTTGAGGGTTTTTTGGTGGGATTTTTTCTGATTCTATCTTTGGATTTTGGTCGGAGTGGATTTCCAAATCTTGTATATCATCTAACATTTTTTGCGTGGATTGTGTTGCGTTGTTTTGTAAGCTGTGAATCTCTGCTTCTAGTTTGGAACTTTCTAAATCTAGTGCTTTAAGCCTAGAATCTATTTTGATTAATAAGTCAAAAAGCAATTCTGCGGATTCTAAAAGTACATAATCTTTAGCGGGATTGGCGAGCAATCGTTGGTGTTTTTGATAAGAGACTTCCAGCTTCTCTATGGCTTTAGGACGCTCAAGGGGAATGTTTTGGAGAATCTCTTTTGTGGATTTTAGAAGTTTTTTTAGAGCGTGGTATTGGGTTTCTAGGGCTTTGGTGTCTAAGGGTTGAGATTCTAAGGCATTAGAGCTTGGAATCTCTAAGGTTTGGGAATGATTCAAGGAGTCAAGATGTTGTTCTTTTGTGGCAATTTCATTTTTTAATGCTTGATTTCTTTGTTCTAATTCTTTGTTATCTGCGAGTAATAACGCATTTTTAGCCGAGATGTCATTAAAGGATTCCAATAGGGATTCTTTGTCTTTTTTAAGAGCGTCAAATTCTTCATTAAAACGTTTTTTTTCTGTTTCAAAGATAGTATAGATTTGCCACGATTCTTTGATTTCGTCTAGTTTCTTGGTGAGCTCTTGAAGTGGAGAGTGATTTTGCATTAATGACCTTCAAAATTTTTGAGAAACCAAAGAAAGGCGAACATAACGCCCGAAGTTTTGGGATAAGATTCATCTAAAATAAAATCATAAGCCTCGCACCTTGGGATAAACACGACTTCAATGTTTTCATCTTCTACGCCACCTCCTTGATTTTGGCGACAAGATTCGTCAATTACTGCAAAGAAAAGTGTTTGCTTGCTCCCTGCAAAGCCGACAGAACTATAAAATTCTGTAATTTTGTTAATGTTTTCTAATGGAATCGCATAGCCGCATTCCTCTAAAATTTCTTCTTGGGCGATTTCCTTAAGGGACTTTCCTTCTTTGTCTGTAATGCCTGCGCAAAGCTCAAAGGTGTAACCTAATTCAACTTTTAGATTCGGGGTTTGGCGGATACTTTCTTTGAGATAAACTGCGGGACGAAATTGTTTCACCATTACAAAGGAGTCTTTTGGTTTGTGGTAAAGTAAAATACTTACGCTATCGTGTGCTTCAATAATGTCCCAGCTACGTTCTTTGCCATTTTCGCAAAAAAGCATTCGTTTAGGCTTAATGTATTGTGAATTATGGCAACTGCAAAAGCGAATATTAGAAATATCTTTGGGACGCATTAGTTTAAATTTTTATCCTCTGCATTAAGATAGACAATATAATCATTCTTTATTTTTTTAAATGGTGTTTGATTCTCAATTCCTTGAGCAAGAGCGGCGTTTAAAGCTTGCTGATAAACTTTTGCTACGGCTAGGAATCCCTCCTTTTCTTTGCCTGTAAGTTTTGAATGAGCGATTTTCAAATGCTTAATGGGATTGACTGCATTACCATTTTTATAAAGTCCAAAATGTAAATGTGGTCCTGTGCTAAGTCCTGTACTGCCTACCGTGCCAATTTGTTCGCCTTGTTTGACATATGTGCCTGTGTGGATTTTGCGGTTGATTTTTTGCATATGGGCGTAAAGTGTTTTATAGCCATTTTCGTGTTGGATAATCACGGTTTTGCCATAACCTCCTTTTGTTCCAGCAAAGATTACTTTGCCTTTTCCTGCTGCACGAATAGAAGTATGACGCGGTGCCGCATAATCTGTCCCCAAATGCGGACGCTTGTAACCAAGAATAGGGTGTTTGCGCCCCATAGAGAAATGAGAGGAAATGCGTTTATAGTTTAAAGGAATCGTGAGCAAGTATTTACTCATATTGTTGCCCTTTAAATCATAGAATTGTCCGTCTTCGTGGCGCACAACATATTGATGACGATTGCCAACATTCAAAATAGAAGCCTTAATATTAGGCGAACCGAAGTTTTTACCCAAACGATATTTGCGCTCATAAATAATTGCGAGTTTGTCATTTTTACGCACTTCGCGGCGAAAATCTACACTTCCTTTATAGGCTTGGACAAAATCACTTGCTAGAAATTTATCTCCCGTGAGTTTGATAATATCATTATAGAGAGAATTTTCAACACTAAGAGCAATCGTGCGTTCCTCTGTGAAATAAATTACGGGAATCGCACGCATACCATAAGAATCCCCTTGTCTGAAAATATGTAATTGAGAATTTTCATTAATAGGAATTAAGGCTTGGAGTAAAGTAGAATCTTCATAAAGTGTGTAAAAAGTGCTACCACTGATAATTTCATCAGCTAATTCTTTGTCTTCTGGGGCTAAATCATAATAAACCTTTAATGGAATATTGTTTTTTGCAAAAAAAGTTAAGAGAGTTTGTCCTTGTTCCCATTGAGATTCTTGGACATTTGCGGCATTGACGTTAAGAAAACCAAAAGTGCTCAAAATGCAAAAAACTTTCAAAGGATTTTTAAAGAATGCTAATTTAAGAAGTTTGAAGAGTTGCATACTAGCCCCTAAATGAAATGATTAATGTGGTATGATATTTTAGAGAAAGGAGATTATAGCACAAAAACCGCAGTTTGAGGCAAAAATATAAAAAAATTATAAAAATTTTTGAAATTTCATTAAAAAATAAAATTCTGCTATACTTTTAACAATAATACAAAATGCATTTAAGGCTTTAAAGCATTTTGGCTTAAAGGAGTGGCGATGAAAGATTGGTTTGTGCCATCAATGGGATTTGGACTCTTTATTTATTTTATGTTATTTGTAATTTTATATACAATTAAAATTGGGGGTCCAGATGTTCCATTGTATGGTGATGGTCAGTATATTGCTCCTCCGAAGTCCGATACAGAGAAGTTTTTACAAGATGTTTCAAAAAGTATTAGAAAATCATTTTAGTTTTTTGAAAAATAGCCGATATTAGTGGAAAGATTTTTTGAAAGGAGAGAAAATGATTAGTCATTTGATGAATAATTCGGCTTTTTCAAGCGTTATTAATCAAGCAAACAACAAAAATACTTCACAGATTAATAGCACAAAAGAAGAATCAGTTAATGAAAAATCTCAAACAGACAAGAGTGCTAAAACCTCTAATAATAGTAGAGTAGATGAAATCAAAGCTGCGATAAAAGATGGCACTTATAAATTAGACTTAAGGGGGAGTGCGCAAAAGTTGGCACAAGAATTGCTTAGATAGGAGATAAGTCTATTTTATAGGAGTTATCTCATGTCTTTGCAGTTTTTAAAAGAGGCTTTAGAGGATATTAAAGCACTCATTGCAATTACAGAACAAGATATTGCGGATATTAAAATCGCAAATAATGAGGCTATTTTTGCAAGGATTCCACAAAAAGAGGAATTAACCGCATCTTTTATCCGCAAAAAAGAAGCTTACGCTAAGAGCATTGAAGAACGTTTGCGCACAGAATACCCCAATGCAACTTTAGAAGATTTAACTTATGAAGACAAACAGCATTTACTAGGGGAGGGTGCGAGTGAATGTACTGCAGAACTGCATGACCAATTAGAAATCCTAAAGAATCTCAATTATCGTTTTGGCAAAATGTCCTTAGCCGTTTCGGAGTTTTATAGCTCTTTGTTAAGTAAAATTGTTCCTGTGGAAGACCGCGGCTATAAAAAACAATCTTTGGGCAATGCGTCCTTTTTGCATACTGAAGTGTAGGGGGGCATTATGGGTGGAATACTTTCTTCATTAAATACTCCCTATACAGGTTTAACCGGACACCAAGTAATGGTGGATACGGTAAGTAACAACATTGCCAATGCGAATAACGAATTTTATTCAAGGCAAGTCGTAAGAAGTGCAGCAGAAACCCCACTTTGGAAGCAAAATTATGCTTTGGGGCAAGGGCTTGCTACGATGACAATAGAACGCATACACGATGAATATACCTTTATGCGTTATAAAAAAGCAACTGCAGAAAAAACCTACTATGATACAAGTTTTGCAGGGCTTAGGGAAGCCTCCTCTTATTATCCTGAAATAGATGGAGTGGGGATTTATAATGATTTGCAAAATTATTTCAATGCTTGGAAAGATTTATCTATAAAAGCAGGCGACCCAGCGCAGAAAATTGCATTGGCAGAAGAAGCCAATACGCTTTGTAGAAATATCCAAGAAACACGCAATTCATTAGTTTATTTGCAGCAGCGATTGAATGATGAATTGAAAGTCGCAGTAGAAGAAGTGAATCGCTTAGGGGAGCAAATCGCAATCCTCAATAAGCAGATTAATGAATATGAAAATCAAGACTTGCATAGAAAGGCAAATGATTTGCGTGATTTGCGCGACCAATATGAGTTTGAAATTAATAATTTGATTGGTTGTGATGTTTTCAAGCAAGAAGTCAAAGGAAGTGCGTGTGTCAATAAGAACATTGCGGATTTTGATGAAGATTATACGCTAACAATTGGTGGGAGGTCTATCGTTGATGGCGAATCTTTTCACCCTTTAACTTTGGATAATTCCAAAAACGAAAGTGGAATCTATACGATTAAATATTTGCGTAGAGACCATAAAGAGCATAATTTAACAAATGTATTAAATGAGGGGAAAGTCGGCGCATTGTTAGACTTAATTCGTACAGAAGATGTGCTAACTTGTAATGGGACTTTGGGGAAATTACAAGTCTATATCAATGATTTGGATACTTTTGCTAATGGAATCATTGAGGCGACAAATAATATTTATGCACAATGCGCACAATTAGGCGCGCGTAGCGACCAACTTTATATTAACACCCAAGATGCACTCACAACGAGCGGTTATAATATTCGTCAAGGAAGCTTCAAGGTGGTAATGTATGATAAACAAGGCAATGAATTGGGTGCGCGTGAGGTGAATATAGATAATCTTACGAATATGCAAAGCATTATTGACCAACTCAATGCCAATAATGATGATAATTTAGACGGTAATGCCTTGAATGATTTTGATGATAGATTCCAAGCGACTTACAATAATGACACGCAGACTTTCGCGATTACTTCTAAGAATCCGTCAGAAGAAATCTACATTTCAATCCAAGATAATGGGACAAATTTTGCTGGGGCATTTGGCGTCAATCGTTTTTTTGACGGCAATGACGCAAGCAATATAGAGCTAGCAAGAGCTTATCGTGATGACCCAACTTTGATTCGTGCTTATCGTGAGGCAGTAGATGGTAACTTTGAAGTTGCAAATATGATGCAGCAATTACAATATGATAAGATTACCTTTACAGATGTTTATGATAGAGAGGGGAGAGAAGAAACAATTAGTGGATACTTTCGCTATATTGCAAGCAAGGTTGCCTCTCAAACCGAAGGAACGCAAGTTACGCAAGAGACAAAAGAAGCTGTATATAATTCAATTAAAGCAGAATATAAAGCAATTTCGGAAGTTTCCGTAGATGATGAATTGGTAAATTTGATTAAGTTTCAAACGGGTTATAGTGCCAATGCCAAGTTAATCTCCGCGATTGATGAGATGATTACCACACTTCTGGGGATTAAGCAATAATTTCTAGTAGGAAATTGCTTTGAATTCCCCCAAACTCCCTCTTTTTAATGCGCCGTTAGAGATTAATTATAATCCTTGGCACGGGTGTTTGCGTGTAAGTGAGGGTTGCAAAAATTGTTATGTTTATACGATAGATTCTCTTATCCAAAAAGACGCACGCGAAGTCTATAAAACACGCAATTTCTACTTGCCAATTATCAAAAACCGCAAGGGAGGCTATAAGATTCCAAGTCATTCTAAGGTGTGGCTCTGCTTCAGTAGTGATTTTTTGTTAGAGAGTGCAGATAAATGGAGAGGGGAAGTGTGGGAAATGATTGCTAAAAGAAGCGATTGCACTTTTGTATTTTTTACCAAGCGCATTGCACGATTCTTGGATTGTGTTCCTAAGGATTGGGGGGAGGGATATTCTAATGTGATTGTGGGTTGTAGCGTAGAGAATCAAGCGCAAGCAAATGCGCGCTTGGAAATTTTTTTGTCTTTGCCGATTCAAACGCGTTGGATTATTTGTGCCCCGCTTTTAGAAAATATCAATTTAATGCCCTTTTTGGATTCTAGCAAGATTGCAGAAATTAGCGTGGGGGGAGAATCCGGACTTCATACGAGGGTATGTGATTTTGCTTGGGTGCTTTCTTTGCAATCTCAAGCGAAACTTGCGGGAATTAAATTTCATTTCCACCAAACAGGCACTTTGTTTTTAAAGGATTCTAAACTTTACAGGATTGCAAAAAATCTCCAAAGGATTTATGCGCAAAGAGCAAATATTGATTGGAATCCATAAGGTGTGGAATCTTGAGTGTAGCGGTGTTATTCTAGGGGGACGCAATTGAGCTTATAGCCTAAGCGGGAATGATTGCGGATAAGGTCGTGATAAGTTTTGCGGCGAATACTATTGACGTGCATACGCAAAGAATCCATTGTCATAGGCTGATTTTTCCAGATTTTTTTATGAAATTCTTCATAGGTTACAGGATAGCTATCTGCATTAATCAGCAAATCCAAAATCTGACATTCTCTATCGGTGAGCTCAAAAACCGCGAAACCTTTTAAAATAGACTTGTCTCGCCTACGATAAAAGATTCCTTGTCCAAGGTCTACGGTTTGTTCTTTGTGGAGCTGCTTATTGATTCCAAGTAAGAGCACGAAGAGTTCTTCTAAATCCACCGCTTTTTTAATGAGTGAGCAAGCGTTGAGTTTAATCATCTCATTGATTTTTTCTTCATCGCTATAAGCAGTCATAAAGATTACAGGAATATTGGGATTCGTCTTGCGCATTGTTTTCACCATTGCGATTCCGTCTATCTTGCCTTCTAAATTTACATCGGTAATCACAATGTCAATCACATTGCTTTTAAAATGTTTCAAGCCGCTTTCACCTTTTTTGGCAGTTAGAATCTTGCGACATCGTCTCTCTAGTGGAATCCTAAGCAAATCCAATGCGACAGGATCATCTTCAACAATCAGGATTGTTAAATTGCCGAGAGGTTCAAGCAGTGCAGGAAGCATTCTTATCCTTAAATTAAACTAAAACATAATTTAGGGATAATTTTACAAAATTAAAATTAAAATTAAAATTAAAAGCTACCACAAGGGCAATTTTCACCACCAAATGTTTTCATAAATTCACAATATAGACAGCTTACGCTTCGTTTCGTGCAGATAACAGGAATATCCTTTTTCTTCGCTTGTGTGCGAAATTTTTTCATTGTATTGTGATTCAAAAAGTTTGTAAGCATTACCAAGCAGCCAATGTTTTGTGGTAAATCTTTATGATTGACGCTTTCCCTCCTCGCGTCCCAATGTGTAATAGATTGACAACCTAGATTCTTTAAGACAGCTTTAATAGGCGTAATTTCGTCGCCTCCAATCACTAAAACAGACATTGAAATCCTTTGAAAATATTTAAGATTTTATTTGCAAAATAATAATCAATATCAACTTAATATAAAATAAAAATGATTCTTATTTTATATTTGATTTATTTTATAATACTTTGCTATAATTAATCTATTAAATTACACGCGATACGCACAAATAAGGATTTTTAAATGAAAAAATATACAGAACCTCTTAAGGCTATTTTAGACAGATTGCATTTAGCGATTAAAAAAAACAATCTCAAAAACTCTAAGCAACGCGAATTTATACTTAGAGCACTCTATGAAGATGGAGGGCATTTAAGTCCTGAAGATATTTTTGCAATCATTCGCAAAACCTGTGCCAATGCGAGCATATCCTCTATTTATCGCATTCTTTCATTTCTTGAGAAAGAGGGGTTTATCAGTTCGATTGAGGTAGATAAAAGCGGAAAACGTTATGAAATCGCAAGCGGTTTGCATCACGACCACATTATTTGCGTGGAATGTGGGAAGATTGAAGAGTTCTGCAATCATGAGATTGAAAAATTACAAGTAGAGGTTACAAATTCTTATAATGCCAAGCCTGTGGGACACGATATGTTGCTTTATGTCGTATGTGAAAAATGTTTAAAAAAGGCTGAAAAATAATTTCCATTCTTTAGTATGATGAGGGAGTGGGATTAGAATTTAATAAAGCTTTAGCATAGCATAGAATCTCTGGACGATATTCAAAGTGCATTGTGTCATAGTGCCACCAACGTCCGCCCCAAATAAAATTTTCGCTCTCAAAGGCTTCAATGATTTCTAGGGGGATTGTAGCGACAGATTGGGGAGTGCTCAAGGCTTGATTTTGCAAATCCCATAACCAATAACGCGAATGGGCTACATTAATGTCTATTGCGATTCCAAAGCTATGCGCACTTAGATTTTTAGAGTTGGCAATTTTGCGCCATTTAAATGTTCCACCGATATTTTGCAAATAAACTTTAAAATCAGGATTGGATTCTATGAGTTTTGCTAAACGATTGCGAACGCGCTCTAATGCCTCGTAAGCACCATTTTGAGTATTGAATAATATTTCTGTTCCATCTAGCCAAATAAGGGGCTTTAGGTGTTGCTTCACTTCTGTTTCGTTTGCGCCATACAGATGAGTAAAAAATGAAATATCACGAATCCTAGAGCTATCCTCGTAAGGCTTCTTGGCAAAATTTCCTAGTGGATAGGGAAATATGAATGAATCTACTAATTTTGAATTTTGCAAAGATTCTTTATAGGCAAGTGGGTTTGTAGAGCCTAGCGCAAGATTCCAAACCAAAGATGGATTGGAGCGGAATCTTAAAATATCTTGAGATTCACATTCTAGTGCGGAGTAAGATTTCAATAAGCATTGTGTGGCAATTTGAAAATTTAATTCTGAATCTTTAGGGCGAGTTTGGTCTGCTCCAAGCAGGATTTGTGTGGCTAAAATCACGCCAATCATCAGGACTTTAGAGTACAAACTTTACCCTTGAATCGTGATAAAACTTCGCAAATATCGCATCACGTTCTTCTTGATTCTCCACAACTACTTCTATATTAATGCTGTGATATTTCCCTCCCTTACTTTCTTTGGCAGGAGTAGAGATAAACTCTTTATTAAGAATCTCAAGTGCGGCTAAATGCAATTCTTCTTTGCTATTGCCAATGATGCGATAATGCCAAGTGCAAGGATATGCAATCTTTTGTTCTTTCATTGTGCGCCTTTTAGGGTGTCAAAGACTTTTTGCGCCCACATTGGTATTTTGGTGATTTTTTGGGATTTGGAATTGATACAGACAAGCGTAATTGTAGCAGAAAAAACTTTTTTAGGAGTGTTAGAATTTGCAAGATAAATCGTCTGCAAAAGGCTTAAAGAAGCAGATTTTTGCTCCAAAACTTGTGTTTGCACCTCTAATAAATCACCAAGTTTAGCTGGATAGTGGAATTGGATTTGCATTTCCTTGACAACAAATCCAATATCATTTTGCAGAGGCATTATTCCTGATTGAAAGAATGCCTCACTACGCGCGCGTTCGCAATATTTTAAATAATTCGTGTGATATACGATTCCGCCACAATCTGTGTCTTCATAATAGATTCTAATTTGCATTATAATGTCCTTTTAGCCTTTTATTTATTGTAAATTGACTTTTGTAAAGTCGCGTTGAAAATTTAAGCAAGATTATCATAAAAATCCAAAGAATTGGCATAAAATGACGCAAAGAAATCCTAAGAATAAAAAGGGGACAAAGGGAATCTCTATCCTTTGATGATTGGATTTAGGATAATATTTAAAGATTAAGAGCGCAAAGAGTGCCAAGCTAGAGGCGCAGAATATTGCCAAGATTCCACAAAATCCCCCAAGTGCCGCACCGAGTGTGCCAAAAATAATAATATCGCCTTCACCTAGCACTTCTTTGTGTGTGAGGCTTCCTAAAAAGAGTCGCAAAAAACTTGCCAATCCCATAAAGCAGGTAGAGAATAAGAGCGATTCCGCCCAAGCAACACCGAGTAGGTTAGCAGGCAATATCAGCGCACCATAACAGATTCCTAATGCTAAGTTTAGAAAGTTTAAAATATCTGGAATCTCTAAAAAATTCCAATCAATAACACTTAGCACATAAAAGCATAAAAGAAGCCAAAATAGAATGCTTCCCCAAACTCCAAGCCAACAATAGCAAAAGATAGCCAAGATTCCTCCTAAAGTCTCGCTCAATAGATAATAGAATGGAATTTTGGTGCGACAATAGGGGCATTTGGCACGATAAAACAAAAAAGAGAGCAGAGGAATTTTTTCGCTCCATTTGAGTTTGGTTTGGCAATGCGGACAAAAGGAATCAGGGGAAATGATGCTAAGGGAGCGGGGGATACGATAGATTAGAACATTGGCAAAAGAACCAAAAGAGAGCCCAAAACAAAAGACAAAAAGCCACTCCAACCATTCCATAAGATTCCCCTTTTTGCTACAATTTTATCTAAATTTTTAATCAAGTTTTGGTTAATTTGAGAAATTTATCATCATTTTGAATAAAATTAAGGACGAAAATGCAACGCAATTTTGCTGTTTTTGGTGGTTCATTTGACCCTCCACATTGGGGGCATTTGCGCATTATAGAATCCGTATTGACGCAACTCGCAGTTGATAAGCTTTTTGTTGTGCCAAATTTTTTAAATCCTTTTAAAAGTGATTTTTGTTTCTCTCCAAATCTCCGCCTAGAATGGCTTAGGATTCTATGTCAAGACTTCTCTAATGTGGTGGAGGTGCTAGATTATGAAGTGCGTCAAAATGCACCCACGCCGACTTATCAAACCTTGCAATTTATGCAGCAATCTTATTCTTTGAATCCAAAGGATAAAATCTATTTGCTGCTTGGTGCAGACAATGTAGAATCTCTGCATCAATGGCAAAATTTTGATTGGCTTAAAAAAAATGTAGAATTTGTTATAATTCCACGTAAAGGCTTTGGGATTCCACAAGGGTTTCAGATTCTACCATTCTGTGAGCTAGACATAAGCTCTACGCGGATTCGTCATCAGTTGGCTTGCGAAGATTATGCAAGCCTGTCTTCTTTGGTCCCACAGCCTATTTTAGAGAGAATATTAAAGGAAACACATTGCAAGAAAGCAGACAAGAAATCCTCAACGCAATTCATCAAATCATAGAAGAAAAAAAGGGCGAGAATATTGAGGTTTTTAATCTCAAGGAAACAGATTATTTTGTAGATTTTGTCGTGATTGCCACAGCACTCGTGGATAGGCACGCAATGGCACTTTTGGAGGAGTTAAAAAAACAACTCAAGCTTAAAGGGGAGCAATTTTTTCATATTGATGAAGAGAATCCAGATTGGATTGTGATAGATTTGGGTGATATTATTATTCATCTTTTTACAGAGAATCAACGCAAAAAATTCAATTTAGAAGAGTTTTTGCAAAAACTACTCCAAGACAAAGAAAGAAAAGATAAAAATGTATAAAAAGTTGAGCCAAGAAGAACAATATGTGATTTTGCATAAAGGCACTGAAGCACCCTTTAGCGGAGAGTTTGAAAATTTCTTTGAAACAGGAATCTATCATTGCAAGCAATGCAATCAAGCATTATACGATTCTAAAAGCAAATTCCATAGCGGTTGCGGTTGGGCTAGTTTTGATGATTGTTTGCAAGGCGCAGTGAAAGAACAATTAGATGCAGATGGTAAGAGAGTAGAAATCATTTGTGCAAATTGCGGTGGGCATTTGGGACATATATTTTTGGGTGAGGGATTCACACAGAAAAATACGCGCCATTGTGTCAATTCTCTTTCATTGACTTTTGAGAAAAGTTAATTTAGATTTTTGTTATAAATGGAATAAAATTTGCTTGGTAGTTTCAAACAAAAACTAAATTTGGATAAAGGATAAGGGAATGCGAATCGGAACTAGCTCAAGATATATCAATATGCAATATCAGCAAAATAGGGCGCAAACAGGCTTAGAAACTACTTTGGCGCAAATGAGTGGGCAAAAAATCCAATTTGGCTATCAAGGAACTTCTATTTTTAATAAAACTTTGGCACTAGATTATAATCTTGCGACTTTAAATCAAAGCCACGCACTCGCAACCAATGCTTTAACCTATACTAAACATACCGATACCGCATTGAGTGATTTAACCAAAAATATGGACACATTTAAATCCAAATTGATTCAAGGTGCAAATGCAGGTCATAGTGAAACTTCGCGTATTGCAATCGCAAAGGATTTGAAGTCTATTCGCGACCACTTTTTGACGCTCGCCAATAGTTCTGTGGGGGGTGAGTATATTTTCGGAGGCACAGCAACAACGCAAAAGCCCTTTAATGCAGACGGGAGTTATAATGGCAATAGTGCAACCCTTAATGCTTTGCTTGGCTCTAATAATTCTGTTACTTACAACATTACAGGGGCAGAATTATTCTTTGGTTCAGACAACGATAAGAATCGTATGATTTCTACCAATGTGCCAAAATTCAATCAAAGCTATCTGAATCCGACGATTATGTATCCTACTCACCCAACAGGCGTAAGCGAAGAAGTCTATATCACTGCAGAGGATACTCTACGAGATTTAGTAGGAGACAATGACGCGGATACTAGTAATAATCCTCCGGAAGTGTTTTATATTACAGGACGCAAGGCAGATGGCACGGCGTTTAAATCCAAATTCTCTATGGATATTGCCTATACTGATAAAAATCAAGCTGCCACAGTGCAAGACTTATTAGATAAAATCGGGCGCGAGTTTGGCAATACAGAGGTGAGCCAAGCAGTAGAAGTTACAGTGAATAAATGGGGAGAAATTGAAATCAAAGATTTAACCGGTGGTCGCTCTAATATTGAATTTTATATGATTTCTAGTAGCTATCAAGACCCAAATAATCCCGATGGTGTGGGAACAAATGATATTGATACCTTATTAAATAGTGGTGTAAAAGTCAATACTTATGTACAAAGCCCTTTTCTTGGCACTTTTTCTAGTGAGAGTATTACTTCAGTAGAAGATTACAATGATCATCGTATCCATACGATTCCAACGACTTTTAGAACACATACCAACGAAATTGCCAAAACAAGTACTCTACTAAGTGATATTTTCCCAGATGATGTTACTTCTCTTACTCTAAGTGGGACAGAGGGAAACACCGCATTAGACCAAGCAGGGGCGGCAGTAGCTCCTACGAATTTTGCCATTACGCCTACAACCACCGTGCAAGATTTAATGGACGAGATGAAGCGAGTGTATGGCGCAAATGGTGATGTAGATGTGCAATTTTCTGAAGGAAAAATCATAATAGTGGATAATAATGTCTCTAAAAAGAATCCTCCAGATAGAGACGAAAAAGAGTTGCCTTATATTGGGGAAAGCTCTCTTAGCGTTACTTTAACCGCCAATGACGCAGGGGGGAATCCTGTCAATGGATTCCGCAATGATTATAGTGTGGAATATGACCGCGTAGGATTTTCACGCAATGGTGGCACGCTCAATTCTAATGTTTCTCAAATCGTGCGCGCTACAAATGAGTATGCCACAATGGATACAAAGCTTTCTGAAGTTGCAGGAGTAGGGCTTGATGGGCACACTTATAATTTTGAAGTAAAAGATGTTAATGGAGTTCCCATTAGTGGTAGGATAGAGTTTAGAGACGCAGGCAGTGTGCTAGTGATAGAGAGCCCAGCGCAAATGAATGGGACAAACATTGCAGGAATTGAGATTCCTATTTTACAGGCTAATGGAAATCCGCCACAAGTATCTGGAGACGCAACTCCCGCCGATGATGTAACTTATCAGCAATTGGCAGATGTAATGGGAATAGTGATGAATCTTAGCAACTCCAATCCCGGTGATTTGGCGAATGTGTTTAATGCAGCGGCAAACTTCAACAATCCAGCCGAAAAGGCTTCCTATGAAACAATGTTAGGGCAAGCCAAGAATAATGTGTGGATTGGGCTTGATGTCAATGGGCAACTACAATTAAAAGACCTTAATCGCATACCTACGCGTATGGAATTTACACTTTATGATGATGAAAGCAGTAATTTTGAATTAGACCCTCTAACCGGACGCGTGGATACTACGGAACGTCCAGCTTTGACTTTTCAAGCTAATAATGCAATTATAGGTGAAGACCCGCATGTGAATTTCTTTCAGCAAATTGATGCGATTATCAAAGCCGTAGAAGATGGCGTCTATCGACCGGGTTCTGATAACTATGATGATTCTATGCGGAATCCCGGGATTCAAAATGCCATTGAAATCTTTGACCATTTAGCAGACCACGTGAATAAAGTGCATACCAAAAATGGGGCACAAGGAAACGCGTTTGAATATTCTATTGAGCGCACAGAAACTCTTATCGTGCAAGTAAAAACTTTGCGTTCTGATACGATTGATACAGATTTTGCAGAAAATTATTTGAACTTCGCTACCTTGTCTTTGAATTATCAAGCAATGCTTTCAAGTATTGGCAAGATTTCCCAACTTTCTCTTGTGAATTATATTTAAGGGCGATTCACTTAAGGATTCTTGTCTCTTGCACCGATTAATATTCTATTGTGTCATTGCGGGAAATCTTGGAAGATATTCGCGGTAATCTACAATCTTGCACACTTTTAGTTTTTAGCATATCAAATCTTGAAAGCAAGATTCTAGCTTATAGATTGCCACGATTCTATTTCATAGAATCTCGTAAGGACGCAATAGCAAGGCATATCTAACCACGTCGTTGTCATAGAAAATACATTCTTATGTTTTGTGCAAAAAATAGTGTAAAATAAGCCAAATTAAATGAGTTTGAGGTTTAGCTTATGAGTATTGTTTTTGGTCCTGTGCGTTCAAGACGTTTTGGAGAATCGCTTGGTGTGGATTTATCTCCTCATACAAAACAATGTAATTATGATTGTTTATATTGTGAATTAGAGGGGAAAAAAGCACAAGATTCTATGGAGATGACATTAGATGTAGAGGAAATTTTAAGAGAAATCAAACAAGGCTTGGAGCATTTTCCCAATGTAGAATCTTTAACAATTACCGCCAATGGAGAGCCAACGCTTTATCCTTATTTATATGAGTTAATGTTGCGTTTAGAAGATGTCAAAGGAGCGACACAAACTTTACTTCTAAGCAATGGCTCTCTACTCTCTGACCCAAGTGTTGCGCGGGCGTGCTTATTGTTTGATAAAGTCAAATTTTCATTAGATGCTATCAGCGAGGAAGTATTCAAAAAGATTGACCGCCCAAGTAAAAATATTCATTTGAAGCAAATTTTGCAAGGAATTTATCAGTTTAGTGCAGATTTTATGGGAGAATTGTATGCGGAAATTTTGTTTGTAGAGCATATCAATGATTCTTTAGAAGAAGTTAAAAGTATGGCAAAGTTCCTCGCACCTATGCGCCTAAAGCGGCTTGATATTGGCACGATTGACCGCCCCGCAGCATATAAAGTAAAGCCCATTTCGCAACAGAAATTAGAATCTTTAGGGGAGGTTTTTATAGCCTTTGGGATTCCGACTTTTATCCCCAAAAGAACAGAATCTAATGAGCAAAAAAACTTGATTTTAAGTCGTGATGCGATACTAAAAACACTCGCCTTGCGTCCTCAAAGTGCGCAAGACATAAGGATACTTTGGCATTCTTCTACGCATAAGATTTTGCAGGATTTATTAGAAAGTGGTATAGTAGAAGTGATAGAGAATGATGGAGTGAAGTTTTATAGGATTGCAAAAGCTTAAAAATATGTTGAATTTGTTATAATCCGCCCCTATATGTTTTATGAAGGAAGTAGTATGCAAAAGTTTGTTTGGACGAGTGTGTTGGCAATTTTGGCGGTTTGTTTTTGTTATGGTTGCAAGGGTGATGAAAGGCTTGTAATGGCTACTGCTGCGGAATTTCCTCCCTTTGAATACAAAGAGGGCAACGAGTTTAAGGGCATTGATGTAGAAATTGCACAAGAAATTGCAAAACGTTTGGGAAAAGCTTTAGAAATTAAAGATATGGAATTTGATTCTGTTGTGAGCGCGGTGAGTAGCGCAAATGCGGATTTTGGTGCGAGTGGCTTGACGATTAATGAAGCCCGCTCAAAAGTCGTGGATTTTTCAACTTCTTACTATAATGCGAATCAAGTTGTGATTATTAAGGAATCGGATTTAGAGTTAAAAGCCGTCGGCTCTGATGCAGTGGCACTCGTGGAAGCAATCAAAAAGCAAGCAGGCATTAAAATCGGCGTGCAAACAGGCACAACAGGTGCATTTTATGCACAAGGTGATAAAGATTGGGGATTTGAGGGATTCGCAAATGCAGAAGTCAAGGGTTTTGTGAATGGTTCGTTAGCTGTGAGTGCATTAGTGAATGGACAAGTTGATATTGTCATCATTGATGAAGCTCCCGCGCGCCTCATTTCCAAAAATTATGCGGGTACAGAAGTCTTAAATGCGTATTTGACAGAAGAAAAATATGGAATCGCAGTCAAAAGAGGCAATCAAGCCTTGTTGGATTCTATCAATAGTGCGTTAGAAGCAATGCAAACAGAGGGCGTGTTAGACGAAATTATCAAGAAATATTATTAAAGCAATGGATAAGATAGAAATTTTTTATAATCAATTCATCATCAAGGGGGGTTACGCGCTTGTTGTAGAGGGTTTATTTGTTACGATTCTACTTGCTGTGTGTGGGTTAATGATTGGAATCTTTATTGGCACGATGCTTGCGATTTTAATCACCAAAGAAGATAAAAATACACTAGAGCTTGTGCTTGTCGCTCTTGCTAAAATGTATGTGGGATTCTTTCGCGGGACGCCAATTGTTGTGCAGTTATTGTTTATTTATTTTGTGATTCTGCCGCTTTTTGGGCTTGCAGGGAGCAGTGCGCTATTGGTGGCTATTGTGATTTTTGGTTTGAATAGTGGCGCGTATGTGAGTGAGATTATTCGCGGGGGAATCTTGAGCGTAGATAGTGGGCAAAATGAGGCAGCAAGGGCACTTGGGCTAAACTCCAAACAAAGTATGTGCTTCATTGTCTTTCCTCAAGCTCTCAAAAATGCCTTGCCAAATTTGGGCAATGAATTTATTACACTTTTAAAAGAAACTTCAGTGGCGAATTATGTTACAGTGCATGACTTAACTTATGCCTTTAAAACGATTGGAAGCGCGAGTTATGAATATATGATTCCATATTTTTTCTTAGCATTTTGCTATTTGGTGTTGGTATTAGTGGCAAGTTTTATCGTCAAAAAATACGAAGGGAAACTAAGAAAAAGTGATAAGCGTTAGAAAATTAGTCAAAAAATATTATGAAAATGGCGTTAAAGAGGGCAAGAATGAAAAAATCGTGCTCAATGGTTTGAATGCAGAGTTTAAGCGAGGAGAAAAAATTGTCATTGTCGGACCTAGTGGGAGCGGTAAAAGCACTTTTTTACGTTGTTTGAATCTGCTTGAGATTCCAGATAGTGGCGAGATTTGGTTAGATAATCGGCGTATTTCTGAATTGAGTGTAGATTTATATCCCGAATTGGCGAATCTTAAAGGCAAGTCTTTGCAACTTGCGATTAAGGAATATGATAAAAAATATCGTCAAAATATCAACGAAGCGCGTGCAAAAATGGGAATGGTTTTTCAGCATTTTAATTTGTTTAATAATCTCAATGTGCTAGAAAACATTACCTTAGCCCCTGTCAAGTTAAAAAAAATGGGCGTGAGCGAGGCAAAAGAAGCAGCTTTAGCCTTATTGGCGCGGGTAGGATTGTATGATAAGGCGTATGAGTATCCCTCGCGTCTAAGCGGAGGGCAAAAGCAAAGAGTCGCGATTGCGCGTTCGCTCGCAATGAAGCCTGAAGTAATGCTCTTTGATGAGCCGACAAGTGCGCTAGACCCTGAAATGGTGGGCGGAGTTTTGGAGCTGATGAAAAGCTTAGCGGGAGAGGGAATGAGTATGGTTTGTGTTACGCACGAAATGGGGTTTGCAAGGGAAGTTGCCACAAGAGTTTTGTTTATGGAGGGTGGCAAAATCCTTGAGGATTTTCCTCCGCAAAGCTTTTTTGATTCTCCCAAAAACGAACGTTTGCAATTTTTCTTAAGTCATATTAGGCGAGGGTGAATTTATCTTATTGTTACAAAATAGCAAACTCTCAATCCAAAACTTTGCTATTGGGCTTTAAGATTCCATTGTTTATTTATACAAATTGCCACACAATGTGCCTTACGATTCCTTGCAGAATCTCATATTGATTGATTTTCAGCAATGATAATATGTCATTGCGTTTTCTAATTCTAAAAGTGCAGCCTTTCTTGCGATTCCACCTGCATAGCCGACAAGCTTTCCATTCGCACCAATGACGCGATGACAAGGGATAAGAATCGCAATAGGATTCCGATGATTCGCAGCTCCAACGGCACGTGCGGCTTTTGGATTTTGAATCTTCTGTGCGATTGTGCCATAAGTGCGCGTTTCTCCATAGGGGATTGCACAAAGCTCCCGCCAAACTAGCCTTTGAAACTCTGTTCCACAAGGTGCTAAAGGCAAATCGAAGGTTTTGCGTTGTAGGGTGAAATATTCTTGTAATTGCTTTTTTGCTTCAAGGGTTAGCGGGCTTGCCTTGAGCGAGGAGGCTTGCAGTGGAGATTCTACGAAGCAAATTTCTAGGATTGCGTTGCCATTATCTCTAATGCGAATCTCTCCTAGAGGGCTTTCTAAAATGCTTCCAAAAGATTTCACGAAATCCTCTTTAGATAAAACGCCATATAAACCACGCAAAAGCCAAAATTAAGACGATAGAAAACAAATTCACACACGCACCATATTTCATCATTTCTATTTGCCGAATATAGCCTGTTCCATAGACGATTGCATTAGGAGGTGTGGCGACAGGTAGCATATAAGCGCAACTCGCGCCAAAACCAATCACGAGAGGAAGCATTGCGTGAGGCATACCGAGTGCGTCTCCCACGACACCAAAAATCGGCACTAATAATGCCGAGCTTGCGGTATTGCTTGTAAATTCTGTTAAGAAAATAATAAAAAGTGCAGTTGCAATAATAATCATTAGCCAATTACTATTTCCAAAGAGTGCTGTAACCCCATTTGCAAGCACTGCGCTTGCGCCAGAGTCTTTAAGAATCACGCTTAAGGCAAGCCCACCACCAAAGAGCCATAAAACGCCCCAATCTGTGCTGCTTTGAATTTCTTTCCAAGTTGCCACGCGGCTTACGCCTATGGCGATGGCACAACTTAATGCAATGATAGAATCCAAATCCTTGATTCCGCCAAATAATTCGCTTAATTTCGCGCTAAAAATCCAAGCAATAGCGGTGAGCCCAAAGATAATGAGCGTAAGGATTTTTTTAGAATCCCACTGCGTTTTTTCTAATTTTAGATGAAAGGTTTGGTTTAAGTCTGGCTTTAAAAGCACATACAAGATTCCAATCATACAAGGCAGCATAATGCACATAAAGGGAATCCCAAGCTTCATCCATTCTAAAAAATTCATTCCAAGATAAGAAGCGGCAATGATATTTGGAGGGCTGCCTACCATTGTGCCAAATCCCCCAATTTCAGAGCTATAAGCGACACCCAAAAGGACGAACACAAAAGTCCCGCGATTCTTTGAAAAGTCCAAGTTGGATAGAATCCCAAGTGCCAAAGGTAGCATAATGGCAGCAGTTGCGGTATTGCTAATCCACATTGAGAGCAGAGCACTCACTCCAAAAATCATAAAAATTGCTAGAGACATTTTCCCCCTAGCAAGCAAAATTAAGCGATTGGCTAGCAGTTTGTCTAAGCCTTGAATATGCAGGGCACTTGCTAACGCAAATCCCCCAAAGAATAGAAAAATCACCGGATTTGCAAAAGGCTTCAGAGCAGTTGTAACATCTTGTAAGTCAAACATTACAGCAAGCAAGGGCACGATTAAGGCGGTAATGGTTGTATGCACTGCCTCGCTAACCCATAGAATCCCAACAAATGCCAAGATACAAATGCCGAGATTTGCTTCGTGGGTAAAAGGTAGCCAAGAAAAAAGCGCACCAAACAATAAAACATCTGCTACAAGAATCCATAAAGCCTTTTGCATTAAATTTCCTTGAAGTTATTTAAACCAATTTTTGATTTTATCTACCAAGCCCTCAAGGCAGTTAATTGGCTTAGATTCCTCATATCCAAAGGATTGGTGTAATTGCAAGAGCAAATCGCGTTGCTTTTGCTCTAACTTTTCAGGATACAAAATATTGACTACCGCGATGAAATTACCCTTTTTGCTGCTATTGACGCTTTTAACGCCCTCGCCATAAAAGACAAATTGTTGCTTGTCTTTGACGCCAATAGGGATTTTGAGTTCTAATTCTTTGGTAAGGGCTGGAATCTTAATGCTTCCTCCAAGCATTACGAGCGTGAAAAACACAGGCACTTCCAAATAAATATCGTTACGATGTCGTATAAAATGTGTGTCTTCTTGCACGCTGATTTCTACATATAAATCCCCGCGTGAGCCATTTGGCATTTGATTACCGCGTCCTTGCACGCGGATTTGGTTTTGATTATCCACGCCCTCTGGGATTTTAATCTCAAATTTTTCTTTCTTCTCTTGATAGCCTTTGCCGGAGCATTTCTCGCATTTTTCTGCACTCATTTCGCCGCTTCCGTGACATTTGGAACAAGTTTGAGCAAAGGTCATAAAGCCCTGCGTGAAAGTCTCACGCCCGCTCCCTTTACACGCGCTACAAGTGGTTACTTTGCCATCTTTTGCCCCGCTCCCTTTACACGCCTCACAAGCGTTTTTGTAGTAGATTTCAATCTCTTTCTTGCAGCCAAACACGGCTTCTTGGAAGCTAAGCTCTAATTCAATGGCTAAATCGCGTGAATATTTTTCGTTTTTCTTGCGTGTGTTGCCAAACCCGCTACTAAATCCGCCAAATCCACCGCCAAAAACGGAATTGAAAATATCAAAAATGCTTCCCTCCATATTGCCAAACCCAAAGCCACTAGATTCCAAGCCTTTTTTGCCATAAGTGTCGTAAATTTGACGCTTTTCTTTATCGCTTAGGATTTGGTAGGCTTCATTGACTTTTTTAAACATTTCTTCGGCATTTTTGTCGTCAGGATTTCTATCGGGGTGATATTTCAATGCCATTTTGCGATAGGCTTTTTTGATTTCCTCCCCGCTTGCATTGCGACTAACTTCTAAAATCTCGTAATAATCAAATTCTTCCAAAAATACTCCTACTTTGTTTTAGAAAATAAAAATTTTGCATTTTAGCGTAATTAACTTTAATTTTTAAGGAGACAAAATGAAAAAATTAGGCATTGCTGTTGTATTGGCAGGATTATTTGTTGTAGGTTGTGGGGATAGTGGATTGGTGAAGCTAGAAAACAAGAATCCTACAATAGACCAAAAGAAGTATGATTTGTATGTGCAAAAGCTACAAGAAAATGAACTAAAAGGATTCTATAAAACAATAAAAACTTCCGAATATGATTTCTATCATTCTGATAGTGAGTTTAAATATGCACCGATAAAAGAAAAATGCAAAGAAAAAAATATTCCCGATATTATGTGTAATGAAAGGATTGGAGACCAAAATAAACTAAAAGAGGATGGCGAATATTTTGTGGTTTTTTCGGTTAGCAAAAAGAATCCTAAAGATTTTTATTGCATACTTTTAAAGTGTGAAGCAGAGTGCAAAACCATTGATAATGTAGCAGTGAAAGATATTTCAGAAATAATTTAAATATTAAACTTTTCTGAAGTTTCACAAATATATAATAGCGAAAATTAATTAGACACATTTATTTTAAACTTTATTGTGTTAAAATTTGTTTAAATTATCTTAAGAGTGGAATCTTATCTATGAATCAGAACTCCTTATCAATCGTGATTTTAGCTGCCGGAAAAGGCACGCGTATGAAATCCAATACCCCGAAAGTTTTGCATAAAATCTGCGGACGCGAAATGCTCTATTATAGCATTAAAGAATCTCTTAAATTAAGTGATGATATTTGCGTAGTTTTAGGCTTTAAAGAGGAATTGATTAAAGCTAAAATGCAGGAATATTTTGGAGAGAGGATTCGCTTTTTGCGTCAGGATTTGGAGAATTTTCCTGGCACTGGAGGCGCACTAAAGAACTATACACCAAAATACGAAAAAGTCTTAGTCTTAAATGGCGATATGCCTTTGGTGCAAGCAGAGGAATTGGCGAAGTTTATCGGCTTGGAATCTGAACTCGTGATGAGCGTGCTTGATTTGCCAAATACAAGTGGTTATGGGCGCGTTGTGATTAAAAATAATCAGGTGCAAGAGATTATAGAGGAGAAAGACGCGAGTGCTGAAATTTTAGCACTTAGCACACTTAATGCCGGAATTTATTGCTTTTCTAAAAAGATTTTAGAATCTTATGTGCCGCTTTTGGATAATCATAATGCGCAAAAAGAATATTATCTGACGGATATTATTTCGCTTGCACAAAAGGATTCTGTGTCTATTATGCCTTTGTTTGTAGAGGTGAAAAATTTTAAAGGCGTGAATGATAAATTAGACCTTGCAAGAGCAGAGGAAATTTTGGGCAATCGCATTAAAGAGTTTTGGTTAAAAAAGGGCGTTTTAATGTGCTTACCAGATACGATTTATATTGAAGAGGGGGTGGAGTTTGTCGGAGAATGTGTGCTAGAAAATGGTGTGCGCATTTGTGGAGATTCCAAAATCATAGAATCGCAAATTAAAGCGCAAAGCGTCATAGAATCTAGCGTCATAGAATTGAGTGATATAGGACCTTTAGCACATATACGTCCGCAAAGTATAATTAAAAATACACATATTGGCAATTTTGTAGAGGTGAAAAAATCACAATTAGAGGGTGTCAAAGCGGGACATTTGAGTTATATTGGCGATAGCAAGGTAGGCAAGGGGACGAATATCGGTGCAGGCTTTATTACTTGTAATTATGATGGCAAGAGCAAGCACCAAACCATTATTGGTGAAAATGTATTTATCGGGAGTGATTCGCAAGCAGTCGCTCCTGTGGTGATTGAAAATGATTGTCTCATCGGCGCAGGAAGCACGATAAGGCGGAATCTCAAAAAGGGTGAATTATTTGTTACGCGTGGAGAAGAAGTCATTAAAGAGGGATTTTTTTATAAATTTTTCAATAAAAAATCATAAAATTGCATTTTATGAACTTGAGTATTATAAGGAGGCAATAATGCAAATTAAGTTGAATGGAAATTTTATTAATACAGAATCCCAAAATGTGCTAGAATTGTTACGAGAATATAAGATTGAAACAAAAAGTGTCGCAGTGGCAATTAATCTTGAAGTGATTAAACAAGATAAATGGGATTCTTATTTATTACAAGAAAATGATGTGGTGGAGTGTCTTACTTTTATGGGAGGGGGATAAGATTCAAGTATTTTGATATAGTTTTAAGAAAGGAAAATTGATGAAAATTAAGACTTCTATTATTGGAGTGAGTGGTTATACAGGATTGGAGCTTGTAAAATTGCTCCTCAATCACCAGGTGTTTGAATTAAATGCTGTCTATGCGAGTGAGAATCATCAAGAATTATCTGCTTTGCATCCTTGTCTGAAAGATGTCGTTAAATTACCTGTGTTAGAAGCCAATCTCGAACAAATTGCACAAGAAAGTGAGTTGGTTTTTCTTGCT
Source organism: Helicobacter sp. (assembly GCF_014799995.1). Classification (GTDB taxonomy): domain Bacteria; phylum Campylobacterota; class Campylobacteria; order Campylobacterales; family Helicobacteraceae; genus Helicobacter_D. The sequence goes on from NZ_JAAVGY010000003.1 coordinate 90,115, forward strand.
TTGCCTCATCAAAAGGCAATGGAATATGTAAAAGGGCTTTATGGCAAGGGGATTAAAATCGTAGATTTATCGGCAGATTATCGTTTGAGTTTAGAGAAATACGAAGAAAATTACTGTCCGCATTTAGATAAAGAGAATCTTAAAAATGCAGTTTATGGGCTACCAGAATACAATCGCTCACAAATTTCCAATACGCATTTGGTTGCCAATCCGGGGTGCTATCCCACTGCCTCTTTGCTCGCAATTTTGCCTTTTGTTTCTTATTTGGATTCCAATCAAACACTCTACATAGATGCCAAAAGTGGCGTGAGTGGTGCGGGAAAAAAATTAGTGCAAACCTCGCATTTTGTAACGATTAATGAAAACCTCTTTGCGTATTCTCCTATTAATCATCGCCATTCACCCGAGATTAACGAGCAATTAAAAAAGATAGGTAAAGAAAATTTAAAGGCACTCTTTGTGCCCCATTTGATTCCTCTAACACGCGGAATGCTCGTTTCTGTTTATGCGCATTTAAAAGAACCTATCAATGCGCTAGAGATTCTACAAGCAAAATATGCCAATGAGCCTTTTATTCGCATTCGTAACGTTTGCTCTCAAATTAAAAATGTTGCAGGCACGCATTTTTGCGATATTTTTGCCAAAACAGATGGTTTGGATTTATTTATTACTTCAAGTATTGATAATCTCTTGCGAGGTGCGAGTTCGCAGGCACTTGCAAATGCGAATTTAATGTTTGGATTAGAAGAATCCTTAGGATTACCACAAATTGCTTATGCACCTTGATTTTGAAGCTTATTTATGACAGAGCGAGATTTAAGTATTCAAGAGGGGGCGATTTTTATTGCGGATTCTCATCATCATAGCCTTTATCAAAACACTTTAGATTCTGTGTTTGAAATGCTTTTGCAATCTCCTAGTCGGCAAATTTTCTTAATGGGAGACATTTTTGATTTTTTGGTTGGTGGTGTCAAAAAGGCATTGCAAGACAACCAAAAAACACTTGCTTTATTAGAACAATTGTCTTTAAAGCATAAAATTTATTATTTTGAGGGGAATCACGATTTTTTACTATCCAAGATTCCTTATTTTAAGAATATTTGCTGTTTTCCTTTAAAAGTGCAACCCGTTTGTTTTGGCTTTGGAGATAAAAAAGCCTATTTAGCACACGGCGATGTATTTTTGAATTGGCATTATTCATTTTATACGCAAGTGATTCGCCAACAATTTCTTATTAATTTTTTAGATTTTTTTTCTTTTTTTTTATATGCTAAAATTTTGCATTATTTACAACACAAAAAAAGCTTAAAGAATCAAAACCAACAAACCAATCAAAGACTTTCTAATAACGATAAATTAGCAATTTTACGCATTGAAAGTTATCAAGAACATTTAGCGATTCCAATGGATTCTTATATTATAGAAGGGCATTTTCATTGGGGAGAAAGTATAAAATTTAATGGTATGAATTATATAGGGTTACCTTTTTTTGCTTGTAAAAAAAAGTATTTTGTTGTAGAATATACAAATTATTGTTTATCCTTAACCAAAAAGGAGTTTTGAGGTGTCAAACTTTGAACGAGATGATACTCTAAAAGTCGGAACCAACGAAATGGAGTTGGTAGATTTTAGAATCCATAAGCTTGAAAAAGGTAAGCTATATGAAGGGATTTATGGAATTAATGTCGCAAAAGTTAATGAAATTATCCGTTTGCCAAAGCTTACAGAGTTGCCCGGTGTGCCTGATTATATAGAAGGGATTTTTGATTTGCGAGGGGTTGTTATCCCTGTGATTAATCTTGCCAAATGGATGCATGTTGAAGTTCCTAAGAATAAAAAGATTAAACCACGTGTTATTGTTGCAGAGTTTAATAATATTATGATAGGTTTTATTGTGCATGAGGCAAAACGTATTCGCCGTATTAATTGGAAAGATATTGAGCCGGCACATTTTAGCTCTTCAGCAGAAACCAATATGGATAAAAGCAAAATTACAGGAGTTACAAGGATTGAGGGTAACCAAGTCTTGTTGGTTTTGGATTTGGAAAGCATTGTGCAAGATTTGGGATTCTATCATCCAGAAATGAGCGCAGAACGCACTTATAGCAAATTTAATGGGCTAGCACTTGTACTTGATGATAGCACAATCGCGAGAAAAATTTTAAAAGAGTTTTTAGAAAAAATGGGCTTTGATGTTGCGGAAGCCAACAATGGAGAAGCAGGGCTTCAAAAGCTTGATAAGCTTTATGAAAACTATGGTGATAATCTTGTGCGACAGCTTAAGATTATTATTTCAGATATTGAAATGCCTCAAATGGACGGATTCCATTTCGCAGCTAAAGTCAAAGAAGACCCAAGATTTGCTAAGATTCCGATTGTCTTTAGCTCTTCTATTAGCGATAAGTTTAGCGAAAGCCGTGGCAAGGAAGCGGGCGCAGAGTCTTATCTTGTTAAATTTGATGGAAATAAATTCCATGATGAAATCACAAGAATTGTGAATAAATACAGCAGTAATTAGCGTAAATTTTATTTTGTAAAGGAAAGGTATAATTATGGACGAAATGCAAGAGATACTAGAGGATTTTCTAATTGAAGCGTTTGAAATGGTTGAACAGCTTGACCAAGACTTGGTGGAATTAGAAAATAACCCTGATGATTTAGACCTATTAAATAGAATCTTTAGGGTGGCTCACACAATCAAGGGTTCTGGTTCATTTTTAAATTTCTCAGTGCTAACACATTTAACACATCATATGGAAGATGTATTAAATAAAGCAAGACATGGTGAATTAGCAATCACTCCAGATATTATGGACGTTGTTTTGGAGTCTATTGACTTTATGAAAAAGTTGCTCAATGCGATTCGTGATACAGGAACAGATGCAAGTACAGGTTTGGACGGAGATATTGCTAGTGTTGTAGAACGTTTAGATGCAATCTCAAAAGGAGAAGCTCCACAGGCTCAAAGTGAAGCCCCAGCAGCTCCTGCAGCAGAAGCCGCCGCTCCAGCTGCACCAGAGCCTGCACCTGCCGCAGAGGAACCAGAGCCTGATTATGCAAATATGTCTGCAGAAGAAGTGGAAAAAGAAATTGAGAGATTACTGAATAAACGACAAGAAGAAGACAAAAAGAAACGTGAAGAAAAACGTGCTAAAGGTGAATTAGACGATGTGCAAGCACCGGGAGAAGTGAATGAGGCAGCTGCTGCCCCAGCAGCCCCTGCTGCTCCAAAACCTGCCGCAGCCGCTCCTAAGCCAGCAGCTCCAGCCGCCCCCAAACCTGCCGCAGCGGCTAAACCTGCTCCAAAGCCTCGTGGAGGTGGAGAGGAAAGCAAAGCACCAGCAACTGCTATGGAGCAAACCATTCGGGTAGATGTTAAACGTTTGGATAGTTTGATGAACTTGATTGGAGAGCTTGTTCTTGGTAAAAACCGCTTGATTAAAATCTATAATGATGTAGAAGAACGTTATGAGGGTGAAAAATTCCTAGAAGAACTCAATCAAGTAGTAGCAAGTGTATCTATGGTAACTACGGATATTCAGCTTGCAGTTATGAAAACGAGAATGTTACCAATTGGTAGGGTATTTAATAAATTCCCTCGTATGGTGCGCGACCTTTCAAGAGACCTCGGCAAAGAAATTGATTTGCTCATTAGTGGAGAGGAGACAGAGCTTGATAAGTCTATCGTAGAGGAAATTGGCGACCCATTGGTGCATTTGATTAGAAACGCGTGCGACCATGGTGTAGAATCCAAAGAAGATAGGGTAGCAGCCGGCAAGCCAGAAAAAGGAACGGTTGAACTTAAAGCCTATAATGAAGGAAACCATATTGTTGTAGAAATCAAAGATGATGGTAAAGGTATGGATCCTGATTTATTACGCTCTAAGGGAGTTGAAAAGGGCTTAATTAGCGAACGTGAAGCAGATTCTATGAGCGACAAAGAAGCTTATGGGCTAATCTTTAAAGCAGGTTTTTCAACAGCTAAAGTTGTTACTAACGTTAGTGGGCGTGGGGTAGGAATGGATGTTGTTAAAACTAATATTGAAAAACTTAATGGTATTATTGATGTAGATAGTAGTAAAGGTGAGGGTACGGTTTTAAAACTTAAAATTCCTCTTACATTAGCAATTATTCAGTCTTTACTTGTCGGTGTGCAAGAAGAATTTTATGCGATTCCACTTGCTTCAGTTATTGAAACCGTTAGAATCTCACAAGATGAAATCTACACCGTGGAAAACAAAAGTGTATTGCGTCTAAGAAATGAAGTATTACCGCTCGTCCGTTTGGCAGATATTTTCGGTGTGGATTCTGTTTTTGATGATTCCGAACAAGCCTATGTTGTTGTGATTGGTTTAGCGGAAAATAAAATTGGTATCATTGTTGATTTCTTGATTGGACAAGAGGAAGTAGTTATCAAGTCCCTTGGTACTTATTTGAAAGGAACAGAAGGAATCGCAGGTGCTACAATTCGTGGTGATGGTAGAGTAACATTGATTGTGGATATTGCCGCAATGATGCAAATGGCAAAACAGGTCAAAGTTAGTATCAGTAAATTAGCCCAAGAGAGTGAAACCAAAAAAGAGAAAAATTCGCCAAGTGATTATCAAGTCTTAATGGTAGATGATTCTATGACAGACCGTGCAATTATGAGAAAAGCCTTGAAACCTCTTGGAATTACCTTGACTGAAGCGACGAATGGATTAGAAGCACTAGAGATTATTAAAAATGGTGATAAGCATTTTGATGCTGTTTTGATTGATATTGAAATGCCTAAGATGGACGGTTATACATTGGCAGCAGAGATTCGTAAGTATGCGAAATTCAAGAATCTCCCACTTATGGCAGTTACGAGCCGAACTAGCAAAACTGATAGAATGCGCGGGGTAGAATCTGGAATGACAGAATATATCACTAAACCTTATTCACCAGAATATTTGATGAATGTTGTGAAACGAAATATTAATTTAACCGTGGAGGTAACTGAATAATGAGCAATCAATTACAAGATGTTTTACAAAAACAACAAGCACAAAAAAAGCCGCCTGTGGAGACAGAAAATGTCATTCAGTTAGTTGCTTTTGTGATTGGGTCAGAAGAATTTGCAGTGCCAATCTTGAGTATTCAAGAAATTATCAAACCGCTAGAATATACGAGAGTGCCCGGAGTGCCAAACTATGTTTTGGGAGTATTTAATATGCGTGGTTGGGTTGTGCCATTAATCAATTTGCGCTTAAAGTTTGGTTTGCCTTATGAAAAACCAACAGAAGATACTCGTTATATTGTAATCCAAGTTCAAGAGGATAAAGCAGGATTCGTTATTGACCGCTTGACAGAATCTGTACGCATTAAAGAATCAGACATTGACCCTACACCAGAAACAATTAGTCAAGATGAGAATCTAATCTATGGCGTAGGAAAAAGAGATGATAGGATTATTACTATTTTGCGCCCTGAAGAACTCTTGAAACGCACTTTCTAACCTTGCTTCTTTTCAAGCCTTTTGTGGGCTTGACTTATAGAAATATTTTAAAATCCAATAATTTAGAGTAGAAATATTTAGCTTTTCATTAAATCAGTTAGGCTTTGCTTTGGGCTTTTACCCTCCATAATAAGCGCAACTTCTTTTGCAATAGGGGTGTAGATTTGGTGTTTTTGACTAAGAGAATAAATTTCTTTAGAGGTTTTTACTCCTTCCGCGATTTCTCCAATTTCTTCTAAAATTGTTGGCAGGGTTTTGCCAAGTGCTAATCCGATTCCTACACGAAAATTACGCGAAAGAATAGAATTGGCAGTTAGAAATAAATCTCCAGCACCGGATAATCCCAAAAATGTAGAATCTTGTGCTCCAAAATATTGTCCAAAACGCGTCATTTCTACAAGCCCGCGTGCAACTAGAGAAGCACGTGCATTATTGCCGAGTTTCATTCCCTCACAGATTCCACTTGCAATAGCGATTACATTTTTGTAAGCCCCCCCAATTTCTCCGCCGATGATGTCATTACACGCGTAAGGTTTGATGAAATTTGGGAACAAACCTAACCATTCCTTAGCGTTATTGGTTGCATTGGTATGAACATTTAATGCACAGGGCAATGAATCTTGCACTTCTTTGGCAAAGCTTGGTCCCGCTAAAAAGCAAAGTTTGCTTTGCGGATAAAAACTCTCAAAGATTTCACTGACGAATTGTCCTTGTGCGATTCCTTTAGAAGCAACTAGAATCTTGGCGTGTGTTGGCAAGGGTGAAGTTGCAAGCCAAGTATGTAGGGCAGAGCTAGCAATTGCAACAATAAAAAAATCGCTATCTTGTGCCTCTTTGGGAGTAATTTGTGATTTCATCTCTAAATTTTTGCGTGAGACAATATAACAATCATTTGTTTTACTAAAGGCAAAATGCAAGGCTCTCCCCCAAGCTCCACCGCCAAATACACTTATTTTAGGCATTTTAATCCTTTGTAATAATGAAAATGCAATCAAATTTGAATCTTTGAAGTTATAATTTTAGTAAAAATATATTAAAATTCTACTTCGTTAAAATCAAACAAAAGAGATTTAATGTCCTTACAAAGTCTAAGAGAGCGTCTAAATGGTCTTAATCTATCCCCTGCATTTGGTTTAATTATCAAGGTAGAGCAAGGATTTTTATCCGCAGATGGCTTGATTCCACGCATTGGTGATATTGTCCGCATCGTAGGCGAAGACAATAGCGCAATGGGTATGGTAACAGCACTAGAGAAGGATAATTTTAAAATCACCCCCTTTTCGTTCATTGAGGGAATGAAAGTCGGGGATAAAGTCTATTTGAATACGCGTGGATTGCAAATTCCTATTGGACCTGAATTACTAGGGAGAGTGATTAATCCACTAGGAGAACCCATAGATAGTAAGGGTGCTTTAAAGGCTGAAGGTTCAATCCCTATCATTCGTCCGCCTATTGCAGCAATGCGGCGCGGTATGATTGATGAAGTTTTTAGTGTAGGCGTCAAAAGCATTGATGGATTGCTTACCTGTGGCAAGGGACAAAAGTTAGGAATCTTTGCTGGAAGTGGGGTAGGGAAATCTACCCTAATGGGAATGATTGTACGTGGTGCAACTGCAAAAATTAAAGTCATTGCTTTGATTGGAGAGAGGGGTAGGGAAGTTCCAGAATTTGTAGAAAAAAATTTAGGAGGAGATTTAACAAATACCGTTCTTGTAGTTGCTACGAGTGATGATTCCCCTTTAATGAGAAAATATGGTGCATTTGCTGCAATGAGTGTTGCGGAATATTTCAAAGCTAAGGGTGAAGATGTCTTATTTATGATGGATTCTGTAACTCGCTTTGCAATGGCGCAAAGGGAGATTGGACTCGCACTTGGTGAGCCGCCTACGAGCAAGGGTTATCCACCCTCTGTTTTGACGCTTTTGCCACAATTAATGGAAAGAGCAGGAAAAGAAGAGGGACATGGTTCTATCACTGCGTATTTCACCGTATTGGTGGAGGGCGATGATATGAGCGACCCTATTGCAGACCAAAGCCGAAGTATTTTAGACGGACACATTGTGCTAGACCGCTCTTTGACAGATTTTGGAATCTATCCTCCTATTAATATTCTCAATTCCGCTTCAAGACTAATGGGAGATGTGGCAAACGAGGAGCATATACAAGCAGCAAGAAAATTTCGCCGTTTGTATTCTTTGCTTAAAGAAAATGAAGTGCTTATTAGAATCGGAGCTTACCAAGCGGGAAGTGATAAAGACTTAGATGAAGCAATCGCCAAGAAAACAGAAATGGAAGAATATTTGAAACAGGGCTATAATGAAGCCATTACCTATGAAGAGAGCGTCCAACGATTGGTAGAGCTAATGCGGTGATAGCAATAAAGTGCGCAAAAAGCAATAAAAAGTTAAATTGTAAGTAAAAAAATATTTAACTAAAAGAATCGCAAAAGTTTTTGTTTTTTAAGTTAATCGTTGTATAATGCGCCGATAAAATTTAATATTTTAAGGAGAAAATTATGGCTGGTTATATTGAATTAACAGAACAAAACTTTGATGAAATCATCAAAGAAGGTGTTGTAATGGTAGATTTTTGGGCTCCTTGGTGCGGACCTTGTAGAATGATTGCCCCTGTGATTGATAGTCTTGCAACGCAATATGAGGGTAAGGCAAAAGTTTGTAAAGTCAATACAGACGAACAACAAGAACTTGCAACAAAATTTGGAATCCGTTCTATCCCGACAATCTTTTTCTATAAAAACGGAGAAAAAGTAGATGAAATGATTGGAGCAGCAACAGAGCAGGAATTTAAAGACAAACTTAATGGCTTGTTATAAGTGTTTTTAAAGTCTTTATTCAAGAGGGAGTTTTGACATGAAAAAATGTTGTCCGGGACTCCCTATTGCGTTTGTCGTTATTTTTGCGGTGGGCGCATTTTTATATTATCAATATTCTTTCACCTCTATTTCAAAAATTAATTTCAATGAGGATTCTTTTTATCAAAGTCAAGAGGGTGCAATGAGCCTTTTTGTGCCTCAATCTCCACAATATAAAATATGTTTTTATAGCTCATTTGCGTCAAAGCCCACAGAGTTTTTAATGCAAAATATGCAAGAAAACCTTATTCTTTTGGCGATTGATTTGTATCAACAAGGGCAAAATGCACAAAAAGATATTCCAAATCTTATAGAACTGAAAATTTCAAGCACTTTGATGTTAAAATTAATTCATGAATTTGATGTGAGAGGATTACCGCAATGCTTTATTTTAAAGCAAGATAATAAAGATTCTAAACTTTATACACATATAAAAGAAAATGGAGTTTATAAATTAGTGAATTTCAAAGGGAATAAACCATAAGGAGAGAAAGATGATAGAATTAGCGATTATTGGTGGCGGACCTGCTGGACTTAGCGCGGGATTATACGCTACAAGAGGGGGATTAAAAGAAGTTGTAATGTTTGAAAAGGGTATGCCCGGAGGTCAAATTACTTCTAGTAGTGAAATGGAGAATTATCCCGGCGTTGCAGAGATTAAAAGCGGATTTGATTTTATGATGCCTTGGCAGGAACAATGCTTTAGATTTGGTTTAAAACACGAAATGGCGGAAGTCAAACGCATTGAAAAAAGAGAAAATCATTTCGTAGTGGTGCTAAGCAATCAAAAAGAAGTAGAAGCAAAAGCTGTTATCATTGCAACAGGTGGTAGCCCAAAACGTTCTGGCGTCAAAGGCGAGGATGTTTATTGGGGAAAGGGCGTTAGCTCGTGTGCAACTTGTGATGGATTCTTTTATAAAAACAAAGAAGTCGCAGTGCTAGGTGGAGGAGATACCGCAGTAGAAGAATCCATCTATCTTGCTAAAATTTGTTCTAAAGTTACGCTTATTCATCGTAGAAATGCGTTCCGCGCCTCTCCTGTTACACTAGAACGTGCTAAAAAGGAAGCAAAAATTGAATTTTTAACCCCTTATGGCATTGAAGAAATTTGTGGTGATGCATCCGGCGTAACAGGATTGAAATTAAAAAACTTAGATAACGAATCCTCAAAAGAAATTAAGGTAGATGGAATCTTTGTGTTGATTGGTTTTAATGTCAATAATGCAGTGCTTATGCAAGAAGACGGAAGCACTCTTTGTGCAGTCAATGAATATGGGCAAGCAATTGTGAATCTCAAAATGGAAACAAACATTCCGGGATTATTTGTTGCTGGTGATTTGAGAATGGACGCACCAAAGCAAGTAGTATGTGCAGCAGCAGACGGTGCAACCGCAGCACTTGGGGCGATTGAATATATTGAACATCATAAGTAAAGGAGTTTGTTGTGCTAGGTATTGGAGTTTTTGGTGCTGGCGGACGTGTAGGAAAATTGGTTGTAGATTTAGCAAAGAAAAATCATCAAGTTAAACTAGAATGCGTCTATGTGCGCAAAGATTTAGACTTTTCTATTGACCCTGGTGTTTTGATTACAAATGATTTGAAAGTTTTATTAGAAAGTTCCGATGTAGTCGTTGATTTCACAACGGCAGAGGGCACTTGCGCGTTATTGGAAGTCGCTCTTAACAATCCCACGCCTATTGTGATTGGCACAACAGGATTAGAATCTCATCACGAAAATCTTATCAAAGAAGCGTCCAAAAAAATGCCTATTTTATATGCTAGCAATATGTCTTTAGGCGTCGCAGTGTTAAATAAAGCAGTGAAATTAGTAGCAAAAGCTTTGCGTGATTTTGATATTGAGATTGTAGAAACACATCATCGTCATAAAAAAGATTCTCCTAGTGGGACAGCTCTGTATTTGGCGCAAACTTGTGCAAAAGCTAGAGATTTGGAATTAGACAAAGTACGCACGAGTGGCAGAAATGGTAATATCGGCGAACGCAATCAAGAGGAAATTGCTGTAATGGCGTTGCGTGGAGGCGATGTAACCGGGATTCATAATGTCGGATTCTATGGTGAGGGAGAATATTTAGAGTTAGTGCATACTGCAACTTCTCGTGCGACTTTTGCGCAAGGAGCAATTAAAGCTGCCCTTTGGTTGCAAAAACAACCAAATGGATTGTATGGCATTGAAGATTCTTTGGGATTATAAGCAGTGGAAATGCCAATCAAAAATCAGACCTTAGCAGACCAATCCTCTATAAAAAGTGATTGGAATGAAGAATGTGCGGTCGTAGGGGTTTATAATGCCCAAAATGCCGCGAGTATCGCGTATTATTCTCTGTTTTCTATGCAACATCGCGGACAAGAAGCCACAGGAATTGCCACGAGCAATGGAGAAAAGATTACAACGATTAAAAGAAATGGTTTAGTAACGGAAGTTTTTTGCGATGAAACACTTAAAAAACTCAAAGGCTCTAGTGCCGTAGGGCATAATCGTTATTCTACTGCTGGGAATGATTCTATTTCGGACGCGCAGCCTTTGTTTGCGCGTTATGATTTAGGCGAAATTGCAATTGTCCATAATGGAAATCTCACAAATGCGCGTCAAATTCGTAATGAGCTCATCAAAGAGGGAGCAATTTTTCAAAGCTATATGGATACAGAAAATTTGATTCATTTGATTGCAAGAGCCAAACAAGAAAATTTAATTGATAGAATCAAAGAAGCAGTTTTGCGTCTCAAAGGGGCATTTTGCTTCATTATACTAAGCCGCAAAAAAATGTTTGTGATTCGTGATAGATATGGATTTCGCCCCCTAAGTCTTGGAGAAATCATCAACCCTGATGGGAGTAAAGGCTATATTGTTGCGAGTGAAACCTGTGCCTTTGATTTGGTAGGCGCAAAATATTTGCGAGATGTGGAACCGGGGGAAATGCTAGTTTTTTCTAAAGAAAGTATGGAATCGCACCACATTATGCCGCCCAATCCTCACCCTTGCGTTTTTGAGTATGTTTATTTCGCGCGTCCAGATAGTCGTGTATTTGGACACCTTGTTTATAATATTCGCAAAAAAATGGGAGAGGAATTGGCTAAAGAAAATCCTGTGGAAGCAGACCTTGTGATTCCTGTGCCTGATAGTGGCGTTGCCGCAGCACTTGGATATTCTCAAGCAAGTAAGATTCCTTTTGAGCTTGGCATTATTCGTAATCATTATGTCGGGCGAACATTTATTGAGCCAACGCAACAAATACGCGAATTAAAAGTCAAGTTGAAGTTGAATCCGATTCGGGAATTAATTGAAAATCGGCGTATCGTTGTGATTGATGATTCTGTGGTGCGTGGGACAACGAGTCGCCAGATTGTAAAGATTTTGCGCGATTGTGGAGCAAAAGAAATTCATATGAAAATTTCCTCTCCCCCAACCATTTCCCCTTGTTATTATGGTGTGGATACGCCAAGTGTAGAGCATTTGATTAGTGCGAAAATGAGCCACGAAGAAGTCTGTAAGTTTATCGGTGCGGATTCTTTGTCTTTCTTGTCTCTTGAGGGGTTAAAGCGAAGCATTGGCATAGAAAATTATCAATATTGTCAAGCTTGTTTTGATAGCAAGTATATTGGATAAATCGTGAAGCAAATGCTAACCTTTGGACGCTATTGCAAGCGGAGATTTGGAAAACGGGTGCGCAAAGTGCCCATTGCGCTTGCGGGATTTACTTGCCCAAATATTGATGGTAGCGTGGCGCGTGGAGGTTGTATTTTTTGTAAAAACGAAAGTTTTTCACCCACATTAGACAAAGAGCCAAAAGTCGCTCTCAAAATGAATCCCAAGATGACAAAGAATCCTTTGTTAGAGACGCAGCTTAAGCAATTACAGAGCCAATACGATTGGCAAAGTGATTTTCATCGCAATAAGTTTGGCGTTGAAAAGTATATGATTTATTTCCAATCTTTTACCAATACTTATGCTCCTTTTGAAACTTTAGAGAAGCTTTATATTGCCGCATTGGATTTGCCTAATGTTGTTGGAATGTCTATTGGCACGCGCACGGATAGTGTGGATTTGAAGCTACTTGATTTTTTGGGTGGTTTAGCGCAGAAAAGAGGGCAGGAGATTTGGGTGGAATACGGAATCCAATCTGTGTATGAGGAGACTCTTAAGTTTATTAATC
>NZ_JAAVGY010000004.1 GCF_014799995.1 Helicobacter sp.
AAGATGAGCACGCATTTTGTTTGGCATTGTGCATTGATTTGTTCGCACCATTCTAGCAACTCTTGCGCAATCTTTAAATCATAGATTGGTTGTGTGAAAAGAGCTTGCGCGCCATTTTGTATTTTTTCTTGCATTTTGTTATAGAGATTTTCTTTTTTGTTTGCATAAGAATTTAAGACGCAAAAGGGATAAATGGGCTTAGAATTTCCTTTGAGGATTTCACCATTGATGTCTTTTTGCTGGTTAAGTGCATAAATAATCTTAAGTAGCAAGAGACTATTTCCTTCAAAAACCCCTTTGGCTTGTGGCTGATTTCCGTGCCTTAAAGGGTCTCCCGTTAATGCCAAGACTAAACGCAAATCAAGACTATTCATTCCAAGAAGTTCGCTTTGCAAGGCAAGCGTATTTTTGTCTCGCATAGAAATTGTTGTAATGCTTGGGATTCCAAAGGTATTTTGGAGTTTTAAACTTGCTAGAATCGCACTATGCTTGAGCTTACCTAGAGGGGAATCCGTGCAGACAAATGCGTCTAGTTTGTCAAGTAAATGTCCTCTTTGGAGTTTGTCAAAGAAAGGTTCAAGGTCAAAACTATTAGGGGCAGAAAATTCATAAGTAAAGCAGGGATTCCCTGTTGCGAGTTTGTTGATGAATGCTTCTATTTGTGTGCTTTGTAGAGAACGATTCGTGCGTCCATTTTCTGATGTTTTGGGTGTTTCCATAAAGATTTCCATTGATAATAGTTGATAAATTTCAGAAAGGATTTTATCAAAAATTCATAAATACAAGTTGAATTTATAATTTATTTCATTTGGGAGATTCCAACTTATTCATTGCAATGAGAATTTATAGATTATCCTTAAAAATAAATTCTTTTGGTGGAGGACACATTAAATCGTATCCCAAAAGCGCAATGGATTGGGCGTGTAGCAAAATCCTAGAGCTTGGTTTCGCCCCATAGAGTGTATCGCCTACAATAGGGTGCTTAATGTGTGCTAAATGCACACGAATTTGATGTGTTTTGCCTGTTTTAATTTCTACTTCTAATTTTGTTTTTTTGCCTGAAATCTCTAGGGGACGGAGATGTGTAATAGCCGTTTGCCCCTCGCCATTTTTGCCAATGGTAACTTTAGCGAATCTGCCCTTTTTGATGAGCAGGGGCGCAGTGATTTCCTGTTCCTCTTCTATGATACCCTCTACAATGGCAACGTAATGCTTCTTGACTTGCATTTGCCTAAAAGCCTCTTTTGCTTTGAGATGAAATGCACTTTGGTCTTTTACTAATAATAAGATTCCGCTTGTTTCTTTATCTAACCTGTGAAGTAAAACCCATTCGGGATAAGATTTTGCAATTTCTTCACTTGTGAGAAATGCAGGTTTTGCAAGGGCTAAAATTTGCGAATCTCTGAAGATTTCAGTAATGCGACTTGGGGTTTGAATATGGAATTTTGTTTGCGGAGACAGAAGCGCGCGTGCGATTTGTAGTTTTTTGCCATTAATGCTAACTAATCCCCTATCAATAAGGCTTTTAGCTTCATTATGGGAGAGATTTTCTTGCAGGCTTAAGAGTTTATAGGCTTTTTGTGCGTTTTTTGGAATCCTAGATACTTCGTTTGTGTCATTGGAGGATTTGTTAGTATCAAAACGATGTTTGATTTTTTGGGATTTTTTTGGTGATGTTTGATGTTTCATTAAACCAATCCTTAATTTACGCGAATTGCTTGAATGATTTGTTCAAGATTTAGCTTTTTGGTAATTTTTGCATTTTTTAGAATCTCACGTTTTTGCAAGACTTGTGGCAGGTTTTGAATCTTGCATAAAGTATAGTTTTGTATGCTTGCAAAAAGTGCTTTTTGATTGAAAATATCCTCTCCGCTAATGAGTTTAGTGCGGAAAAATGCAGGCTCTATTGGATTGTGCCCCCCAATGTCCTTTAAGAAGCTCCCGCCCAAGATGACACCTTGCGCAATTTTGTAGAGATTATTAAGCTCTCCCAAAGAATCCAATAAAATAAAAGGTGCATTCAGGGCATTTTGCACTCCGACTTCGGAAGTTTTGACTAAACAAGGGAGGAAGTGAGAGGCTAAGATTTGATTTAATTGAGTTTCCACTTCTAAAAAACGTTCGGGGTGGCGAGGGGCAAATAAAAAACGTGGCATTAATTGCAAAGCCTCTTGCATAGAATCGTAATCCTCTAAAAACGCTTTTATAATGGCTTCTAAAATCAAGACTTCTTCGCTTTTGTGGTGTTTGTAGTGTGTGCTAGCAACCACCCACAAAGATTGCTTTGGACTAGTATAATGGGCATTAGTTTGTGGAATTTCAGCTAATTTGAGATTCCCTAGAATGCTAATGTTTTGAGCTCCTAATGCTGCAAGTCGTGCGGCATCAGAAGAAGTTTGACAGAAAATTTGCTCTATCAAGCTAAAAAGTCTGCAATAAAAGAAGCGAAATCTTTTATAACGTGGGAAGGAGTGTTGAGAGATTCTCGCATTAATGAGCAGAGTCTTAGCCCCTTTACTCTTGGCGCAAACTAAAGGCATAAGCCAAAGTTCGGCTTCCACTAATGTAAGGCTTGCAAGGGAGTGATTGTGTAGCCAAAAAGGAAGCAGGGTTTCAAAAGGCAAATAACGCACAATGCAATTTGGGTAAAGCTTGCAAGCAAGCTCGAAACCCGTTTGCGTTGTCGTTGTAAGTAAAATTCTCTCCTCATTGGAGAGCTGTTGCGCAAGAGAATCTATGACGCTTTGTAGGGATTTGACTTCTCCAAAGGAACAAGCGTGTAGCCAATGGAGTTTGAATCCCATAGCTTCTTGAGGCAGGGAGTTAGGGATAAAGAAACGTTTTTTGAGGGAGAAACGATATTTTGATTTGAAACTTAAAAAATAGAGAAAAGGCATAGCGCAAAAATGCGCCACCCAAAGCACAAGATAATAAATGCCGACAAAACATTTCATTCTAAACTATGAATTTTCTTCTTGGAAATAAAGGATTCTACCGCAGTGCGGGCATGTAATAATATCATCAGAGCGGATAACATCAGAGTAAATTTTGTCATTAATGCGAATAAAGCAACCCCCACAAGCTTGACGCGTAACAGGCACAACGCTTGTATTTTTTGCCCATTTGCGAATTTTTTCATAAAAGGAGATGATTTTTTGGTCCATTTTGCTCACAAGCTCTTCTTTTTGGGTAAAGACAACTTTTTGTTCTTCTTTGACTTTTTGGACTTCTACTTCTACTTTTTGTGCGACTTCTTTTTTCTCATCTTGCAAGGCATTAATTTTTTCTTTCAAGGAGTTAATGGAATCTTTTTTAGAATCTATCAGTGCGTTTAAGCGAGCAATTTCTTCATTAGCAAAAGTAATTTGCTCTTTGGCGAGTTCTTCTTCTAGGCTCAATGCTTTGCTTTCTTTTTCTGTTCTGATGAGTTTTGTTTTGTTGGAAATTTCTTCTAATTTTAACGATAAATCCTCCAAGTGATTTTCATTTTTTTGGATAGAAAGCGAAATGTCTCGCGCAGCACCCTCAAGCTCTTCTACTTCACGATTGAGAGAATCCTCTTCCTCTTCAATCCGATTGAGTTCCTTTTTGACTTCCTTGATACGAGGCTCAAAAGAATCAATTTCTTTATCAAGATTTGCAATTTCAATTAATTGGCTTAAATGCTTATTCATACATAGCTCCAAAGATTAAGATATTTAGACAAAATTAAAGGGATTTTGTGAATCTAAAATTATAGCTTTATAGCCTTGATTTGTCAAAAAAGGCAAGAGAATCTCACCGAAGTAATGTTCTAATTCGTAATGTCCGCAGTCAATGATATGGAGATTGCGCGCTATGGCTTCCATTGCTTCGTGATACTTCACATCACCTGTAATTAGGCAATCTACATTTTCAAGATGACGCACAAACCCCCCACCGCTTCCGGTAATGAGTGCAATGTTTTGACAATGTTGGTTAGGAGATGGAGTAATTTTGAGCTGCTTTAGGGCAAAACTTTCTTTAATATGCGCACAAAGGGATTCTAAAGTACCATTCCATTGGAAATGGACAACAAAATCGTTTTGTTCAAAGTCTGCAATTTTTAGAATCCTCTGCGCGACATATTTGCCCAAATGGGTTTTGTCAAAGTTCGTGTGCATAGCAATTAATTGGATATTTTTTGCCATTGCTATTTGCAGCAATTTCGCGGGATAATGTTCAAAAATTAGTGTTTTGAGCGGGCTAAAAATCAAAGGGTGGTGTGTAATGAGCAAGGAATCTTTCTCCATTTTCTCTAGGATTTTGCAAGTTACTTCTAGGCTTAGATAAATTGTTTTGAAATAGTGATTAGGTGAGCCTAGAAGCAAGCCTGAATTATCCCACGATTCTTGCAATTCAAAGGGGCTTAGAGTGTCTAAAAAGCTTAGAATCGTAGCAACTTTATGGTTTTGCGATTCCATATTAGAATCTTGTGAGGGTTTAGAGATTTTGTTTTGCATACTCTAATCGCTCTTGACGCATAGGTTCTTGCTCTTTATATAAGGTAGCGCAAGCTTTGGAGAGTTCGCGGATTTTTAAAATGTAATTTTGACGCTCCGTTGCGGAGATAGCTTTTCTAGCGTCTAGCACATTAAATAAATGGCTTGCAAGCATTGCGCAATCATAAGCTGGTAGAGGTAAGCCTGCCTTTAAGGCTTGGTGTCCTTCAGTTTGCATTTTGGCAAAAAATTCAAACAGCATTGCGGTATCGGCAACTTCAAAATTGTATTTTGAAAATTCATATTCTCCCTCTAAATGCACATCTGCATAGGTGTAATGCTCATTCCATTGGATAGCGAAAACATTTTCTACGCCTTGTAAATACATTGCCAATCTTTCTGTTCCATAAGTGATTTCAACTGCCACAGGGTCGCAAGGAATCCCTCCAACTTGTTGGAAATAAGTGAATTGCGTTACTTCCATACCATCTAGCCAAACTTCCCAACCCAAGCCCCAAGCCCCAAGTGTTGGAGATTCCCAATTATCTTCAACGAATCGGACATCGTGTTCTTTTAGATTTAGTCCCAAGTATTCTAAACTCTTTAAGTATAACTCTTGAATATTGCTTGGGCTAGGTTTAATTAAGACTTGAAATTGATAATAACTCCCTAAACGATTCGGATTTTCTCCATAGCGTCCGTCTGTTGGGCGGCGAGAAGGTGCAACATAAGCCACACTCCAGGGCTTGGAATCCAAACTTCTAAGCATTGTAGCGGGGTGAAAAGTGCCCGCACCCGCTGGAATATCATAAGGCTGGATAATGAGACAATTCTGCTCACGCCAAAATTGTTGCAGTTTTAAAAGTAAATCAGAAAAATACAGCATAAAGATTCCTTATAACCACTCTAAAATTTTTTGACCTAAATCTTCTTTATCAAAGACTTGATTATGAATTTCTGGCTGATTAAAGAGTGAGAAAATTTGCTTTGGAATCACGGTTTTGTAGGTTTTAGAGATTTGCTCTAACGCTTCTTTGTCTCCTAAATCTCCTAAACCAAGTGCTTTAGCCAAAGTAGGAGCAAATTTCGTCCATTCCGCAGTGGAGCAAAGCACGCAAGGGGTGTTAGGGAATTTGGCTTTGATTTCCTCAAAGGCTTTGAATCCGCAAGCCGTATGCGGGTCTAGGATATATCCTTTTTGTGCATAAGATTTGATGATATTAAGACAATAATCGTCATCGCAACTTGTCGCACTAAAATACATTTGAACCCAAGCAAGCTCTTCTTTGGTTAGGCTATATTGCTTTGTTTGTTCAAGGGATTCCATTAGCTCTCTTGTACGTTGTGCGTCAAACAAAGAAAATAGCACGCGCTCAATATTGGAGCTCTTTAAAATATCCATTGCGGGCGAGTAGGTTTTTTGCAAGGTTTTTTCGGAAATATCATAGACGCCTGTATTGATAAATTCTGTCAAAACATTGTTGGCATTAGAAGCAATCCAAATGCGCTCAATGGGGAATCCCATAAGTTTAGCATAAAATGCTCCTAAGGCATTACCGAAATTGCCACTTGGCACGATGATATGGATTTTGCGATGATGATTGATTTTAAAGATTTTCAAACTTGCGTAAGCGTGGTAGAGAATCTGGAATGCGATTCTACCGAAATTCACACTATTTGCCGCACTTAAGCAAATGTTTTTGGATTTTAAAATCGCATTGAATTTTGGGTCTTTCAAGAGGCTTTTTAGTAAGGCTTGCGCATCGTCAAAATCTCCCTTAATGCCAAAGACTTCAATATTATTCGCATTCATCGTTGTCATTTGCAGACGTTGGACATCACTTGTGCCACCTTCTGGATAAATACAAACGACTTTGATATGGGGTTTATTGGCAAAGCTTTGAAGTGTTGCAGGTCCTGTATCACCGCTTGTAGCGACTAAAATCAGATAATCTGTTTCTTTTTTGGATTCTCTTAAAAATCCACTAAACAAAGTGCCAAAAGGTTGTAATGCCATATCTTTAAAGGCACGCGTAGGTCCGCAATAAAGCTTTTGCACATTAAGATAAGGGTGGATAGAATAAAGAGGTGCGGGAGTTGTCGGGTCGTCAAAATTTTGGTAGAGTTTTAATGCTTCTTCTAATAGCTCTTTATGCACATTTAAACCCCACTGATGAAAAATCTCTTGGGCTAATTCCACATAATCTAGTTGGCTAAACTCTTTGATGGTATCATCATCAAATTTTGGCAGTTTTTTCGCTGCCCAAAGCCCCCCGAATGCTGCATTGGGATTTAAAACCACATCTTTAAAGGTTAAAGCAGTGTCCTGTCCCCCACGAGTGCCGATAAAATGTTGTGTATGCACGCAAATCCTTTCTAAATAAATTTGCGTATTTTATCAAAAGGAAGCCAAATTTTATTTAAAAGGGCCAAACAGATTCAATAAGTTTTGTTCCCCAACCTTTTTCTGTGCTTCTTTTTAATTCTCCTTGTGTGTCATACATAATTTTAGCGTCCGCAATATATTGGGATTCTATGGTGTTATTGCGCGCAATATCTGTGGGGCGCACGACACCGCTTAGATGAATGATTTGTTTTTCACCATTAATGAGCACTTCGCGACTTCCTTCAATGAAGTAATTTCCATTTTGCATTACTTTAATAATACGCGCTGCAATCGTTGTAGAGAAAGTTTCTTGACGATTCTGTGAGCCATTGCCTTGATAGGTTGAGGTGTTATTGCCACTCGTGATTCCAAATGCTGTAAGATTGCTTAATTTGCCTGTGAGTTTCGCAATGCTTTCGCTAGGACCTCCAAAGGTAATTCCCGGACCTGTGAGATTAGAGTTTGAAGTCTCGTTAAGATTCTTGTTTGCAGTAGAGCTTGCCTGCGCTGTTTGGTTAATAATGACGGTTACTAAATCATTGAGTTGCATTGCACGGCGGTCAGAAAAGAGCAGATTATCTCCTTGCCCAAAAATACTTCCGGGGTTGCCGAAGTTATCCTCATCTTCTTTGGGAGGTAGTTCTTCTACATAGGCTGGTGGGCGAAAAGAAATCTGTGGGTCTGTTGTCGCACAACCACTGAAATAAATCCCTAGTGCAAGAGGGGATACAAGGGCTAGCGTGGATTTTAGAAAGACACTTTTAAGTTTCATAGCATTTCCTTATGTCAATTTTAGGTATAATCCTAAATTTTTATAGAGCTAAGCAAAGCTCATTCCAAAATAAAGGATTATGATGTCAAGTGCTATCAAAGAGAGAATCTTAAATGATATTAAGAGTGCGATGAAAGAGAATCACAAGGAAAAGCGGGACGCGTTAAGAATGTTGAGCAGTGCGTTAAAGCAAATTGAAGTAGATGAACGCAAAGTGTTAGAAGATGAAGATGTTATTGCGATTCTTAAAAAAGCCTATAAACAACGTTCTGAAGCGGCAGAAGCCTACAAAAAAGCTGGACGAGAAGACCTCTATCAAAAAGAAGATTTTGAAATGCAAGTGATTATGGAATATTTGCCAAAACAATTAAATGACGAAGATTTAAAGAGCGCGCTAGAAAAAATCTTGAGCGAATTAGGGACAAAATCCAAAAAGGATATGGGGAAAATTATGGGAGTAGCAAGTAAAGCATTGGGAGATGTCGCAAATGGCAAACGTATCAGTGAGGCACTTAAAAATATGTTGGAATAGAATCGCAAGATAAAAATCATTTATTAGGAAGTGAGCAATTTGTATTCTTTATAGAATCTTAAATTGACACTAAATCATTAATGCGATTCCAACGCGGCATAAAATTAAAGTTTAGAAATTGAATGTAAAGTTGATTTTTCTAGTTTTTTTGATAAAATATAAATAAATCTTAAAAAAAGAGGGAGAGATTGATGGAGAATTTGTTGCAACCCGATAGAGGGTTTAAGATAAACAAAGAGAATTTACAAAAAGCAAGCGTTATCTTTTTGTTCGTGCTTGTGATTATTATAATGGTTGCTTTTGCAGAAAGTGTTACAAATCCGATTTTATTAGGCTTTGCAGCAATCGTTGGTGGCTATATGGCACTGAATATTGGTGCAAATGATGTGGCAAACAATATGGGTCCTGCCGTGGGTTCTAAAGCCTTGACGATGACGGGGGCAATCATTATTGCAGCAGTATGTGAGATTTTAGGGGCATTGGTTGCTGGAGGGGAAGTTGTGAGCACTGTGAGTTCAGGGATTATTTCTGTTGATGCGATTGGAGACCCCAAGCAGTTTGTTACTTTAATGCTTGCCGCCTTAGTTTCTGGTGCAATTTGGCTCAATATTGCAACCGTGATTGGTGCGCCTGTTTCTACAACGCACGCAATTGTAGGTGGGATTTTAGGTTCTGGAATCGCAGCGGGTGGATTTGGAGTAGCAAATTGGAGTGAATTAGGTGGAATCGTTGGAAGTTGGGTAATTTCGCCTGTTATGGGTGGAATCATTGCTGCGATTTTGTTATTTTTCATCAAGCATACTATTACTTATAAGAAGAACAAAAAAATATCAGCAGAAAACATCGTGCCTTACTTGATTGCTTTTATGACTTGGGCATTTAGTTTGTATTTGATTAACAAGGGCTTAAGACACATTATCACACTAGATAGCAAAATCGCATTTGGGCTTAGTTTAGCGATTGCGATTGTCGTGCTATTTGTTGTCAAGCCTATCATCAAAAAGGCTTTAGAAAAACTAGAAAACAAAAAAGAAGAAATCAATAAGCTCTTTACGATTCCATTGATTTTTGCGGTGGCACTTTTGAGTTTTGCACACGGTGCAAATGATGTGGCAAATGCTGTGGGACCTTTAGCAGCAATCAATAATTCCTTGAAAGTCGCTTTTGAATTTGGCAATATGAATGTGCCCTTTTGGATTATGCTCATTGGTGGGCTTGGAATCTCTATCGGGCTTGCGCTTTTTGGGCCAAGATTGATTCGCACAGTAGGGGGTGAGATTACAGAATTAGACCAAATGCGCGCTTATTGTATCGCAATGAGTGCTGCTCTAACGGTGCTTATCGCAAGCGAATTAGGAATGCCTGTAAGCTCTACGCACATTGCGATTGGTGCAATTTTTGGTGTGGGATTTTTGCGCGAGCATTTGAAGAGACAATACAAAGAAATGGAATTAAAGATTTTAGAATCTCGCAAGGGAGAGGATAGCGAAAAAGTCAAGGAGTTTTTGGATAAATTTCGTAATGCGTCTATCCGAAGAAAACGAGCGATTCTAAAAAGCATTGACAATAAAAAGGCAAAAAAGAAATCTAAAGTGCAGAAAAATATCAATATTCCAGAATTGAAAAAGAAAGAGCAAGAAGGGCTTAAAAAAGCCTATCAAGAGGAGCTTGTCAAACGTTCTGCAATTAATAAAATTATCGCTGCGTGGGTTATTACCGTGCCTGTATCTGCAATTTTTAGTGCGATTTGTTATTTTATTCTTTCTGCGATTGGATTTTAATTCATAGTTTGCAGAGATGGGAAGTTTGAGAGTAGGGGCAAAGGAGATTGATAGTTCGCAGCCTGTCTATGTGATTGGTGATGTGCATGGTTGCTTTGATACTTTATGTTTATTGATTGAGAAATTGCCGCAGAAATGGGAATCGCAAGTTATTTTGACGGGGGATTTGATTGATAGGGGGGATAAAAGTTGTGAAGTGATTGATTTAGCAATCTCAAAGGGCTTTGCTTGTGTGCTTGGGAATCACGAAGAGATAATGTTGGAATACTATCATAGGATTCCAAGCAGTGGTAGGGGAAGCGTGTGGATTAGCAATGGCGGCTATGAAACAATGGAGAGCTATCGGAGATATGGTGGTTTGCACAAGATTCACGAGCATTTAGAATGGCTTGCAGAGCTGCCGCGATTCTTGGAAGTTGATTTGTGCGATGAACACGGAAACCGCTTATTTGTTACGCACGGGTTTGGATTACCTTATTATAAAACGCGCAAGAAAGATTCCCAAGCAATCACTTGGAGCAGGCTTAGAATGCACAACATACAAAAAGAGGCAAAAAAGCAATATGGAGTCTTCAATGTTTTTGGACACGATGTGCAAAAAGAAGTCTTGATTGCAGAGAATTTTGCTGCAATTGACACAGGTTGTGTTTATCATAAAAGCAAGCCAAACGCAAGATTGAGTGCGTTTGAATGGCCCAGCAAACGCGTGTTTGAACAAGTTTTTGTTTCTAGCCATTGAGACAAGTTTCTGTGTAGAGCGCAAGCCTTTAGAATCTTGCGTAATGGTGAGGTAATTTAAAATGCAAATTTCCTTTCATTAAATACAAAATCATCAATGAGATTCTCTTAGATAAACTAGTATCAGAGTATTTTAGCAGCAGTTCTACAATCTGCCATTTTCCAGATAGAATCGCAAGTGTATAAAAAGCAATGCCTAAATCATTATGAATATTGGGATTCGCACCATAATCTAGTAGAAGTTTTACCATTTTCGGATTGCCTGTGTAATAAGCTTGCATTAGAGGTGTTATTCCTTTGGTATCGCACATATCTACGAATGCTCCTTTTTGTAAAAGCATTCTTGCGCAAGCCAAAGAATTGTGAAGCACAGCTAACATTAAAAGAGTCTGTCCCTCATATGTTTTGAAATTCACATTGAGCCCAGATTGGAGCATTGTTTTGAGATTTTTGCATTCATCTTTTTTTATAAAGTGAAGTGCCATTTGGTATAATGTGTGAAATTTTTGTTCCTCTTGAATCAATAGTGTTTGCATAGAATCTCCTAGTGCGTAAGATGAATATAGAAATAATAAAAATTTATTATTTAACGCAGAATTGTAATCTCTAAAAACAAACAAAAAATAAATCTTTAATAAACAAAAGATAAATGATTTCTAAAAATTTCTCCAGCTTAATTTGAAATATTTTAGTGAAATGGGTTAAAATAAAAGGCGATAAAGCCCTAAAATACGAAATATAAAAAAGTATATATTGATTTAAATCAATTCTTAGATTTTGCAAAATGGCTATAATCTTTTTGCATTCAAAAATGCTAAAAATCAAGCTTAAGGAGGCTTTTGTGGCATACAATAGACGCGAATTTTTGAAAACAGCGGCAGCAGCAAGTGCTGCAAGCGCAGTTGGAATCGCATTACCAAGCAATGCTCTAGCAGCAGCGAAAGAGGCAGAGGGCGGTTGGAAATGGGATAAATCAGTTTGTAGATTCTGTGGAACAGGCTGTGGAATTATGGTAGCAACTAAAGATGAACAAATTGTTGCAATCAAAGGAGACCCAGCAGCTCCTGTTAATCGTGGGCTCAATTGTATCAAAGGATATTTTAACGCCAAAATTATGTATGGTGCAGACCGACTCACTCAACCACTCTTGCGTGTTAATGGCAAGGGAGAGTTTGATAAAAAAGGGCGATTTCAGCCTGTGAGCTGGCAAAAAGCTTTTGATGTAATGGAAGAACAATTCAAAAAGGCATACAATGAGTTAGGACCAACAGGAATTGGTGTCTTTGGTTCTGGACAATACACTGTGCAAGAGGGCTATGCGGCTGTGAAGCTTATTAAAGGTGGATTTAGAAGCAATAACATTGACCCTAATGCACGTCATTGTATGGCAAGTGCTGTGGTTGGCTTTATGGAGACTTTTGGGATTGATGAGCCTGCGGGTTGCTATGATGATATTGAGCTAACAGATACGATTGTTACTTGGGGTGCGAATATGGCAGAAATGCACCCGATTCTTTGGGCAAGGGTTACAGATAGAAAACTTACGAATCCTAATAAAGTTAAAGTGATTAATTTAAGCCCTTATTCTAACAGAACTTCGGATTTGGCAGATATTGAGATTATCTTCGCTCCTCATACAGATTTAGCAATTTGGAACTACATTGCCCACGAGATTGTTTATAATAATCCAAAGGCGATTGATTGGAATTTTGTTAATAAAAATTGTATTTTTACAACTGGTTTTGTGGATATTGGATATGGTATGCGTGAAAATATCAAACACGCAAAATATGCAGCAGCAGAGCTAGATGTTGCAGCAAAACAAAAATCCAAAGTCATTAGTGAAGCTGAAGGCGTAACTCTTGCATACCTTGGTATGAAAGCAGGCGATGTGATGGAGAACAAACACGTTGCAGCAGCGGGGAATCATTGGGAAATTTCTTTTGAGGAATTTAAAAAAGCCCTAGAGCCCTATACACTTGATTTTGTTGCAAAAATTGCAAAAGGCGATGCAAATGAAAGCTTAGATTCCTTTAAGTCTAAACTCAAACAACTTGCAGAATATTATATTGAAAAGAATCGCAAAATCGTTAGTTTTTGGACAATGGGAATGAATCAGCACACAAGGGGAACTTGGGTGAATGAACAAAGCTATATGGTGCATATGTTGCTTGGCAAACAAGCAAAACCGGGCAGTGGAGCATTTTCTCTTACAGGACAGCCTAGTGCGTGTGGAACAGCAAGAGAGGTGGGGACATTCTCACACAGATTGCCTGCGGATATGGTAGTGGCGAATCCTAAACATAGAGAAATGACAGAAAAAATTTGGAAACTTCCAGAGGGCACACTTAATCCGCAGCCGGGAGCGACTTTTATGCAGATTATGCGTAATTTAGAAGATGGCAAGATTAAATGGATATGGGTGCATGTGAATAACCCATGGCAAAATACTGCCAATGCGAACCATTGGATTAAAGCCGCGAGAGAAATGGATAATTTCATCGTTGTTTCTGATGCGTATCCCGGAATCAGTGCAAAAGTAGCGGATTTGATTCTCCCTGTGGCAATGATTTATGAAAAATGGGGTGCTTATGGTAACGCAGAGCGCAGAACACAACATTGGAAACAACAAGTGCTTCCACAAGGCGAGGCAATGAGTGATACTTGGCAGATGATAGAATTTTCCAAACGATTCAAACTTAAAGAAGTTTGGGGCGATAAAAAAATCAACGACAAACTAACACTTCCAAATGTGTTAGAAAAAGCGAAAGCTATGGGATATAGCGAGGATTCTACACTCTATGATGTGCTTTATGCTAATGCCGAGGCATTGAAATTCAAAACAACAGACAAAGTGCTAAAAGATACAATCAACTCTGAAGTCTTTGGCGACAAACGCGAGGTTGTAGGAAGTGATGGTGAGGTATTTAAAGGATATGGATTCTTTATGCAAAAATATCTTTGGGAAGAATATCGTAAGTTTGGTGTAGGACACGCTCACGATTTAGCAGACTTTGATACTTACCATAGAGTGCGAGGGCTAAGATGGCCTGTTGTAGATGGTAAAGAAACTCAATGGCGTTTTAATGCAAAATATGACTATTATGCAAGAAAAGCCAATAATGGTGAATTTGCGTTTTATGGTGGTTTGGGCAAAGAATTGCCACGTGGTGATTTGGCAATGCCTAAAACACAAGAGAAATTCTCTCTCAAAAACAAAGCAAAAATTTTCTTCCGTCCTTATATGGATCCACCCGAAATGCCAAGCGCAGAATATCCATTCTGGTTGAGCACAGGACGCGTGTTAGAGCACTGGCATAGTGGAACGATGACAATGCGTGTGCCTGAACTCTATCGTGCTGTTCCTGAAGCTCTTGTGTATATGCATCCTGAAGATGGCAAAAAGCTTGGTGTGCAACAAAATGATACAGTTTGGGTAGAATCAAGACGTGGCAAAGTCAAAGCAAGAGTAGATATGCGTGGGCGCAACAGACCACCGCTTGGACTTGTGTATGTTCCTTGGTTTGATGAGAAAGTCTATATCAATAAAGTTTGTTTAGACGCAACTTGTCCGATTTCTGGGCAGACCGACTTTAAAAAATGCGCGGTAAAAATCTATAAGGCATAAAATGCATTCAAATACGAATCGGCGTAAATTCCTACTAAGTAGCGCACAGGCAGTTGCACTTGCGGGGCTTGGTGGCTTAGTTTGGGGTGCGTTTCTGCAAGAGAGTAGAGCGAATCCTATGATTTTAAGACCGCCGGGGGCTTTGAGTGAAAAGGAATTTTTGCAACATTGTATCAAATGTGGTTTATGTGTAGAGGCTTGCCCTTTTGACACATTAAAGCTTGCTGGTGCTGGAAGTGGGAAGCCAATGGGCACGCCTTACTTTGAGCCGCGCAAGATTCCATGTGAGATGTGTGAGGAGATTCCTTGCGTGCCTATATGCCCTACAAATGCGTTAGATTCTAAACTCGTTTCTAACGAAAAAGGTTTGGATATTAATCTTGCGAAAATGGGTGTAGCTATTGTGGATAAAGAGCATTGTGTTGCTTATTGGGGGATTCAGTGCGATGCGTGCTATCGTGCTTGTCCGCTTTTGGGTGAGGCAATTAAGCTAGAGTTAAAACGCAATGAGCGCACAGGCAAACATTCCTATCTTTTACCTGTGGTAGAGAGTGAAGTTTGCACAGGTTGTGGGAAATGCGAAAAGGCTTGCGTTACAGAAAAAGCCGCTATTATTGTATTACCCCGAGAAATTGCTCTTGGTAAAGTTGGAACAAACTATATCAAGGGTTGGGAAGCAGAAGACGAAATGCGCTTGCAAGAAGTTAAGAAAAGAACCCAAAAGCGAGATTCTGATTCTAAAGTGCAAGATTATCTAAATAGCGGAGATTTGTGATGAAAAAATACCACTATTTATTAACGCGTAGAATCGTTCAAATTGGGTTATTAGTCTTGTATGTCTTGGGCAATTATACAAGTTTTAAGATTCTGCAAGGCAATCTTAGCTCTTCGCTCGTGTTTGGCGTGATTCCATTAAGCGACCCTTATGCGTTGCTTCAGCTCTTTTTTGCTGGAGGAGTTTTAGCCGCCAATGCTATCATTGGTGCG
The DNA here is from genome assembly GCF_014799995.1 of Helicobacter sp. Classification (GTDB taxonomy): domain Bacteria; phylum Campylobacterota; class Campylobacteria; order Campylobacterales; family Helicobacteraceae; genus Helicobacter_D. Next base: position 15,285 of record NZ_JAAVGY010000004.1, read on the forward strand.
CTGATAATTTTAGCATTGTATGGGGTGCTTTTGGGAAGAATGTATTGTTCTTTTGTTTGTCCGATGAATCTTGTAACAGATTTCGCTTCTTTTTTACGCCGTATTTTTGGTTTAGATGCACTTGGGAATTTGATTTATTTTAAAAATTCCTTGCGTTATGTGCTTCTAGCTTTAAGTTTGTTGTTGAGTTTAGTCTTTGGAATCGCAGCATTTGAAGCAATTAGCCCGATTTCTATGTTACATCGTGGAATTATTTTTGGTGCTGGATTTGGATTTTTATCTGTTGTTGTAGTGTTTTTGCTAGATTTATTCGTAGCAAAACACGCATTTTGTGGGTATATTTGCCCTTTAGGAGCGTTTTATTCCCTCATTAGTCGCTTTGCGATTCTAAAAGTCAAATATGATTTAGAATCTTGTACGCATTGCTTAGAGTGCAAAAAAATCTGTCCTCAAAAACAGGTTTTGGGAATCATTGGTAAAAAAAGTGGTGTGATAAAAAGCGGTGAATGCACGCGTTGTGGGCGTTGTATTGAGGTTTGTGCGGATAATGCGTTAGCATTTAACCTTTTGGATTTTATGAAGGAGAAAAGATGAGTTTTAATAAAGTTATGGTAGTTGTGAGTGCAGCAGTAGCTGGATTCATTTTTTTAGGATGTCAAAGTAGCGGTTATAGCGAAAACGAAATAGGTTTGCGTCAGAGCACATTGTTTAGTGAGAATGTGCAAATGACAAAGTTTGATTACGATGGTAAGGCAGCAGGAGAATCCGAATTGATTGATAGAGCGTTTGAAAATGCTCCACCAATGATTTCCCACTCCGTAGATGATATGCTACCCATTACAAAAGAAAACAACGCTTGTACTTCTTGCCATTTGCCTGAAGTTGCAGGAGCAGTTAATGCAACACCTATGCCAAAATCACACTTTTATAGTTTTCGTCGCAAAGTGGATTTAAAGGGTCAAATGGACGAGAATCGCTTTAATTGCGTAGCTTGTCATGCAACACAAGTTGATGTAGCACCTTTGGTTGTGAATAAATTTTCACCAGATTTTCGTCAAGAAAATGGTAGCGCGAAATCTAACTTGATTGATGTTGTCAATGAAGGCGTGAATTAATGGGTAATCGCAGGGAGTTTCTACAAACCTTGTTGAAACCAAAGTCAAAGGGCTTTATGCCCTTGCCTCCCTATAATTTGAATCGTTCTCTTTTTTCTAAATTTTGTATGGAATGTATCACAAGAGCGCAAACGCAAAATCTACAAGCTCCTTGTGTGCAAGCCTGTGATGAGATTTATAAACAAGAGAATAAAAGCGGAATCTTAAAAGTTTGCGATAATAAAGTGTATGTAGAGTTTGGGGAGGGGGGTTGTAAATTCTGTGGGGAATGTGCTAAAGCCTGTCCTAATGATGTATTAGAGGAGCAGCTTGTTAATGCGCAGAATCCTCATTGGAATTTTGTTGTTCAAATTGATAAAATTGCTTGTTTAGCGTATCAAAAGACTTTGTGTTGCACTTGTAAAGATGTTTGCCATAGTGTGCTAGGAAGAGACAATGCAATTACCTTTGTCGGCTTATTTTATCCCGAGATTCAAAGTCGTTGCATTGGCTGTGGAGAATGCACTTATGTGTGTCCTACAAAAGCCATTGTATTAGAATCTTGTGAGGATTAAAGGAAGTTTATGCTTAAGAGAATAATAAAAAGAATATGGATTGTGGCGGTGTTGCCGCTGATTGTCTTTAGTCAAGAAGTAGAATCTAGCAATATAGAAAAAGTGCTACTGCCACAAAGAATCATTACATTAGAAAACAATATTGTTGTTACAAATTTAGTAAAAGATTCTTTGCTTATTGGCACGGATTTCGGAGAAGTTTTGGAATGGAAGTGGGGCGAAAAATCCCCTAAATTACTCATTAAACTTCCTGATATTGCGAGCTTTTATGCGGAATCTTATGCACCTAAAGTGTATAGTGTGGATCAATGGGGCGAAAAGATATTAATCCATAGCGAGGGAGATTATGGCGCAAAGACTCTTTTTTTGTTCTCTTATGGGAAACTTGAGGCATTGCCAAATACAGAATCTTTGAATATTAAAAAGGCAGCCTTTGTTGATGAGGATAAGATTTTTCTAGGACTTACGAGCAATGAAATCGTGCTGTATGACTTAAAAAAGAAGCAGATTCTATATCGTAAGCAACTTTCCGAAGCTTCCTTTTCGGATTTTGCCTTAGATAATGGAAATTATGTCGTAGCGTGTGAGTCTGGAATTTTATACTTTGGTGCGATTAATGACGGAAATGTGCTAGTAGAGCTAGAGGGAGAGAACAAAGATAATGTCTATCAGGTTAAGAGCGCACGCGTGGGGGAGATGATGACTTTTATCACTGCTGGACAAGATAGAAATATGGGCTTATATCAATTAGATTTGCCAACCAATAAGAGCACTTCCTATGGAATCAAGGCGGATTTTTTGGTTTATAGTGTGGGAATGAGTGGGGATTCTACATTGGGGGCTTATATGCAAAATGAACAAAGTGAAATTATCGTTTTTGAAATTGCTAGCAAGACAAAAATCGCCCGATTGAAAGGGCACAAAAGTTTATTGAATAATATTATTTTTTATCATCAGACACAAATCATCAGTAGTGAGGATGGGAAAAACATTTTGATTTGGAATCTTAAGGAGTAAAAATGCAAGAAGATTTTAATGTGTCAAGTCTCGTAGTCTTGTGCGCACCGCAAAACATAGAATCCCTATGGGAGAAAATCAATAAAATTGAGGGGGCAGAGTGCCATTATAGAGACGAGAGTGGCAAGATTATCGTTACATTGGAATCCCGAAGTATAGAGGAAGAGATTAGATTATTGAAATCCATTGAGAGCATAGAGGGTGTATTATCAGCACAGATGATTTATGCGTATCATAGCACAGAACTAGAAGCAATGAGGAACGAAATACAAAAGCAAGACAGAATCCCAAAGGTGCTACAAGATGAGCAAGCAAATGCGAATGAAATTGCTTATAGTGGAGATGTGCAAGGCGCATTAGATGAGATTTTGGGTAAAGAAAAGTCAAAAAATTAATTCCTTAATTATTAGGAATTTAAGCGCAGATTTTTACAGATTCTTTAATCGCAAGTAAAGCAATCGTTATCTTAAGTCTCGCCTTTAGCTTTAAATTCTATTGGCTCACATTATTTAAGCTAAAATTTTGTTAGGGTTTTATATAATCCTGCGCTTCAAATGTGCCGGGGTGGTGAAATTGGTAGACGCGCCAGACTCAAAATCTGGTGGGGGCAACCCCGTGTCGGTTCGATTCCGACCCTCGGCACCATTGCTTGTTTTAACTTTCAAATAAATTTTTAAACCCTTAAATCAGTTTTGATATTTAGAATCAAAAGGAATCTAAAATGATGTCATTGATAGTAAAAAAGTTTGAAGAATTGACATTAGAAGAGCTGTATGAGATTCTTAAAGTGCGTGTAGAAGTGTTTGTCGTAGAGCAAAAATGTGCTTATCAAGAGATAGATGAAAAAGACAAGCAGAGCTTGCATTTGTATTTCAAAGATGAGAATCAAATCCAAGCTTATTTGCGTGTAGTGCCAGCAGGAATTTCCTATGAAGAAGTTTCACTTGGGCGCGTGATTGCATTAAAAAGAAATTGTGGTTTAGGCGCAGCGATTCTAAAGGAGGGCATAAGAATCGCCAAAGAAAGATTACAGGCTCATACCATAAGGATTGGCGCGCAGGTTTATGCGAAAGGCTTTTATGAGAAATTTGGTTTCCGACAAGTTTCATCGGAGTATTTAGAAGACGGGATTTTGCATATCCAAATGTTGCTTGAGCTATAATTTGCTTAAGGCTCACAAAACACTCTTGTGCATTTTAAGCCTCTAGGGCTCTAATGTGAAGTCCTCTGAAGCATTGCTAGAATGGTAGATAGTCGTGCCATAATTTTTGGCAAAATAGAGCATTAAAAGCTTTTGTAATGTCGGTTCAATGCTTGGAGAAAACCACGCATTATTGCTAATGGCGATGAGGTTTTTGGGGGAATCTTGATAAAATTCCTCACGCGTTGCTTCATAGCAAATCGCAATAGAGAAAGGCTCTTTGCCAATGAGTGCGGAATTTGGCTTTTTAAATTCTTCAAAGTCAAAATCACTTGTGCCTTCAAAAATAATTTGATTAATCCATTTTGCAAGAAAACGAGGCAAGGGAATCTTCTCCCCAAATGGCACTAAAATCAGCTTATGAAAGACTTGCATTTCTCCATTATAAAACAAATAAGCACTATTAAAAATATGTTGGTCGTCTTGATAAATACCTCCTGTGAGAATCGCAATTTCTTGACTTGCGATTTTTAGAGATTCTATGAGGCTTGGATAGAGGTTTAATGCAAGAGGGAAAGCAGTTTCGGGTAGAATCACCAAGTCATATTTTTGCGCCCTTGCCTCTGCGATTTGTTGGTAGTTTTGTGTGATGATTTGGTTTAAATGCGCAGAATCCCAACGTAGATTTTGTGGAATGTCAAGGCTTAAAGTTTTGATTTTGAGTTTGGAAGTATCTTGTGATTCTACTTTAGCAGGATTAGAATGTCCTGTTTGGTTGGGCAGAATCAATAAAGAGCAAAACAGCATAAGCCAAATTCCGCTTGTTTTGTAGAGTTTTTTATCTAACATTAGACTAAAGATGAGGACACTCATTAAAAGCAAAAAGAATATGAATTTAGAGGGAAAAAAGTAGCTTTTGGTTAGCATAGATTCTAAAATCAGCCAATTAAAGCCAAAAGGATGGACAAAAGAGGAGAGTGTGAGGGTGGCAATACGATAAATTGGGTTTTTGAAAAAACAAAAGAGATAAAAAAGCCCACCATAGACGAGAGAAAATACAATCCAAACTAACGGAATCAAAAAGGCTATATCATAGAATCTAAAGCTAAATCCCACCCAATAAAACCATAAAATCCCAATCCACGCACCACAGATAAACGCTCCCAAACGTGAGAGCCTGAAATATAAAAAGATTCCAAAGAGGGCACAAAGGGAAGAAAAAATTGGCACATTGGAATCTCTTAAAAAATGCTCTAAGTAAATAAATGCACTAAAACATAAGGCGCATAAAGCACCTAGCAAGGAAGCATAAAGTTTTGGATTTGCTCTCACACGAAATTTCCAAAGTGAAGAGAAACTTCCAATTCTATCTTGCGTAAATGCGCAATGACTTTTTGTAGCTCATCAATGTCCTTTGCCTTAACGCGAATCTCATTGCCTAAAGTCTGCGTGCTAACTTTGAATTTTTCATTTTTGATTGCTGCATTAAGCGTCTTTATGGTTTTGTCATCTAATACATCATTTAATTTGTAGATAACTTTTGTGTTGCCTCCACTTGCGGATTCTGTGCTTTGTTCTTTCAATACTTTCAAGGAAAGATTGCGTTTGATGAGTTTAGAATCCAAAACATCTTTGATTGCCTTTGCCTTATTGGTGCTTGTTGCTAAGATTGTCAAGGACTTGTCTTTTTCGTTGAAATTCAACTCCTTTGCCTTGTCGTCTTTGAAATCAAAACGATTTTCAATTTCTTTTTTTGCTTGCTCTAATGCGTTTTTAAACTCTTGAATCTCTACTTTTGCCGAAATATCAAAACTATGTTCTTTTGCCGCCATTGCGATTCCTTTTGCAAAAAATTTATTTAAAATTATTAAAATTTATTTTAACATAAAATGTTTTTAGGTTTCTTTTGTGTAAAATACGCATTTTTATTGAAGTTTTTGTTTATAAGGCAAAGAATGGAAAATCTTAATTGGTTTGATTTAGTCTTGGGTGCTTTGATTTTGATTTTGGCGATTCGGGGTGTTATTAACGGCTTTGTGCGTGAGTTTTTTAGTTTTGTTGGGATTGTCGGTGGTGTGTATGGTGCTTCAGTCTATGGAAGCCGTGCGGGGGAATGGATTAGCGCGAATGTTTATGCCTTTCAGAATCCTTCGGCTGTTTCATTGATTGGATTTTTGGTTTTATTGGCATTGATTTGGGGACTTGCATTAATCTTGGCGGAAGTCGTGCAAAGATTGGTTCATTTAAGTGCGTTAGGGGGATTGAATCGTCTTTTGGGATTCTGTTTTGGCGCATTAAAGATTTTTATGATTTTTGCGATTCTTATTGCTACGCTCGTGAATATCCAATTTGCGAAAAGTATCATTGAAAAATACACACAAGATAGCTATCTTTATCCAATGTTGCGTGATACAGGAGCGGCAATCATTAAACTAGATGTTGTGCAAAGCAATGCTCCAAAAATGGAAGAATTACAAAAAAATATATTCTAAATCAAAGGAAGAAAATGTTTGAAAACGATGCTTATGTGTTAGGTAGAATCACAAAAGCCAATACATTACGCGAAATGGGCATTAATCCTTATGGCAATGGGACACCCAAAGAATCCTCCACACAGGAATTTTTACAAACTTACGAATCCCTTAAGCAATTACCAGAGGGGGAACAAAAAGACGAAAACAAATCTGCACAAGTTGCAGGACGCATTAAGTTTATTAGGCTTATGGGCAAAGCAGCATTTATCAAGATTGAAGATGTCAGCGGAATCTTGCAAGTGTATTTGTCCAAAAATGAATTAGGCGATTGCTTTGATGTGTTTAAAAAATATGTAGAAGTGGGCGATATTGTAATGGCAAAAGGATTTCCTTTCGTAACAAAAACAGGAGAATTGAGTCTGCACGCCTTAGAATTTAAGCTCTTGACTAAAGCTATCAGCCCCCTACCAGAGAAATATCACGGATTGGTGGATATTGAATTGCGTTATCGTCAAAGATATTTAGATTTGATTATGAATAAAGAGGTGCGGGATAACTTCGTGTTGCGTTCCAAAATCGTTTCAAATGTCAGAAAGTTTTTTGAACAAAAGGGATTCTTGGAAGTTGAAACACCAATGATGCACCCAATTCCCGGTGGCGCAAATGCGAAACCTTTTGTTACCTATCATAATGCCTTAAATGTAGAGCGGTATTTGAGAATCGCACCAGAATTGTATCTTAAACGTTTGATTGTCGGGGGATTTGAGGCGATTTTTGAAATCAATCGTAATTTTCGTAATGAGGGAATGGACCATTCCCATAATCCAGAATTTACAATGATTGAATTTTATTGGGCATATAAAGATTATAAGGATTTGATTAAAATTACCCAAGAATTGTTTATCTATTTGTTGGAATCCTTGAATCTACCTAAGGTCTTGTCTTTTAATGATAAAGAAATTCATTTTGATAATTTTAAAGAAATCACTTATATTGATGCGTTAGTAGAAATTGGTGGGATTCCACGCGAAGTCGTCAAGGATACAGAGAAATTATATCGCTATCTAATAGAATATGGTGTAAAATTAGAATCCAAAATGGAATTAGGCAAATTACAGAGCGAAGCTTTTGATGCTTTTGTGGAGGAGAAATTGATTCACCCGACTTTCATCACAGATTTTCCAATTGCCATTAGCCCGCTTGCGAGACGCAATGATAAGAATCCTGAAATTGCCGACCGCTTTGAATTGTTTATCGGAGGAAGCGAAATTGCCAATGGTTTTAGTGAGTTAAACGACCCATTAGACCAACTAGAACGTTTTAAGGAGCAGGTGAAAGCCAAAGAAGCAGGAGACGAAGAGGCGCAATATATGGACGAGGATTATATCACAGCACTTTCTTATGGTATGCCGCCGACTGCAGGGGAGGGGATTGGGATTGACCGCTTGGTGATGCTATTAACAGGGAATGCAATCATTAAAGATGTGATTTTGTTTCCTGCATTAAAGCCACAAAAATTACAAAAAAAGGACGAAAAATGAGCTATATTTTAGAAGATAATGATCCTGAAGTCTTGAGTCTAATTAACCGAGAATTAGAGCGTCAAAACACGCATTTAGAGATGATTGCGAGTGAGAATTTTACCTTTCCAAGTGTAATGGAAGCAATGGGAAGCGTGCTAACCAATAAATATGCCGAAGGTTATCCCTATAAGCGATATTATGGAGGCTGTGAATTTGTGGATAAAATTGAGGAATTAGCCATTAATCGCGCCAAGAAGCTTTTTGGTTGTTCTTTTGTGAATGTCCAACCTCACGCAGGCTCTCAAGCAAATTGTGCAGTTTATACCGCACTTTTAAAGCCTTATGATAAAATTTTGGGTATGGATTTAAGTCATGGGGGGCATTTAACACACGGGGCAAAAGTTAGCATTACGGGGCAAATGTATCAAAGTTTTTCTTATGGGGTGGAGATTGATGGGAGAATCAATTATGATAAAGTTGCCGAGATTGCAAAGATTGTCAAGCCTAATATGATAGTTTGTGGCTTTAGTGCGTATTCAAGAGAGTTAGATTTCGCGCGTTTTAGGGAAATTGCCGATAGTGTGGGCGCGATTTTGATGGCGGATATTGCTCATATAGCGGGGCTTGTTGTCGCAGGAGAATATCCTAATCCTTTTCCTTATGCAGATGTGGTAACCACGACAACACATAAAACTTTGCGCGGACCGCGTGGAGGGTTGATTCTGACTAATAATGAAGAATATGCCAAAAAGATTGATAAGGCAGTGTTTCCCGGAATGCAAGGCGGACCTTTGATGCATGTCATTGCTGGGAAAGCAGTAGGATTTGGCGAAAATCTCAAGCCCTCTTGGAAAGATTATGCAAGACAAGTCAAATCAAATGCAAAAGTCTTGGCGAAAGTTCTAATGGAAAGAAATTTTAAGGTTGTGAGTGATGGAACGGATAATCATTTGATTTTATTATCTCTACTTGATAAAGAATATAGTGGAAAAGATGCGGATTTGGCATTGGGAAACGCTGGAATCACAGTCAATAAAAACACCGTTCCGGGCGAAACGCGTAGTCCATTTGTAACGAGCGGTGTGCGTATTGGTTCGCCGGCATTAACCGCAAGAGGATTTAAGGAGGCAGAATTTGAAATTGTGGCAAATAAAATCGCAGATGTGTTAGATGATATAACAAATACACAAAAACAAGAAAAAATCAAGTGTGAATTAAAAGAAATTGCGCTAAAATTTCCTATTTATAATAAGGCGATTTTCTAAAGATTAAAGATAAGGGAGCAAGCAATGGTATCAGATATGGATTTAAAACTTATCAAAATGATTACTTCGCATTACTGGCTAAAGTCGCCGGGAATCGGAGAAAAAATTCAGCAAAGTGGCAGAATCTTTTATGACAAGTTCAAAAAAGTTGAAGAGCCCATTACGCGTAATTTACTTCAAAGTCATTTCAAAAAAGAAATTATCATTGCACATTCTTTAATTAATGCACACGATAAAGTTGAAAATATTGTTTTTGACTATAATGGATTTAATGCAGAACGTTTTTGGCATCGTGCGCAGTTGCTTTTGCGTGAAGAGGGCTTTATTAACTTTACTGCATACGAAACTAAAACACCCGGACATTTACACTTATATGTGCATAAAGGACATACGACTTTCCAAGAAGCATGTCAAATATCTAAAATGCTTGGTGCGAAGCTTGCACAAAAAATGCCAACAGAATGGAAAATGTTTCCATCGCTTGATATACCTAAAAGCTTTAATATCTTGATTGTACCTTATAATGTTTATAAAAAAGAACGTGGTGCTTCATGGTCTAGGCATATGTAAAGGAGAGAGAATGACAGAGTTAGAATCATATAAAGATACAACAAAAGATTTAGAATTAGATGATTTATTGATTAGCAATGGCGAGAGTGATGAATTAAAGGGAGGAAGTAACAAAAAATTAATTTTATTGAGTGCCATTGGTGTTTTATTGTTTGCTATCGTGGTACTTGTTGTTTATTTGTTTCAAGGAGATTCTCAAGATTCTAATGCACAGAGTTTTGATACGCCAAAGCCACTAGAACGTGTAGAGCCGCAAATACCTCAAGCTTCGTCTGAAAAACCACAAAATACAGATTTTGGACAAGTTCCAATTCAAAACAATGCAAATAGTGATGACCAATTTCAAATGATTATCAATCAAATCAAGGCACAACAAAATCAAAATAATGCTTCTTCTCAAGCCTTACCGACAGCCCCTAGTTCGACGCCTAAAACAGAGTCTCCAAAGCCTGCACAACAACCAACACCACCAGCACAAGTTGCTTCAAAGCTAGCACCTCAACAAACAACATCCAAGCCAAGTGCAAAAGATAGCTTTAAAGATGTTCAAGTCAATGATCCCTCTTTGCAAGGAAGTGAAGCAGGGAGAGGATTTTATGTCCAAGTGGGTTCTTTTAGTAAATTTTCTCCCAATAAGCAATTATTGGGCACGATTAATGAGGGAAAATTTAGTTATCGTATGCAGAAATCAGGAGACAATAATCGTTTGTTAATCGGTCCCTATTCTACCAAACAAGAAGCGCAAAGTAGATTAAGTGAGATTCGCGCCAAAATCAATAAAGACGCATTTATAAAAGAAATTAAATAACTTTCTTTTGCCAATGTAACTTCTTCTGCATTGGCAATATCACAAATATCTTAACATATAATAAAGAAATATGAAAGAATATCAGTCCTCTAGGGACTGATATGGAAGCGAAAGGCTATTCTACAACAGGCGTATGAGCATTTCTTTTGTCATCGCCGACATCTTCTCTATGAGGCTGTGAAGCAACAACAGCGTCCCATACAATACACCCTTCTGTTGGGCAAGCAGAAGCACAGGCAGGTTCATCGTTATGTCCCACACATTCTACACATTTGTTGCTATGAACAAAATAGCAACCATCGTCATTTGGGTTATCATCATCATCTACAATTGCTTCTACTGGGCATTCATCAATGCACGCACCACAGGCGATACAGATGTCAGTAATTTTAACAGACATAATTTCTCCTTATTAAATTTATGTTGAGTTATAAGTATATATTAAACTTTATAAAATGGGGCTTTAAAAATGAAATTCATTGTATTAAAGTAGAAAAATTAAACAAATATAGAAGCAAAGGAATATCAAAATTCATCTATTTCTACACTTAGGTCTTTGTATTTGTTATAGAATCTTGGAGCTAGGATTTCATTAAAGTATTTTGTGCCTTTCTCTGTGCAAGCTACCCAGATATTATATTGAGACCAATATTTGGGATTATCCCAAGAAGTATGGCTAAACATTGTGCTATAACCATTGATTATAATATCATCATCTAAATCCCTATTAAATCTATTCGCATAGAAGTAATTATCCCTAAAATATTTCCAAGCTTGATATTTATCTTCTTTGTAATAAGATAAATTTTCAGGGTAATCTATCTTATCTCTATCTTCATCATCATAATATGAACCAAAGTCAATGTATCCCGCTAAAAAGAGTTGCCCTATAATATTAATGTATTCGCTAATGTAAGTAGGTTTAGGTGGATTAGGAGAGAGGGTATCGTCTAGGTGGTCTATGTGATAGGTGTCTATCAACATTAATGTATCAAATTCCCACCTTGATATTCCTATACTTTTACCGCAAATTAATAAAAAGTAATATTCAAAAAACTCTAAAACATTCACTTTATTTAACAAATTAGACGAAAGAATTGATATAGGATTGTAATTTTGTGTCTTGAAAAAATATGGCACAATTTTCATTTGAATCCCATTGTATATACCTATGTTGCATAATCTATCCTTATTTTTTTATGTGTATGCTTCTAAGATTTTCTCTTGGATTTTGAGAGTTTATCTCTATTGTCTCCGCCATTTGTTGAACCTTTACTTGATAACCTTTAAATCCAATTTTCCTAAAATTCCTAAAATCTGCATAATTTACCCTTTTTGCATATTTTAGATAATTCTGCTTTTGAACTTAAAGGCGTAAATTTTATTATACAAACTCGTGCAGTCAATTAATATTTGATAAAAGATTTGTAAGATACAACATTAGTCTTTAGAAAGGATTACAAATGGTAGATGTGCGCAAAATGTTAGGTTCATTTGCGTGTTTTTTGGCATTAAGTGGTGAAGCAAATATTGACTTAAGCACACAAAGCACACAATATATTAGTTGTAAGTGCATTGATATTGGGCAGCAACAATATATAAAATTATGTGAGAATATCCAAAAGGCTAATTTATTTTATTTTATTGTCCATAATGACGGAAGCTTAGACGAGCAAACAAGGCAAGGCTTTGTGCCTGTATTGAAAAAACTTTAAAGGTATCTAAGGAAAGAATGCAAAAGGGTGGAGTTGAGGATGAAAAAGTCTATTACTCTACTCTTGCATTACTATCTTTTTTTGAGAGTAAAGAGATAGTGGGTAGTATTGAGATACCAAGAGACTTTGATATTGTAGAATATGGCAAAGGAGTGCAAGAAGCAAGAGACGCGTTAAAGGGCATTAATGCGTAATATAGGCTACCTAGAGGAAGCATTAAATATTATTTTGACAGATGTAGCAAGGAGTCAAAAGGAGCATATACAAAAATATCTTTGTTGCGCTTTACTTGCGCGCTTTGATGATATACAAAAAGATTATAAATTTTTTAAAAGACTATAAAGATTTAAAAGATGTGGTAGCGTTTTTGGCTTTTGTGTTTGAGGTTGAATATAATACAATGAAAGAAATCTTAGACAAATTGCAAGACTACAAAAACCTTAATAATTTTTGCGTGAAATCCTGTAATCGCGCCTTTAAGCGTGGTAAAAAAACAACCCCCGCCATTGCTTAGGGTAAAAGCTTCGGTTTTGTCTTGCAAAAATATCGGTGTGAAATTAAAGACATTGCGGAAAAACTCGCTTTTAATGAGTGTTCGGACTTTGATACTAATCTCCTTGCACAAATCATCACTATAAGAAATATAGATGAATTTCCTTGTTGGGTCATTGCCTAAAGCCCAAGCAATGAAGCTTCTAGCAATCGTTTCTGTCTTGCCATAACTTGGTGGCATATTGATAATGACGCGTTTTTGTAGTGGGAATCCTTTTGGCTTCACATAGTTTGGAAGCGTGCAGCTAAGAATCTCGCTTAGATATTCAAAATGCCAATTGTGAAAGAATTTCGCATTATCATACCGCGCCCATTTAGTATAAAGAAAGGTTTTAAAGTCTTTTTTACACATTGCGCGGAGGGCAAGTTCCTTGTCTCTTTTAGTAGGGGTTTGCGCTTTTAACATTTAATGTTTCTAGTATAGTGGATTTTGCTAGTTTGGCTTTTATTGTTTAGCAAATAAAGCCTTGCAATTTCTTGATTATAGAGACTATTGTAGGGTGCTACCTTTTGCAGATTGTCCTCGCCTGTTTCAATGAGAATCATCTGCTTTAGCACTCCCAAAACAAGCGCATTGAAATAAAGCTCGTCTAAAAATAACTCGTCTTGTGTTTCCAAAATAGATTCGCCACAATTTGCAAACACTTTAAGTTCTCCAAAGCTCTCTTTGCTTAAGCGTGCTTCTTTGGCATTGGTAAGATAGAAAAAGTTTTCATTGGAGAGTAGGGCGAAGCTTTGCGGTTTGTTTGGGATTGGCTTCCCTTCTAAAAGCACTTTGTGGATTCCCAAAATGCGTTTATGGAATCTAAATGGCTGTTGTGCGGCATTGAATTTAAACTCTAAAATATTGCTATCAAATTCCAAAATGAGTGCATTTTGTGCGATTTCTAAATTTAACAAAATTTCAGAATCACTAAACCTTAAGCGATTCCTGTCTTCATCTCTTAACCTGCTTCTAACGCTCAAAATCACTTGCAAAGCAGTCATAGAATGCTACTCCACTCAAGCTTTTGTAGCTCTGTCTTGACAATAGAGATTTCTATGCTATCGCTCACCCATTCTCCTTGTTTGTTTTTCGCGCTAAAGGTTATTTTTTGACTTTCACTCTCCCCAGCAGTGAAATACATTGTCTTAGATTCTGTCTCAATGCCATTGACGATAAACTTACAAGGATTGTTTCCAAAACTAGAAAATCCCATTATCTTAATCGTCTCCCCTTGTTCCATTTGGAGTTTTGGAGCGTAAATCACAACTTCTTTATTTGCATTAAGCCCATTTCGCAGAATATCTATTTGCGCTTTAAGGGTTTTTAGCAAATCATCATAAGCACTCATTGGTTTATCGCTAATTGCGGAAATGGTCTTAATGACATTGTCTGCGTGCTTTTGAATCATATCGGTATTTTCACCATTGGCTACAATGTTTAAAAAGGCATTATAAGCATTTGCCTTATTGATACAAGCATTATCGCCGCTTGCTTTCGCGATAGAATCCGCTTGAATGATACCTTTTAATGCCTCAATGAGCGCGATTTGATTTTGCATTTGCGCATTCATTGTGGCAAGTTCTAGTTCTTGACGCGTCCTCTCCTCTGTAAGTGAAAGTGTGCGTTCCTTTTGCTCTAATTCCTCCAAACTCAAAGCAGCATTGATAGCAATTTGCGCAATTTGCGTCAGAAGCATTGCTAATTTCTCATCGCTAAAGGTTGCTAGATTCGTTTTAGTCAAAAACTCGCTTTTATAGAGGCTTGTTTGAATGCTCTCTAGGTTTTTAGTGAAATGTCTAACATTCATTTTGCACCTTTAGTTTTTCAAGCAGAGCAACTTTCACACCAACAAGGGCAAAATAAGCTTCGCTTTCCTCTAATCTCTGCTCTTGCTTAACGAAAATAGCGCGTCTTAATTGTTCTATTTGCTGTAAGATTTCTTGTAGCTTCGCGATTTCTATTTCCTGATTGAATCCTTGTTCGTTTTGCGATTCTAAATATTCCAACGCCTTTTTAAGTGTCGCGATTTGTTCGGCTATTTTGTTTTGGTTGTTTGATTCTTGCGGATTGTCCTCACTCTCGCTTTCTTGATTCTCTGTGCCTTGCTCTGTTTCTTGGTCTCCCTTTTTGCTTCCTGTGTCGCTTGTGCCTTGTGATTCGTCATTCTCGCCTTGTGTGGAATCCTCACTTTGATTTTCATTTAAACTCAAATTTTCATCGTTCATTCATCAATCCTTTGCTAAATTTGCAGGTATTTTATCCTCTATGAAAATCGTTTTAAAGGCGATAAAATAATAGGTTATAATTCCAAAAAGGCAAATTATGGATTATGATACGATAGCAAGTTTAAGCAATAAAGAGTTATTGGCATTTGTGTTTGGATTCATTCTTGGAATAACAACTAAGCTTGTCTCGCTAACCTTTTGGACGCTCTTAAAAGCCATTAAAAAAGCAAAGAAAAGACGCAAAAAGAGAATCAAAAAAGCACAAATAAGAGAAGCAGAAATACAAAAGGAGCGATATAGGAAACTAGCCTCTGATTATTATGAGAAAATGCCAACCAATGAGCTTTTGGAAATAATTGGTAAGGATTTGGAGGAGCAAAATACTAAGGATTCTAACAAAGACAAAATGAATAATCCTAATTAAAAATCAAACAAATAATCAGCGATAAAAAACCCAAAATATATACCAAACAATAGGCAAATCATCTCAAACATTCCGCAACCTTTGTAAATTTGCGGGTATTTTAGCTTGTAGTGGAAGTGTTTTAAAGGAGTGAAATTCTTGTCGTCATTGTGTCTTCAAAGCACACTAAAATAAATCACTATGAGAACCTAAACGAATAAGAAATAATTTACAATCTTTGATTTGATAAAGCAATAATATATCAGGCTTGATATGACACTCTTTAAAATCTTTGTATATTCCTTTTAATTGATGATTTTTGTATTTTTGAGGTAGGGGATTGTTTGTTTGTAAGCGGACGATAACTTCTTGAAGAGGTGTATCATCAAATCCATTTAAAAGCAATCTATCATAATCTTTTTGAAAAGACTTCTTAATAACAATTTCTAGCAATTCTTAATGCCCAAAGCTTTTTTTCTCTGTGCAGAATAAAGCCCAAAATCTTTAATAGTAATAAGGTTTTCGCTCTCATCATCACAGCATAGCAAAGCCTTTTTTGTCTCCTCATTTGGCGCATCATTGCATTGAAAAATATAGGGCTTTGGCAACTTTTTATTTAGCGATTCAATAATATGAATCAAGGCAGAATCCGCATTTGTTATCGTGATAGTCATTGCTTCCCCTTTGGCTTATTTTTATAATTCTATCATAAAAGCTTTAAATTTGCGCTAGAATCTTTATAGTTTTGGGGTGGGGCGGTTTGGGATTCCACAAAGAGTTACTTCGTCGGTAATTCCTCGTTTGCTGTTTGGAAAATCTCATCGGCTATTTCTTTGATTATGTCGTTAATGTATTCTGTTAAATAGCTAAATTGACTTTCTCTGTTGAAAGCTAAAGGGCGTGTTTGTTTAAATATAAATGGATATGCTCCATCAAAAACAACCTCTATATCCCCATAATATATTCCTGTAAAATCATTATATTTTGAAAGACGAATAAATACGAATAAGCTGCTCCCTTTCGCTTCTTCTACTTCCTTTATTTTTTTGGGATAAGAGGGAGTTGAAAAATAACGCAATAAAGCACTTTCAATCGCTTTTTTAATCTGTTGCTTTTCTTTTTTTGTGGTAGTGTCTTTATCTTTATCTGAAATTGCTCCAATAAGAGAATTATAGAATCTTTTTTCTGTCGCATTTACAATCTCTAAAAGCAGTGAAAATTCTTGTGGCTTTACAAAAGTGCTAAAAACACTCATAAGCTCGTCTTGTTGCATTGCTTATTCCTTATAGCCTACCACTTCTACTTCACATTTAAAGTCAAAAATATCCGCTAAAGCGTTGGATTCTACTTCAAAAGCTTTAGAATCCTTGCAAAATTTAACCACCCCGACAAAGCTAATATCTATTCCTTCGTTATTAACCTCTACTAAATCATTCTCATAAATGCGCTTTCCTGTGCTATCTGTATATCCACTCCACATTTCTATTTCATCTGTGGCAAAAAGTGCAAAAGAATTTTTTTGCATATTTAAAAACTCTGGCGGATTCAAATATTCCTCTATTAATTTTTCAAAGTTTCTAAGGATATATTCTTTGTTTTCTTTGTTTGCCTTTAGCTTCGTGCTAAAGCGAATCCTACGCCCTTTGCGCATCACTTGGATATGCCACATTTCACCTCTTGCGATTACATTTTTTTTCATTTTTGTTCCTTTATGTTACATTCTTGCAGAATCTACTCTGTGCCTCTGCTAGCTAGAATCGTATCTATGATTCCAATTCTTAGCAAATGCCCTCCATAGTCTGATTTTGCGCTTTAAATTCTCTATCGCAAATGTGATAGATTGATTCTTCGCGCAAAATCTCTAAGGATTCATTCGTAAATCCTCTTAGGTTTCTCCTTAGTATCTCTATCTCTTTGCGTTTCATTTACTCTCCTTTGAGGATTTGTTTATTGCCCTTGCATTCTCTCTGTTTCCGTCCTCACACTTTGCATTCTTTGATTTAGCCTTTCTCTGCAAATATTCCTTATGATTGTCGCAATCTAAGAAATAAATTGCCTCTGCGCTTAAACCTATCTTGCTAAGTTTGCTTAACATTTTTTAACCTCACTTTCCGCGCCTCACACGCGAATTTTTAGCCTCTAGCGTCTCTAAAATTCAAGATTTTTGGGATTGTATGTTTTTGCAGATATGCTGATACGATTCACCATAAGAGATTCAAACAAGAAAGGTTTGTTAAGTCTTTATTGTGATTTAAAGCGCAAATGGAGATGTAGCAAAGTCTTAAAATCTCATATTTTAAGCGCAATTTGCACTTTGAAAGATATTTTTAGCGATTTTTCCACGAGAGATTGAATGTCCCAGTGGGGATTCTACCCCCTACCAAATTCAAAAAAATTCCTACAATTTCCAAAAAAAGTTAAGTTTTTTCTCTTTCCAAAGATTGACACAAAAAGAATTAAGTAGATTTGTAGTAGAATTAACTAAGTCTTAGTGAATTTCTCACTATTGTTAGAAAGGGGTTATAATGTTACCAGCGTGGAGTAAAGAAATTAGTGTGCATAATGAAAAGATTGATGAGCAGCACAAGAAGCTATTTGAGATTGCAGGTCGTGCGTATATGATGACGGAGAAAAAATCAAGCAAGGAAGAAGTGATTGGAGTCTTGCGTGAATTGCTTGAATATACAAAAGAGCATTTTAAAGACGAGGAAGATTATATGCAATCTATTTCTTTTCCGCGCTTGGAGGCACATAGAGAGATTCATCAAGAAATCATTAGAGATATGGTAGGGGCAGTAACACGTGTGCAGAATCTCAATGATTTGAAAGATGAGATAGCAAAAATAGCGAAAAATTGGCTTTTGGTGCATATTATCAAAGAGGATATGCAAATTGAAAAATTCCGCCGCAACACTTGCCCGCTTCCTCAAGCAAAACCAGCAGAGCCAAAGCCTGAAGAACCAAAACCAGCAAAAACAGAAGAAAAGAAATTTGAATATTTTTGTGGTTGTCCGAACAAAGTGCATTATGTTCCAGCGGATATTGATAAAAAGATTCGCGCAGGTGGGGTATTTAACTGCAAAGTCTGCAAACAACCCATTCAGCCAAAACAATAAAGGATAAATATGCTTGATAAGAGTGAATTAAACGAATATGCTTTAATGGCAAATTCCTTACGCTTTCTTTGTGCGGATATGGTGCAAAATGCCAATAGCGGACACCCCGGTGCGCCAATGGGACTAGCTGATATTGCAGTGGTGCTTGGATTGCATATTAAGCTTAATCCAAAAAATCCGCAGTGGATTAATCGTGATAGATTGGTCTTTAGCGGGGGGCACGCAAGTGCGCTTGTGTATTCTTTGCTACATCTATGGGGCTTTGAAGTGAGTTTGGAGGACTTAAAGAGTTTTCGTAAATTAGGCTCTAAAACGCCCGGACACCCAGAATACCGACATACTCCCGGAGTGGAAATTACGACAGGACCGCTTGGACAAGGAATCGCTAATGCAGTGGGCTTTGCAATGGCAGGCAAACTTGCTTCCTCTATGCTGGGAGAGGATTTGATTCATCACAAAGTCTATTGTTTATGTGGTGATGGGGATTTAGAGGAGGGTATTTCTTATGAAGCGGCTTCTCTTGCGGGACATCATTGCCTTAACAATTTGATTTTGATTTACGATTCTAACAATATTACGATTGAGGGGGAATGTAATGTTGCGATGAGCGAAAATGTAAGGGCGCGGTTTGAATCGCAAAATTGGGAAGTCTTAACGATAGACGGACACGATTTCATAGAAATTGACGCTGCATTGGAGAGGGCAAAGATTGCAGATAAGCCTGTATTGATTATCGCGCAAACGCAAATCGCTAAAGGTTCTCAAAGTCTTTGTGGCTCACATAAGGCACACGGAGCACCTTTGGGAGTGGAGGAAATTTGCGCTTCAAAAGAGCGTTTGGGATTCAATCCTAAAGAGCAGTTTTTCGTCCCAGAATCTTCTAAGATTCGGTTTAAAAATACCGCAGAATTAGGAGAATTAGCGAATCTTGAATGGGAGAGAGCGTTTGCAAAAAGCGATAAAAAGGCACTTTTAGAAGAAATGCGAAAACCAAATTTTGACAAAATTACTTATCCGAACTTTGAAGAGCAAAAAGCAAGCGGCAAGGGAATCGCAACGCGTGCGAGTAATGGAATGATTCTCAATGCCATAGCGCAAGCCTTACAAGGATTTATCGGTGGGAGTGCGGATTTAGCTCCCTCAAACAATACCGAGTTAAAAGGCAAGGGCGACTTCCCAAAAGGAAGCAATTTTCACTTTGGAATCCGAGAGCACGCAATGGGTGCAATCAGCAATGCCCTTTCTAATTATGGATTATTCTTGCCTTTTTGTGCCACATTCTTTGTCTTTAGCGATTATTTGTCTCCTAGTGTGCGTGTGGCAAGCTTGATGAAGAGCAAGGTTTTTTATATTTGGACACACGATTCTATCGGAGTGGGAGAAGACGGAGCGACACACGAGCCTGTTGAGCAATTAAGTCATTTTCGCTCAATGCCAAATCTTAATGTTTTTCGCCCTTGTGATGCGCTTGAAAATGTCGCGTGTTGGCAGGTTGCTTTTGAGGTGGAAGGACCTTGTGCCTTTGTCTTAAGTCGTCAAAATTTACCAATTTTTGAAAATGTGCGTAAAGAAAATGTGCGTAAAGGCGCGTATTTGAAATTCGCTTCTACGCTCAATTCTCAAAATCCACAAATTACATTCATCGCAAGTGGTAGTGAAGTAGAACTTGCGCGCAAAAGTGCTAAAGAATTAGAGCAAGACGGAATCGCAACGCAAGTCGTGAGTGCGCCGTGCTATGATTTGTTTGCCCAAGAAAGCAAAGAATATCAAGATTCCTTGCTTAAGGGCAAAGTGATTGCCATTGAAGCAAGTCGCGGCTTGGAATGGTTTGCCTTTGCGGATAATGTCATAGGTATGTCTAGCTTTGGTGCAAGTGGCAAAGGAGAGGAATTATTCAAGCATTTCGGATTTAGTGTAGAAAATGTCGTTTCGATTGCCAAAAGCCATTTAGGATAGAATGAAACAGGTGGAGAAATTTCATCTTTTTTCAAATACACGTGCAATGAAGCATTTTTTTGCACAAAATTATGCAGAGGGTTTTTTGCCAAGCGCAAAGAGCATTGCGGAATTTTTAGACTTCATTCTAAGAGTAGAAAACAAGCGCAAGATTCCGCCTTTCTTGCGTCATTTTTATTTGTATCAAGCAATTCAAGCAAATTCTCAAAACACACAAAAACTAGGCAGTTTTGCTAAAAATTTCACACAATTTTTGCTCAATTCCCCCTTTTTCTTGAGATTCTATGATGAATTATGTACAGAATGCATTTTGATAGAATCTTTAGAGAAGCTTGATATTTACGCTTTTTATGATGACCATTTAGAGATTTTGAAAGCGGTTTTTAAGAATTATCAAGAAATCTTAACCAAGCATCAATTTTTTGATAAATATTTTTTGGAAGATTATCAAATCACTTTTGAATTACTTAAAGGATTTGATGCAATTATCATTCATTTAGAGGGATTTTTAAGTCAATTTGAAATGCAAGTGTTTCATAGAATCGCGGAGCATTTGCCCATCACTTTTAAGCTTACTTTGGATTCTTTTAATCAAGAATATTATACGAAGCTTTTCGGACTCTCTTTAGGGTTAGGAATCTATGAAATCGTGCTTTTTCGCGGCGAATTTAGTTTTAGCAAGACAGAATCGCGGGCAATCCATAATCCCCACAAACTCCAAGTATTGGAGTTTCAAGATAAAATTGCAGAAATCGGGGGGATTTTTACACAGATTGATTTGTGGTTGGAGCAGGGAATCACACCCGAGCAAATTTGTATTGTTTTGCCAAATGAGGAGTTTGCTCAATATTTGAAGCTTTTTGATAAGGCGAGAAACTTTAACTATGCAATGGGAAATGCTTTAAAGGAATGCGCATTGTATCGGAGTCTCAAAAACTCTTTGCAAGAAAAAAAAGAGCCAAATTCCCAAGATGAAGCCTCGCAAGAGGAATGCAGGGAGTCTCAAGATTCTATTGCGATTCCTAATTTTCAAAGCTTTGAGGAATTTAAGGAGTTTTTGCAGAATTTGGAAGCAAATTCTAAGGAATCCCAAACAATCAAGGAAAAGTTTTTAGAGGGTTTGGAGCAGTTTGGCTTTGCTTTGAAATATTTAATGCCTCTTAGTGTGCAAGAACAAATTTTGGTTTTTTTAAATATGCTAGGAGAAGTAACGCTTGATGATATTGGGGGCGGACGCATTAGTGTAATGGGAATTTTAGAAACACGAGGAATCAGTTTTGATTATTTGATTATCCCAGAATTTAATGCGGGAAATGTGCCAAGTTTTAATGATAAGGATTTGTTTTTAAATACTGTGATTCGTGAAAGAGTGGGATTGCCAACGAGAAAGAATCGTGAAAATTTGCAGAAACATTACTATGCACAAATCTTGCAAAAAAGCCGCGAAGCACGGATTATGTGCCTCAATAATGACGAGGATAAACCCTCTTTGTTTTTGCTAGAAAGTTCTATTTTTGGGCGCATACCTCATTTTAAGGCAAGCTTGAATTATGGCGAGTATTTTTTGAGTGGCAAGGCATTAAATTATCAGGAATGCGAGATTATTGCGCCCTTAGAGGCGGAATCTTTTAGTGCGACAAGTTTGCAATGTTTCTTGACTTGTCCGCGCAAATATTATTATCGTTATGTTTTGGGATTCAAGGAATTGGCAAAAGAGGGAGTGAATATCGGTAGCAAGATACATAATGCGTTAAAAGAAGTCTATTGTAATGCCCAACAATACGCAGTGGATTCTATGTATCAAGAAGTTTGCGCGAGAATGGAAGAAAGTCATTCCGCCAAAGAATCTTTTGAAAGCGCGCTAGCCAAGAAATACTTAAAAAATTTCTTTGAAGCCGAGAAAGCGCGTTTGGAAGATGGTTGGATTCCTTTTAGGTTTGAACAAGAGTTTCGCTTTAATTTATCAGGATTCCTCATTAAAGGGCGCATAGATAGGATTGATAAAAGAGGCGAGGAAGTCTGCGTGCTAGATTATAAATATAAGCGTAATTTAAAAGTGGAATCCAAAAATTACGAAAAAGCACTAGACTTTCAATTACCGCTTTACGCGCTAGCGGTGCAAAAGGGTGCAATAGAGTGTTTGGAGAATCCTAAACAAATCCAAGCGGGATTCTATGATTTATACAATGCCAAGATTCTACAAGAGCAAGACTTAAATGCCAAAATTGAAGCTTTACACCATAAGCTAGAGGAGATTTCTAAAAACTCCAAAGAAGTGAATTTCGCATTGACAAGCAAGCGCGAGACTTGTCAGTATTGCGATTTTATTTACCTTTGTAATCGCTATTAATTGCCTTGAGGGCTCGGACAATAAAAAGCAAGGCTAAACTCACCATTAATGCCTTGAAAACATAGACAGATTGCGTGTGCATACTATCAAATGTGAGGTTTGCGATTGCTTCCTCGCCTAGATTTTGAGCATATACGATATAAGGCGTGTAATAAAAAGTGAATAAAAAGATGAAAACAATGCTTAATAATCCCAAAAGTGGAGCGATTCTAGCATTACTCACGCGAAAAGAGAGAATCTCATAGCAAAGGATAAAAAGGGCTACAAGATTCAAAAGAAAGTTGAGCTTGACAAAAATGCTTGTCATCAAAAGCCCGGATTGGAATACAGTCATCTCCAAATTTGGCACGATTGCGGGAGCGCGAAAAATAGAGGGCGCACTGAAAGCCCCGCACGCAATGATTGCTCCAAGCGTTATGCCAATGAGGAGCAGATACAAGGCTAGGAAATAGGGTTGTAGTCTCAAAAGGTTTCGCATAAAAATCCTTAAAATTTTTGCAAGTTATAGCAAAAGATTTGGATTTGCTCCTCATTACTCGGGGTTGGTTGCAAAAATATCCAAATCTTGTGTATAGAGATTCCCCTCTGCCTCTGCATTAAAGAATCCAAGCAATGTATGGACAAGATTATCGTGGGAATATTTTTTGTTTTGATTAGCTCTTGCGAGGTTGTTTAGTAGGGAATCATTGCTCCAAAACATCATCGGGATATGGATTTGAGTTTTGGGAGCGAATGCGTAGGGCATTCCGTGCAGATAGATTCCATTTTCTCCTAGACTTTCGCCGTGGTCTGATAAATAGAGTAAAGCACTTTTATAATCCTTTAATTCTGATAATTCTTTGATGAGGTTATATAGGATATAGTCTGTATAAAGAATCGTGTTATCATAGGCGTTATAGATTTCCTTGCTAGAGCATAAAGAAAGGTTGTTAGTTTCGCAAGTGGGGAGGAATTTTTGAAACTCTTTAGGAACTCTTTTGTAATAAGCTGGTCCGTGAGAGCCTTGCAAGTGGAGAACAATCAAGCGATGATTATCGCTTAATGTTTCTAATCTTTTTTTGACTTCTTGGATTAAAAACCCATCATAATCTTGAGTGAAAAATAAAGAATCCTCTAATCTCTTGGCTATGCCATAATCTTTGCCGGAGTTGTTATCAAGCCAAGTAATTGTAACTCCCGCTTTGTTTAGAATATCCAAAATATTTTCTTGAAATTCATTCGTACTAAATTGGGATTGCGTAGAGAAAGAAAACATACAAGGTAAAGAAACTGCGGTAGAAGTCCCACAGGCATAAGTGTTGGGAAAGAAAACTATATCGGGAATAGAAGAAGTGTAAAGGTTGGTTGGGTTTTTTGCGTAAGAATTGAGCGAGAAATTTTGTGCCCTTGCAGTCTCTCCTATGACAAGCACAAGCAGATTCTTATCCATTGGGTTTTTGAGCGAAACATATTTTGAAAGCGGTGTTAGCTCTCTTTGGGAATTTAATTTAAGTTGAATTAGTTTTTGCGCACTATATATTTGATAAAAGGGCGCATTAAACACACGCATTTCTTTAAAATTTCGTGCAAATGGCATCAGTGTTTTAGAAAAGCAAGCAAAAATTATCATAGCAAGACTTAAGGAAACAAAAAGTGTCAGAAATTTAAGCATAAGATGCTTTTTGAGACTAAAAAATTCAATTTGTGCCTTAAAAACAAGAAGTAGGGGCAAACAAATCAAAAATAAACAATAGAGTAAAGAGGAGATAGAGAATAACTCTTTTATTTCTTTTGTGTCCGTTTTGAGGGCATTATCAAGCATTTGATAGTCAATGGGGATTCCATAAGTGTTCATAAAGTATTGGCTAATACAGGCGATGATAATTAAGCAACTTAATAAAATCTTGGTTGCATAAGGGACAAATAACAGCGCAAAAAAGCTAGTGATAAGGCAAAAATAAAGGAGAGGAAATATAATGAATAGAGAAATATCTCCTTGAGAGTTTAGGCTCTTATAAATATAAGAGAATAACTTAAAATTCATACAAGTCAAGAACAGAGAGGATAAGAGGACAAAGCTAAGCCAAGAGATTTTGAAAGTTTGCTTGGGGTTGAAAAAAGATAGAAGGAGGGAAAATGCACTATGAGATGTTAGGTTTGTCGGGGGGGGGGGGATTTTTGTAGATTGTCATATTTTTCCTTTTGAGTTTAGTTTGGAGTTGGAATTATAAACGAATTTTGTTAATTTAAGTGTAAATAGATTTAAATTTTAAAACCTAGTGTATCCTTGACAAAAACAATTCTTAGATATAATTCGCGTCCAAAGAGGAGAAAAAATGAATCAAGAAAATAGTATCAAATGTCCAAATTGTGGTGTAAAAATTGATGTGCAAGCAATGGTTTATCATCAGATTGAGCAAAGGATTCATCAAGAAAATTTGGAAGCGAAAAAACAATTTGAAATAGAGCTAGCGCAAAAACGTAATGAATACAAGCAAGCCTTTGACGCCTTAAAGGCAGAGCAAGAGTCTTTTGAAAAAAGAATTGAGCAAGCGACAAAGGAATCTTTAAGGCAAGAGCGAAAAAAGCTTGAGGAATATCTCAAACAAGAAATGACACAAGAATATCAAGAAGCAATGATGAAAATGAAAAAAGAGTTGGAGGAGAAATCCAATCAAGTCAAAGAATTGAATCTAAGCAAGGTAGAAATTGAGCAATTAAAACGAGAAAAAGAGGAGATAGAATCTAGGGTGAAAGCCCAAGAACAAGAGCGTTTGACAAAAGAAATGGCAAGATTTAAAGAAAAGGTGCATAAAGAAATAGAAGCGCAAAATGAGCTGCGATTCAAAGAAAAAGAACAGCAGCTAGAAATGCTCAAAAAACAACTCCAAGAGGCACAACGCAAAGCAGAGTTAGGCTCGCAGCAACTACAAGGCGAGGTGCAAGAATTGGCGATTGAGGAATATTTGCGCGCCCAATTTCCTTTGGACGATATTTCAGAAATCAAAAAGGGTGCGTATGGTGGAGATTGCGTGCAGGTTGTGCATACAAGGGAAATGCAAAATTGCGGGAAGATTTATTATGAAAGCAAGCGCACGAAAGAATTTCAGCGCGTATGGATTGAGAAGTTTAAAGCAGATATGCGCAAGGCAAACGCAGATATAGGCGTGATTGTCAGTGAGGCGATGCCAAGGGAGCTAGAGCGAATGGGGCTATTAGAGGGGATATGGATTTGCACTTTTGAGGAGTTTAAAGCCTTGTGTGCGGTTTTGAGAGAGGGGGTAATTCAAGTGAAAATTGCACAAAAATCCCAAGAAAACAAGCAAGATAAAATGAGCTTGCTCTATCATTATCTCACAAGTTCAGAATTTAAAATGCAAATGGAAGCCATTGTGGAGGGTTTCGTGCAAATGCAGAGTGATTTAGATTCCGAAAAACGCGCAATGCAAAGGCTATGGAAACAACGTGAGAAGCAAATCCAAAAGGTGCTTGAAAATACGATTGGTATGTATGGCTCTCTCAAAGGAATTGCGGGAAATGCGATTGGAGAGGTTAAAGCATTGGAACTTTCTCCTAGTGAGGCTTTGGAGGAGTGAAAGCTTAATTGAGATTCCAATTAATCGGCGTTTTGCCGCGTTGTTGCAGAATCGCATTGGTTTTTGAGAAATGACGACAGCCCAAAAACCCGCTACGCGCTAAAGGCGAAGGGTGTGCGGCTTCAAGGATAAAGTGTTTTTGAGGGTCAATCAAGGCTTTTTTGGCTTTGGCATAATTACCCCATAGCAAAAACACGATTCCCTCACAACGCGTATTGATTTGACGAATTACGGCATCCGTGAAATGTTGCCAGCCAAAATGTTGGTGTGAGGCGGGCTTCCCAGATTCTACACTCAAAATACTATTGAGCAGCAAAACTCCTTCCCTCGCCCAAGAGCTCAAATCTCCATTGGGGCTAGGAGGGATTCCTAAATCCATTTGCAACTCTTTATAAATATTTTGCAAAGAGGGGGGGATTTTGACTCCATTAGGCACAGAAAAAGACAATCCCATTGCCTGATGAGGTTGATGGTAGGGGTCTTGTCCCAAGAGCACGACTTTTAACTTGTCAAAGGGTGTGAGATTAAACGCATTGAAAATGAGTTTGGCGGGAGGATAGAGAATCGCGCCTTGTGCTTTGGCGTTAAGATAGTGTTGTTTGATTTCCGCAAAATAGGGCGATAAAAATTCGTCTTTTAAAACTTCTTTCCAGCTTGGCTCAATTTTAATGTTTTCAAGTTTGATTTGCGATTCCATTATTTTCCTTAAGTTCGGCGATTGTCGCGCATAATCGCATTAAAACGTTGCAACAAAATAGGGTTGCTTGAAATATCAAAATTTCCGATAATACGCGCTACATCTCGTTCATCTAGCACGCTAAGAGCTTCTTTTAACATCATCGCAAAGGCGAGTTCGTCTTCGCTTAAGATAATTTCACCAAATTTTTTGGTGTATTGTTTAATCAAGGCTTTTTCTTCTTTTTCTCTGTCCCTATCCTCAATCAAAACGCGTTCAATATGGGAGAGCACTTGAAATTTTTTCGCCTTGAGTGCAGGGCGAGTGTAGGCTTTGGTCAAAGCCATAATGCGCTCAATAATGTCATTTTTCTCTTCCTCATTTTCATAAAATTCTTCATAGTTTTCATACATAGAATCGGGGAAATAATCGCGGATAATATCGTATTTTGTCAGAGCGATTCTGCTTAGACGCTCTTGATTGTTTTGGGCACTCATACTCGCAATGCTTTCACGCAAGAAGTTAATATCCTCGCGTCTATCTCCATAGAATTTTAATTGCTCAAATCGTTCTTCTGCGGGATAAAATTCGCATAATTTTTCAATTCTGTCTAAAAGAATCTCTTGATAAGAACGATAGGCAACCTCTGTAATTTGCGTCATTTGTTTGTATTGTTTATCACTAGATTGAGAGAGCACAAGCTCTATGGCTTCGTTTAAATCATATTTTTCAAAAATCTTTTCTATTGCGTCATAAAGAATCGCAAAATTCACTTCCTCCACAGAGATTGCGTGATATACCAATTCCATTTCGCGTTCAATGTAATTGGTGTCATCTTCTGGAATGATTTCAGATTCTTTATCCGCACGTAAGGCGTTCATATAGTTCATAATGCGTTCTTTGCTCGCTTTTTTGAAAAGTTTAGCAAGGTCTGTCATTGTCATACTTTCAAGTCTTTCTTTTGAGTGTCCGTGTTGGCTTAATTGCCAAATAATCTCGCGTCTATTCATTCTATTGCCTTAAGAATAATTTAAAGTAGAATTGAGGCTTACTTCTTGCAAGGCACGCCAAACCTTGAGTGCTTGGAGGTGCTCTTTTGTATCGTGGCAGCGGATAATACTCGCGCCATTTTTGAGAGATTCCAAATGAATCGCAAGCGTGCCACTCAAACGTTCTTCAACTGCACAAGACGTGATTTTGTCAATCAGGCTTTTACGACTTGCCCCTACCAAAAGAGGATAGCCAAAATGCAAAAAATGCCCCAAATGCTTGATGAGTGCGCAATTATGTTCTAGGGTTTTTCCAAACCCTATCCCAATGTCCAAAATAATTTTTGAGATTCCAAATTTATTTAAAGATTCTATTCTTTCTTTGAAAAATGTGTCTATTTCTAAAAATAAATTTTGATAGTGCGGGTTTTCTTGCATTTCTTTTGGATTGCCTTGCATATGCATTACAACACATTCGCAATCATAGCCACGCACTGCTTGCAGCATTGCTTCTTTTGTAAATCCTGTAATGTCATTTATGATTCTAAAGCCATAATCCAAACACTTGCTTGCGACACTTGGTGTGTAAGTGTCAATGCTTAGGGTGATTTTTTCATCAATGCGTTCTTGTTTGATGAAATGCAAAAGTTCTGTCAAGCGTGCGTGTTCCTCCTCTTCACTTACCCAAGCACTGCCCGGTCGTGTGCTTGCTGCGCCAATATCTATGATAGAAACTCCCTCCCCAATCATTTCTAGGATTTTAGCTTCGGCTTCTTTCGTGCTTTTTCTGGAATCACGATAAAAACTATCGGGCGTTATATTGATAATACCCATAATTTTGGGCTCTAAATTATGGAATTGCAAATGCGATTCCAAATCTTGAGCGACTTTTTTGAGCCCAAAAGGCTGTAATTTGAGTTTTTTTAGCAGTGCCTTGCTCTGCGAGAGATTGAGCATTAAGATTCCGTCATAAAACTCTCTTGTATAAAGAATCGCGTCTTTGGGCAGGGCAAAGTCTGCACCAACGGCTAGAGATTCTTGCTTGAGAATATTGGCTGCAGGAGCTTTGAGAGATTGGATAGAGAAGCAGAATGTTTTATTTTTCTTGCGCAAGATTTGATAGCCTTTTGCATCACAATCAAGATTTTTAAGTTCTATTGCACAATTTTCTAAATACTGCACAAACGCCATATTTATCCTTGAGGATTCCAAAGGTTTTGCGCCGCAAACTTTTGTTTTTTCTTGCGCAAAATGAGCAACAATAAAACCAAAAGGATATGGTGTGATTTTTCGTATTGTTCTTCCCAAAAAAGCGCGCGTTCAAATGTCTTGGTTTCATTGGAATCAAAATATAGTCCCATTTTAATTGCGTCTAAATATAGACTTTGAATCTCTGTCTTTAGAGTGGGGCTATTGATTTCTTTTTGTTTTTCTTTTAAAAACAAATAAATATTTTCTAAATTTAAGTTGCGAATATCCAATGCAAAAGGAGGTAGCTTTTGCTTATTTGTATGATTTAAAATAGGCAGACGCGAGCGAATCGTTGGCAGGAGTAAAGATTTCATTTTTGCATAAAGGATAAAAATTACACCACTTGGAGGTTCTTCTAATACCTTTAAGAGTGCGTTTTGTGCATAAAGATTGAAAGAATTTGCCGCAATTAAAATCGTCTTTACATTTTCGTTTGCGATGTAGCTTTCATCAATGATAGCGCGTGAAATTTCAATGTTGAGCTCTTCTGCACAAAATAGGCGGTGATTTTGAGGATTCTGCTGTTCATAATACGCACTCGCTTCTTCAACGGGGTGATTGACAAGCAAAATATGCCCGATTTTAGAATTGGCTTTGGGGGCAGATTTGTGAGTATTTGGAGAATCTTGCATAAAACCTCATTCCAAAGCGATGTGTCCAAACATTACGGCTTCTAAAGTCAAATTAAAGATTCTATACATTTGCATTAGGCGAATATCCACAAGCGAATCCGTAGATTGCAGAGTAAAGCTGTTTTGCAAACGCGTATCAAATATCCACAAGAAGCAATCCTCGTGGCTTAAGGCTAACTTCGCTCGTGTCGTATCATTTCGTCCTACATACCAAAAAAAATATTTTTGCGAAAAGACATTGTCCAAATAATCATTAATTAGGGAAATTTCTGTTTCGTCTTTGTGCGTTTTGTCTATCTGTGGGAAAAGGGCATTAATGCTAAGGATTGGCACATAAGGACGATTATTTGTCTTATTAATAGAGCTAATCACATAGTCCATAAACCATTCTCTATCGTGGTCTGTAATGAGAATCATGCTTTCGCCATTAAAGATTCTTTGTAAGGCGCGTTTGATTAATGGAATCCACTCAAACTTGCGCTCCTCAAGCCAAGTAGGGTGGCTTGCGTCATAACGCAAAGCTTGTAATGTCCAGCTAGATAAATCTTGCATTGGTCTTATTGTTTTTCTAGTTCATACACGCTATGTAGGGTGCGAATCGCTAATTCCGCGTATTTTAAACGAATCACCATAGAGATTTTAATCTCACTTGTGCTAATCATCATAATATTAATGTTATCTTCTGCAAGGGCTTGGAATGCTCTTGCTGCTACGCCGCTATGGGATTTCATTCCTACGCCTACAATAGAGACTTTGGCAATATCACTATCATAATCAATGCTTTCTACACTACCCTCAAAAGATTTCAAAACACGTTTTGTGTTTTCTAACTCTACTTCAGGGATAGTGAAATCCACATCTGTTTTACCATCGCGTCCAATGGTTTGCACAATCATATCTACATTAATATTTGCTTCGCTTAATGCTCCAAAAATCTCCGCTGCGATTCCCGGTCTATCCTCTACATTGCAAATACTTACTCTTGCTTGGTTTTTATCTAATGCGATTCCGCTTACGATTGGGTGTTCCATAATTTCCTCTTCCTTTGTAATTAGTGTTCCTTCGTTGTGATTAAAGCTATTTCTTGTAACTAGATTAACATTGAGTTTTTTTGCCATTTCTACGGAGCGATTCAAAAGCACTTTTGCACCCATAGAAGCGAGTTCTAGCATTTCATCATAGCTAATCTTATCAATCTTCCTTGCTTTTGGTTCAATGCGTGGGTCAGTCGTATAAACCCCATCTACATCAGTGTAAATTTCACATAAATCTGCTTGTAATGCCCCTGCAAGCGCGACTGCTGATAAATCACTTCCTCCGCGCCCGAGTGTCGTTACCTCACCCTTGCGCGTAACGCCTTGAAATCCTGCAACTACGACAATATAATCTTTTGCTAGTAAGTCATTCAAGCGCGTAGTATCAATAAATTCTATCCTTGCCTTAGTGTGCGAATCGTCTGTTATCATTCCTGCACCTCTCCCGCTTAGGGAAATGGCTTTATAGCCTAATTCCTCTAATGCGATAGCCAAAAGCGCACTTGTGATACGTTCTCCAGCACTTAAAACCATATCCGTTTCACGGACATTTGGCAAACGAGAAAAGAATTTCGTATAGCCTAGCAGCTTGTCTGTTTCTCCACTCATCGCAGAGACGACTACAACGACACCATTGCCAGCTTGTTTTGCCTCAATGACACGTTTTGCAACATTTTGGATTCTTTCGCAATCCCCAACGCTCGTTCCTCCGTATTTTTGAACAATCAACATTATAAATAACCCTTTCGTTTAAAATATTCTAAAACCTGCTTATAAACAGGACGTTTAAAGTAGGTGATATGGTTAAACAAATCCTCCACACCTACAAACTTGTATGCGTCAAATTCAGGTTTTTCTGTGTCAATATCAATCTTTCCTTGCTCTTGTAGGCGCACCAAAAAATACTTTTGAATCTGTCCGTCATAAGGATACATTTTTTTGACAACTTGTGGTGGGAAATCATAGCTAATCCATTCTGGATATTCCGCGACAATATCTACTTTATTTGTTCCAATCTCTTCTTTTAGCTCCCGAAATAATGCTTCTTTGGGGGTTTCAGACTTATCAATACCTCCTTGTGGAAATTGCCAAGCATTTTTAATGTCTGTCCGACTTGCAATCAATAATTCACAAGTTAAGGGATACTTAGGAGAAAGGATAATAGCAGCGACATTAGGTCTGTAAGTTTTGATTTCTTTTTTCACTCGCCATTCCTCAAAAATTTTTAGGAATGATAGTTTAAAAGTTTTTAAATGCAGTTGATATTAAGTTCTTTTTTTATAAAATTATTACAATTTTTATTTTGTTTAAAGTAAATCGGCTACATTTTATTAGAGGGTTTTATAAACAATTAAGGTTAAGGTTGGGTTTGGGGTATAAAAAACAAAATAAAATGATGAATAAATCTGAAGAAATCATTTTAACCAAAGCCAAAATCCAAAGCCAGTAAAACGCAATTGAATGCGTGTCATCAGTTTTTATGCTTTATCTTAAAACTTACAAGGAAATCCAATGACGATTGATACTACTTTATTAAACCGATTGACTAAGTTAGGCGGCATTACACTAGACGAAGAGAAATTGGAGGAGACAAAAAGCCATTTGAGCGAAATCGTGAATTTTGTCGAAAACATTAATAAGCTAGATTTGGACGAGATTCCAGCTTCTTTTAATCCGCTAGATTCCAAATTGCCTATGCGTCAAGATGAGGTGGAATCCAAGCCCGAGATTGCTAAAGAGATTCTTAAGAATGCCCCAAGTGCAGAGGATAATTTCTTCATCGTTCCAAAGATTATTGAATAATAAAAGTCTTAAAGAGACTAACGATGCTCAAGCGAATCTTGACGATTGTATTTTTGGTTTTAATTTCTACTCATTCGTATTCTCTAACAAAAAATGAAGAGGATTTTTTCCAAGCTGCAAGAGATGATGATATTGTAACATTTAAAAAATTGCTAGATGCGGGAATTGATATTAATTTACAAAATAGAGACTATGGTTATACTTCTTTAATACTTGCCACATTGAATGGTCGCACAGGAATAGCTAAAGAGATCATAAACAATGGAGCAGATATTAATCTCCAAGATGAATGTGGTTTTACCGCTCTAATGTATGCTACACAATATAGCCATACAGATCTAAGTTATACTGCGGAATATTATTATACAGACATAGCTAAAGAGCTCATCAATAAGGGAGCAAAGATTAATATTCAAGACAAAGAAGGTCTTTACCGCTCTAATGTCTGCTGCAATGAATGGTCATACAGGAATAGTTAAAGAACTCATCAACAAGGGAGCAGGCATTGATTTCCGAAATAAAGAGGGTTACATTGCCTTAGATTATGCAAAAAAGGGAAAGCATAGTGAGATTATAAGGCTTTTGAATCAAGAATATTTCCTGCAAGCCTCAAAGAATGGAGATATTGCAACATTAAGAAAATTATTAGATTTTGGAGTTAATGTTAACTTCCGAGACAGAACCAATGGTTCTACTGCTTTAATGAATGCTGCAATGAATGGTCATACAGAAATAGTTAAAGAGCTCATAGACAAGGAGGCAGGTGTTAATATTCAAAAAGTAAATGGTCTTACTGCTTTGATGTATGCTGCAGCAAGTGGTCATACAGAAGTGGTTAAGGATCTCTTAAATAACGGAGCGGATATTAATCTCCACGATAAAGATGGTCGCACTGCTTTAGACTATGCAAAAGAAGAAAGACGCAAGGAGATTATAGAACTCTTAAGCAAAAGAGAAATTTTAAAGTAAGATTGCGCCCCCTAATTATTGTTCTACCAAAATTTGCATTTTAGAATCTTTTAATTCTACATAAAGTTCTTTTTTGCCGTGAAAGTTGTAACTTGGGGCTTTATAATCTTCAAAGAATGAAATCCTAAATAGATTTCTGTTCTGTTCATTAGGGTAGGGCGAAATATTGATTTTAGAAAACGCAATTTGTTTGGATTCTCGTTTTGCAAAGATGCGTCGTTTATTTTGTGTGAAGTCATTGTATTTCATTCCATCAAAACGCACGAAGTTTGGACTATAAAATCCCAAATAACTCTCTACATTATTGGTTTTCCAAGATTCTTTCCAAGTATATAAATTGCCAAGAAGCGTGCTTAAATCACTTGGATTGACTTCCTTTGCATTATTGTCATAAGTAATCAATAAAGAATCTCTGTAATGAATGATCTTATCCACCGAGCTTAATATATCATTCTCAATCGCAATGCAGCCACGCGTGTTTAATTCCTCGCGATTGCCATTAAGGGGCATTCCGTGAATCCAAATGCCGTGCCCTGTGCGTTTTTGAAGTTTATCAAAAAGATTCGGGTAGCTTGTGCTAAAGGCAAGAGGTCCATAATATTGGTCTAAATTCGTCAAACGAGCATTTAATGTATAGACACCAATGGGCGTTGCAAGGTCTCCTTCTTTTTCTTTATGTCCGCCCTTAGAGCCAACTAAACTATTGACATTTAATCTCTCATTCCATCGGTTATTTTCTAGTGAATAGAGTTTTAAGGTTGGCTTGTTTTTAGTTGCTATAAACAAATATTGTAAGTCTTCGTAATATCCAAACCGCGTATCTTGTGTCTTAAGAGCCTCTTCCCAATACGCGCGACTTTGCATAATTTGCTCTATTTTGTTTTCTATTGCTTTGACTCCACCTTCAGAATAGAGTTTTACCCATTCAAAGTCGCTAGCTTGCGCTACTGCCATTACTAAAAGTAACCCAAAAACTTTAAAAATTTTCATAAATACTTCCGCCTTTTGATAATTAATCTTCAAAATTATACCCCATTTTTTTAAGACTTTCACGTTCTTTGCACCAGCTTGGAATGACTTTTACAAAAATTTCCAAAAAAACCTTTTGTTGCACAAAGGATTCTAGCTTCAAACGCGCCTTATGTCCGATACGTTTGAGTGTCGCTCCACCTTTGCCAATCACCATACCCTTTTGGCTTTCTTTATGCACGATAATCGTCGCTTTGATATAATGAACTTTTGGTTTTTCTTTATAGAGTGTGATTTGCACATCACTCTCGTAGGGCAATTCCTCACTAAGGTTTTCAAAGACTTCTTCTCTGATGATTTCTTTTGCGATTTCTTTAGTTGTATTGGGGCTTAGAATCTCTGGGTCATAATAATAAGGATTTGGCGGCATTAGTTTGGCGACGACTTCCACTACGCGTTTGAGACTTCCCAAGTCTTTAATGGAGATAGGAATAAGCGCAAGATAATTGGTTTGATATTTTTCGTATGCCTTGATGGCGGCAAAAAGGGATTCTTTGGAAACAGAATCTGTTTTTGTCAGCAACAAAATATGAGGCTTTTTTGCATCTTTTAAAAAATCTTCATAAAAGCTAATTTTATCTGTAACGGGGGCTAAAAACAATAAAATATCGCAATCACTCATTGCTTTTAGGGCTTCTTTGAGCATATATTGGTTGAGTAATTTTTCTTGAATATGGATTCCGGGCGTATCTACGAAGACGATTTGCGTTTCTTTTTCCATAAGAATCAAATTCATTCGCTTACGCGTTGCATTGGCTTTGTGAGAAACGAGAGCGAGCCTCTCTCCTAGAAGTGTATTGAGAAAGCTGCTTTTCCCTGCATTTGGGCGTCCAAGCACTGCCACAAATCCCGCTTTTGTGGTAATGGCTTGAGATTCTTTTGTAGAGTCGTTTTGGGCTTTTTCCACTTTTGTTTATTCCAAATTTACAAAATATAACGCGCCACATCAGAATCTGCTACGAGTGATTCTAGCTTCTCTTTTACAAGGGATTCCGTAATTTCTACTTCCTGTCCTTTATAATTTTCTGCTTCAAAGCTAATTTCTTCAATGACTTGTTCCACCACCGTGTGCAAACGTCTTGCGCCAATATCTTCTGTTTTTTCATTTGCGATTTGAGAATAATGCGCCAAAGCCAAAATCGCAGAATCGCTGAATTTCAAAGTAACTCCCTCAACGCCCAAAAGTGCTTCATATTGACGCAAGATAGAATTTTTGGTTTGTGTCAGAATCTTATAGAGTGCCTCTTCATCTAAGCTATCTAACTCCACGCGCAAAGGAAAACGACCTTGTAATTCGGCAATTAAATCACTAGGTTTGCTTAAACTAAACGCACCTGCGGCAATAAATAGAATATGGTCTGTTTTAATGCTGCCATATTTCGTATTGACGACACTACCCTCTACAATCGGTAGTAAATCGCGTTGCACTCCCTCCTTGCTTGGGTCTTGACGACTTTGTCCATTGCCGCTGACTGCGACTTTATCAATCTCATCAATAAAAATAATTCCACTACTTTCTGCGCGTTTGAGTCCCTCGTGTTTAATGGCTTCTAGATCTAATAATGCTTCGCTTGCCTCTACTTTTAACAATTCTTTTGCTTCTTTAATCGTTACTTCTTTTTTGGGATTCTCTTTTGGGGAAGCAATAAAAACTCTTGCGATGGTTTCTTGCACCTTAGCAAATTCAGCCGGCATATTGCTATCTTCAATTTCAAACGAACGTTTAGGCACTTCAATCTCAATTTTTAAATGGTCCATTTCTCCATTTTGCACTTTAGCTCGCATTTTGGCACTTGCATTTTCGTATTCTTCAATCTTTTGTTCGCTCGCTCCTTTGGGCAATGGAGGGATAAGTTTTTCTACGATTTTGTCTAATACATATTTTTCAATATCTTGTGTGCTTTTATGGCGATGCTCTTCTTTGACGAGATTAATAGAGGCGACGACTAAATCACGCACCATAGATTCTACATCGCGTCCGACAAAACCCACTTCTGTGTATTTGCTTGCCTCCACTTTGACAAAAGGCAATCCCATTATTTTCGCCATTCTTCTTGCGATTTCTGTTTTACCTACACCGGTAGAGCCTATCATTAGAATATTTTTAGGCATAACCTCTTCTTGAATTTCTTTTGGGAGTTGCAGTCTGCGGTAACGATTCCTTAGCGCAATGGCTACGATTTTCTTGGCGTCTTTTTGTCCAATGATATATTCATCTAAATATTCTACGATGGCTTTAGGTGTCATTGCTATCACATTTTCCACGATTATTCCTAGAGTTCTAAAATTTTGATATTTGTATTTGTATAAATACAAAGTTCGCCCGCAATTTTAAGGGATTCCAATACAAGTTCTTTGGGTTGCAGTGTGCTATTAAATCTATCAAGTGCGCGTGCAGCACTCAAAGCATAATTTCCTCCACTTCCAATTGCTGCAATTTTGCCATCTTCTGGCTCTACGACATCACCCGTTCCGCTAAGGATAAAGATGCGTTCTCTGTCTAATACAATCATCATTGCTTCTAGTCGCCTTAGATCTCTGTCCTTGCGCCATTCTTTAGAAAATTCCATAACAGATTTGAGCAAATCTCCCTTTTTGTTTTCTAAGATTCTTTCAAACATATCAAAGAGCGTAAAAGCGTCCGCAGTGCTTCCAGCAAATCCACTAAGAATCTTACCATTATAGAGTGTGCGGATTTTGGTTGCATTTCCTTTCAAGACACAATTACCAAAGGTTACTTGTCCGTCTCCACCAATCACCGCACCCTTTTCGCTTTTGTAAGCTAAAATCGTTGTTGCGTGAAACATTATTGTGCCTCTACATCAACTTTTAAAGTAGCAGAAATTCCGTGTCCTAATTTCACTTCTACCTCGTAAATCCCAGTAGATTTAATGGGGTTTTTTAATTCAATTGTCTTTTTGTCTATTTCTAAACGATGCTCTTTGGCGAGTGCTTCTGCAATGTCTTCTTTGGTGATTGCCCCATAAAGTGAGCCATTTGCGCCGACTTTTTGAGTGATTTTTACCACGATTTCAGAGATTTTTTTCGCGGTCATTTCCATAAGAGATTTTTCTTCTGCTGCAAGTTCTGCCGCCCTTTTTTGTGCAGCTTTGTAACGATTGATGACTTCATTTGTAGCAAAATCTGCCAATCCTTTGCCGACTAAAAAATTTCTTCCATAGCCATCTTTGACTTCACAGATTTCACCTTTTTTGCCTAAGCCTTTTACATCTTGTAATAATAAAACTTTCATTATATCTCCTTAAATGTTTTTAAATTGAGTGGTATTTTAGCAGATTTTTATCAAGTTTTGGAAATAAATTAAAAGATTCTTGTAGGGATATAGTAAGGCTTTTGTTTGTATGGTCGGCAATCTAGTAATTTTGCTATAATAGTAAAATACAAAACTATTTAATAAAGGCTCGTAAATGAAAAAACATTTATCTATTGTTTTGCTTGGGGGCAGTAATTCTGTTATGTTAAATGGCTTACAAAAAGGTTTAAGGGGAGAGAATATCAAATTAACAAATTTGGCTTTGGGTTCTTCTATTGCTCTGCAAAATCTCTATGAATTAAAACGCAAGAGGAATCAAGAATCACTACACGAAGCAGATTTAATTATTACAGAAAGCAATATTAATGAAATCGTAAATCATCACGGATATTCTTGTGTTCCACTTTCTATAATTATTGCGGGCATTTATTGGTTGTATGAAGAATTGTATCGTTTAGGGAAAAAAGTGCTCATTTTGCTTTTGCCTCTGAATCCAAGTCGCTATCCATTCGCCACTGCAATTGATAACGCGCATAGAATCTGTGCGAATAAATACGGCTTTAACTGCATAGATATGCAAGAATATTATACAAGAGAGAGTGTTTTTGGATTCTATGATTGTTTTGGGGCGCATCAAATGGCGAGATTAATGAGTTATTTTGGGCAAAATATCATCAAAAATATCCATTGGTTCAAAACTCCAAAAGAAAATATCCCTTGCAATCAAAACCCAGACTTTAAAATACTCAAACCTAGAGAAATGCACACTTCTGCGGGGGGGGGGGATTAACCTTATAAGATTACAAAATTCTGCATTTAGCGAAGAATCTTATCCATTGCAAGAGGGTGCAAGGCTTCAATTTCCTAAGAGTTGTGCAGGTTGGACGCTCATAGGAATCCAAGCTTGGAATTATGAAAAGCCTCGCAAGCCTTGTAGTATTTATAATGTTTATTCAAGTATCCGCGTAATAACGCAGAGTGGTTTCATCGCAAAAAGCAGTTCCTTGATTCGGCTTTTTAATACCCTAAATACTCAAATTATTTTAGATGATGAGAGTTTTTGTGAATTGGATACGACCAATAGTTGCACAGAACGGAGTGAAGCCGTCATAATGACGCCTGATTCCTACACGATTCCTTATTTCAATTTGATTGATTTTTTTCTAGCAAAAGGTGGTCAATGGGAATATGAGATTCCATTTAACCAAGCGAATATTATCGTAGAACCAGAATACGACTTTAAATCTTTAATCCCTGATGTGAAGTTTCTCAAAGAAATTATTGAGGAATATTGCGCGGCAAGAAAGCTAACAAAAGCTGTAAGCCAACCCACCCCTATTATCAAAGAAAAGCCCATTCCCAGCATTTATCTTGTAGCCAAAGACAGAATCCACAATCATCTAGCCTATAAGCTAGGGCAAGCATTGATTCTAAACT
>NZ_JAAVGY010000005.1 GCF_014799995.1 Helicobacter sp.
TCTTCTACTGCTTTAGCAGTTTGTGCAGATTGTGCAATTGCATTTTGGTCTTTTTCTAAGCCGTGTTGGATATTCTCTATATTCTGATTGATTTCTTTTGCCATAATGCCGAATTCGTCATTGGAATTAAGATTTAATCGTGGTGGGAAAGTTTGGCTTTCGTGATTCACAACCTTTAAGAATCTAAATAAATAGGAGGAAATAGATTTCAATCGTGAAGTAATTTGCAATTTAGTAAAAATCATCATTCCAGCCGCAATGATAATAACAACCAAAATATTGGCAATGATTAAAATCCATCTTGCCTTTGTTGCCGCGGCATAGATAGAACTTTCTGGAGCGGACACAATCAAGGTCCAAACAGCAACTTTATTGCCAACTTCAATCGTGGTTACTGCGGTATGGCTCAACTCACCCAAAGAATTGATATAGCTAGACTCTCCCTCAATCTGATTTTCAATCATATGTTTGAGTTCATTCATTGAGGGGCTTTGATTGACTTCCCTTAGATACAATCCCAAAAACTCCTTGCGTCCGTGCGCCGCAATCGTGGAATCTGTCGCATAGATTCCTTTGAAATCACCCTTGAAAACAGCCTTATCGGGTCTTTGAAGGTCGTTTGAGATTTCTAACAAATCAATGAAAACACCCAAAACACCAATAGTTGTACCTCTTTCATCAACAATAGGTTGTCCGATTCCCACACCAAAAAATTCTTTCCCATCAATCTTAGTCCATAGAGGTCTTCCTACTGAAGGTTTTCCTGTGGATAGAACATTTTGCGCATTTTTAAAGTTTGCAATGGTTTCATTGGCTGTTCCAATATGACTTTTCCACACATCTCCCTCATCATCATTGACAGCCAAAATCATAAAATCCCCATTGGGCAATCTGTATTTGGCATCAATATGTTCTCCTCTGAATCTTGAATCCTTGAGTATCAACCACCCAAAAGCCCCTGCTCCATTGCTATTTAGAATATCCATTACATCTTGTTCCAAATAAGCAATATTCCCTCTATACACATCGCGTGCTACTAAATGTCTGGACGCATTCAGAGCGGTATAAATATCATTGAATACCCCCTCTACTTTATAAGCCTCACGTTTAGCTGCATTCACAAGCAACTTGTTAGCCGTCTCTTCTTGGATTCCCCTCAAAAAGCTTGTAACAACAAATGTAGAAATCAACATACAAACAATCAAAATACTTGAAAGTGCTAATATAATCTTACCGCCAATGCCCAATGACAACTTCATAGTGTTTCCTTTGCTATAAAAATTTGGAAGCTATTTTATTGACAAAATCATTAATATAAAATCAAAAAAAAAAAAAAAAAAAAACGAAAATTTGTTTCCAAGATTCTAATCTCGCTCTTACTCCATTTGATTTATAATTACACTTATGGAGGGTTAAATATGCTTAATGTTATTTTTGATATGGACGGGACATTGCTTGATAGTGAAAACTCTATTTGTGAGGCGATTAACGCGATTCGCAGGGATAAAAATCTGCCTGTGCTTCCAAAAGAAACCATACAACACGCGATTCACACACCAAATCTTAATTGTGCAAAGATTTTTTATGGGATAGAGGATTTTCCGCACAAGAGCTATAAAGTAGGCTTTGAGGCTTATTTCACAAAACACTATGAACAAAGTGCGGTATTGTTTGAGGGCGTGCGCGAAATGTTACAAATTTGCAAAGAGAGAAATTACTTTTTAGCCCTTGCTTCCAATGCACCACAAGAGGCACTAGAGGGAATCTTACAAAAGCACAAAATTCATCAATTCTTTAATATCATTCTTGGCACAAATGACACAATAGAATCCAAACCAAACCCTATGATGATTCACCTCGCATTAGAAAAAGCCCCTTTCCAATCTAGCGTCTTTGTCGGGAATTGTCTCAAAGACGAGGGTGCGGCAAAAAACGCAAAGATTCCTTATCTCCAAGCCAAATGGGGCGAAAAGGCACTGCAAAGCAATGAGTTTAGTACCGCGAAAGAACTTCTAGCAAAACTCCAAGACTACGAATCATAAGCCGCTTATAAACCTCAACCCTTAAGGCTTGCATATTCTTGCGATTCGCTCTTGCACATTCCCTAAACGAATCTTTTTAGCTAAAGTCTCATTGGTGTTGTCTCAAAATGCTATCATTTCATTTTGCTTGACTGATACCCGCTCTCATCACTTATAATTGTGTCCATATTCTAAAAAGGAGCAATCATGCACAAACAAACAAGCGCAAATAGCGCAAACAACGACAATGTGGCAGCCGATTCGAGCCGCCGCGAGTTTCTGAAAAAGAGCATTCTCGCAAGCGGAATCGTGGGCAGCGGCACGCTCGCAAGCGGGCTTTTCTCGCCCCTTGCCGCCGCGCCCGCCGCACAAAAGGAAGTCCTGCTTCCAAAAGAATCCCCCAAGCCAAACGTGGAACAGAATCTCGCCGAGTTCCAAAACGCGCAGCCCATCACAGCAAAGGGCTATGCGGCGACAAGCAAGGAATGGAAGTTTCGCCCCTACAACTTCACGCGGCATGCGGTGGGCGAGCACGACATCTTGCTCGAGATTCTCTACGCGGGAATCTGCCATAGCGATTTGCATGCCGTGAGCGGCGACCACCACGCGCCAACCTACCCCATCGTGCCCGGGCACGAGATTCTGGGCAGAGTCATCGCAGTGGGGAGCAAGGTGAGCAAATTCAAGGTTGGCGATTATGCCGGTGTCGGGTGTATGGTCAATAGTTGCGGCGAGTGCGAGGCTTGCAAGGCGAGCAAAGAGCAATATTGCCAAAACGGCAAGACCGTCTATACCTACAACAGCAAAGATGTCTTCCACAACAACGACATCACCAAAGGTGGCTACTCTAGTAATATCGTCTTGAGCGAAAAATTTGCCATTTCTGTACCAAGCAATGCCAAACTCGAGAAAGTCGCGCCATTGCTTTGCGCGGGGATTACGACTTATTCACCGATTATGTTCTCAAACGTCAAAAAAGGGCAAAAGGTCGCCGTTGCTGGGCTCGGCGGGCTCGGGCACATGGCAGCAAAATATATGATTGCGCTAGGCGCGGAGGTTACGGCATTTGATATTGTCGACAAGGCGAAAGAGGCGAAGGTGCTTGGAATCAAGCGATTTGTGAATGTCAAAAGTAAAGAATTTGCGCAAATCGCAAATGAATTTGACTTTATCATTAGCACGATTCCGTATCATTATGATGTGAATGATTACCACAAAATGTTAAAGTTTGGCGGCGAAATGGCGATTGTCGGCTTGCCCGCGCCAAAAGACAAGCCAAAGCTAGATTTTGACGCGTTTGTGTGGCAGTTTCAGAATAAAAAAATCTACCCAAGCGTGATTGGTGGAATCAAAGAAACGCAGGAAATGTTGGATTATTCTGTGAAAAACAACATCTACCCCGATGTCGAAATCATTCCGATTCAAAAACTCGATGAAGCATATCAAGTTGTCGCGGCGGGCAAGGTAAAATTCCGCTATGTGATTGATATGAGCAGCTTAAGTTAAGGGGGACAAAATGGCACGAGGAATGGCTAAAATCTTCGCGATTCTATTCGCAATATTTCTAGGAGGAACAAGCATGGCAGCAGACAAATGGGACAAAGTTTTCGCAAAAAGCGAACAGGTGAATGTGCAAAAAGTGCGTTTTAAAAATCGCTATGGAATCGAGCTAGTCGGGGATTTATATATTCCCAAAAATGTCGGCAAGCAAAAGCTCGCGGCAATCGCAATCGCGGGACCATTTGGCGCGGTGAAGGAACAAGCAAGCGGATTCTATGCGCAAACGCTCGCACAAAAGGGCTTTATCACCCTCGCCTTTGACGCGTCCTACACAGGCGAAAGCGGCGGCGAGCC
This sequence comes from Helicobacter sp., assembly GCF_014799995.1. Lineage (GTDB taxonomy): Bacteria > Campylobacterota > Campylobacteria > Campylobacterales > Helicobacteraceae > Helicobacter_D. Next base: position 3,876 of record NZ_JAAVGY010000005.1, read on the forward strand.
CCGCAGTGTCGCCTCGCCCGACATCAACACAGAGGACTTCAGCGCGGCTGTGGATTTCTTGAGCAACCACGCAAATGTGGATTCTAAGAGAATCGGAATCTTGGGCATTTGCGGCTTTGGCGGGTTTGCCATCAATGCCGCCGCGATGGACACGCGCATTCGCGCCACGGTGGCTTCGACAATGTATGACATGACACGCGTAAGCGCGCGAGGATACAACGACACGATGGACGCAAGGGCGCGTTATGAGCTCAAAGAGAATCTCAATAAACAGCGCACGGAGGATTTTAAGAAAGGCACATTTGCAAAAGCAGGTGGATTGCCCGAAAAACTCACAGGAAATGAGCCGCTGTTTATCAAGGAATATTTTGAATATTACAAGACGCCGCGAGGATTCCACGAGCGTTCGATTAACTCAAATGGCGCTTGGAATCTAACATCATCGCTTTCAATGATAAATATGCCGATTTTGGCATATAGCGATGAAATCCAAAGCGCGGTTTTGGTCATTCATGGCGACAAGGCGCATAGTCGATATTTTGGCGAAGACGCGTTCAAGAAGCTAAAAGGCAAGAACAAGGAATTGCTGCTTATCAAAGACGCAAATCATGTCGATTTGTATGATAATGCGCAGAAGATTCCATTTGAAAAAATCGCGGCATTTTTCAATGAGAATCTGAAGTAATTAGATTTGCTCCTTGCTTGGCAATTTGCCTTGCGAGGGGCAAGCATAAAAGGAAAATAATGGACAAAGAACAAGCATTCGCATTTATTAGCGAGCAAAAAACCGCCTTTTTGGGCTCGGTGAATGAAAATGGATTCCCCATGATTCGGGCAATGCTCGCGCCAAGAAAGATAGAGGAGAATCAAATTTATTTCACGACAAACACATCATCAAACAAAATCAAGCATTATTCGAGCAACCAAAAGGCTTGCGTGTATTTCTATAAACGCGGACGTTTTAAATATCAGGGGCTCGGAATCATTGGCACGATAGAGATTTGCGAAGACATGCCCACAAAAGAGATGATTTGGCAAGAGGGCGACACGAAGTATTACAAAAAAGGCATCGGCGACCCCGATTATTGCGTCTTAAAATTTACGTGTATTGAGGCAGAATATTATTGCGATTTCAAGAAAGAAAGGTTTGTTTTTTGATGATACTGAAACGAAAATTGATGAAAGGGAATTGGCGCATGAGAATAATCTGGACTCTTTTCTTTTTTCTTTTAGTCTCCACCAACCTCTATGCGCTAACCAAAGATGAGGAAAACTTTTTACAGGCTTCACAAAATGGAGATATAAATAAAGTAAAAGAGTTATTAGCTTTAGGAATTGATGTCAATATACAAAATGAAGAAGGTTTGACTGCTTTAATGTATGCTTCATATAAAGGATATATAGAAATAGTGAAAGAATTAATAAAGAATGGAGCTAATATTAACATGCAAGATAAAGAAGGTTGGGCTACTTTAATGATTGCTTCATTTGAAGGTCATACAGAAATAGTTAGAGAACTGATAAAAGCAGGTGCTGATGTTAATATACAAGACGAATATAGTTTTACTGCTTTAATAGTGGCTTCAAGAGAAGGTCATACCGAAGTAGCTAAAGAATTGATAAAAGCAGGTGCTGATTTAAATATTCAAGCTTTTGGAGGCGATACTGCTTTAATATGCGCTTTTATTTGGTATAACAAAGAAATAATTATGGATTTAATAAAAGCGGGGGCTGATGTGAATATTCAAAATGAACTTGGTGATACTGCTTTAATACGAGCTGTAATTAATGGTGATACTGAAATAGTTAGAGAATTGATAAGAATAGGTGCTAATGTTAATATTAAAAATGAAAAAGGTAAAACAGCTTTAGATTATGCAAAAGAGGAAGGATATAAAGAGATTGTAGAACTTTTAGAGAAAAAAGGAAAGGAAGGTAAAAAATGATACAATCCATAGACCATATTGTCTTGCTCACAAAAGACATTCAAAAATGCCTCGCATTCTATGGCGAGATTCTCGAATGCGAAATCAAAGAGCAAAATGGACGCTATGCAATCTGCTTTGGCAATCAGAAAATCAATATCCACCAACGCTTTGGCGAGTTTCAACCAGCGGCAAGCAAACCTTGCGATGGGGCTTTAGACTTTTGCCTACTCGCAAAGGGCGACATCGAAGAAATCAAAAGAAAGCTTGAATCAAAGGGGGCAAAAATAGAAATGGGCATTGTCGAAAGAACAGGAGCAGTCGCAAAACTCGATTCGATTTATCTCAAAGACCCTGACGGCAATTTGGTTGAGATTGCCACACCAAAGAAATGAGAAGCCCTTGTTAAAGGTAACAAAAATGATAGCAAGAAGCATATAGAAGAATATGTATGGATTCTAAAAAAATAAAAACATAAAGGAGTAAAAATGAAAAAGCTACTATTGCTTAGTCTGTTCTTGTTTGCGAGTGCTTTTGCTGATGAAGCAAAAGTTAAAACCCTCGTGATTGTTTCGCACCCCTACTTTGAACATTCCACGTTTATCAAGGGATTAGAACAAGCCGCTAGGAGTGTCCAAGGTGTAGAGGTACGGAATCTTGAACAAATCTATGGCTATGACACGCGCGCCATTGATGGCAACCTAGAGCGCAAAATCACGCGCGAACATCAAAGAATCGTCTTTTTGTTTCCCACGCATTGGTTTAATATCACGCCAATGATGAAAGCCTATTTAAACGAAACATGGGGCAGCGTGGGACCGGGACTTTGGCAGGGCAAACAAATGCTTGTTGTCTCCACAGCAGGCGGTGGGCGCAGCACATATGGTAAAAATGGCAGAGTGGGCGTGGAGCTAAAAGACGTCTTTTTGCCAATGAAAGCAAGTGCCCTGCATTGTGGCATGGAATATTTAGAACCCTTAGTCTTTGAAGGTGTCAATTCTAGCCAACTAGAAAGCTACAAGCAAGCCTTGATTCAGAGGTTAAAAAATTAAAATAAGGAGCAAAAATGAAAACCCTCGTTGCCTTTTTTAGTGCAAGTGGAATCACAAAAGAAGTCGCGCAAACGATTGCGAATGTTGCCAATGCGGAACTCTATGAAATTGTGCCGCAAGAGCCATATAGCAAGGCAGATTTGGATTGGACAAACGAGCAAAGTCGCACGAGTCTCGAGATGAAAAACAATAAAACATCTCGCCCACAAATCGCCAATAGCATTGACATAAGCAATTACACGACAATATTTGTCGGATTTCCTGTGTGGTGGTACACCGCGCCACATATCATCAACACATTCCTCGAATCGCATGATTTTAGCGGCAAAACCATCGTTCCATTCTGCACAAGCGGTGGGAGTGATTTGAGCAATGCGCCACGCGATATGGCAAAGTCTGCACCCAATGCAATCTTTAAAACAGGGCGCAGATTCAACTTTGGAGAGAGCAAAGGAAGCATTAGAAAATGGCTAGAAACTCTCAAAATAGAGTTAGATTAATGAGCAAAAAGGAGAACAAATGGCTTGGACAATCATAGAAGTCTCGAAACAAACGGGAATCTCGCCCCATACTCTACGATTTTGGGCGAAAAAAGGGGTTTTTGAAACTGTGATAGACAGGGACGAAAACGGCGTGAAATATTTCAATAAACAAGCTGTGGAATGGGTCTCGTGGGTTAATTATCTAAGACACACGGGAATGAGCCTCAAGGACATCAAAAGATATGCCATTCTACTCACGCAAGGAATGAAAACGGCACAAGAGCGGCGAGAAATGCTCGTAAAACAAACGCAGTCTCTTAAGAATCAACTAGCGACAATTCATGAAACCATACAGGCGCTAGAAAAGAAAATTGGCATCTATGATGAAATGATAGCCACAGGTGTTGATTTGTTTAATTCCTGCAATGGTATGAAAAATTGCACAGACACAAAAGGGAGAAAAAAATCATAGAATCTGTTATAATATATTTTTGATTGCAACAAAGGAGCAAAGAATGGTATTTGGGAGTATTCTTATCATTGTTGGTATTATTGCTTTTGGAGTGATATGGCTTATTGGTGCTTATAATTCTCTAGTAACCTTAAAAAACCGCGCACAAAATGCTTTTTCGCAAATTGATGTGCAACTCAAGCGGCGATATGATTTAATCCCAAATCTCATTGAAATTGCCAAAAAATACCTAAGCTACGAGCAAGAAACCTTGATGAAAGTCATAGAGGCAAGAAACACTGCAAAAAGCGCACTAGATAATGTTGCAAAAAATGCACCCGATGCTATCAATGCACTAAATAGTGCTGAAAAATCCTTGCAAAATGCACTGATGAATTTCAATATGACAATGGAAGCCTATCCTGATTTAAAGGCAAATACTACGATGATGCAGCTAAGCGAGCAGCTTGCTTCCACAGAGAATAAAATCGCTTTTGCGCGTCAAGCCTATAATGATAATGTAACAAACTTCAGTACCTATAAACAAACCTTTCCGGTTAATATTATTGTGGGATTCTTTTCACAATTCGCACAAGATTTATCTCTACTAGAGTTTGAGGAGAAGCGTGAGGTATTAAACCAAGCACCCAAAGTGCAGTTTTAAGGTTTTTTTGCAATCTTATAGGGTGTGCTTATGGATTTAGTAGATTCTATTTTTTTGGATAATCATTTTCTTTTAGCCTTGCCTCTAAGCGTTAAGACTTTGCTTATGGTGTTTATCCTTGGGGTGTGGATAGTTACCTATAATAAATTTTCCAAAAAAAGCGGTATTTTGTTTCAAAGTCTTGCTACTTTCTTTGCGATTTTGTTCATAATTTTGTTGATTAATTCTTCCTCACAAATTGTAGATTTCCTAAATTCTTGCACAATGTTTTTTGCAGACATACGCACATCTCTAGGTTTTGATGCGCCCACTCGGTATTTTTTTAATATCAAAACCCTCATTGCACTTCTTGTCTTTGTCGCATTCTGCACACTCATTTTGTTTTTTATCACACGCACTATTTTGGGTAGGGAAGTGAAGCTATCCAATACATTTTGGGAGCATAAAGACACTGCACAATCTAAGATTTTGTGGTGCAACGCTCTTTTTTTTATAATGCTATTTTTGATTTTTTTGACTGCTTTTTCTTGCTTTGGGCTGATTTTTATTTTACTAGATAATCCTAGTGAGTTTAATGTAGCTGTGCCATCTTCTTTTGATTTCCCACCTAGAAGAATGGTTCTTGTAGCGGATAATTCTTCTGAAAATTTTCTTATTTCTCTAGCTTTAGCATTTGTTTTAGTTGCAGTGATTTTTTGCGCCTTTGTTTTTCAAAAATTCTCTTTGGCAAAGCACAGCATTGACAAACTCGCAAAAACACTCAATGCCACAGAAATTACAGAATCTAGTAATTTAGAACAAAAAGAACGAGTGCTTTTAAATGTGATTGCAGAAATGGCAATTGCCTCCTCTTGCCCTATGCCACGCGTGTTTATTCTCAAAGAGGAGAAAGGTATTAATGCAATGTGTAGCGGGGAATATTTTGGCAAAGAGAAAGAAAAAATAGCGATTTTTGTAACGCAAGGTGCGCTAGATTTTCTAAGTCGTGATGAGCTTCAAGGCGTGATAGGGCACGAGTTTTCACACGCTTTTCATCGTGATGTCGCACTCAATCTTAGAATCTTCGCACTTGTATTTGCTCTAAGCTGCTTAGTGGTGGTGGGTGAAGTGTTGCTTGAGGCGATGTCCAATAGCTCTAAAAGAACTTCTCGCTCTAAAGATGATGGCAAAGGCTTTGCCGCACTTGCTGCCATTGCATTTGTATTTTATGCGCTTGGATATGTCGGTATGTTTTTTGCGCAAATCATTCAAGCAGCAATTTCGCGTCAAAAGGAATTTTTAGCTGACGCCTCAAGCACACAATACACACGCAATCCTCAAGGCATAAAATCTGCTCTGCAAAAAATTGCACAGGTTTCAAGCACCTATGAAGCAGGTGAAGATTCTCCCAAAAAGCCCACCTATCTTACCAACCCCAAAGCAAGTTCTTGCGCACATATGTTTTTCCTGCCTTGCCGTGCTATGATTTTTGCCACACACCCTCCATTAGAGCAGCGAATCCTACGCCTAGAACAAATGGGCGCATTGGAATAAGCCCCAAAATCACGCACAAGAAAATTAAATTCGTAGCCAAAGAAACTTTATTAAGAGAATAGTTTTTGGTAATTTTCGCAAAAATCTCTTGACAAACACTAAGTATTAAGCCTTATAATATAATGTCAAAATATACTTTAAGATTGCAAAGGACGAAAATGCAAGAACATTCAAGGCGAAAATTTTTAAAAACAAGTGCGACACTTGCTACAATGGCTTTTTTCGGCACACAAGGACTAGCGCAAACCCCTAAGCAAACCCCCTACCCCCAAAGAAACATTGGGAATCTCAAAGTCTCAAGTATTGGCTTGGGTTGTATGGGAATGAGCGCAAATCATGGACCAGCAAGAGACAAAAAAGAAATGATAAAACTCTTGCAAAAAGCTGTCGATTTGGGCTATACATTCTTTGACACAGCCGAAGTCTATGGACCACACACAAATGAAGAATTGCTAGGAGTTGCACTCAAGCCCTACAAAGACAAAGTTGTCATCAACACAAAGTTTGGATTCTATTATCCTTTTGGAAAACAACAGCTTGATTCGAGCAGAAAAACTATCATTCGCGCCGTTGATGGGAGCTTAAAACGATTGCAAAGAGATTGCATTGACCTCTATACGCAACATCGAGTTGATATTGACACGCCGATTGAAGAAGTGGCAGAAACAATGCAAATGCTTGTTAAAGAAGGTAAAATCAAAGCATGGGCATTGGGCGAAGCGGGAGTTAAGACAATCCAAAAAGCATGCAATGTCTTTGCTCCTGTGGCAATGCAAAGTCAATATTCAATGGCTTTTCGCGAGCTAGAAAGCAATGGCATTATGGATACATGCGAAAAACTAGGCATTACGATTGTCGCATATAGCCCGCTTGATAGAGGGTTTTTGGGTGGAAGTTTTGATAAAAACACAACTTTCCATGCCACGCTAGATATGCGCAATTCTTTTCCGCGACTTTCTAAAGAAGCACTAGAAGCAAATCAACAAGTGATTGATTTTATTAGAAATGTGGCAAAGAGCAAAAGCATTAATGGCAAACCAGCAACCGTGGCGCAAGTTTCTTTGGCATGGATTCTTGCAAATAAGAGTTTTGTTGTGCCCATTCCCGAGACAACTAAGATTCATCGGCTAGAAGAGAATCTTAACTCTTGTCTGCTAACATTTAGCAAAGACGAGCTCAAAGAAATCAATAGCCAGCTTAGTAAGCTTGTCATCGTAGGTGAGCGATACGCTCCGGGTAGCGATGCAGCAAACAGCGTAGGGCTATAACCTAAAATAAAAGGAGAAACAATGCAAAATCACACTATCAATCGCCGCGAGTTTTTGAAAGTCGCGACAATACTAGGGGCAAGTTTGAGCTTAGGTGCTTCGCCACTTTTGGCAGCAGATTCTAAAAAACAAACCATGCCAACGCGCACTTTGGGTAAAGGCGACTATGCCTTCAAGGTTTCAGCTCTCGCATTTGGACTTATGGGGCTCAACTATCACCGCAGCAAAGTCGTGAGCGAAAAAGAGGCAGCAGAGATTGTCGCAAAATGCGTGGATTATGGAATCACGCTTTTTGATACCGCGCAAGTCTATGGACCAGATAGCAACGAAATCTTAGCGGGCAAGATTCTAAAGCCCTATAAAAATAAGGTTTTTGTTACGACAAAATTTGGTTTTGGGGCAAATGCCGATGTGCTCAATTCTTCACCAAAACGCATTAGAGAAGTTTGCGAGCAAAGCCTAAAAAGACTTGGAATAGAGCAGATTCCGCTTTTTTACCAACACCGCTTCGACCCTAAAACGCCGATTGAAGAAGTCGCGGGAGCTGTAAAAGATTTGATAAAAGAAGGCAAAGTCGCGCGCTTTGGTGTGTGCGAATTAAGCGCAGCAACGATAGAAAAAGCGCACAAAGTCTGCCCAATCACAGCCGTGCAAAGTGAATATCATTTGATGTGGCGCAATGTTGAAACCGAACTCTTTCCAACATTAGAAGAACTTGGAATCGGCTTTGTCGCCTATTCACCTTTGGCGCGCGGATATTTAAGTGGAAGACTAAGAAAAAATAGCGATTTCGACCCAAAAAATGATAATCGCGCAACCTTTCCACGTTACCAAGACGACACAATGACAGCAAATTATAAGATTGTCGAACTCTTAAGAGAATTTGGCAAGGGCAGAAACCCTGCCGCTAAAGATGGCAACGCGACCCCTGCTCAAATGGCAATCTCTTATCTTTTAATCAACAAGCCCTACATCGTCCCACTTTTTGGCACGACAAACCTAGCGCATTTGAGCGAAAATATTGAGGCATTGCTGATTCGGTGGGACAAAAAAGAGTTGAAAAACTTTGAGGCAGAGCTCGCAAAAATACAGATTCTTGGCGACCGCTACCCGCCAGAGCAGGCAAAGCGCGTGGGGCAATAAACAAAACCTATAAGCGGGATTCACTTTTGTGGCAAAATTATGCTATCATGCTAATGTCTTTGATGAAAAATGCCCAAAAACGCGCTATGATAGGGCTTCCAAGCCCATTGTGGCTCGGACATTTTCTACCATCGCGCGGCATAAGGGCGTTGATATAATAAAATATAGATAAAGGCGAGACATGGCAGCGCAGCCTCAAAAACTCGAATCGACCCTGTTTGTTGCCGCCGACAAACTCCGCAAAAACATTGACGCCGCCGAGTATAAGCATATCGTTTTGGGCTTAGTTTTCTTAAAATACATCTCCGATAGCTTCCAAGCTATTTTTGAAAGAGTGCAAAGTGGGGGTGGAGACACAGAGGACAAGGACGAATATCACGCACACAATGCGTTTTTTGTGCCCCCAAAGGCGCGGTGGGGTTACATTATGGAAAACGCCAAACAAAGCAATATCGGTAGCCTTTTAGATAATGCAATGCAAACCATAGAACAGGAAAATCCAAGCCTAAAGGGCGTTTTACCTAAAGTCTATGCCAAAGAAAATTTAGATTCCATTTGCTTAGGCGGGTTGATTGACTTGCTATCTAATCTCTCTTTAAGCGGAGAATCGGGAAGTAAGATAGCCCAAAGTAGTGACATCTTAGGACATATCTTTGAATATTTCTTGGGCGAATTTGCACTAAGCGAGGGCAAAAAGGGCGGGCAATTCTACACGCCAAAGAGTGTCGTAGAACTGCTCGTTTAGAGCCCTACAAGGGCAGAGTGTTTGACCCATGTTGTGGTAGCGGCGGAATGTTTGTGCAAAGCGAAGCTTTTGTGCAAAATCATCAAGGCAAGATTGACGACATCTCTATTTATGGACAAGAGAGCAACCAAACGACTTGGCGACTAGCAAAGATGAATCTGGCGATTCGGCAAATTGATTCTTCACAAGTCAAATGGAATAGTGAGGGGAGTTTTTTAAATGACGCGCATAAAGATTTAAAAGCAGATTTTGTGATTGCCAACCCGCCATTTAACGATTCTGATTATAGTGGCGAGCAACTCGCAAACGATGGACGTTGGAAGTTTGGAATCCCGCCAACGACAAACGCAAACTATGCATGGATTCAGCATTTCCTCTATCATCTCGCGCCAAAAGGTGTCGCCGGGTTCGTGCTTGCCAAAGGCTCGCTAACAAGCAACACAGGCGGCGAGGGCGCAATCCGCAAAAATTTAATTGAATCCAATCTAATCGATTGCATTATCAATCTCCCTGCCAAACTTTTCTTAAATACGCAAATCCCCGCTTGCCTATGGTTTATTCGCCGCTCTAAGACAAACCAAGAAATTCTTTTTATAGACGCGCGTAATTGTGGCGAGCTGATTAACCGCAAAAATCGCATTCTAACAAGCGATGAGATACAAAGAATCAGTCAAACCTACCATAATTGGCGAGCGGCAAAAGGCTACAAAGACATCAAAGGTTTTTGCAAATCCGCCTCTTTAGAAGAAGTCGCCGCGCTTGGCTATACGCTGACACCGGGCAGGTTTGTGGGGCTAGAAGAAAACGAGCAAAACTTCGACTTTGAGGCTGAATTTACACGTCTAAGGGCGGAGTTAGAATCTCAAATCAAAGAGGAACAAGAGCTCAACCAAAGGATTTTGGCAAACCTCGCGTTGATAGGTGGAGAGCAAAAATAGCCATTTTGTGCTACAATATTTTACAAAGTGGTTTTACGAGGTGGATTCTGCGGGGGATTTGATTAAAGAAAGAAATTCAGAGTATCCTCTCTTAAAGAGCACCCACCATTCACGGCGGTAAGACCTCTGAACTGAATAGGATTATAACAAAATAAAAATAAATGCAATATTAACGGAGAAATTGCGATGAGTAGCTTTAGTTTAGAAACTCAAAATCTGTGCAAGATAAAAAAAACTCTTTACTCACTGCCCACATTTATTAACACCAGATTTTGAAAATCGCATTAAGCAAAGCACAAGAGTTTTGCATTTTCATTATTTATGGGGAGCGTGCAGAGAAGCGCAGGCTGTTTTGCCTAAATTCCACACAGATAATCTTTTTGATTTTATTATGAGTTTTTATAATAAAAGGCGCAAATCTCATCAAGCGCATTTTTTACTTTTGCATTGTTTTGAAAATGCCTTGCGTAGCACATTAGCAGTAGAAATAGCAAATCTATACAATAACGACAAAGACGATTGGTTTTTAAAATCTCAAAGCCAAAACCTCAAAGAAAATAAGCTTTTAAAGCAGATTAAAAGTATCACCGAAAAAAGACATTTGCGAATTTCCGATTTTAAAGATACCTTTGAAGTTTTTGATATATTTTCTCTAGGGGATTTGCAACAAATTTTAGACAATCATTGGAGCGAACTCACTCCATTGTTCAAGAATCCAAAAGAATATAAAAATCAACCACTCCCAAGCTATGACACAAAAGCACATTTGATAGACAAAATTGATAAAATCCGCAATGCAAGAAATGAGATTTTTCACAACAAACCCACCAAAATAAGATTCCAAAAAGATTTAGAAATTTTGCTTTTGCGTTTAGGATATAATCTCTATGATGCCACCAATATAGGAGAGATTCAATCTTATATCAAACTGCAATATCATTATAACCATAAGAGTGATAAGGAGGAATTTGGCTTTTTTAAAATTATTGAACGGTTGAGGTGCATTATTTTCACACACAAAAGCAAAGTAAAAGGTAACTAATGGTGCAAACACAGAATGAAAATTTCTTCCAATCCCTCCACAAAGAGCAATGGAAAGAAGTCAGGTTGGGGGAAGTGGCGGAGATAAATCCATTAGAATCTATTAAGAAAAATACGATTGCCAAAAAGGTTTCTATGGATAATTTAGAGCCATTTAACAAGAAAATTTATTCTTTCAATGTAGAATCTTTTAAGAGTGGAAGTAAATTCAAAAATGGAGATACACTACTAGCAAGAATTACCCCTTGTTTAGAAAATGGCAAAACTGCTTTTGTTGATTTTTTAGAAAACAACGAAATTGCTTTTGGTTCTACTGAATTTATTGTTTTAAGGCAAAAGGAAAATATAAGTGATAAACACTTTCTATATTATCTAGCAAGAAGTGAAAATTTTAGAGAAACTGCTATCAAATCAATGACGGGAAGTTCAGGTAGAGAAAGGGTGCAAATAGAAGTCATAAGAGATTATGAGTTCCTCCTCCCGCCCCTCAAAGTCCAACAACAAATCGCGGAGATTCTAAGTAGTTTTGATGACAAGATAGATTTGCTTCATAGGCAAAACAAAACCCTAGAATCCCTCGCCCTCACTCTCTTTCGCCATACCTTTATAGACAATCCCAACCGCAACGAGTGGGAAATGGGGAAATTGGGGGATTATGTGAGGATAGTTTATGGTAAAAATTTACCAACTAAAAACTTGCTATCACAAGGATATTCTGTGTTTGGTGGAAATGGTAAAATAGGGTATTTTGATAAATATCTTTATAAAGAACCTCAAGTGTTGGTTTCATGCAGAGGTGAAGCATCGGGCAAGGTGAATGTTTCAGAAAGAAAGTCATTTGTAACTAATAATTCTTTGGTTTTAGAGAGAACAAAGGATAAGGACATAACTTTTTACTACTTGAAATATTACTGCTTGTCTAGTAATTTTTATATATATGTTTCAGGTTCAGCCCAACCACAAATTACTATTGAGGGACTATATCAGGCAAGTTTTTTAAAGCCAGATTTCAACACGATAAATGAATTTAGCAAAATAGTTTCAGATTTTGAAAATAAAATAGAAAACAATCAAAAACAAATTGAAACTTTGCAATCAATGCGGGATATGCTTTTATCAAAAATCTTAAATGAAAAAATGGAGGCGTGAGGGTTTTAAGATTCTTGTTGTGTTGTATTCTCTAAAACAAACCTTGCTTGTTTGCGTCTTAAAAACTCTGCTATATCTATACAATCAATCTCTAAGCTTTCGCAGACATTGGGAATTTTTATTGTATTTTTCGCATTATTGCCGCTTTTGGCTTCGTGCGTTACGATAGTGTAGGATTCTTGATAGGCAAGTGCTATAAGGAAATAATCTGCACCACTAGAAAAATCGCTGATTGCTTTTTGTGTATATTGCATTGTTCTAAGCGTTTGTGAAATGACTGCATAAGATTCTAAGCCTATGTTTTCTATGGATAGGAAAAATTCCCTATTGTTCAACCGCTCTTTAAATTCTTGCAAATTAGGATTATCAGAAGTTATTTCATTATAAACTTTGTCAATGGATTTTACAGAATCTAATCTAGCACATTTTTCTAAAAAATCCCAAAATCCCGGACAAATATCAAAGGCATAAAATCTATAAGCAGATTCTATAAAAATATTTGTATCAATAAGGTATTTAGTCATCAAATCCCCAATTCTTTGGCAAGTTTATCAAACTTATCAAATCCCTTAATATTAAGTAAATTCAGTGCTTCTTTAAAGGTTTCATAGCCATTAAGTGTATCAATGATAACACTTTGAGTAAAGTTTTTGCTATTGGAAGCAATAATATTGGAGTAATAATTACCTCCTTTGGAATCTTTATTTTTTGAAAATTTTTCTAACTCTGCATTTTTAAAATCCTGATATTTTTCATTATCTGTTAATTTAAGTAAAAGTGCTTTGGTAGCAAGTGCTAGAGAGCTTGCCATTTCAAAATTATTTTTCAATTTTTCTATATTTGCTTGAATAGGAATTTGTCGTTTCCATTTTGATTTAAAGGCTTCACTTGGCATTAGAATTTCTCCCGCAATGTTATTGCAACGGTATTCTTCTTCTAACTCAAAATCATAAGAGCTGACGCCACTATGTTTTAGTAAAATATGCGCTAATTCGTGCAAAAGGGTAAAAATCTTTCCATTTTCACTTGTATCTTTAGAATTTATAAATATAAGTGGTGCATATTCATCATAAATGGCATAGCCTCTGCATTCATTAAAGCTGATGGCTTTACGCGTTTGATTTTGTGAAATTCCGCTTTGCTGCACGATAATATTACATTGTTCAATATTGCTTTTAAGAAAAATAAATCTTTGCCCTTTTGAGTAATTTTTTGCTTTATCAAATTGTGTAATTTGCTTGATAGTTTGGATAATATCTTTATCTGAAGTTAAATTTTGATTTGCTAAAAACTTGCTGTGTCCATTCCTTATGAGATAATTTCTAAACCATTCTTGTTTTTTCTTGCTTGAAGCAATACAAGATTTAAGATTTTGACTAAATTCTGCACCATTACTTCTAAAATCTGGCAAAGATTCCTCCGCCTGTGGCATCTCATCTAAAAAGAGGTAAGCAAAAGGAATATCAAAAATATTTGCAAGTTTTATGAGTTTTTCAGTCGTAGTTTCAAAGGTTTTAGAGATTTGATTGATAAAATCTTGGAATTCTTGCGCTTTTTTCTTGCCAAAAATTTTAATAATATCGCTTTCTTGATAGGGAATATTTCTTATAATTTTGCTATTTTCATAATTCAAAATCATAACATATCCCCTAAAAGCTTTATAGTGTGCAGAGATTATAGCTAAAGATTGTATCGCTTATTCTTAATTTTGTTATAATATTTTTTAAATTTTTAATAATAAATTGCAAGTTAAACTCTAAGGAAAACAATGCAAACCGATACCCTCAACGAAAGAGCCATAGAATCCCTGCTCCTTGAGCATTTGGCAAATGCGGGATATATTTGCAAAAGTGGCAAGGAAATCGAGCGCAAAGGCGGAGAGTGGATGCTCGAGAACGAGTTTAGAGAGGCAGTGCAAAGGGTTAACTTTGGGGCAGATTCTAGGCATTTGTGCAATCTTGCCTTAAGCATAGAATCTCAAGAGCGGCTTATTAGCGAGGCGTTGCAAAAGCTCAAAGCCCTTGAAAACGAGGAGCTTATGGAGGCAAACGCCAAATGCCACGCCTACCTCACACGTGGAATCACGCTTGAAGTGTTTTTCGAGGGCGAGACGCGCGGCGTTCTCTTGCGCCTTTTAGATTTTGAGAATCCCTCTAACAACTCCTTGCTTGCGTGCAATCAGCTCCATTTTGCCGCGCCGATGCCCAAAACGTCCCGATGTCGTGCTGTTTATCAATGGCTTGCCTGTGGTCGTGTGTGAGCTCAAAAATCCGCTCGATGCAAATGCGACTTTGGAAAGTGCCCATCAACAGATTCAAACCTACAAGGCGCAGATTCCCTTTTTGTTTATCCCGAATGTACTTTGTATGCTAAGTGATGGGCTAAATGGTAAAATCTGGAGTTTAAGTGCAGACTTCGCGCGGTTTATGGTCTGGAGAAACGAGAATCAAGCCTTGCCCTTAGGAATGCCTGCCGCGTTAGAGCCGCACACACTCTTAGAGATTCTGCGCTTTTTTATCGTGTTTGAGAAGCAAACATTTAACGACAAATCGGGCTTATCTAGCACGCAGATTGTTAAGAAACTCGCCGCTTATCATCAATATTATGCTGTGCAAAAGGCGATAGAATCAGTGAAAGTCGCGATGTGCGGGGACAAAAGAGGCGGGGTGATATGGCACACGCAAGGCAGCGGAAAGAGTCTTACGATGGTGTTTTTTAGCGCAAAGGCGATTGCGACTTTTGGAAATCCTACTTTGCTTGTTATCACCGATAGGAACGACCTTGATGAGCAATTGTTTGAGACTTTCGCAAAGGCAAAGGAACTTTTGCGCACAGAGCCAACTCTCGCAACGAGCACGCAGGATTTAAAACCAAGCTCAAAAGGGCAAGTGGGGGCATTGTTTTTAGCACGATTCAGAAGTTTAGGAGCGAATCGGAAAGCTTCGAGCTTTTAAGTCAAAGAGAAAATATTCTCGTCTTATGCGATGAGGCGCATCGAAGTCAATATGGATTCGAGGCGAGGCTTGATGAGCAGGCGCAGCTGCGCTATGGCTATGCAAAATATTTGCGAGACGCGCTGCCAAATGCGACTTATTTGGGCTTTAGCGGCACGCCAATTGAAAAAGCAGACGCCGACACGCGCCGTGTGTTTGGAGAATATATTGATATTTATGATATTGCTAGGGCGGTCGAGGATAAAGCCACGGTGGGAATCTATTATGAAAGTCGGTTGGTTAAAATTGGGCTTAGTGAGGAGGGGCAAGAGATTTTAAAAGAGCTTGATTCTAAGCTTGTTACAAGCAAGGAACAAGACAGAATCAACGCCAAAGCCACGAGGCTATGCGAGATTGTCGGGGCGAAAAATCGGCTTGAAGTCGTGGCAAAAGATATTGTGGAACATTTTAGCAAGAGGCAAGAGGCGTTAAAAGGCAAGGCGATGATTGTTTGTATGAGCCGAGAAATTGCCGTTTCTTTGTATGATATAATCGTGAATCTTATGCCCTCTTGGCATAGTGATGATTATCAAAAGGGCGCATTAAAGGTGATTATGACAGCAAATAGCAGCGATGGTGCGCATTTAGCCAACACCATACGAGCAAGGCACAAAGAAGCGAGATTGCCAAACGTTTTAAAGATATTGATGATACGCTTGACATTGTTATCGTTTGTGATATGTGGCTCACGGGCTTTGATGTGCCACCTTTGCATACGCTCTATATGGATAAATTCCTAAGTGGACATAATCTCATGCAAGCCATTGCGAGGGTAAATCGCGTCTATAAAGACAAGCCTGCGGGGCTGATTGTCGATTATCTGGGGATTGCCCATGAGCTCAAAAATGCGTTGGAGTTTTATACCCAAAGTGGGGGCAAGGGCGAGTTTGTGCAGGATAAAGACAAAATCATTGACAAAATGCAAGAAAACTATGAAATTTTGATGCAGATGATTCAGGGAATTAATCCCTTAGACTATTTCGCGCTTGATAGTCAAGGCAAGCTTGCATTGATTGCCCAGACTTTAGAAACGATTCTTGCCCAAGAAAATGGCAAAAAGCGATTCTTGGACACTGCGGCAAGGCTCTTGAGGGCTTATGCAATGGCTTTGCCCTGCGCGGAGGCAGAATCGCTTGCAAAAGCTGTGGCATTTTTTGATTTAATCAAAAGAACATTGAAAAAATACGAGCGCGGACGGATAGAAACGGAGATGATTTCTCAAAGTGCAATCAAGCAAATTATTAATGATGCAATCGTAAGCGATGGGGTGATTGATTTGCTAGGGCATTCGGGGATTGCAAAGCCAAATCTTGCGATTTTATCCGAAGAATTTTTGGGCGAGCTTGCGAACCACAAACACCCAAACCTTGCCTTGCAGACATTGCAAAAACTCTTAAATGATGAACTCTCTGCGCGGCTTGCGAACGCGATTTCTGCCCAAAGTCTTATGGAGAGGCTCAAAAACACAATGCGTCAATACCAAAATAATCTGATGAGCGTTACAGAAGCCATTGAAGAGCTGATTATTTTAAGTAAAGAGTTGATTGCTGGCGAGAAGCAAAAGCAAGCAATGGGGCTTAAAGATTATGAGTTTGCCTTTTATGAAGCCATTGCACAAAATCAAAGCGCAAAAGAGCTGATGAGCCAAGACACTCTCAAAGAACTTGCCATAGCCGTTTTTGAGATACTCAAGAAAAATGTTACATTGGATTGGCAATATAAAGAGAATGTGCGAGCTAGGTTGCGTTTGGCGGTTAAAAAGGTGCTTAGAGAATATGGCTATCCGCCCGATATGCAAAAACTAGCAGTAGATAGAGTGATTGAGCAAGCCGAGCTTGTGGCAAAAGATTTGATAGAATCATAAGAAAAATTCGACACAAGGAGAAATAGCATGAAAAATGGAATTACGCCTAATCCAAATAATCCCTTTCCTATGCAGGGGATTTCATATATTACATACGTTAAGCCAACACTCAAGAATCCTAACATTATCGTGGGTGATTTCACGTATATTAGCGATTCGGATTTTGAAAGCCATGTAACACATCATTATGATTTTAATGGCGACAAGATCATCATTGGCAAATTTTGCCAAATCGCTGCGGGTGTGGAGTTTATTATGAATGGCGCAAATCATCAAATGAATGCTGTGAGCACCTTTCCTTTTTATATCTTTGAAGGTTGGGATATGGAAGTGCCCTCGCCTAGCGATTTGCCCTTAAGAGGCGATACAATCATTGGTAATGATGTTTGGATTGGTCAAAATGCAACGATACTTCCGGGTGTTCAAATCGGCGATGGGGCGATTATTGGCGCAAATAGTGTCGTGGGTAGCAATGTTGCGCCCTATACGATTGTGGTTGGGAATCCTGCGAGAGTGATTAAAAAGAGATTTGATGAGGAGCTGATTGCACTTCTGCTTCGGCTTAAGTGGTGGGATAAAAGTATCGATACAATCAATTCCTTGATTCCGATTCTCACAAATAGCAATCTTGACTTTGTCAAAGGAGAGATTCGCAAACTCGTGGAAAAGTAATATTTGCAGAATCATTATAGATAGCCATCTTTTAAATGCTTCAGAATATTTGCCCTTAACTTGCATTTATGCTATTATGTGCAAAAACAAAAGGAGCACCAATGGCACATCTCTTACGGATCGTCTATCCCCAATGGCAGGGCGGCGACATCGCGGGCTGGTTTGATGACCTAAGCCCAAAAGAGGCGGCGCAGGGCTATGTCTTGGGCGCGCAGATTCTCGCGCTGCTCGCCGATTCTATCGCGCCTTGCGACACGGCGGTGGTGAATGTCGCGACCGATTTTGCGCTCGATAGCGTGGGGCGGCGCGTTGTGCAAGACGGAATCATCGACAAAAACACGTTGTTGCAACAGACCAAAAACGCGCTCGCGATTCTTGTGGAGCGCAAGCCCGTAAGGATTCTGACACTCGGCGGCGATTGCACCGCAAAAGGCGCTGCTCGTGGGCTTGCATTCAGACGAGGCAACGCATTATGCGGCGCGCCAAAGGGAGTTTTGGCTCGAATCCCTCGCGCCAAAAGAGGCGAGAGATTCTAAAAATGTCTTGCAATGGCTCGAAAAAGTCGGGGCAAAAAAGGTTGTGATTCATCTTGATTTAGATGTGCTCGACCCAAAAGAACTCTATGCCGCTGTGGGCAACACGGGGCAAATGAGCATAGAACAAGTGTCGCAAATCATTCAAGACGTGGCGCAAAAATATGATGTGGTGGGGCTAAGTATCGCCGAACATCTGCCACAAGTGCAAATCAAGCTCAAAAGGCTTTTGCAAGGTTTGCCGCTAGTAAAAGAAAATTAGGAAAACGCGAGGAAATAAATCGGGAGATTTCAAATGAACCTTAAAACAGCCTACCTTTTCTTAACACTTGCAATCCTTACAGAAGTGCTTGCGGTGCATATCATGAAAGCAAGCGAGGGCGCAATCTTTGGATACGCGTCTATGCTGCTCTTGCTTGTGGTTTCGTATTATCTTATGGCTCTCTCGCTCAAAAGACTTTCGGTGAGTGTCGCCTATGCGATTTGGGAAGTTTTGGGGACATTATGCGTATTGGGACTTAGCATTTTCTATTTCAACGAAGAATTATTATGGACGCAAAAGCTAGGAATCGTGCTTTCTTTTTGTGGCATTGGGCTGATTAACTATGCCGAATTGCGCAACAACAAAAAGGAATCCTAAAATGAGTTGGGCATTGGGGCTTGTCATTTTCGCAGCTATCTTAGATATTTTTGCAAATTTGTTTCTCAAAAAATCTAACGCCTTTACGCACAAGGGCTATGCGGCAGCGTGTATTATTATGATATGGGCAGCATTTATCGCATTGACTTTCGCGATTGAAACATTGCCACTTAGCGTTGCATACTCCACGTGGGGCGCAGTGGGCATTATCGGCACAACGGCGGGAGGATATATTTTATTCAAAGAAAGAATCGGCATAATAGGCTATGTGGGCATTGCAATCATTCTATGCGCTGTGATTTTGCTGCATATCGATGTTTAGATAAGCGTAAAAAGAGTAAATTAATAAGCCTGCTTGTAACATTGGCTTTAGAAATCGTTGCAATATGTGGGCGAGATTCTTTAAAAGGAGCATAAAATGAACGCTGTTTTTGTGAGCAAAAATGCGCAAGAACTTTGCGTGTATGCGAAAGAAAAATATGGCGATGAGCTCGAATTTTTATGGCAGAAATTTCCAAAAAACGCCGTTTTGCGCAAGAAAGAAAGCAAGAAATGGTACGCGGTTTTTTTGGTGATTGACAAAACCAAGCTTGGCTTAAAAGAATCGGGTGATGTCGAGATAATCAATCTCAAGCTCGACCCACAAGATGTCTTGGCATTTGTCGATAATGAGTTTTGCTTCAAGGCATGGCACATGAACAAGAAACATTGGATAAGCATTTTGCTCACGGGCAAGACATTGCCACTCAAACAACTCTATCAATTCCTAGACGAAAGCTATACGCTCGCCTAAGCTTGGAATCTTGCGGCAAGATTCCAAGCCAAGCCCGCCCTATATCTTCGCGTCAAACACGATTTTGTTTTGCGCTAAAATCGCTGTGCCTCACACTTCCTTAAAGCTCCGCAACGATTGCATCAATCTGCGCTCTTAAAGCACTTTGAGCCTTGACTATCTCTTTAATCTCTGCATTTAGAAGCGTTATATCAACCGCTTCTCGCGTATCCTTTGCCTCCACATAGCTAGAGACGCTTAGATTATAATCATTCCTTGCGATTTGCTCTTTTGGCACGAGCGCACTGACAAACTCTTGATTATCCCTTGCCTTGTAGGATTCTAAAATCTTTTCTAAATTCTGCGGTGAGAGCATATTTTTATTAGTTACTTTGATAAACTCCTCTACGGCATTGATAAATAGAACCTTATCGTCCCTCTTATTCTTGCGCAATACCAAGATGCACACTGCTATGCCTGTGCCAAAGAAAAGATTAGGCGCAAGAGCGATTATGCAATCAACGAAATTTTCCTCTATCAAATACTTTCTTATATCCCGCTCTGCCCCGCTTCTATACATTACGCCCGGGAAGCAGACAATCGCCGCACTGCCTTTCTCGCTAAGCCACGCCAAAGCGTGCATTACAAAAGCCAAATCAGCCTTTGATTCAGGAGCTAAAACCCCCGCCTTAGAAAATCTCTCATCATTGATTAAAAATGCATTACTTTTGCCCTCCCATTTGATACTATAAGGGGGATTGCTAACGATTGCGTCAAAAGGTTCGGCTTCTTTGTGTTTTTCATTAGGCTTTGTCAAAGTATCGCCGTGCGCTATATCAAAACGCGTCCATTCCACATTATGCAGTAGCATATTCATTCTTGCGAGGTTATAAGTGGTGATATTGATTTCTTGTCCAAAATAGCCTAATTTCGGGTCTTTTTTCAAAATCTTTTTATATTGCAAGAGTAGTGAGCCACTCCCACAAGCAGGGTCATAGACTTTATTAGGTTTAGGATTATGGCAGAGTGTGATTTCTACGAGAAGCTTACTAACTTCTTGAGGAGTGAAAAACTCCCCGCCACTTTTCCCCGCACTGCTTGCATACATTTTCATCAAATATTCATACGCATCACCAAAGACATCAATTTCATTCGCGTTATAATGCAGCTCCAAACCCCAAATCGCTTTCATTATGCTTAAAATCTTTTTATTGCGCTCACTATTGGAGTTGCCAAGTTTATTAGAGTATAAATCCATATCCGCGAAAAGCCCCTCAAATTGCCTAAAGCTTTCATAATTCTTGCTACTTGTTTGGATTTCTTTAAAATATCCGCTTAAAGTCTCATTGAGTTTCTCTAAATCAGCATTTTTAAGCACATTAGAAAACAACGCACTAGGCTTGATAAAAAATCCATAGGCATTGAGGATAGTCTCCCTGCCATTCTCTGCTTCCTCATCGCTTAAGTTTTCATAGTCTGTATTGTGTAATTCAGCAATGCTATTTTTGAGTTTCTCACTGATAAAGTAATAAAACAAAAACCCCAAAACATAGCTTTTGAAGTCCCAGCCATCGACACTTCCTCTTAAGTCATTGGCGATTTTCCATATCGTTTTATGGAGTTCCTCTCTTTGCTCTACGCTCTTCATCGTTTTATCCTTTGTATGATATTGCCATTTGTTTATCTCTATTTATCCTTATAGTGCCCGCCTACTTGCACAACTTCACAAGAATCTTCCTTAATTCTATAAATAATGCGATGTTTAGAATCAATCCTGCGAGAATAGCATCCACTCAAATCCCCCTTAAGCTTTTCAGGCTTTCCTAGCCCGCTTTTAGGATTTCTTGCAATGTCTTTTAAAAGCGTATTGATTTTGGCAAACATTTTTTATCATTTTCAAAGGCTAGATATTCAAGAAAAGCATTTGCTTGAAATGTAATCTTATGCATTGCTCCAGCCTTGTTGCGCTCTTTGGATTAATGCTTCCTTTTCCTCATTAGTTTTGGCTTTAGCAGTGGCTTTTGAAAATTCCTCAAACTCCTCCCAAGTAAAAGTAATGCCCTTGCCCTCATCAATCTCTTTAATGCGTCTTTTAATCTCTGTTATATTTTCTTTGCTATAAATGGGATTTTTTGCTTCTCTTATAAGCTCAAAAGGGATTTTTTGCTCTCTCACTGCTGCTTTTAAAAACATTCTTAACGCAGTAGTAATATCCAAGCCCAAATCATCAAAAAGCCTTTCAGCCTCTTCTTTGAGTTCTTTATCAATCCTTACTTGCACCAAACTTGTCATTTTTGTTCCTTTATTAGATATGGATTTGTATATATTATACATACTAAACCAATAAAAAGTCATTAAATTTTATGATTTTACTTATCATCTTTGTATAGGCAAGCTTTTAGATTCCACTTTTTCAATTCCTGTATTTCATTTATAAATGCCACCTCTTGAATCCGTATCATACGCATAAATCAAAATCTCTTTTTCTCTTATTTCATACAAGATTCTATATTTGCCAATCCTTAAACGATAGCAATTTTGTGTGTCTTGTAGTCTTTTAATATCTTGCGTGTTTGAGTAGGGATTTTGTGCGATTTGCTCTAATGCGCTGATGACTTTAGGAGCTAAGTCGTGGTGCTTTTGCAGGAATTTCTTGACTTCCTTGCTATATCCTAAGGAATAATTCATTTGATTCCAAGCTCCCTTTTAAGCTCTTCGTGGCTTATGATTTCGCCTCTCTCTAGCTCTTTTATAGCCTTTTTGTAGGCTCTCTTGTTTGCCTCTGTCTCAATAGTATCTGGGTCTATTTCGCTACTTATGCTAAAGGGAATCTCACCTGTTTTAAGCACCTTTGCGGCAAACATTCTAAAGGCTGTGCCTAAATCTAATCCCATATCCTTAAGCATTATTTCTAAAATCTCTTTATCGTTGCTATCCATTCTAAATTGCACAACTGAAGTCATTTTTTATCCTTTTGTATGGTTTTGTATGATTATATCATACTTTTTCCTTGAAGCTTAAGAGCTTCTCCCTATAATATTCATATTGCTTTCTCCTTGCTGCAATCTCGGCGGGGATTCCCTTGCTTAAATCATTGACTAAAGTATCAAACTTGTCTAGGATTTTCACAATTTCGTTTTGAACACTTAAGGGTGGGAGGGGGATAGGGAAGTTTTTAAACTTACTCATATCTACTGAAGCAAAGCCAGAGACATTAACATTTTGCTTGCACCATTGCCCTAGAATAAAACCATAATAAAACATAAATTTCATATTGACAGAATCTAACAATTCACTTTTTAGACTTAAACAAGTGAATTGTTGATTACTTAAGTAATCAACGATTATAAGAGCGTGTTCGCCTATGGTTGCAGTAGTAGCGATAATTAAAGAATTTGCAGGGAAAAGCTTGCCTCCCTTTACTGCTTCTTGCGTGATATGCTGGATAGAATCTTTTAAGATTCTGCCATTTGTGCGTATGTTTTCCATTCTAAACCAAGGGATTGTTCCATTTTCCCAATATTCTTTTTTGGCTTTTGATGGAGTGTAGCCATTTTTGATATGGAATACTTCGCCTAAGCTCATAAGCTTAACCTCTCCTCGTTTGGCAAGCTCTTCCTTGCTTAAAAGTTTATTGCGGTAATACTCGTATTGTTTGCGGCGGGCTCTTAACTCTGTCTCTAACTCTGTAAAGGTGTCTAAGATTTTCACAATCTCGTTTCGGATTTCTAGGGGCGGTAGGGGGATTTGGAATTGTGAATAAGTTTGTATATATTGTCTTGCGTGTTCTATTGGTTGATATTTAATACATTTCATTGCATAAAACACGAATTTAAAATTAAAAGTTTTAATCAAATGACAATTTGGTATTAAAATTTTCATAGCCGATGATTTTATTTTGAAAGGAAAATCAACCCAATGAAAAGAAGTTGTAAAATCATCAAATATAATACAAGGATTTTCTTTATTAGCCTTATAGATTCCACTTGTTTCATTGGTGTAACCAAGAATAAAACTTGCTCCAGCAGTTAAAACGGGTGTTTCAAAGTTATTGTTATAGTTGGTATCCTTTACAATATATTTGCTAGGTTGTTTGTATTGCAATATCTCGCCTAAAGCCCTATACTCCACTTTTTCGCATTTTAAGAATCCTAAAAGTTCTTTTGTTTGCACATTAACCTCTTTCACTTGCATTAAGTTTTGCCTTTTTCGCTAAATCCTCTAGTGTTATCAACGAAGTGCCGCTAAGCAATCGCTTCTCTGCTTCTTGCGCGAGATGAAGCAAGTTTTGGATTTTATTCATTGTTATCCTCTTTTTTCAAAAACACTTGGAATTTCTCAAAGAAAGCCTTGAGTTTAGCAATCGCTTGCTGTCTTTTAAGATGATTGTCTTTGGCAAAAATATTTGTTTTGGGTAAAAGGCTTTGAATCTTTGCTCCTTTATCTTGGAAAAAGTTAATCTCAAAGGCTTCTTGCAAATAGTCTTTCGTATCTTTAGCATTAAGATTTTCGTCTTTGATGATAGAATCAAGCTCTTTTTGGGATTTTTCTTTTATGTAGGCTGCAAAAGAGGCTTTAAAATCTACATTTTTATTATGGTCTATTGTGTTTAAAAATTCCTCTATCAGCTCTTTTTTATCCCTTAAGCTTGGGCTGCTTTGCATAGAGCGCAAAATATGTTCTTTCGTGTTAGATTCTGTATTTTTGTGGTAGGTTTCTAGCAAAAAGAGTATGTAATCTGCGTCAATATCATTTTGCTTGATAAGCTCAATCTCAAAGTTCAAATCTTCTATGATGCTTTCTTTTTCTTGGGCTTGTTTGAAGTCTCTATAAAGCTTCAAATAATGGCTTTGGTAGTCTTGCTTTGCCCTCTGTGGTAGTGGGTTTTTCTCTTCTGTAAATTCATCAAAGACACTTAAGAGGTTGTCAAGTTTTAAAATCTCACTAAAGAGTTTGACAAATGCCTTTTGCTCCTCTTGGGTTAAATGGGTGATGTTTTCAAGTTTAAAATGCGTTTGAAGCTCCTCGCATTTTTGGCAATAGTCTTCA
Organism: Helicobacter sp.; assembly: GCF_014799995.1. GTDB lineage: Bacteria > Campylobacterota > Campylobacteria > Campylobacterales > Helicobacteraceae > Helicobacter_D. The sequence goes on from NZ_JAAVGY010000005.1 coordinate 28,790, forward strand.
AAATACACCTCAAAGCTTTCAAGCAAAACGATACTAGAGGCTTTTTCATCGCCAAACATTGCAAGGCTGTCGTTGGTGTCTTCTTCTAAATCTCTAAAGCAAACGATATTGCCATAGACTTTTTGTTCGTTTAGGATTCTGTTTGTGCGTGAAAAGGCTTGAAGCAAGGAATGGTATTTAAGGTTTTTATCCACATAGAGAGTATTCAGGGTTTTAGAATCAAAGCCGGTTAAAAACATATTTACCACAATCAGTAAATCAAGCTCTTTGTTTTTGGTTTTTTGTGAAATGTCTTTGTAATATTCCTCAAATCGCTCTAGGCTAAAATTGCTTTTAAAATAGTGGTTATAGTCTTTGATTGCTTCGCTTAAAAAAGCTTTGGCACTCAAGCTATCTTTGCAAGGCTCATCTAAATCTTCGTTTTGCTCATAGGAGTAAATAAGTCCGATTTTTAGAGGCTCTTTTTGGGGGCTTTGAATACTTTGGGCTTTGATTTGCTTTTGAAATTCTGCATAATATTTCTTTGCAAAATCCACGCTTGCAGTAGCAAAAAGTGCATTAAAGCCTTGCATTCTTTGGTTTTGGATTGTGTAGGCGTTTTGTCTTTTGGTGTGGCGGTTAAAAGATTCTAAGATATAAGAAACGATGTTGCGGATTCTTTGCTCATTTATGAGGGCTTCTTCTGTGTCAATCCTATGCACCTTTTTTTCTTTACTCTTTTCTTGCCCCTCTTGCCTCATTGTAGAATGGTAGCTCACTTTAAAGGGCAAGACATTTTTATCCTTAATCGCATTTAAAATCGTGTAAGAGTGCAGACAATCGCCAAAGGTGCTTTGCGTGGTTTTTAGCATTAGTTTGTTGTTTCCTGCGTCTGTGGTGTAGTTTTTGCCTGCATTTTCTGTAAAAATAGGCGTGCCTGTAAATCCAAAGATATAGTATTTTTTGAATTTCTTAATAATGGCTTCGTGCATTGTGCCAAATTGGCTTCGGTGGCATTCATCAAAGATAAAAACGATTTCTTCGTTAAAAACCTTAGAATTTTCGTATTTTTTGATGAAATTTGAAAGCTTTGAATTGTGGTAATGAGGATTTTATTCTCCTTGCTTTCAAGTCGCTTTTTAAGCTCTTTGGTGTCTTTAGTCGCATTTGCGGCATCTTTTTCAAACCTGTCATATTCTCTTTGTGTTTGATAGTCTAGGTCTTTCCTATCCACGACAAAAAGCACTTTATAGATAAAATCAAATTGGGTCGCTAAAAGAGCGGTTTTAAAAGAAGTCAGTGTTTTGCCGCTACCTGTGCTATGCCAAATATAACCGCCGCCTTTTGTGCTACCATAAAGCTTATGAGAATGGGCTATTTTAATCTTATCAATGATTTTTTCACTCGCACAGATTTGATAGGGGCGCATAATCAAAAGTTCTTCATTGGTATTAAACACACAATATTTTGTAAGAATATTTAAAAGCGTCCTTTGGGCTAAAAAGGTCTTAGTAAAATCCTCCAAATCCTCAATTTTGTTGTTTTTACTATCGCTAAAGCTCATACAAAAGGCGTAATTGTCATTAAGACTTTTAAAATCGCGTTTGGAATTGCTGTAATATTTGCTATAAGTGCCATTGCTGATAATAAAAATCTGCACAAACTCAAAGAGGGCATTAGAGGCATTAAAGCTTTCCTCTTGGTAGCGGCGGATTTGGTTAAATGCTTCTTTTAGCTCTATGCCTCGTTTTTTAAGCTCTATATGCACCAAAGGCAAACCATTTACGAGTATGGTTACATCATAGCGATTTTTTGCCTTGCCCTCCTCATTGCTAAGCTGCGAGACAACCTGCAAACGATTCTTGAGAGGCTCTTTTCTGTTTAGCAAGATAATATTTTTATGCTCTCCCTTGTCGTTGCAAAAAGGCAAACTCTCATTATCGGTTTGCAACATCTTTGTTTTGTCTTGCACCCTTAATGTGTCATTTGCGATATGCTCTTGATAGAATCCTTTCCATTCTGATTCGCTAAATTGTATATTATTGAGTTTCTCTAGCTGGGCTTTTAGGTTATCTTCAAGTTCTTTTGTATTTTTTAAACTTAAACGCTCATAGCCTTGTGCTTCTAGCTCTTTGAGCAAGAATCTTTCTAAATCTGCCTCGCTTTGATAGGGTTTAGATTCTTTGGGAGTGTAAGAATATTGTGAGAGAATGGTGGAATTTTCGTTTTGTGCTATCAAATCATTTTTCACCATTATTTCCTTTATATAAGCTTAAATGATTGTATCGCATACTCAATAAAACTTCTCTAAAATTATTTAATATATAATCTCAAAGCTCATAAGTTAAAGTATTGACTGATACTATCTCTCATCGTTTATAATTGTGTATTTTAGTGATAAAAGGAAGCAAAATGCAAAAAATCGTAAGTTTGGCTTTAGTTGGCGCGTTAAGTTGCGCCAATCTTGGAATCGCAAAGGAGTTAGCACAAATGCAAAAGCAAGAAGTGGTTAAAAGTGGAAGCTTGGGAGGCTTCAAGGGAGATTCTAAAATCTTCAGTGGCGAAGTGAATGTGAAAATGTTGTTTAAGAGCGATAGTTATCGCCCGTTTGGCGGCGCGTTGGTGCGGTTTGAAAAAGGCGCGCGCACGGCGTGGCACACGCACCCAGCGGGGCAAACGCTGCTCGTTACGCAAGGCAGCATTTACACAGGCACAAAGGACGGAATCGCCCAAATCGCGAAGCCGGGCGACACTGTGCTTTGCCCGCCTGATGTCGAGCATTGGCATGGCGCGGGGATTCAAGAAATCGGCGAGCATATCGCGATTACACACGAGAAAGACGGCAAGAATGTTACATGGCTCAAGCTTTTAAGTGATGAGGAATATCAAAGCTATGTCCAAGCGGCAGAAAAACAATCAAAGGAGTAAAAATGGCGACACAATTTTCACCCCGCAGCACGCCCGCGCCAAGCACGAATCGCGATATTTTCACGCGCGATTTGGCAGGCGAGCTGATAGATATGAAAAACGACAAAGAGTATCCAAAGATTCTCGAGGTGATTACGCGCACGATTGCGCTCACGAGCAAGCTTAATTCGCGCGCGCATAGTCCCAAGAAAGTGCGCAAGCTTTTTGGCAAAATCATCGGGCAAAAGCTTGATGATAATAGCTGGATAATCCCGCCTTTCTATGTCGATTTTGGACGTAATATTCGCGTGGGCAAAAATTTCTTTATGAATCAAGCCTGCACATTTATGGACAGAGGCGGAATCACGATTGGCGATGATGTGTTTATTGCGCCCAAAGTCTGCCTGACAACGATTAATCACGATTTTAACCCTTATAATCGCCAAGCGACTTTTTGCAAGCCGATTGTGATAGGCGATAGGGTATGGATTGGCATTAATGTTACCGTTTGCCCGGGCGTAACGATTGGCGAAAATTCGGTAATTGCGGCGGGTAGTGTCGTTACAAAAGATGTTCCGCCCAATGTGATTGTTGCGGGCAATCCCGCGAGGGTGATTAAGCAGCTAGAATTCAGCTAATACTCACGATTCTTATATTGTTGTTCTATAAATTTAGGCATTTCTATATAATCTCAATTATTCAGATTGCATTATTAAGGATAATCGTATGTCATTAGCACAGGCAAAAGAACATTTACAAAAGTATGGGCTAGAACACAGAATTATGGAATTTCCTACTTCTTCTGCTACGGTAAAAGAGGCAGCAGAGGCAATCCATTGCAAAGAAGAACAAATTGTAAAAACTTTGTCATTGCTTGTAGAAAACAAACCAATCCTTATTGCCATAGCAGGAGATTCCAAAATCAACAATAGCAAATTTAAAGCAGAATTTCATACGAAAGCAAAGATGATTCCCTTTGATGAAGTTGAGGCACAGATAGGTCATAGAGTGGGCGGAGTTTGTCCTTTTGGGGTGAAAAACAATGTGGAGATATATTTAGACAACTCTTTAAAAAAGCTCCAGACACTCTACCCTGCGTGCGGAAGTGCCAATAGCGCGGTTTGGCTTACTTTGGACGAATTAGAAAAAGTATCTTGTTATAAGAAATGGGTAGATGTGTGCAGTGAGATTTCCCAAAACTAATTGCGAGGAACATTAAAGTTTCTTGCTCTAGCTAGATTGATTGCTCTTGATTAAAGGCAATCATTTAAACCCTGCACAAAGATAAATTAATTTAAATCTGTCTTTATTGCATTTATTTTGAAAAATTATGACTAAAAATACTTGAATAGCCCTTTTCTCCCTTGACTAACACTAAGTATTATGCTTTATAATCCCATAGAAACTTGGATTAAAAAGGGTAAAAAATGCGAGTATTGATTTACAGAATCTTAAGCCTCAAAGATGGGGAGCTCAAGCTCCTTGCACTTTCATGTGGCTTTATCTTTGTGCTCTTTAGCTCCTATGCAATCTTGCGCCCCATGCGCGATGCCTTGGGGCTAGAGGGCGGCGAAGACGAGCTCAAATGGCTTTTTTTGGCAACCTTTATCGTCTGCGTCTTTTCCTCTCTATTGCTGATGTGGCTAAGCGGCAAAATCAAACGGCGATTCTATGCCGATTGCGTCTTCATTTTCTTTGCATTTAATCTTTTGATTTTCTATGTTTTAATGAATCTCTTCGAGCCCCACACGCAAAGTTTTATCTGGCTTTCACGCGTCTTTTATGTGTGGATTAGCGTCTTTAATCTATTCGCATTTTCGAGCGCGTGGAGCTTGCTGTCCGATGTTTTTAGCAAAGAGGCAAGCAGCAGACTTTTTGGAATCATCTCTGCGGGCGCGAGCTTGGGTAGCATCGCCGGGGCTGGAAGCGTGAGCTTTTTGGTCGCAAATCTTGGCGTGGCAAACCTCATCTTTCTCTCTATTGCCTTGCTCATTATCGGAATCGTGCTCAAAAATGCGATTCTTAGAGAGTTGCGCCACTTTGAAAATGCAGAACAATTAGAGCGCTTTAACAAAGTGATTGGCTCAAAGAATCCCTTTGCAGGTTTTAAACTCATCATCGCCTCCAAAACACTCTTAGCCCTCTGCGCATTTATCCTGCTGCTCACGAGTGTTTCGACATTTTTATATATGGAACAAGCGCGAATCGTGCGCGAAATCTTTCCGACACGTGAGGCAAGAATCGCCGCCTTTGCTAATATCGACTTAATCGTGCAACTTAGCTCGCTATTCATTCAAATCTTCCTGACTGCAAAGATTGCACGTTTCTTTGGAATCACCGCTCTTTTAAGCACACTTGGCTTTATCATCGCGCTTGGATTCATCGTTCTTAGCTTCACACACCCCGCCTTTTTGCCTCTGGCAATCGTGATGAGCATGCGGCGCGTGGGTGAATATGCGCTCGTCAAGCCCGGGCGCGAAATGCTGTTCGTGCCACTTAGTGCCGATTCTAAATACAAAGTCAAAAACTTCCTCGACACGGTCGTCTATCGCGGCGGAGACGCGCTTAGCGCGCAGATTGAAAGCGCGCTCGCAAGCATTGGGATTCTCTGCGTGCTACTCGTGGGCGCGATAATCTCGTTTGTCTGGGGGCTTTTGGGTGTCTTTTTGGGCAGAAAATATGCGGAAAAATAATTCACATTTGCCTCACACTTTTTTGCTACAATAACGTAATAAAAACGCAAGGGAAACGATGTTTTCAAGATTCTTTATCAATCGCCCCGCATTCTCGGCTGTGGTTTCTATCATTATCGTCATTGCAGGGCTCTTATGCCTCTTTAATCTCCCGATAGAACAATACCCAAAGCTTGTTCCGACACAAATTGTCGTGAGTGCAAACTATCCCGGAGCGAGTGCCGAAACGATTTCGACTAATGTCGCGAGTATCCTAGAAAATAGCATTAATGGTGTGGAGGGAATGATTTATATCCGCACCTCTACTACCTCAAGCGGCACAATGAATTTGAGTGTTTTTTTCAACAACGATGCCAACCCTGATATGGCTGTTGTGAATGTCAATAATCGCGTGCAAGCCGTTCTTAGCCAACTTCCTAGCGAGGTACAAAGGCTCGGTGTTACGGTGCGCAAGAACTCCACAGCGGTCGTTGGGCTCTACCATCTCTATTCAGAAAATCCTAATTTTTCGCAACTCTATCTAGCAAATTATGCAATTTTGAATATCATCGATGAACTTAAAAGGATTCAGGGAATCGGCGATGTGGATTTATGGAGTCGTTCAGATTATGCTATGCGGATATGGTTGCTTCCCGATAAACTCGCATTATTCAATCTCACGCCCCTTGATGTTATTGACAAAATTGCCGAGCAAAATGCGCAATTTGCGCCCGGAAAGCTTGGTGCAGAACCCATTGCACAAAGCGAATTTGCCTATACAATCGTTACACAAGGGCTATTCTCTACCCCCGAAGAATTTGAGAATATCATCATCAAAGCAAATGCCGATGGTTCTGCATTGCGGCTCAAAGATGTTGCACGTGTGGAACTTGGTGCGCAAGAATACCTCACCTCAAATTTCTACAACTCCACACCGTCCGTACCGCTGCGAATCACTTTGCAACCCGGCGCAAATATTCTCGATGTGGCAAACAATGTCCAAGCCACAATGGAACGATTATCGCAAAAATTTCCCGAGGGAATCAAATATTCTAATCCCTTTCGCCCCACAGAATTTATCGTAGAATCCATAAAAGAGGTGATGAAAACATTTATAGAAGCCATTATTCTTGTCGTGTTGATTATCTATGTTTTTCTAGGAAATTGGCGCGCAACGATTATTCCGTGTATTGCGATTCCTGTTTCGCTCATTGGCACTTTTATCGGGCTCTATCTCTTTGGTTTTACGATTAATTTGCTCACGCTTTTTGGGCTTATTCTTGCGATTGGAATCGTGGTTGATGACGCAATTATTGTGATTGAAAATGTCGAGCGCATTATGCACCAAGAGCACCTAAACGCCAAAGAAGCCACGATTCAATCTATGCGCGAAATCACCGCACCTGTGATTGCCATTGTCTTGGTTCTAAGCGCCGTATTTATCCCCGTTGCCTTTATGGGAGGATTTAGTGGAGAGATTTACCGCCAATTTGCGATTACAATTGTGATTTCTGTCGTGATTTCAGGCTGTGTTGCGCTCACTCTCACGCCGAGTTTGTGTGCAATCTATCTCAAGCCAACAGAATCAAAACCTTTTTATCTCATCGCTAAATTTGATGCGTTTTTTGAGAGGCTCACTTTTAAATTTTCCCAACAAGTCGCAAAGGTTCTTAAGAGAGGCTTGCTCTTTCTCTGCCTCTTGGCTGTCATGCTCTTTGCGACTTACGAGCTTTTCCAAAAAACACCACGTTCACTTGTCCCCGCAGAGGATATGGGGATTGTGCAAATCCATACGATTCTGCCCGAAGCCGCATCGCTTTCGCGCACAACACAGGTGCAAAAAGACTTAATTGCCACTTTGGAAAACAATCCGCTGATTGCCGAGATGACAACAATTGCTGGTTTTAGCTTTCTTTCGCAAGGTTTTAAAAGCAATGGCGGCATAGGATTCTATCGCCTCATCGATTGGAGCGAACGTAAAGATAAAAGCAAAAGCGATAGAGCATTCATTCAAAATATCACCAAAGAATTGCAAAGCTATCCTGACGCGCGATTTATCGCCAATCAAGCACCAACGATTATCGGGCTCGATTCGAGCGGCGTCAATGTCTATATCCAAAGCAAAGAGGGCGGGAGCTTGGAAGAGCTCAAAAAATACACCGATTTAATGGTGCAAGAAGCATTGAAACGTAAAGAGATTCGTAATGCCTTTACGAGTCTATCGGTGAATACACCTCAAGTCTCTGTCTATTTAGATAGAGAAAAGGCAGCAGCCCTTAATGTCAATATCTATGATGTGTTTCGCACAATGCAGGTAACTTTTGGCAACTATTATATTAACAATTTCGAGCTATTTAATCGCACATTTCGTGTGATTGCACAAAGTGAACAAGACTATCGACAAAGCCCCGAAGACTTAAAATATGTCTTTGTCAAGTCCCAAGATGGCAACTTTGTTCCTCTAAGCTCTCTTTTGCGATTCCAATATGTCATCGGCGCAGAGATTGTGAATCGTTTTAACCTCTTTCCTGCCGCGCAAATCATCGGCTATCCAAACGAGGGCTATTCGAGCGGCGATACGATAGCGGCAATCGAAGAAATTGCCGCAGAGATTTTGCCACAAGGCTATGACATCGCCTATTTTGGCTCGACTTATCAAGAAAAAGTCAGCCAAAGCAGCGGCGCAACGGCTTTTATCTTTGGGCTTGTCTTTGTCTTCTTGATTCTCGTTGCACAATACGAACGTTGGCTCATGCCTCTATGTGTACTTAGCGCCGTTCCCTTTGCACTTTTTGGGGCAATCTTGGCAACATTTTTGCGAGGATTAGAAAATGATATTTACTTCCAAGTCGGGCTACTCGTCCTCATTGCACTTGCTGCAAAAAACGCAATTTTGATTGTTGAATTTGCAATGCAACTTAGGGAAAAAGAGGACAAAAGCATTATCGAATCTGCCATTGGTGCGGCAAAATTGCGATTCCGTCCGATTATCATGACATCGCTCGCATTTAGCATGGGTGTTTTACCGCTCGCAATCAGCAGCGGCGCGGGGAGTTTGAGCCGCCATTCTATCGCCACAGGCGTGCTTGGAGGCATGCTCGCTGCGACATTTTTAGCCGTGTTTTTTATCCCGCTATTCTATGTGTATCTTGCAAATTTGAGCGAATGGATTCAGAAAAAACGAGGGAAAGCATAGAATCTTTCGTCAAGATTCTTATTCGCACAGACAAAAGAGAGGGATTCAAGATTCTTTTTTGTTATAGCAATACACTCTCTTGCTTAATTTTTCCAAATCTTTGTTTCTTGAAAAATCCCTTGAAGTCTTTTTTGGAAAAATACTCTTGGAACGAAACTGATACCAATCCCTTTGAGGTTCGCCAATAATCTACTATCAGCCACTTACAAATCCTTTAAATCAATGTGTTTGCGAGAAGTCCAACGAAGACTTCCTCGCAATTTCAATGTTTGCGACTCTAGTTCATTATTATTTGCGAGTTTTACCCGAAATGATGAATCGCAAGGCATTAAGCTTGATAAAGCCTCCCGCATCACTTTGATTATAAACAGAATCCTCTTCAAAAGTGCTATATGCGGCATTGAATAGGGAATTTTTGGATTCTCTCCCTAGCACGACGACATTACCTTTATAAAGCTCCAATTTCACAACGCCCTCAACTTTTTGCTGTGTTTTGTCAATCAAAGCCTGCAAAGCCTCGCGCTCTGGGCTAAACCAATAACCATTATAGATTAAGCTGGCATATTTTGGCATTATTTCATCTTTTAAATGCGCTTCTTCCCTATCTAAACATAAAGATTCCATTGCGCGATGTGCTTTAAGATAAATCGTCCCACCGGGAGTTTCATAACAACCGCGTGATTTCATACCCACATAACGATTTTCTACCAAATCTAAACGCCCGATTCCATTGCAAGAACCCAATTCGTTTAATTTATGCCAAAAATTTGCTGGTGTTAATTTTTCACCATTGATTGCAATTCCATCGCCATTTTTAAATTCAATCGTAATCACCTCTGCTTTGTCTGGAGCGTCTTTTGGTGAAACACTCCACCGCCACATATCCTCTTCTGGAGCGATATTTGGATTTTCTAAAATCTGCCCTTCATAACTAATATGCAACAAATTTGCGTCCATAGAATAAGGAGATTTGTTTGCCTTTTTCTCAATCGGAATCCCGGCAGATTCTGCATATTCTAACAACCTTTCACGGCTATTTAAATCCCATTCTCTCCAAGGGGCGATGACTTTAATGTCTGGATTGAGCGCATACGCACCGATTTCAAAGCGCACTTGGTCATTTCCCTTACCTGTCGCACCATGAGAAATCGCGTCTGCTCCGACTTTGTTTGCAATTTCTACCAAATGTTTGGTAATCAAAGGACGTGCAATGCTTGTTCCCAATAAATATTCGCCCTCATAGATGGTATTTGCGCGAAACATAGGAAACACAAAATCTCGGATAAATTCTTCACGCAAATCTTCAATAAAGATATTTTCGGGCTTGATTCCTAGTTTCTGTGCTTTTGCGCGTGCAGGCTCTACTTCTTCACCTTGTCCAATGTCCGCAGTGAAAGTTACAACTTCACAATGATAATTATCTCCAAGCCATTTTAAAATCACACTTGTATCTAAACCCCCGCTATAAGCAAGCACAACTTTTTTGATATTTTTTTTGCTCATTTTCCACTCCTTAAAAATTTTGTGTTATTATAGCAACAATTTAATATTGTTTTGGCTACAATTTTGTAAATTTTAAGGACAAAAATGCGTGTGGATAAATTTCTCAATGCCGTCAATCTTACAAAAAGACGTTCTATTGCACAAGATATGCTTGCAAATGGTGTAGTCAAAATTAATGGAATCGCGCTGAAAGCAAGTCGTGATATTAAGGTTGGAGATGTAATTGAAATCGCTTATTTAGAAAAATCACGATTCTACCAAGTTCTCCAAATCCCCGAGCAAAAAACGATTAAGAAAAACGAATCGCATTTGTATTATAAAGAGTGCGAGGGGAAAGCGTGATTTATTGTGCGGGAAAAATAGAAACCTTTTCATTTGCCAAAAGCATTGGTGTGGGATTAATAGAATCTGCTACGAATTTAACACGTTCTGTTTTGTATGATAAGCCCGATGAAATCGTTTTCGTTGGCACTTGTGGTGCTTATACAGATTCTATTCCTTTGCTTGAAATCTTTGAATCACAAAGTGCTGCCAATATAGAATTGTCCTTTTTGCAAAAACAATCTTACACTCCTTTGAATAATTTTTTAACTAATGTTTCATGTGAAACAATAATGAAAGATTCCGATGCTATTCTCAAGCAAAAGCTAAAGATTGTTAATTCTAGCAATTATATCACCACAGATTCTACGCTCGCCAAAAAATTTTCAAGTCTTGGAATCGCTTATGAAAATATGGAATTTTTCAGTATCTTACAAGTCGCAAACACATTTAAATTACCCGCACTTGGAATCTTTTGTGTTACCAATTATGCACACGAAAATGCTCAAAAAGAATTTTTCGCTCACCACAAAAATGCAATGGAAAAATTAGAATCCTATATCCATACAAAGTTAAAGAGTTGAACCAATCTTCAAGAAAGGCTACAATGGACGCACCAGAGCAAACAAAAAAACAAAATATTTTTGATTTGACTTTGGAGGAGCTAGGTGCTACATTAGAAAAATCAGGATTCCAAAAGTTCCGCGCCAAACAAATTTATCATTGGCTTTATATCTGCTATGAAGAGAATTTCAATGCGATGAATAATCTACCAAAAGACTTAAGAGATTATTTAAAGGAATATTTTACAACCCAAAATGTTAGCATTCACAAAAAGGAACAAAGTCTTGATGGAAGCATCAAATATTTATTCAAGACAAAAGATAATCTGACTTACGAAGCAGTCTTTTTGAAAATGAAAGAGGATAAATTTACCCTTTGTTTGTCCTCACAAATTGGCTGTAAAGTAGGTTGTAGTTTTTGCCTAACAGCCAAAGGAGGATTTGTCAGAAATTTAAGTGCAGGAGAAATCGTTTATCAAGTTTTTGCAATCAAAAACGACCAAAATATTCCTAGCAACAAAGCAATTAACATTGTCTATATGGGTATGGGTGAGCCGCTAGACAACTTGACAAATGTCGCACAATGTATCCATATCTTGAGCGAATTAAATGGTTTGAGCATTTCCGTAAGCCGACAAACGATTTCTACTAGCGGAATCGCACCAAAAATCAAAAAACTTGGCACATTAAATTTAGGTGTGCAGCTTGCGATTTCTTTACACGCAGTCAATGATGACTTGCGCACCAAACTAATGCCAATCAACAAGGCTTATAATATCCAAACGATTATTGATGAAGTTGCTGCCTTTCCTATCAATAGTCGCAAACGCATAATGTTTGAATATCTTGTCATTGATGGATTAAACGATGATTTAAAGAGTGCTAAAAAGCTCGTTTCACTTCTGAATAAAATCAAGGCAAAAGTCAATCTCATTTATTTCAATCCTTATGAGGGTAGTCCATACAATAGACCCAAAAAAGAAAAAGTTGAGGCATTTCGTGAATTTTTACTTAAAAAGGGTTTGCTCTGCACGATTAGAGAATCCAAAGGCTTGGACATTAGTGCCGCGTGCGGACAACTAAGAGAACGAGAAATTAATCAAAAAGGATAAAGATGAGTTTGCTAGATATTGTAATGATTGTATTTTTAGCAGTGGTATTTATCATAGGTATGGGTACGTTTTTGTATTATGCCTATAAAAAATAATAATGGCTCAATAACCACTATATAGGCAAAACTCTAAAGCCCTCTTAAATTCTTAATATTGTATCGTGAAATTACAGAGTAAATTAACGAAACCAATAAAAAACTTTAAAAAACAAAATCAAAAGCAATACAAAAAATAAGAAAAAAGAAAGTGCCATTGCGAATCCTCATCAAAGTCGTTTATAAGATTATACCATTTTACTCTCTCTTTATAGTAGAACTTCTGCACAAACCTATTCAAATCTTTCAATAAAGCAATATGTAATAATGGGATTCCAAAATAGCCCAAGAATAAAAACTCTAAAATCTCTCCAAACCCAAAAGCAAATTAAATTCTATTTGGCAAAGTCTCCACTAAGGAAAAATGCAATATAATCACGAATATTACATTTCACTTAAAAAGAGGAAACAATGGCATTAAAAGTTTATTACGACAAAGACTGCGATTTAGGACTTATCAAAAAGAAAAAAGTTGCAATTATTGGCTTTGGCTCTCAAGGACACGCACACGCAGAAAACTTGCGCGATTCCGGTGTAGAAGTAGCAATCGGACTTTATAAAGGTGGCAAAAGCTGGGCAAAAGCGGAAGCCAAAAACTTTAAAGTATTAGAAGTAAGCGAAGCAACAAAGTGGGCAGACTTAGTAATGATTCTAATCCCTGATGAATTGCAAGCCGATGTATTCACGCGCGATATTGAACCAAATTTAAATGAGGACCAAATTATTGCATTTGGGCACGGATTTAATGTGCATTTCGGACAAATCAAAGCACCAAAAGGTGTGGGCGTGATTATGGTTGCACCCAAAGCTCCCGGACATACCGTGCGCAGTGAGTTTGTCAAAGGTGGTGGAATCCCTGATTTGATTGCCGTAGAACAAGACACAAGCAAAGGTGACGCAAAAGCCATTGCATTAAGCTATGCAAGCGCAATCGGTGGCGGACGCAGTGGAATCATTGAAACAACTTTCAAAGACGAAACGGAAACCGACCTATTTGGCGAACAAGCTGTGCTTTGTGGTGGCGTCTCTAGCTTGGTGAAAGCTGGATTTGAAACACTCGTTGAAGCTGGTTATCCTGAAGAAATGGCATATTTTGAATGCTTGCACGAGTTAAAACTTATCGTGGATTTAATCTACCAAGGAGGTTTGGCAGATATGCGCTATTCTATCTCCAACACAGCGGAATATGGCGATATGATAAGCGGACCACGCGTCATCAACGAAGAATCCAAAAAGGCAATGCGTGCGATTTTGAAAGACATTCAGGGAGGTAAATTTGCAAAAGACTTTATCCTAGAACGCAAAGCAGGTTATGCAAGAATGAATGCGGAACGCAAAAATTTAGCAAATCACCCAATTGAAAAAGTCGGTACAAGACTTCGTGAAATGATGCCTTGGATTTCTGCGGGCAAACTTGTAGATAAAAGCAAAAACTAACCAATGACTTTTTATGTTTGCAACTTTTTGCAAACATAAATTTATGCCACAGAATCTTTACAATCTCGCTCTTAACGCTTGATAAGATTTATCATTGCACTAAGGATTTAAAATTGTTTTTCAATAAAAAATCTTTTCTAAGATCCGAAATCGCTAGACTCGCAAACGAGGGTTTGATTAACAGAACACAAGAAAGAGAGATTCTAAATTTTTATTCTCTTGATAAAGGTTCAGATTTTCCTTTTCTAGTCGTCTTTGCCTTTATCTTTATAGGGCTTTCTATCCTCACGCTTGTTGCTTATAATTGGCAAGAGATTCCGAATCTTTTAAAAACCTTTTTACTTCTCACCACACTTTTTGCCACGCATTTGGGAATATTTTACTCCAAAAGCCCCTTATTTAAGCAGAGTTTTGGAATCCTAAGTGGGTTTGCCTTACTTGCAAATATTGCTCTACTTTCACAAATTTATCATCTAGGGGAGGATACTGCTTTAGCCTTTTTAAGTGTGGGCTGTGTCGTATTGGTGTTGGCTTTTGCCCTCAAGTCCTCTGCCATTTTCCTTGTGGGCTATTTATTCACTAGTGTATGGTATTTTTTAAATCTTGTGGAATACTATCACTCTATGAGCTTATTTATTTGTATTATTGCGCTTGGAATTATCGTGCAGAGTGGAATCCTTTTTCCCATCTCCTTAAATGCAAAAAAGATTCTTGCTTTGCCTAATTTTATATTTCTTGGTTTGTATCTGTGCAAGATTCAGAAAGAGAGCTTAAACCTATCCGCTTTTGTATGGCTTTCTCTCATCATTTTAGGCTTTCATTTCAAGCCCTACAAAATTTATGCTTATTTTGCTTTGGCTTTAATCCTTGTTGTCTCAAGCTATTATCCTTTAGGGGATTCATTTTTGTCTCTCTCCTTTTCTTTACCTATTTTGCTTGTCGTATTAGGCGTTGTGAATCTATATTTTAAACACTATCCTTTAGGGATTCTCATCATCGGTTTTGCTCTGATGGATTTTTATTCCCATTTATACTCCCTAGATACAATAATTCACAAAGGGTTGTATTCCTTTTTAACACTTCTTTTAGGCATTCACCTCATCAAAGAAAACCATACAATCTCAGGATTGTTTGTTTTGTGCTTGTTGGCGTTGGTGCGCTATTTGGATTTGTTGGGGGATTATATCGGCGCAAGTCTTATATTTTTGTGCTTTGGACTAGGATTGCTTTTGTTTGCAAGGAGAAAAAATGCTTAAAGTAAAATGGCTTTTAATTGCGTGTGGATTACAATTTGCTTTGATTGGCACAATGTTTATCAATGCTTATTTGCCAATCTATTTCGGCACAGAAGTGAAAGTCATTGTCAAAGGATACGACCCTAGAGATTTACTTGCAGGGAATTTTGTGTGGCTAGATTATGGGGTAAAACTTAAAAAATCTATGTATGCAGAGATTCCATTCAATGCAGAGGTTTTCGTATGTCTTGAAAAAGCAGATAAAAGAAATTTTATCTTTAAAGAGATTCTAACTAAACCACCCAAAAATCAACTTTATATCAAAACAAAAGCTCCGAAAAGCGAATTTTCGAGTCTTTCTTTAGGAGGCATAGAAAAATATTTCACCACAAAAGACAAGGCGCAAGAAATGCAAAGCCTCCTTGCCAAGCCTAACAATCAAGCAATTGTAACCTTGAAAATCTTTAGAGGCAAGGCAAGGATTGTGGATTTAGAAGTAGAATCTGCCAAAAAATTATCATTGGATAATTTAGACGAAATCTTATCCAATGATAAAACACAAACTATTGAGTTACTGCCACAGCAAGGACATTAAAGGGATTGCACTCGCCCTCATTCTCCTCTCCACCAAAGGGACGCATATCCAAGACACTTAGGAGTAAGCCCACACTGCCCTTGAAATACTCATTTAAAAGATTCTCTAAATGCTTGGGTGCAGATGCTATATCCTCATCATTTGGTCTTTGTTTGTAATTATAAACAATTGGAATCTGAAATAAAGCAACTTTAAACACCGCACCCTTTGTGTATTTGCTAGTCGCTTTATCTACTCCTGCACTTTTAAGTCTTTTAATTTGAGAAATTGCTTCGTTAATGCGTGTCTCACACGCACTATCCAATTTCCATTTAGCATTTTTACCAATATTTAACCATAGCTTTTTAGATTCTATATAAGCCTCAAATTTAAAGCTTTTTTCTGCACACCAAAAATCTACACGTCCATTTTTATCTTGTTTTTCAGGCTCTCCTTTAATTTTTGTTTTATACTTGATAGGATTCTCGCTAAAAACATACGGTGTTAGCGAATGCAGCGCATAACCAATGCTTGCATAGGCGTTTTGCTCCTCAAACATTATTGGAAATAATCCCAAACCCTTTTGCGTTTCAAGATTTACCGCAAATGCCCGCTCGCAAAATTCTGTAAAAAATGACTTAAACATTCTCCCATTCTTAAAACTATCAGATTTATAATAAGAATCCAATAGCTCAATCTCTGCTTTTTTGGGTAATTTATAGGGCATATTATTTTTCCTGCACAACTTCCGCAATAATATATTCATCACCTTTATCATTGCTAGTAACTTTGTAATGGATAACGGACTTCGAGAATTTGTCCAATATTTCACGATAAAGCGTGTATTTGGCGACTTCATTCATCTCTATTTCTGGCTCATTGATAATCATTTTCGAATATTCACCTCCTTGTTCATATTTTTCATAACTAGTAAGCGCAACATTATAACCCATTAAGCGATAAATGGAAAATTTTTCTAAGGCAAATGCTGCAGCAAGCATAAATCCAACATCGTCATTTGCTTTTTTGCGCTCAGATTCAAGCCACTGATTAAATTCATCAACTACTTTAATATTAACTTTTGCTTGGCATACATTAGATTCCTTATCCAATAATACCACATCACTTGTATAAATTCCTAATTCTTTGGCAGTTTTTTTATATTCTTGAAGCAATATATCAAGGGCTTGATTTGCCATACCTTTCTCATCACAACTCGTTGTGCCACAGCCACTAAATAATAAGCCAAATAATAAAATTAAACCAAGTGCTTTACAACTGAAATTCATAAAATCTCCTTAATAGCCTAAAATTGCTTGACGAATCTTCGTCAAATTATCTTTTGGGATTCCCCTCCAAACCAAAAACAAATCCGTGATTGCCCATATAGTAACAACCAATCCTAATATGCCACCAAATCCGGCTATAACTTGACTTCCAAGTGCCCCACCAATGGATAAAACAACAATATAAACACACATAAGGGTTAATTTATAAACCCCCAATCTCTTGTCTCCTTTATAGAATCTATCCACCCCCAAACCTCCGAGAAAAAGCCCAAGAACAAGTCCAATAAATTTATTTTTCAGAGAAAGAGAATAAAGAGTTGCGATTTTTTCCTGAGAAAGTGATTTAATCTCCTCTTGTAGTGTATATACAGAATCCGCAGGAATTTTACCTGACCATTGTGATATTAGACTATGTGCGTCCAATTTGACCTCCTAAACTAATTTTATAATCTGGATTTCTACCTTACTTTTATTTAGAGAATAACAAAGTAATAATTACTGATATAATAATAAATTTATGTAATTATTCCCTTGTTAAAAATTATAAGAAAATTCTATACATTCCTTGAAAAATATGCTTTTAAAGGAATCTTATGCCAAAACAAGAAGACCACTTCCTCCACTCCAAACTATCCCAACGCGATATTGCAGGGATTTTACAAATTGACACCAAGACGCTTTATAATTGGAAAAAACACAAGCCAAATCTTTATTGCATTGTAATGCTAGGATTCAGGTTTAACGAAATGTTAATCTCAAGCAAAAAGTATTATGAGGAACTGCTCGCCATTGAATCCAATATCAAAGAATCCCCACTATTACGAGATGAAATAATCCGCCATCTCCACAAAACCAATCTATAAATAATGCAATAAACAACGCAAAAGCTTAAAGATTCCTTTGCTTTATACAATACTAGATTGCTTTGCCCGCACTTGCAAAAACAAGATGACAATATTCCATTTTGATTAACCTTAAGCTTATATTAATTTAATAATAATAGTCGTAAAATAACCCTTTGCTTTTTCACTTTTAATTCAAGGAAAGCCAATGCGCAGCATTATATTACTTCTCGTTTTTGGTGTTTTGGGATATTTGTTTTATGAATCTAGCTCATTTTTGGGAGCGTGTTCTGGAATCGCCATTTTCTTATATGGTGTAATGTGTCTCAAAAATGGCTTTAGCAACTTCAGCACCTTTATCGAAAGAGTGTTAAAAAAATGGGCAAACACCGCGACTAAAAGTTTGATTTTTGGTGCAATTTCTACGATGATTATGCAAAGCAGCGGGCTTGTTTCTGTGCTCGCAATCTCTTTTTTATCCGCTGGATTTATCACCTTAGGGCAAGGGATTGGGATAATTTTCGGGGCGAATGTCGGCACAACGATTGTTGCTTGGGTAATTGCGATTGCGGGTGTGAAATTTGATATTTCCTCTATTACGATGCCCTTGCTCGTCTTTGGTGTGATTTTAAACCTCCAAAACTCAAAAACTTCTAAAGCCTTTGGTTCAATTCTCTGTGGCATTGGATTCTTTTTTCTTGGAATCTCGCTCGTCAAAAGTGGATTCAATGAGCTAAAAGACATTGTAGATATTGCGCAATATGGGCAAATGAGCGGAATCTTGGGCGTCTCTTTATTTGTTTTTATAGGAATCGTGCTTACCGTGATTATGCAAAGCTCCAATGCAAGCTTGCTTGTGGCAATCACGATTCTAGCCGCAGGACAAATGAGCTATGAAAATGCACTAGGTTTTGCGATTGGCTCTAATATCGGTAGCACCGTAATGGCAATTATTGGCTCTATTGGCACAAACATCACAGGCAAAAGACTTGCTGCGGCGCACTTGCTCTTCAATAGCGTAACGGCACTTGTGGCGGTTGTCTTTTTGCACCAAATGATTTCTGTTGTGCGTCTCTTTTGTGATGCGGTTGGAATCGCAAGCGATGATTATATCTTGCAGCTCACTGCATTCCACACGCTCTTTAATATCGTAGGCATTGCCTTGATGATGCCTTTCATAGAAAAAATGGTTTGGCTTCTTGAAAAATTCATCGTGGATAAAGAAGCGAAAAAATACGAGCCAATCTACCTTAATCATTCTATTGTAGAATACCCCGATACCGCAATTGAAGCTCTAAGAAATGAAATGGAACACTTATATGATAACTGCTTTTTAGTCCTCACCTATGCGCTCGGATTTACGCGTAAAGAAATCCATTCCAACACGCCTTTCCGCGAGATTATTGCGAAGAAAAAATTGTATAGAAGAGATGTAGATTTTGACAATTTTTATCAAAAGAATATCAAATATCTTTTTGACAAAATGTTCGACTTCGCGACTATTGCACAAACCTATATCCACGAAAAAGACCAAATGAGCGAAATTGCGCATATCAAAAAGGCAGCGCGTAGGGCAGTAGAGTCTATCCACCAATTAAAAATGCTTTACCGCAATCTAAAGGAAGCAACACAAACTTCCAATGAAGCATTAGCAGAGATTTATAATGAAATACGGATTAATTTAGCCGAAACTCTACGCAGTATTGAAAACCTTGAAACTATTTCAGATGAGAAAGTCCAGCTGATTTTGGCAAGCATTCGTAAGGGCTCTGCACTATTAGACCAAGCCGATGACAACGCCATTAGCAAGGTAGAAAAACTGATTCTTGATAACAAAATCAGTGCCAATAATGCCTCTTCTATCCTTAATGATATTGACACTGCCAATAAAGTCAGTAAAGACTTGCTTGTGATGACACAACATCTTTATGCCGCCTATCACGATGAGGAATCATAATTTCTTATCGTGATTGCTCAAACTCGCTGACGAATCCAACTTCATAATGACAAACTTCGTCTTTGCGAGAATCATAAATGATTCACAAACTATTGCAATTATTTACACAAATTGATAACGCGTATCTTTTCGTATGTCATAGAGTTCAATCTTTTGCCCATTGTTTATTTGATTAAAATACAAAATCGGGGGCACAAAAGGATAGAATCCCATAAACATAAACCATTCCTTATTATATTTAAAAGTCGTGTGGTGGTTGGCATCAATTTGAGTTTGGATAAACTGCTCGTATCCTTGGCTTTTATCCACCCAAAATTCATTGGAATAAAAGCTCAAAATCTTGCGCTTGCAATAAGGATTCTTAATGATTTCTTGCACTCCAATATCAAAATACATATTAAAAGTTGGGTCTAAAATCTGCCATTTCTCATTGATAAACACCTCACAAAATCCGTGCGCCCAACCAAAAATATCGCTATAACTGATTACTCTAGCCTCTATTCCAAAATTTTCCAATAACATACAAAGCGCATAGGACTTCTGCCCACAATGTCCATATTGCAATTTGATAAAATATTCTATCAGCGTTGCAAACTGCACACTTTCTTTCAATTCTCTTGGAGTGTAATGCTTGCTCTTGTGTATAAAGACATTGAGATAAAAGCAAAAGGCTAGCTGCTTTGGGATTCCGCGCACATTGAGTTCTCTCTCTATGCTTTTTTGCCTTTTTTCAAAATCGCCTTGCAAAGATACAAACAATTCTTGCAGGCACTGATTGGCTTCTCTTGCCTTTAAAGGCTTATTTTCTGGGGGGGGGGGGCACAATAAGGCATTCTTAAAAATTGCCTTATTAATGTCAATTTTTAGCGGGAAATATTCTTGCACATCAAAAGGTCTAATGCAAGAAGAAGTGTAGCTATATTGTCTTTTTGTGTCAATTTGATACATTAAAGCCTACCGCTCACCTGTTCTTTTGGTAAAATACCCTTTAAATCATAGACAACAACTTCACCCCGATGACTAAAGTCTAATGTTTTAAATTCATTGTGTGCCACTGCGATAATCACAGCTTGATAGTCGTGCAATCTAAAGTTTTCCATTTCTTGCAATATCAAACCATATTCCTTTTGGACTTCCTCTGCACTTGCCCACGAGTCATAAATATCCACCTTGCATTCAAAATCTTGCAATTCTCTAATTACATCTACCACGCGAGAATTACGAATATCTGGACAATTTTCTTTAAAAGTGATTCCAAGAATAGCAACTTTGCTACCAATGATTTGATGCTTGTTTTTAATCATCAGTTTAATGACCCTTTCTGCAACGACAATTCCCATATTATCATTAATATGTCGTCCTGCTAGAATCACTTGAGAATGGTAACCTAGAGATTCTGCTTTGTGCGTAAGGTAATAAGGATCTACACCGATACAATGCCCCCCAACAAGACCCGGACGAAAGGGTAAAAAGTTCCATTTGCTTCCCGCTGCTTCCAACACTTCTAAGGTATCAATGCCCAAACGTTCAAAAATTAACGCAAGTTCATTGACAAAAGCAATGTTAATATCTCGTTGTGAATTTTCAATTACTTTTGCCGCTTCCGCGACTTTAATGCTTGGGGCTTTATGCGTACCTGCTGTAATAATACTTGCATAAAGCGCATTGATTTCCTCTGCTATTTGAGGTGTAGAACCACTCGTTACCTTTTTGATATTAGGCAAACGGTGCGTTTTATCACCAGGATTGATACGTTCTGGTGAATATCCGCAGAAAAAATCCACATTGAATTTCAAGCCACTCTCACGTTCCAAAATCGGCACACAATCCTCTTCTGTGCAGCCGGGATAAACCGTGCTTTCATAGATGACAATATCACCCTTTTTAAGTACTTTTCCTACACTACTAGAGGCTTTTTGAAGTGGTGTCAAATCAGGCTTGTTATAATGATCAATCGGGGTTGGCACGGTAACAATAAAAATCTGCGCCTCCTTTAAATCTTCCAAATTTGTCGTAAAATATAAATTTGTAGCACTTTTCAGCTCTGCTTCTTCTACTTCTAATGTGCGGTCATAACCACTCTTTAATTCTTCAATTCGTGTTTGAAAAATATCAAATCCTAGCACCTTATAAGTCTTGCCAAATTCCACCGCTAAAGGCAACCCAACATATCCAAGTCCAATGATAGCAAGAATTTTCATCTTCTCCCTTTTTTCTGCAATCTTTGCGTAATTTTACTTACTTTTTCTAAAGATATTCTAATTTGCGATTTCACTTTTACGTCTAATTAATAAAATCTGACTTTTTAATGCCAAATTCCATTTTAAAGGGCAAAACCTTTAATGGCTCACCTTCTGCAATAGAATCGCGTGATGCGTCAAACACAACTAGCGCATTGCTTAAAGCCATTGGAGTAACTTCACTAGAACCATACTTTCCTTTTTTGACAAAATACACACAATCCTCTTGCATAAACCCAAGCAAAGCCTCCGTACGTTTCTTGCGCGTAAGATTCTGCGCAGATTTGAACAACAGAAATTGAGGATAATAAGCCCTTGCCCCACTTAATTGATACAAAAATGGCACGATAAGCAAACGCAATAAAACTGCTCCGGCTAAAGGATTTCCCGGTAATGCAACAATGAATTTAGAATCCAATTTTGCAACCATTATGGGCTTTCCCGGCTTGATTTGCACACCCTCTAACACCATTTGTGCGCCACATCTCTTTAAAGCCTCTCGCATAAAATCCGCTTCGCCTTTACTTGCCCCACCACTTGTAAAAATCACATCACTTTGAGACTCCAATGCTGCCTTGATAGAATCGCAATCATCTTTTAAGATTCCGCCATAATGACTTTCAAAGCCATAGCTCTTGAGGATTGCGGCAATCATCGTGGCATTAGAATTGTAAATGTGATGAGAATCTGCCTGCTCCCATATTTCCTTTAGCTCATCACCACTTGCAAACACACTAATCCTTAAAGGCGCAAAAACCTTGATATAACTAATGCCCTGCGTAGCAAGCAAAGTAAGAGAATCTGCATTTAAATTTGAACCTTTTTCTAAAAGCAAAGAATCTTGCGCGACTTCTTCACCACACTTGCGAATATTCGCACCCTGCTTTAAAGTATGTGGTGCATAGATTTGAGTTGTGTTTCCAAATCCTCCCTCAACTTCCTCAAAAGGCACAACACAATCTGCACCACTAGGAACTTTCGCACCTGTCATAATCTTCGCACATTCTAAATTCTCTAAAGCTACTTGCGTGCAATCGCCTGCAAAAATGCTTGTTTTAATATGCAAGGTCCTTCCTGCATCACTCGCCTTTAACGCGTAGCCGTCCATTGCAGAATTATCAAAACAAGGCAATGCCTTTTGAGCATAGACTGCCTCTGCCAAAACTCTATCCTGTGCATTTAAAAGTGGTACAATCTCTGCCTGCCGATAGAATCCTTGCGCTGCATTCTGTAAAGATTCTATGGCTTCCCTTAAACTCTGTGCTTTATCTCCCATTATTTTACTTCCTTGAAAGAAAATTTTGTTTAATGCTCTAAATTTCTTAGCTGCAAATATCTCTTTGCAATTTTTTGGGCAATTTCTGGAATCAGACTTGAAGAAATATCTAAAAAACTAAGGCTCAATAATTCTCTCGCTTGCGCCTCGCTATATCCCATTTCACGTAGCACGAAAGAAGGACGCGCAAAACCAAAGAGACATTCTTGCCCATTAATTACACCAATATCGTCAAAAAGCAAGCTTTGAATCAGATTCCGCGCCTTGATTCCTTTAAGTCCCAAAGCTAAAGTATTTGGCGGCGTTTGATAAAACAAATAGCAACTCTCCCTCATTCCCATTTTCTCCAAATTAATGCACAAAGCGTCAAAGAAAATGCGCGCCAAATCGATTGGAATCTCGTTTGTCGCAGATTTTGCATTAGAGTTTTTAAGCATAATGGCTTGTCGGAAAGTCTCATAAAGACGTGGAATCTCCAAAAAATTATTGGAAACGCCATAAACGCCCCAATACTCATTAGAAGCGAAAATGCCAAAAGGGCGCATAATTCCTAAATTTTCTCCATTAAGCAGCATAATATCCGCTTGAGGCAGGGGCAGATTTAATGCAAGAGCATAGCTAATATCTACAACTTTGATAACATTTTGGGGCAAGGATTCTATTGCATTAAGCGTCAAAATATCCTCGTTTAAAACGGGCACAATAAAACAATTTGCCCCCCAATTCAGTGCGGCATTAATGGAATCTTGGCTAATGCTTCCACTCGTAAAATCTGGCAAAAGAGGAAAAATATTTTCTCTGTATTGTAAAGGCAACTCCCAATAAGCACAATAAAGCATATCGTGGGACGAAAGTGCAAGGGCAATTTTCCAATTTGCACTACAAAGATTTGTGAGCAAACAATAAAAAGATTCCAAGTTAAAACTAAAAGGACGCGAAAACTTTTTCCCCAAAAGCTCGCAGAGTGCTGCTTTTTCTTTAAAAATCTCTTGAGATTGCACAGGAAAGATAGATTGATAATTTGCCGTTTTAATGTCTATTAAATACTGGTTTAGCTCTTTGTTTAGAGGTGGATTCTGTAATCTATCAAGCATTAGATAATCCGAGCTATTTAAAGGTGCGTCTGCCATCGGTATTTACAATATCATCAAAACTATCCAAATAATCCAAATAAGCAATGAGATATTTACGACTTAGATTAAAATGCGCCTTGAAATTCTCTAAATCCAAATGTCCTTCTTTTTGAATAATTTTACGCATTAACTCAAGCAGACGCGCCAAAACATCGCTGCAAATAAACAACCGATGATTCAAGCGCACAATCTTTTTCTCACGCGTCAAACGTTTGAAAACGGAATCCCCTGTTTGCCTATCAATATCCAATGCGTCATATAAATTATAAGGAGCAATGGGCTGAAACTCCTGACTTTGCAGGGTTTGATAAATCGTTCTATAAAAATAATCCGCAATCTGTTTGGTATCGCTCGCCTCTAATCCTAAAACATTATTAGGGGAAATATAAAAAGAATCCACTTTGTTTAATTCTCCCCTCTCCAAGCTTTCCTCCAAAACACTTTTAGCAAATTCTTCCGCAATCCAACTATGCTTTTGGCTCAAAAGTGCCGCACTCAAAAGTGCGTTAGGATTCTTGGACAAAATCCCTAAAATCATTTTATACACCATTTCTCTAGCGGCTTTTGGATAAACAATCAATTCCTTTTCACACACAAAACATTGTGGAATCTCTGACGCAATCTCTAATGCCCTAGATTGTGAAATCCCGAAACGTTGAGTCGCACTAATAAGCCCAAAGCCTTTTTTGTGTGCTTGCAGCATAACCGCAAAAGCACCCCTTAAGTCTCCCTCACTTAAAAGATTTAAATATTTTACCTTTTGTGCCTTTTTCATCGGATCTACAATAGGATTCAAGATTCTACCTCCGCCCAAAGTTTGCCTATCATCACGCAAGATGAACCTTTCATTAAATATGCCAAAGATTGGGGTTGAGGTTTTTAATGTTGCAAACTTTTTATTTTTATCCAAAAACAATATGCGCGCATCGCAACGCATTGCTCCTATAAAGAGCTGCACTTCGCTATTATGCTCAATTGCTTCAAAGGCGCAAATCTCTACTTCTATGCTATCAAATCCGCGCAAATATCCTCTCTTTGTAAGCAAATCCCCACGTTTTAATTCTTGGTGCGAAACACCATTGAGATTAATCGCTACGCGTGCGCCATTAGGAGCTATGGATTGGGATTGCCCATGCACTTGGAGATTCTTAATCCCAAGCATTCTTCCAAGCTGCGCACACCATATTTTTTCTTTACTATCTAAATCTCCATTCATTAATGTTCCGCTCACAACACAACCCGCACCTTTAATCACGAATGCGCGGTCAATATAGTAGCGGAAAAATCCCAAATCCTTATGATTCTTTTTAGGTAATGCAAAAAGCACTTCCTCTAATGCTTGAATGCTCTGTTTATCGTGGATAGAACAACTCAAAATCTGAAAATTCAAGCTTGGGAATTTATCAAAAAGCCTTTTAACCTCCCCCTTTAGCTCCTCTATTCTTTCTAAATCCACCAAATCAGATTTACTCAATACGACAATAAAATCACTAATGCCAAGCAAATAAGCAATCCTTAAATGCTCTAATGTTTGGGGCATAATCCCCTCATTTGCAGCAATCAAAAGCAGTGCATAATCCACGCCAAATGCCCCAGCAATCATATTCTTCACTAATTTTTCGTGTCCGGGCACATCAATAAAAGAAATATTTTTTTCTTTTTGGCTTAAATTAGAAAAGCTTAAATCTAATGTAATACCCCGCTCTTTTTCTTGCGCGAAACTATCGCCCCAAAATCCATTCATTGCGGCAATTAAACTTGTCTTGCCGTGGTCAATATGCCCCATTGTGCCAATAATTAAATTTTCTTGCATTGATTCCCTCATTTCTATTTAAACTTATTTGTTTTTAAATTTCATAAAAGCCTCTGCGATTCTTTCCTCATCGCCTTCTAGTAAAGTGCGCAAATCCAAAATCAATGCACCACTTTCTAACCTTGCGATAATGCCCTCTTTACGCAAATACCTTTCTAACTGCTCCTCATCAGAGCCAAAAGCTGCTAAATCTTTTGCCGCAATCGCAACCCCAAAAGATTCTAAATAATGGCTCGGCATTGCCCCTCCTCCGCTATAACTTTTGGTCGGTACGACTTTGGGGGCAAAATCTTTTGGAATCAGACTCGCCAATGTCTCTGCCTTGCGTCTTAGCTCCTCTTTATCCCTAAGCAATAAATGGCAAGTAGGGATTTTTTCTGTTTTGCCCTCCAAATAAGCATTTAATGTCGCCTCAAGGGCTGCAATCGTGAATTTATCTACACGCAACATTCTTAAAAGTTGGTTTTTCTTGAGTTTGTCTATCAAGGCTTTTTTGCCAAAAATAATTCCCGCTTGCGCCCCACCTAAGAGTTTATCTCCACTAAAGCTTACAAGGCTTGGATTAAGGCTTGCAATCTCCTCTAAAGCAGGTTCAAATTTCTTGAGGCTATTCTCAAATCCATTCAAGCCGAAATATCCGCTTCCCAAATCATAATAATCAATAAGATTCTTTGTAGCAGCGAGCTCTACGATTTCTCTAAATTCAACTTCTTTTACAAACCCACTCATAGCATAATTAGACTTGTGCGCCTTAAACAGCATTGCCGTATTTTCATTAATCGCTTCTTGATAATCTTTCAAATGCGTTTTGTTTGTTGTGCCAATCTCACGCAAAATCGCACCAGAATCCGCCATAACTCTTGGAATCCGAAAACTCCCGCCAATTTCAATCAGCTCTCCACGTGAGACAACCACTTCTTTGCCTTTGGCAAAAGTATTGAAAATCAAAAAAACCGCT
Organism: Helicobacter sp.; assembly: GCF_014799995.1. Taxonomy (GTDB): domain Bacteria; phylum Campylobacterota; class Campylobacteria; order Campylobacterales; family Helicobacteraceae; genus Helicobacter_D. Next base: position 55,892 of record NZ_JAAVGY010000005.1, read on the forward strand.
GCGGCGTTATTATTAACCACCAAGACATCTTCTGCTCCCAAAAGTGCCTTAAATAAACCCTTTAAATGCACATAACGTTCGCTGCGATTCCCCCTTTCTTGGTCGTATTCTAAATTATTATAACGCGTCAAAATGGGTAAAATCTCTTGCAAGATTGAGGGAGAAAACACACTGCGCCCGAGATTCGTATGTACCACGATTCCGGTAGCATTAACGAGAGGTTTTAAGGATTTTTGTGTGAGGGCGTGGTATCGTTTGGCAACTTGTTGGACACAAGATTCCAAATCCAGAATCTTGTCCCCTTGTAACAAATCTTGACGATAGTCGTTTAAAAATTCCACAAGGAGATTTTTGACTAAACCTGAATTAAAATTACCCCCCAATGCGTTCTTTAGCGCATTGAGCAATTTATCTGTTTTTGGGATATGTCGTAGAATATCTTGCATTACCTATTCTTTTTGTGTAAATTTTAGCTTAAAAATCGTAGCGCATTCTTACTTTATTTTCTGTGAATTTTGCAAGATTTCGCACAGATTTTGATATAATTTTTATCATTTTATTTAATAAGGCTTGCGATGAAAAAGATTTTATTTGCCGTAGATGGGACGAAATCTTGTCAAAAAGCGGCGGAATTTGTAGTAAATTTCTTTGGCGATAGAGACGATTGCGCTATCACTATTATTCACGTCAAAACCCCCATTATGCTTTATGGAGAAGCGGCACTTGCGGCTTATGAGGAAATTGAAAAAAAGGAAAACGCACAAAGCGATAAATTACTAGAAGAATTTTGTGCAATTTTCACCGACAAAGGCGTCAATATCAAACAAAAGTTACTAGAGGGCGAAGCTGTAACAGAAGTTCTAGCTTATGCTAAAGATTTTGATTTGCTCGTCATTGGACAGAGCGAGGAGAGCTTTTGGAATAAAATCTTTTCTACCAATCAAAACGATTTTTCACAAAAATCCCCGATTCCTATTTTGATTGTAAAATAAATGACAGATTTAAAGCCCTGCAAAAGTCAAGGATTCTAATGAAAACTCTAACGCTCGCAAGCATTTATGAAATACAAGGACACGCTCACGAAGCAGCGGAGATTTATAAAACCATTTTAGAAGAAGACCCTAGCAACATTGAAGCCAAAATCGCCCTAAAACGTCTAGTCAGCAATCGCAAAAACTATGGTAAAGCAAGGGAGGATATGTTGAATCTCTTTATCCAGATGGATAGTGAAGTAGAATTTAATGAGTTTGAAAGGTGGTTAGGACAACTATGGAACTAAAAGAAGCGATTTTACAAACATTAGCCGAAATTGACACGGGCGATTCTATCAAAGAATCCAACCCAAACGATACATTAGAAGAACCCAAGCTTGAACGTGATGCCTTATTAGACATTCTACCCCCAGACAATCCAAGCCAAAACACCAACACACAGAATCCTTACGCACGCAAAATTGAAAAGCTAGACTTCAAAAACACCGAAGAGCTTAAAGCACTGCTAACCAAATCCTATTTGGAAGAAGAAAAATTTCTTAATGCCTTGCAAGAAAGAATCCTCGTGCTTTTTGAGGGCTTACAATCGCCAAATAATCGCAATATTGAAACAAAAGTAGATATGATTTTGAATTTTTTAGAATTTACTTTAGCCATTATTGACGAAAAAAAGAATCAAAAATGAAAAAATTTTTTTTATTTACCTTTGATTTACTATTTTCTTTTATAATTTCGTCATCTCAACGGGATGAGTTGAGAGACAAGCTTAACACAATGTTAGGTTTGGACCTTTTACGAAAAGTTTTTCATCCACTTCTCCTTTGCTTAAGGACACTTAGCGTGAGTAAGTTCTTTGAAATTATTGTCAATTCTAGTGGGCATTTTCCTAAATTTTTCTTTAACCCCCTAAAATACCCAATCCTCCTTTTTGCAAGGAAAATGCCGTGCTAGAAGTCCTGATGATAGAAGATGATTTGGAGTTAGCGACCATTCTTGGTGAATACTTGAAAGCTCATGATATTAATGTAACGAATTATGATGAGCCCTATACAGGCATGAGTGCAATCAACACTCGACATTTTGACCTCCTTCTTTTAGATCTAACACTCCCAAACCTAGATGGGCTTGAAGTTTGCAAGAAGGTCGCAAAAGAAAAACGAATCCCGATTATCATCTCTTCGGCAAGACACGATATTGACGATAGAGTGCTAGGGCTAGAATTTGGTGCAGACGATTATATCCCTAAGCCTTACGACCCAAAAGAACTCATTGCGAGAATCCATAGTGTCCTTCGTAGATATAATTTATCCAACCAACCAAACCAAGCAGAAACATCTATTTTGCCCTTTGTGCTTGACAAAGGAAGTAGAGAAATTTACCTCAACGAGGAAGCACTTAATTTGACTAAAGCGGAATATGAGATTCTAAGCTTTATGCTTGAAAATGTCAATCAAGCCTTAACGCGTGATTCTATCGCCGCACATTCAGATTCTATTAACCCAGACTCTAGCAACAAGAGCATTGATGTCATCATTGGACGCTTGCGCAGCAAGATAGAAAGAGGGGACAAAAAGTTCATCTTTTCTGTGCGTGGAATTGGTTATAAATTGCAATTATAAAGATGATTAAAAATTCTATTTTCGTCAAAATCACGATTTTATTTATCGTTGCTATCATTTGCTTAGGTGCATTTTCTTATTATTTTATCCGAGAGGAAATCAATGAGGGCATCTTAAAAGACCAGCTCAAATACAATCAATTTTTAACCACGATTAACCAATTGGTGCGGTTTGGTGGCAATATAGAATTGATTGAAAAATATCTTAAAGAGCTAGACTTGCACCAAATCCAAGATGCCAAAACATTAGAACAATTCCAGAATCACTTAACGCAGAATCTCAATAATGGAATGATTGCAAAAATCATCAAGCAAGAAAACGGCATTTATCTTTTTTTACAAACTCCACAAGAATGGAAGCTCTACGGCGGCTTATATTCCCATAGACTTTTTAACTATTATTTAATTACATTTTTTGCCTTTTTGGTAGTTGTCTTTTTGTTTGCACTTGTGATTAAAAGCATTCTACCGCTTAAAACTTTGCGCAAAGAGATTCGTAAATTTGCCGATGGGCAAACAAATATTTCTTGCAAAATCAACCAAAATGACGAAATCGGCGAGCTCTCGCGTGAATTTGAAAATGCCGCAGAAAAAATCAATGCTCTCAACCAATCCAGACATCTCTTTTTGCGTTCCATTATGCACGAGCTCAAAACCCCCATTACTAAAGGCAGAATCACGGCGGAAATGATAGACAATCCACTCTACAAAGAACGACTTTGTAGCGTGTTTGACCGCTTAAATAGCCTCATCAATGAATTTGCCAAGATTGAAGAATTAAGCTCACGCAATTATTGCCTTAACAAACAAAACTATGTGTTAAAGGATATTTTACAGCGCGTCTTTGTAATGCTACTTTTAGACAAGGAACAAATCCAAGAGCTTTTTATTTTGCCTAGAGAAAATTATCTTTTGCACTGCGACTTTGAAATGCTTGCTTTGGCTATTAAAAATTTACTAGATAATGCGCTAAAATACAAAACAAAAGACAAGGTAGAAATTGAAATCCAAAACGAGAATCTTTTAGTTTCAAACTTTGGTGCGCCTTTGCCTTATAGCCTAAAAGACCACGCCAAACCCTTTTTCAAGGATAGCAAATCCAATAAAAATGGTGGCTTGGGATTAGGAATCTATATCGTCAAAAGTACTTTGGAATCTCAAGGATTGAAGTTAGATTACCACCACGAAAAGGATAAAAATTACTTTATCATTCAAGGCATTATTGCCAAAACCAACATAAAGGAAAAATATGTTTAAACGTTTAAGAAGAGTTCGGCTAAACCCTGTCGTAAGGAATCTTGTAGAGGAAACAAGCTTGCGCACAAAAGACTTAATCTATCCTCTCTTTATTACACACGGAGAGGGCATTAAAAATGCAATACCCTCTATGCCTGATGTCTATCAACTAAGCATTGATAATGCCTTAAAAGAATGTGAGGAGCTAGAGCGGTTAGGCATTGAAGCAATTATGCTTTTTGGGATTCCAGCCATTAAAGATAGTGTAGGTAGTGAGGCACTAAGTTCGGAGGGCATTATCGCACAAGCCTTGCGCGCAATCAAAGCAAAATTCCCCCAAATGCTCCTTTGCGTAGATTTATGCTTCTGCGAATACACAGACCACGGGCATTGTGGAATCCTAAACCCAAAATTACAGAGCGTGGATAATGATTTAACCCTAGAGATTCTAAACAAACAAGCCCTTGTGCTTGCGCAAGCGGGCGCAGATTTGATTGCGCCAAGTGGAATGATGGACGGAATGATAGAACACTTGCGCAACGCATTGGATAGCGCAGGCTTTTCTCATATTCCACTGATGAGCTATTCTACCAAGTTCGCAAGTGGCTATTATGGACCTTTCCGAGATGTTGCAAACAGCACGCCAAGCTTCGGAGACCGCAAAAGTTACCAACAAAATCCCGCAAACCGCCGAGAAGCAATCCTAGAGAGCCTAGAAGATGAGAGACAAGGCGCAGATATTTTAATGGTTAAGCCCGCACTTGCCTATCTTGACATTGTGCGCGACATTAGAGAGCGCACCCTATTGCCCCTTGCGGTGTATAATGTAAGTGGGGAATATGCAATGCTGAAATTTGCACAAAAGAATCATTTGATTGATTATGAACGCGTTTTGCTAGAAACAATGATTGGCTTTAAACGCGCAGGAGCAGACATTATCATTACCTACCACGCAAAAGAAATTGCCAAGCTGTTATAGGACTCGCGGGATTCTATCGCAGATAGATTGGTATGCGTCCTTGCAAAAGGTAAAATCGCCACTGCGTCATTGCGAGACTTGATTTATCAAGTCGCGGCAATCCATAATTTTGGATTGTTTTTAAGATTCCATTGTAGAGATTAAATTTTGTCGGATTATAGATTACTTCGGCATTGCTTCGCAATGACGAGGAGGAAGCGTGCTAGGGGTTGGGGTTTAAGGGGAACGCTTCGCAAGTAGAGCCCCCTGCCCCATTAGGAGAGAAAATCTTACGCTTTAATTCCTTGCAGAATCTCACTTAAAATATCTATTGTCTTTGTCTTTCGCGCTTCAAATTGCGTTTGGCTCTCAAATGCTCCATTGCTCAAATTCCCACTTTGCACTCTATTGTTTTGCAATGCAAAAATTGTCTCATCAAGCAAATCTTGGATTTTTTCTGGACTAGATTCTAGGCTACTCTCCCTTCGCACTTGGTTGAAAATCGCCTTATCTAGCTTAGAAACATCACTGATTCCTTGTGCTTTCATCGCCTTTTCTATGTCGTTGGCAAATTTTGCCGCAAGGGCAAGGGCGTGTGTCCCTCTATCAAGCGTAGGTGTAGAATCCTCTTGCTTGTTTTGGCTTTCACTTTCCCATTGCGTTAGTTTTTCCTCTGTTGGCACTACCATACCGAGATACTCGCCAAAGGTTTTCGTCTGCTCTTGGGATTGCGAAGTTTTATTGGAGGGATTCCTATATAGGGATAAATCCTGATAATTTTGTGTGATTTGCATAAATTCTCCTTATTTAATCTGCAAGAATCTTAAGCCTTAATCCCTTGCAGAATCTCGCTTAAAATGTCAATGGCTGCGCTTTTGCGTTGCTCAAAATGCGCTGGGCTTTCTGTCTCTCCCATATACAAGCCTCTTTGAATCGCAGTTTCAGATTCTAAAACCTCTAGCACATTTTCTAACATTTCTTTTTGCTCATCGCTAGAGGCATTCCTAAGCTTTTGATTCCAACTTGCATTTGCAGTCTGCCAATTCACTTTAAGCGGGTCTGTGTTATGCTCTTTTGCGTATTGTTGAATCGCGGAGACGATTTGTGCTGTGCGTATCGTTCGCCCCTCCTCACTATTCATACTTACACCAAATTCACTTAAACTACTAACATTAGCCTTTTGCGATCTTTGATTTTCTGCTTGGTTTTGATTGTTTTGCATAGACAAAAGCGTATCAAAGGAAGTTGTATTCTCTTGCTGTTTCTGCGTTGTTTGGTAGAGAAGAGAAACTTCTCTCGCATAAGAATTTGTGCTAATTTGCATAGGAATCCTTTACTTGATATAAATAGAAGTGGATTTAGATACTGCTGCATTATTGATAGAAGTAGCTGTAAATTCAAAAGTTCCGTTAGTATTTTTTGGCTTTGAAATATCCCAAATATCAATAAAACCATCTACAATGTTGTCTCCATTCAAATCCACGCCTTCAGATTTCAATTGCACCGCTTCATTTCCTGCAAATTTTGCCCTATCATAGCTATGTCCGCCATAGCCTACAACACCTGTATCAACCTCAAAAGGATTTCCGCTATGGTCAAAACCGGTAGAAGTTTGATTGTCGGTTATTTCCTCACAGTCATAACCTGTATCTTGCTTCATTTTTTCAGAACAAACATTGAGAATCAATACCTGTGTAACCAAAGGTGCGGAAGCTTTTGGTTGCATTTTAGCATTCTCTTGGTAACCTTTTTTCATTCTTTCTAACGCCTTATCAAACTCACCGCTTAAATATTTCTGTTTATTGGGTGAATTTGGCTCTAAAAAGATATTGACGCCATTTCTCGTAACTTTCTCTTTACCCTCTGTGGTATAGTTGCTATCTGCACCAAATGCGATTGTGCAACTTAAAACACTTGCCAACGCAAGACTTAAAGCTTTTCTTGTCATTTTAACTCTTTAAAATAAGATATGTAGAATCCTAAGCAAAAAGTATGCCATTATTAAGATTCTGTTGTTTTATTTTTCTAAAGTTCTATATTATGGATTGCTTCGGCGTTTCATTCCTCGCAAGGACAAAAATCAGCTATTGCACCCTTGCAAGAAACTTAATTCATTAAAGTTGCGATTCCTTTTCCTCTAACTCCAAATATTGCATAATTTTTTCCTCGCACAATGCTTTTTTAGCTTCAAACTCTACCGATTTTTCTTGCAACTCCTGCGTGCTTAAATCTCCGCTAAACAACGCCTTTTCAAGCTCTTTAATCTCTATTTCTAAGGCTTCAATCTCTTGTGGCAAAATCTCCAATAATCGCTTTTGATGATAGCTTAATTTCGTTTTCTTCGCATTTGGGCTTTGGGAATTTCGGGATTCTTTGGAATCTTGAGCGGTATTTTGCGAATCTAGCTCTGCGCTTAAAGTCTGATATTCTCTTAATTCGCTTTCAATCTCTAAATATTCGCTAAAGCTTTTGTGCGATTCCATTACCTCGCCATTGCCTCTAAAAACATAGAGCTTTTGTGCGATTTTATCCACAAAGTAGCGGTCGTGGCTCACAAAAATAATCGTTCCCTCAAAGCTTTGTAAGTATTCCTCCAAAATATTAATCGTGGGAATATCCAAATCATTTGTGGGCTCATCTAGGATTAAACAATCATACGACTTCGTAAAAAGCAAGGCGAGTGCGACACGATTCTTTTCTCCTCCGCTTAATGCTCCAATTTTTTTGTCCAAAAACTCTTTAGGAAACAAAAAATTCTTCAAATAGCCAAAAATGTGCATACTCTTGCCGCGCACCTCAATATGGTCTCCCCCAAAAGGGCAAAAAGTCTCTAGCAAATCCTTGCTATCATCTAGGCTTTCTCGGTGTTGGTCAAAATAGCCAATCTTCACCTCTCCGCATTCAATGCTCCCGCTTGTCGGCTTAATTTGTCCCAAAAAGAGTTTGAGCAAAGTAGATTTCCCCGCGCCATTGCGCCCTACGATTGCGATTTTATTACACTGCAAAATCCTTGTAGTGAAATCACGAATCAAAACTTTGCCGCCCATTTCTACGCAGAGATTCTTTGTTTCAAACAACATTTTTTTGCGATTAACGCCCTCTTCTTGGTTGAAATTTTTGCGCTCCCGCTCTAGCTCTAAACGCATCTTGCGAATGATAGAGGGATTCGTTTTTGCCTCTTGGCGCATTTGCATTAACCGTTCTTTGCGCCCCTCATTGCGTTTCACTCTCGCACGCACTCCACGCGCTAACCATTCCTCCTCTGCTTTAAGGTGCTTTAAAAGTGTTTCGTGGCTTTTGGCAAGGCTTAAGAGCAACGCTTCTTTCTGGCGCAAATAATCACTATATCCGCCCTTGAAATAACGCAATCTCCCCTCCTCTACCTCTACCACACGCGTTGCGATTCTATCAATGAAATAGCGGTCGTGGCTAATAAACACCAATGTCCAATTTGCACGTAACAGCATAGATTCCAAAAACTCTACCATTTGCACATCTAGGTGGTTTGTCGGCTCATCTAGCAACAAAATATCCGGCTTGGTTAGCAAAAGACACGCAAGCGCAACGCGTTTTTGCTCTCCACCGCTTAGCAAATTCACGAATTGGTCTTGTAGGGATTCTAGCTCAAAAGTCTCCAATACTTGTTTGACTTTTGCTTCCAAATCCCACGCATTATGGTGGTCAATGAAGCTAGCGAGTTCCGCAGATTCACGCAAAAGCATTTTGTCATTAGGAGATTCTTGGAGCAATTTTACCACTTCAAAATAACGCACTTTGGCGCAATTTAGGGATTCTAATGCCTCCAAAATAGCATTTTTAGTTGTTTGCCCCTCTTTGAAATGAGGCTTTTGAATCAAATGCTTGATTTCTAAATCCCCCTCAACAATCCGCACACCCTCATCGGGTTCTAAGTCCCCGCTTAGAATCTTTAATAAAGTAGATTTCCCCGCGCCATTGCGCCCTACGATTGCAATGCGTTCGCCCTCTCGCAAATGGAAAGAAACTTCTTTCAAGATTGCTTTATAATCATATTGCTTAGAAATGTTTTGCAAAGAAAGATTAGCCATTTTTGCGATTCCTAATCTCTGAATCTTTTGGTGCAATTTGTGCAGCTTTGTAAAGCCACAAAACTAGGCAGAATCCACCGATGAGCAAAGACAAAAGTTGCCCGAGTGTGAGCCAATCAAAAGCAATAAATCCGATTTGCGTATCAGGTTCTCTGAAAAATTCAGCGACAAAACGCATTAAAGAATACCATATTCCATAAAGGATTCCAATCTCACCCACAAAACGCGCTCTTTTGCGCCAAAAATACAGAATCACGAAGACTAAAATCCCCTCCAAAATCGCCTCATAAAGCTGACTTGGGTGGCGCAAAACTCCCTCTACATAGATTCCGATTCCGCTTGTGGTCTCACGTCCGATTAATTCTTGATTTAAGAAGTTCCCAATGCGTCCAAACACATAACCCAATGGAATGCTAAGTCCCGCCAAATCCATAAAAAGCCAAAAATTAACTTTTTTAATTCTTGCAAACAATAAAGAAGCAACCAAAAACCCAATGGCTGCTCCGTGATAGCTCATTCCGCGGATTCCTACAAACTTACCTTGCCTATCAAAAGGATTGAAAATCTCCCACGGATGACTAAGATAATAACTCGTATAATCGTCATAAAACAAAATATATCCTAGCCTTGCGCCCAAAATCACGCCCACTTCCACCCAAATAAAATAGCTATCTAAAAGCGCATTAGAGATAGGATAATTATCAAGTTTTACGAAAGCTTTAGCAACCAAAAGCGCGACAAGCAAGGCAAGCACATACATTAGCCCATACCAATGCACAGGGATTCCAAATATCTCAAGGGCAATTGGGTTAAAATGGCTATAAATAGAGTTCCATACTATCATTGACAACCTCAAAAAACTGATGCAGTCCCAAGCGCACAAAGGTATCATATAAATAAGGGCTTGCGATATAAAAATGAAATTTGAATCCATTTTTGCGTGCGAGTTTCAACCAATAACCCAAAATATAAAAATTCACCTCTTTAGCCTGCGGAATCTCAAAATGAAGTTCCACATTGGGTTCGTTTTTGCGCTTTTCTAAAAGAAACTTCATATCGTGATAATCGCTAATTTCTTTAATCTTTCCACGCAAAATATAAACATCGTCTTTTACTTTTCTGATTTTCAAACTCTAAACCTTGTAAATAAATAATAAATTTTAGCAAAAAGCGATTAAATTTATCTTTGCGTGAGTTAATATGTCCTTGGCAATTAATATTGCATATAATTAAGTGCTCACTGCGTCATTATGAGAATCGCTTGCGATTCGTGGCAATCTATAATACTGCATACTTATAATTCCCTCATTCAGTCATTGCAAGACTTCGTAAGAAGTCGTGGCAATCCACAATTCAGCATACTTTTAATTTAACAACGCAATCTATAATAAAAGAATCTCGCCTTTATAGATTTTATTTTTGCTAGATTATGGATTGCTT
>NZ_JAAVGY010000006.1 GCF_014799995.1 Helicobacter sp.
TCTATTTTAATTAAGATTCCATTGTTTGATTTATTGAAGTGCAGTATTATAGATTGCCACGCATTATAAATAATGCTCGCAATGACGACAAACCAAAGTTTAAATTTCCTCGCAATGACACAGTAATAGAATCCCATAAAGACACCACCAATCCAAAAACTCCACAAATTTAAAAATTTAAAAATTTTTCAACTTTTTAGGGCTAATTAATTGACTTTTAAGGGGGGGGGGGGGGGGTATTATTTCGGCTTAAATTTATTTTAAAATTTAAGGAGTCAAAATGACAAAACTTTCATTGGCAGCAAGTAGAACACTTGTAGGTTTCGGTGTGGTAGCTCTGACTAGCACTGGTATTTTGGCAGCTGGTATTGATAATAGCGCAAACCAAAATGGTAGCACGACAGCAGCAAACCCTTCGTTTAAAGATGGTGTTTATACCAAAAAAGACCAAGCAGGCACAGACATTGCAGCAGGCACAAATGTAGATTTAACACTTGATACACCAGATAAAAATAACACAACAGGTGTAACAAACTCTACTACAACCGGTCGTAATCCTAATGTAGATTTAGGTGGCAATGTCGTTGAGGGTAGTGGCACAAACATTTCTTTCAATGGGCAAAGAGAAGAGGAAAGATACTTCAAAGGTAGCGGTATCGGTATGGAGAGTGGCACAACTTTCGCTGCTTGGGCTAATGGAAATGTTGGTTCAGTTGTGGATAATCCCAACAGCAAAGCAGAAATCAAACTAGAAGCAGATGCTACTGGCACAAAAGGCGACCTTGCTATTAAAGGCTCGACAGCAAATCAACAAACTCTTTATAACTTCACATTAGACGCAGATAATGTTGCTATCGGTGAAACTACTGCAATCAATCTTGAAGCAAACAATGGTGTCTCTAGCATCACAGCACAAAAAGCCGACACAGCCAAAACTCTAGGAGATGTCGCTTTAAATGCTAGCAATCTAGCCATTGGCAAAAACGCCTCTGTGGAAATCACTGCAAACGGCTTCACAATGGGAGCTGGCACAATTGATATTGAAAACCCAAGAAGCTCCAAAGCAATCACGATTAATGGTAATTCTGCTGCATTTACAGGCACAAAGTTAAGCTTAGGCTCTACGGACATCAAGCAACTAAGACTTGATTCAGCAAATGGTGGGGCAAAAACACTCATCACCTTAAATCCACAAGGAAATGCTACAACCGCTACACTTGCAGGAGCTACTCTTAACAAAGTAGATGGCAAATGGCAAACAACAAACAACAGAGCTGTAGCCGCAACAGGTTTAACATTGCAAGCAAATGGTGTAGAGTTAGTAAAAACTGCGAGTCAGCTACTCAACAGAAGCATTTCTAAAGGATTAGATGATGAGTATGGTATTGATGTAACAGGGAATGATGATTTGACTACTCTAGGTGGAAATACCGCCATTAAAAACAATACTACAGAAGCCAACAAGAGAAATGTAACAAGCATTGCATACAAAGATGCTCAAGGAAAAATCGTAAATAACACTTGGATGGCTAGTGGGTTCTTTGACTATGGAAGCGCGAATGAAGTGAAATATGGCTTTGAGGGTAATGACATCATCAAGTGGCAAGACAGATATACAACAGGTGCAGATGCACTCATCGTCAATAATGGTCTTTATGTGCAAGGCAATCAAGTGAAACTTGGAAGCTATCTAGTCCGAAGCTTAGTTGATGGCAAATGGGTAGCAAATATCAATAATATGAATCACTTAATTGCAGCAAATCAAGCTCCTCTTACAGCTTTCCAAGGTGATCTTGCCACAGGAGCAGGTATAACAGGTGCTAATGGACACTTATTGGATACAAACGCTGCAAAAACTACTATTGTAACAGCTGTAACAACTAGATTGGGCGAACTTTACACTAAAAGAGATGCTATCCTCACAGATCTAAGTCTGATAGCTTCTACTGCTGATAGCGACCAAGAAAGAAATGCAGCAGATAGATTGGCTTTGGAAAATCACATAAAAACTCTAACAGGAGCAGCCAAAGCAGCAGCACAAAACGATTTGGAAAAATTTGACAAATATGTTGCATTAATCCAAGAAGCAAGAGATTTATACAATGCTGCCGCAGATAAGCTTGCAGTTTATGATAGATTAACCACTGACACCAATGGCAATGGAGATTTCAGATACTTCAAGACATACAATGTGATTCAAAGTGGAGCAGTTACAGGGAAAGCTAGCACAGGCAAGCTAAATACTACAGGGATTAACGCAATCGCAGACAACGCGGGCGTAAATTCTCACAGAGATTTAGCAGTAGGTATCTTTGATTCTCTCCAAGAATCTGGATTGAATGAATTAGCAATCTTTAACATTCAACTAGACGGATTAAGCAACGGAAGACAATGGCAAGCGATGACAAACGACATTCACGATAATGCACGTTCTGTAACCAACTTCACAAACTCTGTAAGCACTGCGATTAATGTTTCTAATGATTTAGCCTTAGGTGATAGAATCGCAAGAGCACACAATCCTTATGGCGAGAAACTTGCAGCGGTTGGAAGTGATGCGTATCACGATTTCTATCGTAATACCAATGGAAGCGTTTGGGTCAATGCCTTTGGCGGAGCAAATATCGTAGATGGCGAAAGTGGCGGCGTGTATGGAATCTCTCTTGGTGTGGATAAACAAATCACAGATTCTGCACTTCTTGGTATCTATTTCACTTATGCAGACGCAGACTTGAAAGACAAGAGTGCAAAACAAGAATCCGATAACTTCAGACTAGGGATTTATTCTAATATCCAAATCGCTCCAAGCTGGGAATTGAATCTTCACGGATTTGGACAACTTTCAAAAACTGACCAATATACTTCTGTGCTTGGTCAAGGATACACAAGTGATTTTGACAAAAAATTCTTTGGCTTGAGTGGAAGTGTGGGCAAAATCATTGATTTTGAAAATAGCCTATACCTCAAACCATTCTTAGGATTGAATTACTACTATTCAAACAATCCCGGCTATACAGAAAAAGGTGGAAACTATATCCAAAATGTGGATAAAACACAAAACAACACTATTAGCGCAGACTTAGGCTTAGAGCTTAGAAAATACTTCAACGAAACTTCCTATGTCTTTGCTACTCCAAAGATTGAGCAATACTTGCTAAATGACGGAGACGATTATGGTGCTAGATTCGCAGGCTCTCCTGTAAGCTTCTCTGTAAGCGCAAGCGATAATCTCAAAACTTATGGACAACTTGTCGTAGGTGGAAGCTTCGGAGTAACAGATAGCTTGAATATTGAATTAGGACTTGGAGCAAAACAAATCCTTGCAAACAAAGTAGATAGCAAGAATGAAACTTATTTGAGTGGAAATCTTGGGTTAAGGTATAAATTCTAACCGCTACTAAAACCAAATCTACTTACAAATCTCTAGCCTTGTGCTAGGGATTCTCTCTTAGGCTAAATTTTAGAAACTTCATTTCTCGCAAATCTTTTGCGAGAACTCTCATTATCTCATTGCGAGCATTTTACTATTGCATCATCGAGAATTTTGGTTTGCGTCATTGCGAAGCCTTTGCAAAAAGGTTGTGGCAATCTATAATTTTGTATCAATGGGATATTCCATTTTGTCATTGCGAGCAAGTTTTTAACTTGCGTGGCAATCTATAATCTAAAATACAGAAACTCTTACGATGGAATCAATGTATGCAGAGTTATGAATTGCCACAAAAATTTTTAAATTTTCTTGCAATGACGCAAGCTAAGATTCTAACCTTAATGATGCCAATTTTTTGTTTTGGCGCGGTATTGACCACGAATCGCAAGGGCAAAAGGCACGAATTGATGACGAAACCTTAATGCCATATTTTGCATTTTCTTGAGATTCCTCCTCTCTACGGCATAGAGCATTTGGTATTCTTCTGGAGAATAGAACCAAGCACCCGAACGCTTAAAAAGCTTGAAGTCTAGCCGATTGATTGCGCTTAAACGCGATAACTCCATAGAGATTCCATCAGAAATATCCATACCCGCCCTTGCAATCTTGTTTAATGCAAAAAGCATTTGAGGATAGAGAAGCGGTTTAGCAAAGCGAGAATATTTAGGAATTTTTTTGTCAGAATAGAATCGTAAATAATTTCTTAAATGTTTCAAATTTTGTCCAAAGCTCTGCATTTTGGAATGATTCAAAACGCCTTTGGTTGTAATATAGCCTAGCACATCTCCTTTTTTGATTCCACTTCTAAAGAGAGTTTTGCGCCCTCTTTCGCCTAGAATCGTCAAAGAAAAATGCAATTTTTCCCCCACAAGCGTATCGCCGCCGATAATTTTTAGATTGTGCCTTTTTGCATTCGCCCCTATGATTGCAGCCAATTTAGAAACTTCTTTAAAATGGGAGGGAATACAAAGGCTTAAGAGCAAAAAACGAGGAATCGCATTCATCGCATAAATGTCTGATAGATTCACCAAGAAACACTTTTCAACCAAAGATTCTAAATCTGCCCAAGCAATCTTGAAATGAATATCCTCAAAAAACGCGTCATTGGCGATGATATATGTGCCTATTGGGACGCCATCGTCTCCGATTCCAAAAGTCGCGCCACTCTGCTTTAACGCACTAATAAAAGCCTTTTCTCTATCGCGCATTCTTTAATCTATTTTCATACTCAAATCCACCCAAACTGCTTGGTGTGTAATTGCGCCCACAGATACCGCATCTACGCCACTTTGAGCATATTTTACAATATTGTTTAAATTAATATTACCACTGGCTTCAAGCAAGATATTGGGTGCGATTTCGTTTCGCATTTTTACGACTTCTTGAACCATTTCAATATCCATATTATCACACATTACAATATCTACTCGTGCTTCTAAGGCTTCTTTGACTTGTAGGACATTCTCGCACTCTACCTCAATCTTTGAGGTAATAGGTATTGTATTGCGTATATCCTCAATAAACTTTTTCAAAGATAGGATTCTTGCTAAATGGGTATCTTTAAGCATTAAGCAATCATCTAAGCCTAAGCGGTGATTGACTGCGCCTCCATTACGGGTAGAATACTTTTCAAAATCTCTAAGCAAGGGACGCGTTTTTCTAGTATCTAGCAAGACACAATTTGTACCCTCTAGCTTTTGGACATATTTATGTGTCAAGGTTGCGATTCCGCTAGAATGCTCTAATAGATTCAAGATTGTGCGCTCTGCGCTTAATAGATTGCCCATATCGCCCTCAAAAGAAACAATCCTTTCTCCAGCTCTAAACAACATACCATCTTCAAAGATGAAATCGCATTTTATCTTTAACAATTCACAAAGTCTCTCAATATAGATTCGTCCTGACAACACGCCCTCTTCTCTTGCCAACACATAGGCTTCAATTTTTGTATTGTTTTGCATTCGCGTATATAAATCGCCGTGTCCAATGTCTTCTCTTAAGACTTCTTTTAAAAAATCATCTAACAATAATTTTTGCATTTTTGCTCCTTTTTTAAGATAATTGTAGCATTTTATCCAATGCTTTTTTCGCACAATTTGCAATCTTTGGTTCTAACAGAATCTCATTATAAGATTCGCCATTTTTCACAGCCTCCAAGCATTGCAAGACATCTTGCAAGGTTGTTTCATTCATTGTGGGGCATTCTGGCTTGGTAGAGCTTAGGACAAATGTATTTTGTTCTCCCTTTGGCTTTCTTAGGCGATTGACGAGATTAAACTCTGTCCCTACCGCAACTTTTTGGGATTCGTCCAAACTTTGTACATATTGGATAATCTGACTTGTAGAACCAACAAAGTCTGCCATAGCAACGACATCAGGCTGACATTCAGGATGCACAGCAATCAAAATATTTGGAAACTTTGCCCTAAAAAACTCAATATCTTGCGGAGTAAAAAGCTGATGCACAGAACAAAATCCGTCATAACAAATCACCTCTGCTTCTTGAATCTCTGCGACAGAATCCACGCCCAAAACCGCACTTTTTAATCCATTTTGGATTGCGAGATTCTGCCCCAAACACTTATCAGGCAAAAAGAATATTTTTTTGTGCTGCCTCAAGGCAAAGTCCAAAATCTTTGCCGCATTAGAACTTGTGCAAACCACACCCTCTAACTCTGCGACTTTGGCTTTTACTTCAGCATTAGAATTGATATAAGTAATAGGAAAAATCTCTGTGATTCCATAACTCTTTAGAAGTGCGATAGACTTATCAAAATAACTACTATCAATCATTCTTGCCATAGAGCAACACGCAAGCTTGGGCATAAACACGCGTTTAGAGGGAGCTAGAATCTTGACGCTCTGCCCCATAAATCCCACACCACAAAAAATAATTTTGGACTTCTCACTCGCACTTGCTTTGCGCGCTAATTCTAAGCTATCTCCTGTCAAATCCGCTATTTCTACGACTTCATCACATTGATAAAAATGCGCCACCAAAAGAGCGTCCAACTCCTCTAATAAATTTTTAATACGTTGTCTCATTTGCTTCCTTTTGTTCTTTTGCTTGGGATTTTGTGCTATGTGCCGCAATACATTGCCCAAAATACACTCTTTCTTTTTCTTTTAAGTCGTATTGCCAATATTTGCTAAAAAGTACAATTGTAGAACCCATTAAAAAACTTCCTATTTCATCGCCTTTTTTAAGCGGTACAGGTGGTTCAAAATCTATGCCTTGAGAAGTTTTAAAATCAGCGACTTCTGGGGCAAAATTAATTTGAATCCTACCCACATTGAATGCACCAATGGCAACGAGGTAAAAAGCCTCCCCAAACTCATCTTCACACTCCAAAACCACGCGTTTATTTTGAATAAAGACATCATTGTGCTTTAAAAGTGCTTTTTCACACACGCTATGTAATCTCCCGTCGATAAATTCTAAATGCTTGACTTTGAGATTCAAGGGGGAATGGAATCTATGATAATCACTTGGAGAGAGGTAAAAATTAACAAAAAAATAATCTTCTGTTAATTTTGTCTTGATAAAATCACTCACACGATAACTTTTGCCCTTGATTTGCATTGCATAATCCTCTTGACACCGACCAAGCTCCATCACAACAGAATCGCAAGGAGCAATCAAATGAAAGGCGGTTTTATCAAATTTGCGCATCTTGACAAGAGACCTTGTAAAGAGTGCATTTAAGGTGGGATAACTCGCCAAAGTATCAAATTCTTCTAATTTCACATCAAAGATTCTTACATACATTCCATTAATCCACTGCTGAATTTTTGAGGGAAATCTATAATGAGCAAACTTTTCAAAACACAAAGAAAGTCTATTAGTATAATGCACAATCACTCCTTAACCCACAAAGGTTTTTCGTTCAAGTCTGGGCGATTACAAAGAATCTCAAAGGGCTTGAAACGTTCCTTATAACCCATTGAAATATGATTTTGTATCCAATAACCCGGATAAAGATATTTGATATTATACCTTTTTGCAACTTCTATCTGTTTAAGAATGGAATAAGTGCCAATAGAAAAATGCTGATAATCGTGGTCATAATAGCAATACACTGCCGAAATCGCAACAGGCAAAATATCCACATACGCAACACCAACCAACTGATTCCCTAGATAATAATCAAATTCATAACCAAACTCTAAAAACCCCTGTACAAAGGTATCATAATAAATATCTAGGGTGATTCCTTGATATTCCCAGCCTTTCTTTTCTTGCATTTTCCGATGATATTTATCATAAAGATTCAAATGCTCTTCACTCACTCTTGGGCGCGTAACTTGCAAAGAGAGCGGGGACTTTAGGGTGCGCTTATGGGATTTAGAAAACACAAAATTTGCACAATCTTGACGCATAGAAATACAAGCATCACAATCTTGACAAGTTGGCACAAAAAAATAATTTCCAAAACGTCTCCAACCACGTTCTAATAAAGCACAATAAAGATAAGTAGTGCAATCTTTGATATAAAAATAACGAAAAGACGCTTGAAAATCAGGCAAATAACTACAAGCTCTAGGGGCTTGCACTAATTCATAAACTTCCATTGGTTATTTGAGACTTAAATGAGCATTGGAATTGATTTGGGATTCTGCTTGGGCTTTACTTTGTGTCTGAAATTCTTTTTTTGCATTGGTTACTTTATGCAAATAATTGCGTGCTTCCTCGTATTTTAAAGAAGTGCGAAGCTTACGATACACTTCAGCAGAAGTCATAGAGTTAATCACTTGCACGGCTTTTGTGCGGTCTTTATCAAACACATTGAGCACATTACCGCTTCCTGTATTATAAGCAGCAATCACACAATATTCGTGCGATAAAGAATTATTCACTCCTTTGATATAGCGTGTAAAGAGAATATTAAGATAGGTAGAGCCATATTGAATGTTTGTTTTAGGCACAAACAGCATTTCTTTGGTTGGGATTCCGTCTTGATTGTTCAAAGCCTTATAGACATCTCTCCCCGCACTTGTAGGCACGATTTGCATTAGCCCATAGGCTGGAACATAACTCACCGCATAGGGATTAAACGCCGATTCTGTCTTGATGATTGCAAAAATCAATGCTTCTTCTAATTTGTAAGCTTTGGAATAAAAACTGACAAATCCACCATATTTATTCTGACTTTTTGCTTGATGATTCGCACTCATTGGAACTTCCACATAATGCATTTGCTTCTTGATATTCTTTTCTTTGATTTCAGTTATTTGTAATTTGTTTGCAATAAGATATTCCGCAAAACGATTCGCTTGAGTGGCATTTTTAATCACTTTGCCCTCATTGTCTTTTACCAAATCCTGCAAATAAGGCTCTCCTTTTAGCTTCACTTCTTTGTCTGTGAATAAATCCACTTTCTCTGGATCCTCTGGTGTTAGCAATGTTGTAACAATTGCTTTTTTGAGTGATTCTTTGGGATTCTCTGTATCTAGTGTCTCCACAGAAATCAAACCCTTATTAAAATCCACTCGCGCACGTGAGAGATAAGAATCCGTATATTTGACATAAACTTCTTGTGAAGGAAGTTGCGTATTTTTTTGTCCCCATTCCTTACTCGCATTGAGATTCAAAAACGAAACAACTTTGTCAAAATTGGCTTTGAAGTTTTGAATATCCGCTATCAATTGTTCCGGGTGCGCTACATAATCTATTACCTGTTGCTTGAGCCCCTCTTTAGAAAAGATTTGACTTATACTCTTGGGGTTTTCAATAACGTTAGAGTAATTTGCTATACAACCGCCAAGAAACAATGTAGAACATACAGCAGAAATTGCATAAATGTATGTTTTTATTTTCATTTATTTTTCATCTCTTTCTAAAGCTAACATTCCTCTTTGCACTTCGTTTGCCTTTGACTCTCCTACTAATGCTTTTGCCAAAGCAAATCCAAAGCAAAGCGCAGTCGCAGGACCTCTTGAAGTGATGAGATTCTTATCTTCCACGACTGCTTGATGAGAAATATAATTTTTATTTGCGATATTTTCCTCTATGCCGGGATAGCAGGTGAAGTTTTGATTCGTTAGAATCTTATGCTTAAACAAGGCTAAAGGCGCGGCACAAATCGCCCCTATCACCCTATTTCTTTGATTCAAGTTTGTCAAAAGCGCACCCACTTCTTTAGATGCGATAAGATTTTGTGTCCCCTCCCAACCACCGGGAAGCACAATACTATCAATGCTGCTTGCCAAAACTTCTGTTATTTTCACATTCGCGCTGACTTTTAATCCACTTTGGGATTCCACTACCAATGTCTTTTGCGATTGCGCATCTACTGCTGCGAGGATTGCCTCACAACCTACACGTCTTAACACATCAATCACAGAAATTGCTTCAATTTCCTCAAAACCCTTTCCAAGAGGTATTAAAACCCTTACACCCATTTTTCCTCCTTATTTTACTTTATCCAAATACTCACCTGTTTCTGTATTGACACGAATCACATCGCCCTCTAACACGTGATAGGGCACTTGCACAACCGCACCTGTTTCTAGTGTCGCGGGTTTTTTGCCTGCACTTGTTGTATCACCTTTGAAATTTGGAGGAGTTTCTGTAATTTTTAATTCCACAGTCTGTGGCACATTCACGGTGATTGCTTTGCCATTATGAAACAAAATACTCACTGCCATTCCATCAATCATCCATTTCGCAACTTCTCCTACTTGCTCTGCATTCAAACCGATTTGCTCATAGTTTTCGTTATCCATAAATTGAAAATAATCGCCATCGTGATATAAAAACTGCATAGAACGTTCTTGCAAGTTTGGCTCTTCGCACTTATCCCCCGCGTGGAATGTCTTTTCTAATACCCTACCATCTAAAAAAGATTTCATCTTTACACGCACAAACGCCGCACCCTTACCCGGCTTAACGTGTTGATATTCTGTAATTCTATAAGGGATTCCCTCCAATTCAACCTTTAAACCTTTTTTCAAATCACCCATTGAATAAGCCATTTCATTCCTTTATCTAAATTTTATTAGAACTTCCTAAGATGTCCATACGTTCTGCAATCACTTTGACCATAAATTCTTTTGCAGGGGAAAAAAACTTTCTTAAATCAAATTGCGCCTTATCCTCGTTGGCTATGCGTCTTACTTCTGACATAAATGCGATTCTTAAATCTGTATCTGTGTTGATTTTGTTAATCCCGCCTTTGACTGCTTCTTGCAAGAACGCAAAAGGCACACCTTTGCTTCCTTTTAAATCTCCTCCACTCGCCAAAAATGCTTCACTCACATTCTGTGGAATCGCACTTGCGCCGTGCAATACTAATGGAATCTTGGTTCGTTTTTTGACTTCAATCAAGCGATTAAAATCTAGCTTGGGTTCGCCTTTGAATTTAAACGCACCGTGGCTTGTGCCAATCGCAGGAGCTAGAAAATCTACTTGAGATTCTTTAACAAACTCTTCTGCTTCGCTAGGATTGACTAAACACGCGTCTTTTTCATCTACTGAAATGTTATCCTCAATCCCCATTAAGCGTCCAAGCTCTGCTTCTACACTCACACCCGCAATATGCGCGACTTCTACTACTCTCTTAGTTTCTTTTAAATTCTCTTCAAAACAATGATGACTCGCGTCAATCATCACAGAAGTAAATCCTGCTCTGATTGCTTTTATACAAGATTCAAAACTTGTCCCGTGGTCTAAATGCAATGCCACAGGAATATGAGGATAACGCGCAGAAAGAATCTTGACCATTCCTACTGCCATATCTATTCCCATATATTTAATTGCCCCCTCACTTGCTTGCACAATAATAGGAGAATTTTTAAGATTTGCTGCCTCAAAAATCGCGCTTAACATTTCATAATTAACAAAGTTAAAAGCACCGACCCCGTAATTTTCTTTATTTGCTTTTTCTAAAATCACATTTCCACAAACCAACATCAAAGATTCCTTATTTAAAAATCTCAACTTTTGCTTTTTTGCGGAGTTCCACTCCCTCTTTTTTCATTTCATCTTGAAATTTTTTCATCTTCAGATTCTGTTCAATCTGCCCTTTAATATCATTCAAAGCTAATGTGCCTGATGCCTTTTTATCTTCAACAAAAATCACATGATAGCCAAATTGTGTTTTTACTGGTGTTGCAGTATAAGTTCCTTTATTGAGCTTAAAGGCGGCATTAGAAAACTCTGGGACCATTTGATTTTTCGCAAAATATCCCAAATTACCCCCATCTTTTGCAGAACCATTTTGCTTTTTTTCTTGAATAATCTCATTGAATCTTGCAGCTGCATTTTTACCCGCTTTTTTTAAGTCTGCAATGATGGCTTTTGCATCACTTTCACTATCTACCAAAATATGGCTTGCCTTTACCATTTCGGGTTGCACAAATTTTGATTTGTTTTGATTATAAAACTGGCTAATCTCTGCGTCTGTTACTTTGATTTTTTCCATTTGTTTGCGCATCCACACTTCAAGCGTCAATTCCTCTTCTATATTTGCGAGTGCTTCTTTAAACTCCTTAGAGCTTTGGATTTTATCTTTTTTGGCTTGCTCAATTAATAGCTTGCGCTCAATGGCTTGATGAATAATCTGCCCTTTTGCGTCCTCTGGTAATTGTTCAAACGCTACGCCGGGCAAGGAACGCATCAAAGGCGCAATATCTTTTTCTGTAATAGCATTACCATTGACTTTTGCATAATCTTTCGCAAAACTTGCACTCTGTAACAATGCAAATGCAACCATAGAACTAATGAGAATCTTTTTCATGTTTAACCTTAATTTTAAAATTTTTGGAATTTTACCTTATTAACGATGAATATTAATTAAAAAAATTATAAAGTTGAATCAAAATCAAGATTCATTCAAGAAAGAAATAAAGATGAAAGAATATTAAAGAAATTCCCAAATGCTTGGAGCATTTGGGAAACATATTAGTAGGCAGAAGTTTTAGAATCAATTGCCTTGTAATTGTAAGGTTTATTGTTTTTATCCAAATCCATCAATTCTTTTGGAGCTGGTCCATTGATTTCTTTGTGTTGATAATAACGTTCGCCTGCCTTATGTCCATTTAAATCCACTTTATAAACAATTTCACCGGGATTATATTTTTGAATTTCCTCAAATCCTAGATTAGAAGTTTGGAAATCTTTGATTCCATTGGCATTTGCAATCTCTACAAGTTTGGTTTGCCCCATTCTTGCCATTTCTACTGCTTGCAATAGCATTCTGCTTGCTTCTCTTGGATTATGGAATCCTGTGGAGTTTTCAGCACCGACAAAGTCTCCTCTCATTTGCCCTTTGCGATGAAGCTCTAATGGCTCTTTTAGTGCAGCAGAAATCTTTTTATCATCTGCTTTGCCATCAGTTTGGTAAGCTGGCAATGCACCAAGTTTCTCACGCATAGTTTTAATGTCTTCAATCAAGCTAACGGTTGCATATTCTGCACTTCTCAAATCAAATGCGATAGATTTTTGAATATCAAAAATTTGTGCTTTAAGATATTCTTCGCTTTGTGTATGGCAAGTTTTGCAAGCCGCATTAATATCTTGTAGTGGAGAAGTGATATTGTGTTCTGTCATTTTTTTCGCCCCTTTGCGTTTATAAGGCATATGGCAATCTGCACAACTCACACCATTAGCCGCATGCACACCACCACTGAAAAGCTCTGTTTCTGGATGTTGGATTTTCAACATTGGAGCTTTAGTGATTTTGTGTTGCCAATCTAGCGGGAATACATCACGCACTTTTTCATAATGGTCATCAAACATTTCAATTCTGAATGGCTCATTTTTCTTCCAAGCACTCCAAGGGAATACTAATTCAAGTCCTGCAACTTCAATTTCTGTTGGTTGGTTGCCATTTCTCCAAGAATCAAATTCATCATAAGTTTTTTGTGTCCCATTAAACCATTTTTGTGTAGGATCATTTGCAATAGATTCTCCCACAACTTTGACTTTTGTGCCTGTTGGCTTGAAGTAATACTCTACATGGCATTGAGAACAAACCAATGTGCGCATTTCATCACGACTTGCTTTGATTCCTGTTACAGGGTCTTTTTGGTAACCACGACTTGCAAGTGCATTAATGGCTGCTGGACGTGTAAGACGCAACTGCATATCAGTTGGATTATGGCAGTCTGCACAAGTTACACCCATTCTTTTACCCCCGTGTGGTCCGCTATGCTCGGGTGAGTTTTCAGCGATTCCATCAACAGCAGGGACATTTTTAATCATTGTCCAATACTTTGTAGAGTTAAAAGAAACCCATTTTTCTTCTGGAGTATTTCCGATTCCGACATTTTTAAGCAACCAAGGAGTCCAACCGCTATGGCAGTTCATACAAGCGGTAGGTTGTCCGCCAAATGCGCCAAATCCGTGTGCATTCAAGAAATCTTTATTGTTTCTTGCGGTATCCATTTGATCTACTTGAATCCAAAAGTGTCCTCTTTCTTCGTTTGCATCAATGCTAAAAGGATAACCTGCCCAAAGAATCGTAAGTTGTGGATAACGAATCAATTTAGAATAAGCTAAATTTCCTCCAAATTCTGTTGAGATTGGAGCTTGTTTTTCCACTGTTAGATACATATCCAAATAATCTGGGAAATTTTTACCCCAATGGTCAAAAGTTGGATTCTCATCACTCATTTCTACAAAGCCCTTAGAGCTTAGCCCACCTGTGCCTTCTGCTTGTTTTTTGCTAATATCAGAATTTAGCCAAAACATTCCAGCAATCACAATTAAAACAATCACCACCAAAATTGGCATTAAAGGCGATTTTTTTTGCATTTTAACCTCCTAAAAATTTAAAAACCTCGTTTATGTCCTACGCCTGCGTGGCAAGAAACACAACTAAGAGACTCGTTTCCGTGTGGATTAGTCGTAGGATTTACGACATTACTCACCATTTCGCTATGACAACGCACGCAATTATCTTGAATCATACCTTTAGATTTTTGTGTCGCACTTAAGTTTGTTGGCAACACATCTAACTTAAAGGTAAAAGCATACGCATGCCCTACTCCACTCTCCGCTTTTGCAATCCACTTTTCTACAAATTCGTGCGGCAAATGGCAATCATTACAAGTTGCACGTGGTTTTCCAGCGATTTTTTTTGAATGCGAACCCTTAAGCCAATCATTATAAACATCATTCATAATATGGCAATTATTACAGGCTTCACTCTCGTTGCTAAAGTAAGACATACCTTTTGCATTATAAAAAGTATATAGTCCCACAATACAAGCAACGACGCATAGAATCCCAAGCAACAAAGCGACAAATGGGAGCGGTTTAGATTCTTTACTTTCCAACCTACGCTCCTTTTAGTATTTTTTGAATCCAAAATCCTAAAGAGATTCCAAACTCAAGGGAATTATTTTAGCTTTATTTTTTAAAAACTTTCTTGACTTAAATCAAAAAGTAAATGAAAGGTAAATAAAGAAATGTTCTTGCAAGCGAATTTTTAAACTTGCGCGACAATTCATAATTTTATCTTATTATGGAATATTTTGATTGTTAAGATTATGGATTGCCACGCCGCTAAACCACTCACAACGATAAATCATTGTGAGCTGATTTACAAAACTTTCGTGGCAATCTCAATGAGAGAAATATCCCCTAAGCACAAAGGCTTAAGAGTGGTTTATACAAAAGCAACTGCAACAAATCCTAAGATAACACTAAAGGCAATTGCTAAGACACCCGGAATCAAGAAAGCGTGGTTGAAGATATACTTACCGATTCTTGTTGAACCTGTATCGTCCATTTGCACTGCACCTAACAATGTAGGATAAGTTGGCAACACGAACAATGCAGAAACTGCGGCAAAAGAAGCAACAATCATATAAGAATCGCCCGGATTTGCTACACTAATACCAAGTGCTGTAATCACCACAGGTGTAATGGCTTTTGCTGTTGCCGCTTGGGAGTAAAGCAAGGTTGCAGCGAAGAAATAAGCCACCGCAAGCAACGCTGGAATTTGTTTAACCAAATCACTTGAAAGCTCACCGATTTGTGTTTTGTAGCCATCTACGAAAGTATTTCCAAGCCAAGCCACACCTAACACACACACGCACGCAACCATACCACTTTTAAAGACGCTAGATTCTGTGATTTTATTGACTTCAATCTTACAAAGAATCGTGATAAAAGTAGCCACTCCAAGCATAAAGCTCATAATCGCCGCATCTCTTGGCACGATAACATTTTCAATCAAGACGGGTTTGCCACCGATTCTTGAAATCGCAGTCGCATAAAGAACAACCAACAAAACGCCGATAAGGAAAATCCCGACAGAGAGTTTTGCACCTTCTTTAAGTTGCATATTTTGCGCACCCACAGAAGGTTTAACCAAGCCTTTTGCCAATCTTTCTTGATATACAGGGTCTTTGCTCAAATCAAGATTAGAGAACATTGTAACCACCAATGCAGTGAGCATACAACCTACAAATGTAGTTGGAATCCAAATTCCAAGCAAGAGTGGATAACTCCAACCAAGTGGCTCTAATGCTCCTGTCATATACACGACCGCCGCACTTACAGGGCTTGCAGTAATTGCGATTTGGCTTGCAACCACAGCAATAGAAAGCGGTGCAGAGGGTTTAATGTTTTGCTCTTTTGCAACCTCAACGATAACAGGAATCATAGAAAACGCAGTGTGTCCAGTCCCTGCTAAAATTGTCAAGAAATAAGTAACGGTAGGAGCAAGGTAGTTGATATATTTTGGGTTAGAGCGCAAGATTCTTTCTGCGATTTGAACCAAATAATCCAAGCCTCCCGCAAGTTGCATTGCAGAAATTGCTGCAATAACAGACATAATAATTAAAATAACGTCCCACGGAATCGCGCCCGGTTTCATACCAAGACAAAGCCCTAAAATCACAACGCCCAAACCTCCAGCATAACCAATTCCGATTCCTCCAAGTCTAATCCCTACAAAAATCGCGCCAAGTAGCACAATCACTTGCAGGATAAGCATCAACATTTCCATAGAATTTCCTTATTTTTTTGATTTCATTTGCGGATTTAGCATATTTTGTGGGTCTAAGATTTTGTCAATTTCTTCTTTTGGCAAATATCCTCTCTCTAAACAAATATCCGCTACTGATTTACCTGTTTGCAATGCTTCTTTTGCCATACTAGCAGATTTTTCGTAACCCAACACAGGATTAAATGCAGTTACGATTCCGATAGAATTAAGCACAGATTGTTTGCAAGCCTCTGGATTGGCTGTTAAACCTTTGATTGCTTTTTGCGCTAAAGTTCTCATTGCATTTTCTAAAACAATGACAGAATTAAAGAGTGCGTAAGCAATTCCGGGTTCAAATGCGTTTAATTCAAACTCGCCTCTTTCGCTGCAAAGCATAATCGTTACATCATTTCCAATAACTTCATAGCAAGCTTCACCCACTACTTCGCAAATTACAGGATTCACTTTACCGGGCATAATGGAACTTCCGGGCTGCATTTTGGGTAAATTCACTTCTCCAAGTCCGCATCTAGGACCACTATTCATCAATCTTATATCATTTGCG
The DNA here is from genome assembly GCF_014799995.1 of Helicobacter sp. Lineage (GTDB taxonomy): Bacteria > Campylobacterota > Campylobacteria > Campylobacterales > Helicobacteraceae > Helicobacter_D. The sequence goes on from NZ_JAAVGY010000006.1 coordinate 16,934, forward strand.
ATTTTAGAAAGTCTCACTGCGGCAGTTTTTAGCGCACCACTAACATGCACGAAATCCGCTGTGTCTTGTGTCGCAGCAATGAAATCTTCTGCGGGCTTAAACTCTACACCTGTGATGTCTTTGAGTTTTTTCTCTACGACAAACTTATAGTCTGGGTGGCAGTTGATTCCTGTTCCAATCGCGGTTGCACCCATATTAAGAATCGTCATAGATTCTCTTGCCGCTTTGATTTTCGCAATATCACTTTTAAGATAACTTGCAAACGCATTAAAGGTATTACCAAGTGTTGTTGGCACAGCATCTTCTAACTCTGTGCGCCCCATTTTAATAATGTCTTTCCATTCTTTCGCTTTTTTCTCAAGTTCAGCTTTAAGCTCTTCCATTGCCTCAAGCAAGTGTCCTAGCTTCTCGTGTGTTGCAACTTTGATAGAGCTTGGATAGGTATCATTTGTGGATTGTCCTAAATTCGTATGATCATTTGGGTGCAAATATTGGTATTCTCCCTTTTTGTGTCCCAAACTTTCTAATGCAATATTTGTAATGACCTCATTGACATTCATATTTGTAGATGTTCCTGCACCCCCTTGCATCATATCTACGACAAATTGGTCAATGAATTCACCTGCAATCAATCTATCTGCGGCTTTTGCAATTGCATCTGCTTTTTCCGCGTCAAGCACTCCCACTTCTTTATTTGCTAATGCCGCTGCTTTTTTGATTTGCGCAAAGGCTTTAACAAAAAAGGGATAATTTTTGAGAGTTCTTCCTGTCATTTTGAAGTTTTCCAAAGCTCTAAAAGTTTGGACTCCATAATAGACGGAATCGTCAATTTCTAGCTCGCCGATGAAGTCATGTTCTTTTCTAGTTCCCATGATAACCCTTCTATTTTAAAATTTTAAAGATTAACCTTGAATAATCTTTAATGAATAGATATTACACTTGATATATTTATATTTTAATAAAATCCAATATATAAAATAAAAATTTTATAATTTTTTTATTTTCTCAAAATTCCTTTTTGATATTCATAGAGGATAATCCCAAATGCAACGAAAGTTGCACATAAAGTTCCCATTGGATAGGACAGAATCACTCCATTAAATCCATACATTTTGGGCAGAATCATCACAAAACAAAGCGCGAAAAGCAGCGTATAAGAAAAGGTAATAATAAAAGAACTAAGCGTGCGCTGAATTGACTGAAAGAATATCGCACTGACGATATTAACCCCTAAGAGAATATAACCCAAAAAATAAAATTTCATTGCATTTTGCGTGTCATTCAACAAACTTGCGTCCCGCATTGCAATGTCATCAGGCAAAAACCAAGCCACAAGGAAAGGAGAAAAAACAAAAGACAAACAATAAAGCGCGATTCCACCTCCAAAGCTAAAAACTAAACCGAAGTTAAACACTCCTCGCACACGCTCCATTAACCCCGCACCATAGTTAAAGCTTGCAATGGGTTGCACACCTTGCGCCATAGAAAGCAGAATCGTAAAGGGAATAATCCCGACATACATTAACACACTATAAATCGCCAATCCCCTATCTCCTGCGATTTCTACAATCGTATGATTGAAAATCAACATCATAATGCTTACACTAATCTCCGAGCTACTCTGTGGGATTCCATTTTTGGTTGCGCTCAAAAGTGCGTAAATATCAAAAGCCTTGATTAGATACAAATCACCCCTCTTGCGCAAGAAATGCCAAAGCAAAATGCACATTCCAATTCCGTGCCCAAGAAGCGTAGCTAATGCACTGCTTGCGATTCCAAGCTCTAAGACAAATAAGAAAAAGTAATTCAGTAGGATATTCGCCAATGAGCCAATTACCATTGCCGTCATTGCAAGCACAGGCTGCTTGTCGTTAATCGCAAAAATATCTAGCATAGGGTGCAACACAATGATGAATGCTCCAAGATAAATCACTTCGGTGTAATGCTGCACGAGCGGCAAAAGTGTCTCGCTACTCCCAAGTAAAAGGGCAATAGAATCACTATAAAAATAAAGTGCGATTCCGCCAATGAGGCTGGTGCTTAGTGCAAAATAAAACACGCTACTAAACACAATCCGCGCACGAAAGGCTTTGCCACGTCCTAAGAAATAAGAAGCCATTGCCGCAGCTCCTACGCTAAAGAGCAGCTCAAAGGCAATCAGAATCGGAAAAATAGGCCACGCGATTCCAATGGCTGCAAGCGCACTTTCACCGAGTTTCTTGCCTACAAAGATTCCGTCAATCGTAGAATAAGTAGAAAGCGCAAGCATTGCGACAAGTGAGGGCAAAAAATAAGTCAAAAAGAGTTTTGGAATCGCGGTAGTTTTGAGATTTGCCTTTTGTTTTTGCAAAACTTACTCCATTGGGTTATTTTGAAGCTTTGGATTCTATCACAACTTTGCTTTACAATCAAAGCACGCAAACCTTATAATTTGGAATCTCGCCTTTGTAGATTTTATTTTTGCAAGAATATAGATTGCCACGATGCCTTGCGGAATCTCGCAAGGACGATAAGCTAACCACTTTGTCATTGCGAGGCTTTAGCCGAAGCAATCCATAATCTAAAATCTCACCAGCTTTTAAGATTCCATTGCTTAATTTTTCTAAAGTTCAATATTATAAATTGCCACGAATGCTACGCATTCTCGCAATGACGCAAGTTGTGTTTTTCATTTATGCTAAATAATAGATTGCCGCAGCCTTTTACAAAGGCTTCTCAATGACGCAAGTTGTGAAATTGTTTGTCGTTACACTTCGCGTAATGACAAGTTGGATACGCAAAGCTTCAGCTACTTTATACTTCCCAAGCAGGGTATCACAAACCACTTAAAGCGTCTTAGCAAACTCTAGTGCGACTTTTTTGCTTAACCTTGGAGAAAGCAAAATCTTTGCTTCAGTACCCAAAAGCTCCCTAGCGGATTTTTGCGTGGTTTCTCCGATACACAAGGCAATGAAACTAGAATCCCAAGCGAAATTCAGCAAAAATGCCTTAATGTGCGAGGGTGCGCTAAAAAACACTACACAATCTTGCGCCAAAGGCTTCTTTTGAGATTCTTTAAGCCGAAGTGGCGAAGTCTCATAAAGCACCGCTTGCATTAGAGGAATCGCACAATCTTGTAGAATCTGTGGGAGCGCAGAGGCAATCTTACGCGCCCGCACAAACAAAGGCTTCTTGCCTTGCAAATAAGGAATGAGCTCTTTTGCGAAATCCTCACCATACGCGCGACTTGCGCTAAAGGCAGCCTGCAAATCAAGATTCTTTAATGCCTCATTGCACCCTGCCCCTAGAGTGAAGTTTGGTAGATTTCGCCACCTCTGCATTGCCTCTGTGGCATTGGGTAGGGATTCTAAATTTTCCCTCAAAGCAAGAATCGCGTTTGCGGAGGTAAAAATCAAAGAATCGCAAGAGCAAAACTGCTCCCAAATCCCGCTTGGAAAAATTGTTTGAATCTCCAAAAGTGGCAAAACCTCTATAAAACTTTTGGAATCTTGCGATTCTAAGGCATTCAAGGTGTCGTTTGTTTTTGTGATATAATAAATTGTTCTCATTTGTTTATTTTAACGAAATTTTATCAAAACACAAAAAGGCGGGCAATGTATATCAAAAATCAAAGTTTAGCAACACCTGTGGATTTAGAAAAAATTGATTTAAGTGAATTTATCGTGATTGATTTGCGCGGGAGGGGATATTTTCTCATTAGCCACATTAAAGACGCGTTGAATATAGAATCCCTGCAACGCATTGCCTTTATCGCGCAAGAAAATGCGGACAAAAAGATTCTGCTTTATTGCCATAGCGGAGCGACTGCGGCGGACTTTGGCACACAGCTTGCGCAAAAGGGATTCCACAATATTTACTATGTAGATGAGAATTATTTTAATCTCGCAAAATATGGAATCGTGATAGAGGGCGAGGGGGTGGGATAATCTTATATCGTAGTTAAATCTTGTACATACCTTTCTAAGCCTTGAATATCCTCTTGTGTAAGGTTTTGATATTGCCTAGATACAGAGAGATATTCTGCGATTACTTCTCTTAAAAACACATCTGCACCTTTCACGCCACTAAACATTCCTGTTCTCTTGATTCCACTGCCATATTTCCCCATTAAGCCACTCTGCAATACGCCTTGAAATTTATCAAAAGCCAAAGCATAGGCAAACATATTCCCCATATCTCGCACATTTTCCGCGTTCCATTGGGAAATATCCTGATTAAACGACACCGCAAATAAAAACATTGCAGTCATATTCAGAACATTACTCACATTCCAAGAGCCAATAGAAGCATTAAAGCTTCTTGCATAAAAGAACATACCCGCCATACTTTTGACCTTAGAGGTATTCCACCTAGAAATATCTTGATTAAAAGTCGTTTGCATTGCAAACATACCTGTCATATCCTCCACATTTGAAGTGTCCCAAGTCTCTATTCCCGCGAAATTTTTTCTAGTTCCAGCATTATTTTGCAGATTAAAGCTAGCCCTATCTCCAAATTCTTGAAATATATTTAAGGATTCTCCCTCCACATTGCAAAACAAAAAGCTCATATCAATAACTTTGCTTGTATTGATTTCATTTAACAAAATGGATTCATTGCGCAAGAGACATACGAGTTCTACCCGATTTTCAGGAAAATATTTATGATTAGGACTAAAATTTGTGTTTTTGTCAATACTCTCAAACGAATCAAGCCAATAACAAGCAACCAATGCGCAAAGAATTATCATTACGAATATAAAAAAACCCTCCATTTATCCCCTTAGCGTCTTTTTCATCACTCATTCCTAATATACAAGGCACACTATTTTAGCTTAATCGTCAAATTCGCAAGATTATAAGCCTCCTTGCCTGTAGGCAGAGGATAGTAATCTTTTTCTAAAAATTCCCCCAAAGGCTTTTGTTTTACAACTAGCAAAATACGCTCCTTGGCATTACCTTGAAAATATGATTCCGCGTGAAAATTATCTGAAAACTTATAAAAGCTATAAGTAGGACTTCGCGCAAATCCCCCCTTTTATTCCAAAAGCGCATTAGATATTCCTTGCCAAACACAATACTATCTAGCATTAAGGAATCCTTAGAGTAAAACTCCCTAAGCTCTGATTCTATATTTCCTAAAATCGGCTCTAAATCCCTCTCTAAGTCCATATCACCTATACAAGATCCCATAAAAATTTCTTTATTAGCCAAATGGGACAATTTCGCCTTTATTTTGCTTAAAGATTTAATGTTTTGCGCAAGTTCTTGTATTTTAAATGCTTTATAAACGCGGATAAACGCTACAAGTTCCTTTGGAGTGTATAAACAATCATTGGGGATGGCTTGATAAAAAACTTAAAATCCTCGTATTGCCTAGAATATTCCCACACAACTATCTTTTCACCAAGTTTTTGAAATTCTTTATTATTATTTAATTCTAATGCTAATTCTTCAACAATGTTATTCATAAATTCTCCTTTATTTTTTCGCTCATTCCACAAAGCTTTATAAAACCTTGCTTAATAAACGATTGAAAAAGGATTATCAAAGAATCTAAACTTATAAAAATATAAAGTGTTATAAGGCTAGGTTTTATGCAACAAAGTATAGAAGAAAAACACCGACAAATAGGCAAAAATGTAGCAAAAATTCGTAAAGAAAAAGGCATATCCCAGCTTGAACTCTCCTTGCGACTTGGACACAAAAGTGTAAGCATTGTCGCAAGTGCGGAGAGGTTTTACAGAGGGGCACATTTTAACATTGAACATCTTTTAATGATTGCAGAAATCTTGAATGTGGATATTTGTGAGTTTTTCAAACCCTCTTTGTAGAATGCTCGCGATACCTGCTCACAAGTACGTGCAACAATATTAAAAGCATGCAAGATGGGATTGCTTTTGTCTAAAGCCTCGCAAGGACACAAGTAGAATACACAAAGTGGATAAGGCTATGGATTGCCGCGCTTTGCTCGCAATGACTGAAGTTGTAAAATTAAAATATGCAGATAAATTGCCACGAATCGCAATGACGCGGCGGGAGAATTACAAAGCCTTATAAGGAGGCGGTAGGAATCCTACTCGCAAGGATGGAGGAGCAATCAACCTACGCTTAAAATACCCACTACCACACTGACTACGATTCCAGCTAGAATTGTAAGCGTTTGAATCCCGCGATTCTTTTTGATATTAAAAAGAGTAATCATCAACCCAGAAACATAAAGCAGAACCAAAGTCAAGCCAAAGCCAACCGCAAGGACATCAAAATACCATTTAGCCTTTGCCTTATGCAACATAATCATATCTCCGATAAGACTTCGTTTAAGAGTAGTAATCGTCCAAGTAGAATCTTTGTTTTGTTTAATGCTTGCAGAATAATGCACCCCGCCAATTTCTAATGCACCGCTCTTTCGATTCATTTTTGCTTCCAGATTGCTTGGCACTGCGAGCTGATTTTCCTGCAAATATTGCACAAGCACTTTAGCTTCCTGCCCCTTTTCTATCTCTTGTGTTAAAACATAAGTATGTTTAGTTGCACCCACATCTTGATTAATGCCAAAAATATACAAAACCCCACTCAAAGCATACATTAAGGCTAAAGGCAAGAAAAATAAACTAAGATAAATATGAATATTGCGAAACTGCTTTGTCATCACTGACTCCTTTGTCTAAAAATTAAAATTGAAATATAACAAAAATTTATGAAGAAAGTGTGAAGAATTATTAACTTTAATTTGCTAGAATATTTGTTTTAGATTCCATTACTAAATATAAGGAAATTTATGCGTATTCTTTTATTTTGCTTTTTCTTTGCCTCTTATCTTTTGGCGCAAACTTATAGCGATTCTGCCTTTAGTGCCAATGGAGAAGTAAAATACAAGAATTTCACTTCCTTTGATTATGTCAATCCCAATGCCCCAAAAGGCGGACATATCAAGCAATACGCACTCGGAAGCTACGATAGTTTTTATGATTTTTTGCTCAAAGGAACGAGTGCTAAAGGGCTTTCCTTGCTTTATGATACTTTAATGGTGCGTTCCTTTGATGAACCAAGTAGCCAATATGGGCTCATTGCCAAGCAGGTTCAAAGAGCAAAGGACAATACTTTTGTTATTTTTCACCTAGATGAAAACGCGCGTTTTAATGATGGCAAGGAAGTTACAGCATTTGATGTGGAGTTTAGCTTCAATACCATTGCAAGAGGAGAAAATCCCTCTATGGTGCGTTATTATGCAGATGTCAAGGAGGTTATTGTTGTAGATAAATACACTGTACGTTTTAATTTCAATAACCCTAATAACCGCGAACTTGCCTTGATTCTTGGAGATTTGCCTATCTTGCCTAAACACTATTACGCAAACGCAAATCTAAGTGAAAATCCTCTGAAGATTCCTTTAGGAAGTGGTCCTTATGTCATAGAATCCTTTGATGCAGGGAGAAGTGTAACTTATCAACGCAAGGCAAACTATTGGGCGCGCAACCACAAGACGCGAAAAGGATATTTCAATTTTGATAAAATCACCTTTGACTACTATAAAGACGATTCTGTCGCATTGGAAGCCTTTAAATCAGGTAGATACGATTATCGCGAGGAATCTAGTGCCAAAAATTGGGCATTAGGATATGATGGAATCGCATTAAAAAATCAAGACATTAAGAAGATAGAATTGCTCCATTCCCTGCCAAGCGGAATGCAAGGATTTGTGTTTAATTTACGCAAAAAAATATTTCAAGATAGGCGTGTGCGGGAAGCTTTGGGGCTTGCATTTGACTTTGAATGGAGCAACAAAAATTTATTTTTCAACCAATATAGCCGCACCAAAAGCTTTTTTGACAATTCCGAATTTGCAAGTGTTGGAATCCCTCTAGGAGCAGAGCTAGAGCTATTAGAACCTTATCGCTCCAAGCTTCCAGCTGAAATTTTCACGCAAAGCTTTTCGCTCCCAAAGAGCAAAGGAGACGGCAACAATCGTGAGAATCTCAAAAAAGCACAAGCCCTTTTAAAAGAAGCGGGATTTATCATCAAAAACGGAAAACTTTATCCTCCGCAAGAGACACTAGAGGATTCCACGCAAAAGGCGGAATCTCCTCTTAAAGAGCAACCCTTTACCTTTGAATTATTGCTTGTAAGTCCCGCAATGGAACGCGTAGCGATTCCTTTTCAAAAAAACCTACAAACTCTAGGTATCACGATGAAAATCCGCGTAGTGGATATGAGCCAATATATCAATCAGTTGCGTCAATTTGACTACGATATGATTGTAAGCGTCTTTCCACAAAGTCTTTCACCGGGAAATGAGCAGGCGTTTTTTTGGGGTTCTAGTGCGGCAGATTCAGCAGGGAGTTACAATTATATTGGAATCAAAAACGAAGTGGTAGATGCGCTGATTACTAAAATCATTCAAGCAAAAAACTATCAAGAACTCCTTGTTAGCACGCGCGCACTTGATCGTGTATTGCTATGGGGATACTATGTCATTCCACATTTTCACATTAAAACCTTTCGGGTTGCGTTTTGGAATTTTTTGGAACGTCCCGACATCGCCCCTATTTATAATGTTGGCTTTGAAACTTGGTGGGCTAATCCAAGCAAGCTAGAAAAATTACAAGCTAAATACCCAAACTTTCGACGTTAAAGGAAAAATTTGCGACAATATATATTCAAAAGACTTTTGCTAATTATTCCTACTCTACTTGGCATTATGACACTAAACTTTTTCATTATCCAAGCCGCACCCGGAGGTCCGGTAGAACAAATGATTGCCCGCTTGGAGGGGGTAGGAATGCAAGGAGAAGTCAGCCATACGAGCGTGTATAAGAATCAAGGCTTAGATGAAGCAATGATTGCCAAAATTAATGCGCTTTATGGCTTTGATAAGCCTTTAATGGAACGTTATTTTTTGATGATTAAAAACTATCTCTGCTTTGAGTTTGGCGATAGCTTCTATAAAAATACCGCCGTGATAGAGATTCTTTTAGAAAAACTCCCTGTTTCTATTAGTCTAGGGCTTTGGAGCACTTTATTAATCTATTTGGTTTCTATCCCATTAGGAATCAAAAAGGCACTTAAAGAGGGGAGTGCCTTTGATAGTATCACAAGCACATTGATTATTATCGGCAATGCGATTCCGACTTTTTTATTTGCATTGGTTTTGATTATTCTTTTTGCAGGTGGAACTTACTTCAATCTTTTCCCCTTGCGTGGAATCGTGGGAGATGATTTTGAGAGTTTAAGCCTCTTTGGCAAAGTCAAAGATTACTTTTGGCACATTACCCTACCCGTCATTTCCCTTAGTATTGGAGGATTTGCAACCTTAACCCTGCTCTCTAAAAATTCCTTTTTGGAGGAAATCCACAAACAATATGTCAAACTCGCCTTTGCCAAAGGATTAAAACAATCCCAAGTGCTCTACCGCCATATTTTTCGCAATGCTATGCTTATCATCATTGCCTCTATCCCCTCTGCACTACTTGGGATTCTGCTTAGCGGCTCTTTGCTGATTGAGATTATTTTCTCCTTAGATGGCTTGGGGCTTTTGGGCTATGAATCCATTATCACGCGAGATTATCCCGTGATTTTTGGTTCGCTTTATATTTTTACACTCTTTGGTTTAATTATCGGACTCATTAGTGATTTATTTTATACCCTTATAGACCCAAGAATTAATTTCCAGCAGGTTTAAATGATAAACAATAACAATCTTAACCAACGAAGATTTTTAGCTTTCAAGCAAAACAGACGTGCCTATTTCTCACTTTGGGTTTTTGCCGCTCTTTTTGTGCTTTGTATGAATGCGGAATTTATCGCCAATGACAAGCCACTTTTCGTGCGCTATGGGGGAGAAAACTATTTCCCTCTATTCAAAGACTATCCCGAAACAACCTTTGGAGGAGATTTTGAAAGCACTGCAAACTATAATGACCCTTATGTGCAAAGCAAAATTCGCGAAAAGGGCTTTTTCCTTATGCCCCCCATTCCTTATGCTTACGATTCCGTGATTTATGATTTGCCCTCGCCTGCGCCCTCTCCCCCAAGCCTCAAGAATCCCTTAGGGACAGATGACTTAGGGAGAGATGTGCTTGCAAGATTGCTTTATGGGCTTAAAACTTCTATTTTATTTGGCTTGATTCTTACTTTTTTTAGTTCTATCATCGGGCTTTTCATCGGCGCAATTTGTGGATACTTTGGGGGCAAAATAGACTTACTCGGACAACGTTTGATTGAAATTTGGAGTGGTATGCCAACCCTCTTTGTCTTAATCATCTTTGCAAGCTTACTAGAGCCAAACTTCTGGAGTATTTTGTGTGTCGTTTTGTTGTTTTCTTGGATTACACTCGTGCCTTTTGTACGGGCAGAATTTTTAAAGGTGCGGAATCTTGATTATATTAAAGCCGCAAAAATGCTTGGTGTGAGCCACTTTCGCATTATACTACATCATATTTTACCTAATGCGCTTGTAGCAACAATTACCTATCTGCCTTTTATTTTGTGTGGCAGCATCACAACCCTAGCCGCTTTAGACTTTCTAGGGCTTGGATTGCCCCCTCCTAGTGCGAGTTTGGGCGAAATCCTCTCGCAAGGCAAAAACAATCTTAATGCTGCTTGGCTTGGGCTTAGTGGATTCTTTGCCTTAAGCCTTTTACTCTGTTTGCTCGTCTTTATTGGGGAAGGCTTGCGGGATTGCTTGCGTAGCGAGAATATCACCATTAAGAGCGACACATTATGAGCCTTTTACAAGTTAAATCCCTCCAAGTTTCCTTGCAAGGATTTCATCTGCAAGAGATTGATTTCTGTCTTCATCAAGGGGAGATTTTGGGACTTGTTGGCGAATCGGGAAGTGGCAAAACTCTCCTTAGCCATTTGATTTTAAGATTAATCAAAGATTATGAAATCCAAAAGGGAGAAATTCTCTTTTTGGGACAGGATTTGTTAAAACTCAAAGAATCCCAAATGCAAAGCTTGCGTGGCAAAGACATCAGCTACATCTTCCAAGAGCCCCTAAGCGCGCTAAATCCCCTACAAAAAATCAAAAAACAGCTTAACGAGGCTATTTTGATTCATAATCCAAAGATTAAAAAACAAGCTTTACAAGAAAAAGTTTTTGAACTCCTAACTAATGTTAATCTAACGACAAAAATCTTAGAATCCTATCCTTATGAGCTTAGCGGAGGGCAAAGACAACGCGTGTGCATTGCGATAGCTCTTGCAAATTCTCCTAAAATCTTGATTGCAGATGAACCAACCACCGCTTTAGATTCCACGACACAAGCCCAAATTATCGCACTATTGAAACATTTACAACAAAAATTTCATCTTAGCATTTTGTTTATCAGTCATAATCTCGCCGTAGTAGCTAAGCTCTGCCCTAAACTCCTTGTGTTACAAAACGGAAAAATCGTAGAAAATGGAACGACAGAAGAAATATTTAAAAACCCCAAAAATCCTTACACCAAAATGCTTATCCAATCGCTAGGATTCCACTATAATCAAGAATCTTATACCCAAAAACCACTTTTAGAAGTCCGAAATCTAAGCGTTGCCTATCCAACAAAAAAGAGCTTTTGGGGAGAAACCTTAGAATCCTTTATTGCTTTGTCCCCTCTTAGTTTTAGCTTAAGAGAAAGGGAAAGTTTAGGAATCATTGGAGAATCAGGAAGCGGTAAAAGTAGCCTTGCTCACGCGCTTTGTCGCTTGCTTGCCCCTAAGAGCACACAAGGAGAAATGAAACTTTTAGGCAAAGACTTCTTTGCGCTTAAGGGTGCGAAATTGCGCCGATTTAGAAAGGAGATTCAAATCATTTTCCAAGACCCCTTTAGCTCCTTAAATCCCAAAATGAACATTTTTAAGATTCTGCAAGAGGGAATCTTAGCGCACCAAGATTCCTTGCATTTCACTCCCAAAGACTTAGAAAATCAAATCATTCAAAGCCTAATAGATGTAGGCTTGGATAAAAGCTACTTGGAACGTTATCCCAATGAGCTAAGCGGGGGGCAAAGGCAGCGCATTAGCATTGCAAGAAGCTTGATTTTGCGTCCTAAAGTGCTTATTTTGGACGAACCCACTAGCGCATTAGACCGCGCAACACAGAATCAAATCTTGGCTTTGCTCTTAACGCTTGGCAAACAATACCACCTAAGTTATCTCTGCATTAGCCACGATTTAAGCGTGATTGCGAGCTTGTGTCAAAATGTGTTAGTCCTCAGAGAAGGCAAAATGCTAGAATATGGAGCGACAAAAGAAGTTTTTAATAACCCCAAACACCCTTATGTAAAGGATTTGCTCAAAGCAAGTGAGCTATGATTTATCCCTTATAAAAGCACAAATTAACATTACTCTACAAAGATTCTAGCCTGCGTAGAATCGTTTTTATAGGGTTCTGTAACGCCAATGATTTGGGCATATTCTATGCCATTATCTCTTAATCTTGCCAAAAGTTCCTTTGCCTCATTTTGTGGCAAGGCAAACACCAATCCCCCTGAAGTTTGTGCATCAAAGAGCAAAATTTCCAAATCTTTAAACTTGGAATCCCTTTGGAGGTGAAACGCACATAAAGACTTAATTGCGCGTTCATTGCCACAACTTCCACCGGGGATAATTCCCATTTTTGCAAACTCAATCGCCTCTTCCACAAGAGGAATGACTTGAGATTCTAAACGAATGTTAATTTCTGGATTTAGCATTTCACTTAAATGCCCTAAAAGTCCGAATCCCGTAATATCTGTGCAAGCGTGAATCTCAAAATTGCTTGCAATCTCGCAAGCATAGCGGTTTAAAGTCGCCATAATTTGCGAGATTTTATGCGCAACTTTGGAATCTAGCATATTTGCCTTTAAAGTTGTCGTGAGCACGCCCATACCGATAGGCTTAGTGAGTATCAGAGCGTCTCCGACTTGCGCCCCATTATTGCGCCAAATTTTCTTTGGATTGATGATTCCACTCACGCTTAAACCATACTTTTGCTCACTATCAGACACCGTATGCCCGCCGACTAACACACCGCCTGCCTCTTTGATTTTGGACAATCCACCCTCCAAAATTGCGCACGCATAGTCTTGTGGAATCCGACAAGAATCCCACATCATAAGATTCAAAGCACACTTCACAACCCCGCCCATTGCATACACATCGCTTAACGCATTTGCCGCAGCAATCTGCCCATAGACATAAGGGTCATTCACCACAGGCGTAATAAAATCCGCTGTTTGCACGAGGGCTAATTCGGGCGTGAGTTGATAGACACCGGCGTCTTCATTGCCCCTAAAATCTACCAAAACATTCTCATCTTTTAAGTTGCTTAAGGAGCTAGCGATTTGTGAGAGGTCTTCCAGACCTATTTTGCCTGCTCAACCAGCGACTTTGACAAATTGTGTAATTTTGATTTCGTCTTTGCTTTTTTGCACTCAAGTCTCCAACATTGTTTTAAGATAAACTCTAGTGATTTTACCTTATTTTCAGTTTTTTTTTGCAAAATTGCGCAGAAATTTTTAAATTTAAGGCGTCAAAGTATGGAAATTTTAGCCCTAGACCCTTTGCATATTGTTGCCCTCTTTGCAATCGGGATTCTCACAGGAATCCTCGCAGGATTCTTTGGAATCGGTGGTGGAGCAATCATTGTGCCACTAATGATTCTCTTAGGTAATGACATTAAAATCGCGATTGGAATCTCTATTATGCAAATGATTTTTTCCTCTGTGTATGGCTCATATGTCAATTTCAAGCAAAAAAACCTTGACTTCAAAGACGGCATTTATGTCGGGCTTGGAGGGTTAATCGGCGCGGCATTTAGTGGGGTAGTCGTGGATAAGATTCCATCTTATATTTTAGAGGGAATCTTCACGCTTTTTATCGTTTATTCTTTGGTAAAATTTTTTAAAGCAAACGCCTATGGTGGAGAAAGCCGACTAGGAAATGGGGCAAGCGCAAAATTCTTTTTAATAGGCTGTGGTTGTGTCGTAGGCGTCTTTGCAATTTCTCTTGGAATCGGCGGGGGAATGATGTTAGCTCCACTTCTTGCCTATTATTTAGGATATAGTAGCAAAAAAATCATTCCGCTTTCACTTTTCTTTATTATTTTCTCGTCTGTCTCTGGCTTCACTTCGCTTGCAATGCACGGTTATGCCGACTATAAACAAGGTGTTATCGTGGGAATCGCCTCACTCATTGGCGTGCGCATTGGGATTTTGCTGCTTAGCAAAATCAATGCAAAAAAGCACAAATACGCACTCTTACTAATGTATTGTATCGTGCTTAGCATTATGCTTAAAAAAATGTTTTTTGCTTGAAGTCATTGCAAGGAATGCGTAAAATGAAGTCTTGAGATTCAAAGGCAAGTTTTTGGATTATGGATTGCTTTAGGCTTTGCCCTCGCAATGACACAGCAAGGGAGAATTACCCCCTCAATGCCTCTAGCTCTTGTTTGATTTTAGCTAGTTTTTCTCTTTGTTCCTCTAATGCTTGCTTGTTTGTTTCTAGCACCTTTTGAGGGGCATTTGCTAGGAATTTTTCGTTTTGTAACATTCCCTCTAATTTATCAATTTCCTTTTGTGCTTTCTCTGCTTGCTTGCTTAAACGCGCTACAATAGAGCTTAAATCAATGTCCGTAGTAGGCAAATAGGATTCTACCTTTTCTGCAATATCCACGATACAATGGGGCATTTTTGCGCTCACAATCTCTAAGGATTCCACTTTTGCAAGCTTGCAAACATAGCTGATAAAAAGTGCTTGCATAGAATCAGGAATCGCCACATTCACATAGGCTTTAGCAATTTTTTGATTTGCTAAATCAATCGTGGCTTTGGCGCGGCGAATAGACACAATGGAATCCAAAATCAGTGTAAAAGTAGCGAAATTTTCCGCATTTTCATAGGTGAATCTTGGATATTCCTGCACCATAATAGAGCCACTTTGCTTCAAAGTCGTATCATCTAGCTTATGCCATAGGTATTCGCTGATAAAGGGCATAAAGGGGTGAAGCAGTTTCATCGCTTCTTTGAATATTGCGCCTAGCTCTATGATAGAATCCTTATCCGCCTTGCTCAATTCAATCCCCCAATCACAAAATTCACCCCACAAAAAGCGATAAAGCGCACTTGCAGCGTCATTAAAGCGATAAGATTCTAAATGCTCTCGCACTTCTGCGATATTTTGGCTCAAAAGTTGCGCAAGATACTTTCCAAGCGCAGTCTTTGGCTCTTTTATCTCGCTCAAATTTGGAAATTTTTCTGCATTTAGCTTCAAGAAATTTGTCGCATTATAAAGCTTATTGGTGAAATTTTTACTGATTTCAAGCTGATTAGACACCAATTTCACATCACGCCCTTGCGCACAAAGAATCGCAAGCGTAAAGCGCAAAACATCAGCACTATATTCTTCAATCTTTTCTAGTGGGTCAATGATATTGCCTTTGGATTTGCTCATTTTGTTGCCAAATTCATCTCTAACAAGTGCGTGCAAATAAATATCGGGATAAGGTAGCTTTGAGAGGAAATGTTCGCCCATCATCAGCATTCTAGCAACCCAAAAAAACAAAATATCAAAACCTGTAATCAGCAAAGAATTGGGATAAAATTCCTCCATATCGTTTGCGTTCCATACTTCGCCCTCGCCCCATTTACCATTGAAAAATCCAAGTGTTGAAAAGGGCCAAAGCGCAGAGCTAAACCAAGTATCAAGCACATCAGGGTCTTGATAGATTGCCTCACTTCCGCAGTGTTTGCAAATCTTGGGAGATTCCACGCTCGCAAACTGCCCTCCGCAAGATTCGCAATAATACACCGGAATCTGATGCCCCCACCAAAGTTGGCGCGAAATACACCAATCCCGTAATTCCCTCATCCACGCATTATAATTATTTTTCCATTGCGGAGGGAAAAAATTGCTTTCATTGGCGTTGATTTTTTCAATCGCCTTTTGTGCCACTTCCTTTTTCAAGAACCACTGCTTAGAGATATAAGGTTCTACCACATTGCCACAACGATAACAATGTCCTGTCTTGTTTTTATAATCCTCAATCTTTTCTACAAAGCCTAGCGATTCTAACTTCTCTATGATTTGTCCTCGTGCTTGCAATCGTTCCAATCCGCAAAATTCCCCCGCGTTTTCATTCAAGATTCCGTGTTTATCAAAGATTACAATTTGTTCCAAATTATGCCGTTTGCCCACCTCATAGTCATTTGCATCGTGTGCAGGCGTTACTTTCACCGCCCCTGTTCCAAACTCCATATCTACATGAGAATCTGCGATAATTGGAATCTCGCGGTTCAAAAGCGGTAGGATTACACTTTTGCCAATCAAATGAGCAAAGCGCGTATCCTCTGGATTCACCATTACCGCTGTATCTCCGAAATAAGTCTCTGGTCGCGTGGTTGCTACGACAATATAGTCTTTGGAATCTTTTAAAAAATAGCGCAAATAATAAAGCTTGCCATTGTTTTCTTTATATTCTACCTCTACATCAGAAAGCGCGCCATCGTGGGTGCACCAATTCACCAAATACTTCCCTTGAATGATGAATCCCTCATCATAGAGCCTTACAAATGCTTCTTTGACTGCATTTTGCAAGCCATTATCCATTGTAAAACGTGTCCGACTCCACGCGGGAGAGCTTCCGAGTTTGCGCATTTGATTCAAAATCATTCCACCGCTTTTTTCTTTCCATTCCCACACTTTTTGGACAAACTTTTCCCTCCCTAATTCTTCCTTTTTAATCCCCTGTGCAAGTAGTTGCTTCTCCACGACATTTTGCGTTGCAATCCCCGCGTGGTCTAGCCCGGGTTGCCAAAGCGTTTTATAGCCGTCCATTCGCTTAAAACGCACCATAATGTCTATTAAAGTATGATTGAGTGCGTGTCCGATATGCAAGCTTCCTGTTACATTCGGTGGCGGTAGCATAATACAGAATCGCTTGCCTGCTTTTTGGATTTTTTGATTCCCATTGACTTCAAAATAACCTGCCTCCTCCCAAAACTTATAATAAGAGGTTTCAATCTCCTTTGGTTCATAGGTGTTAGACACTTTGGGGGTTTGCTCTTGTGGTGAATTGTTTAAATGATTTTGCATAAAAGCCTTTCTTAAGGTAGCAAAATAAACTTGGAATGGTTTTTGCTACTCTCTAAATTGAATTTAGAATTTTACCAAAAAATTTGAATTTCTCTATTTTCTCATTTTAAAATGCGTAAAAATGGATTTTGAAGCCAAAAATTATGGTAAAATACAAAAATTAACTAAAAAGGAGTTCGCTATGAAAAGTGAAAAGTTTCAAGTAAAATCCCCGATTTTAGGGTTTGATAATGTAAGTGAAGCAGAATTTACAGAAGTAGATGATGGTGCGTTAGGATTTTTATTCTTACAAAAACAAAATCAAGTCTTTGGAGAGTTGTTACTCATCAATCCTTACAAAGTGCGCGAATATTCGTTTGAAGTGCCTGCTGCGATTCAAACTCTACTTGACATTACCAAAAATTCAAAAGTCAAAGTATTTTGCGTCTTCGTACGTGATGAAAAAGAGTCTATCCTCATCAATTTCTTAGCACCCATTATTTTAAACGATGATAACAAAACCTTAGCGCAAGTCGTTTTAAATGCGAAAGAATATCCAGCCTTTGGCGTAGCAGAACCTATTAAAAACTACATCAAAGAATAAGGGTTGCCCCTCTCAACCCTAAACGCCCAGCAGAAAGAAGCTTCCCAAGCTCCTTATGGGCATAATCTCATCATCGCCTCCGCAGGCACAGGCAAAACCTCTACGATTGTCGGCAGAATCTCTTATTTATTGCAAAACGGAATCACTCCAAGCGAAATCTTATTGCTCACCTTTACCAATAAAGCGGCTCAAGAAATGCTTGCGCGTCTTGCGATAAAGTTTGATAGCAAGATTGTCTCACAAATTGAAGCAGGCACATTTCACGCTGTGGCTTATCGGTATCTCAAGGCGCAAGATTCTATCATTTTGAAGCAACCCAAAGAACTTAAAGTCCTCTTCAAAAGCCTTTATGACAAACGCGTCTTTTTGAACGCCTCTAGCGTCCCTCCTTATGGGGCGAATTACCTTTATGATTGTTTTTCTCTTTATTTTAATGCCACAACAAACGAGAAGTTTCAAGAATGGCTAGAACGCAAAAATGCCGAACAACTCCAATATGTAGAAATCTACTTAGATGTTTGGGAGGAATTTAAAGCATTAAAGAATCAATACCATTATGTAGATTACAATGACTTATTACTTAATTACAAAAACGCAATAGAGAAACAAGAATCTCCCTACAAAGAAATCTTAGTAGATGAATATCAAGACACGAATCCCTTGCAAGACTCTATCCTACAAGCTCTCAATCCTCCCTCTATCTTCTGTGTGGGAGATTATGACCAGAGCATTTATGCCTTTAATGGCGCGGATATTAGCATTATTGGGAGTTTCAAAGAGCGATATAAAGACGGCAGAATCTTTAGTCTCACCAAAAATTACCGCTCCACTGAACCTATCTTGAATCTCGCAAATCGCGTGATTGAAAAAAACCCGCGTATTTATCCCAAAAAGCTAGAAGTCATCAAAGCGCAAAACTTCGGAGTGCCTACCTTGCTAGTCTATGAGGAATTATTCTTGCAATATCACGGAATCGCAAACAAAATCAAACTCTCCAATCGTCCCTTTAGCGAAATTGCGGTAATTTTTCGTAACAATTCTAGTGCGGACGGCATTGAAGCGGCTTTACGCGAGATTGGGATTCCCTCTAAGCGCAAAGGAAGCGTGAGCTTTTTTGACTCTAAAGAAGTCGTGTATATGCTAAACCTCTGCACCCTGCTCTTTAATGCGAAAGATATGATGTCCTTTATCCATATTCTAAGCCACGCCAAAGGAATCGGCAATGCGCTAGCAAAGGACATTTATGAGGCTCTCGTGCTTCTAGGACATTCTAACCCGATTCAAGGCTTGCTTCACCCCGATAAATCTATCAAAGAACCTTTCAATAAAAAAACACATAATACACAATTGGGGTTATTTGATGACTTGATAGAGTTTAGCAATCCCGCACGATTTAAAGAGATATTAGAAAAAGGATTCAAAGACAATCCGATTTTAAGCCACCCCAAGCTTACCAAAGAGGGCGTGGAATTCCTCAACGCTCTTTATTTGTTTTTTGCTTCTTTTAGCGCAAACGACAAGCCCTATAACTTGATTTCAAAAATCAGTTCTCTACCGATTTTTCAAATCGTAGCACACAAACTTGCGAGGGAACGTTCTATCACTAAAGAGGGAAGTTTAAGCGAGGAAAGATACAAAGAATCGCTAGAGCGAATCGGGCGCAGAATGTCCTTACTCAAAGACTTAGCAAGTCATTATAATGAGCTTGGGAGATTTTTAAATGCAATGGTGCTAGGCTCTAGCGAAATGAGTGAGGGAGAGGGTATCAACCTGCTTAGCATTCACGCAAGCAAAGGCTTAGAGTTCGCCGAAGTGTATATCGTGGATTTAATGGAGGGACGCTTCCCTAACAAAAAGCTAATGAGTCAAGGGGGAAGCCTAGAGGAAGAGCGCAGGCTATTTTATGTCGCAGTTACTAGAGCGAAAGAAATCTTGTATTTAAGCTATGCCAAAAAGGACGCACTGAAAAACATTCCCTATGAGGGTTCTATTTTTCTTTATGAAGCGGGATTGCTTACAAACCGCACATTATAGGTGAGTTATTGCGATGCGTCCTTTGCAAACAAGTTTTTATTCTAGTTTGCGTCATTGCAAGCGTAATTTACACGCAAAGCAATCTATAATCCTACACAAATTGGATTCCATTGCGTCCTTACGAAATTCTATGAAATAGAATCGTGGCAATCTATAATGAGCATATTTGAAATTCTGCTACTGCGTCATTGCGAAGCCTTTGTAAAAGGCTATGGCATTCTAAATGAAAAAATCTCGCCTTTGTAAATTCCATTGCAAAATAAAAGTATGCAGAATTATGGATTGCTTCGACTAAAGCCTCGCAATGACGCTGTGGTTGGCTTGTCGTCATTGCGAGCAAGTTCTTAAACTTGCGTAACAATCTATAATAATGCACTTTTAATAAATAAAACAATGAAATCTTCAAAGTTAAAGGTGAGATTTTGAGTAATATAAGTTGAGTATAATAGTGTGTGCTTAATTATAGATTGCCACGCATTTTTGCAAAATACTTGCAATGACGCGTAATAATATTAAAAGTATGCGAGGTTATGGATTGCTTCGGGCTTTGCCCTCGCAATGACGAAAAACCAAAGCAAAATTTTTCAAATTTTCTCACAAGCGCACAAGTGAAATACGAAAATTAGGCTACTTCCCAAGCAGAGCATTACGAATCGCTTGCGCACACACCCACGCACTAGAAAATGCAAAGGCGAGATTATAGCCTCCTCTGTCCCCTACGACATCTAACATTTCCCCAATAATATAAAGATTCTTATGCTTTTGAGATTCCATAGTTTTGGGATTGACTTCCTTGCCACTGACGCCTCCACCGCTGACTTCCGCACTATCAAAGCCTTTAGGCATAGGGTTTTGTAACTCAAAATTTTTTAGCCTAAAGACACATTGCTTCAGCTCCTTAGTGTTTTTAAGATTCCAAGCAAATCTTTGCGCAAAGGCTTTGGCGATTTTAGGGTGCAAAAATCCACTCAAAAGTATAGCGGGATTCCGATTCGGATAGGATTTGATGAGATTTGCAATTTGAGATTCCAATGCTCTTTCTTCTAAAAAGGGCAAAAAGTCTAAAACGACTTTCAAATCCCGCTCCAATCGAACATCACTTGAAATATCCAATACCCCAAAACCAGAGATACCCTCATCGGTAAAAAGCAAATCCCCTAGCACAGATTTAAGGATTCTATTGTCTTTTTTAAGCGTTAATTTTGCCTTGATTTTTACGCCACTTAGGGAGGAAATAAATCGGGATTCCACAAGTAAAGGCACTAAAGCAGGATAAGTTGGGATAATCTCTAATCCTAATCCTCTTGCTAACCGCAATCCTTTATCACTTCCCCCAAGCTTAGGTGCTGCCTCACTCCCACACGCAAGAACCACATAAGGATAAATCCTCTCCCCTTGATTGCTTTGCAACAAAAAGCCCTCTTGCATTTTATGCAATCCCAAAATTTCAGATTCCAAATACATTTCAAAATTTTCAGAACTTCTCAAAAAATCAGTGAAAATCTCTAGCACTGACTTCGCCGAGTTGCTAAGCGGATACACCCTACCATCTTCTTGAATCTCTAATGCGATTCCAAACCTTTGGCAAGTTTTCAAAAACGCCTTAAAATCAAAACTCTGTAAAATACTTTGGATTGATTTAGAATCAAAACTTGAGGTTTGATAATGATGAATGTTAAGATTTTGATTGTGGATATTACAACGTCCATTTCCTGTGGCGAGAAGCTTTTTGCCTAGATTTTTGTTTTTGTCAAAAAGCACAGTAGGAATCCCGAAAGACAGAAGCACCATAGCGCAAAAGATTCCACTCGCCCCCGCACCGATAATCGCAACCTTTGGAATCTTTTGCAAAGTTTTACCTATAAATTATTGAAAGCTCCCATAAGCCATTAATTTGCGGTAACGATTCTGTAAATAATCAGAATCTGACTGAATTTCCTTTAAAGCGGTTAAAAAATAATCTTTGATTGCTTGTGCTGCACCTTCTTTATCCCTATGTGCGCCAATTTGTGGTTCTTGGATAATTGCATCAATCAAATACGATTCTTTTAAATATTCTGGAGTAATCTTAAGGGCTTGGGTAGCACTTTCAATCTTGCTTGGGTCATTCCACAAAATCGCCGCGCAACCCTCTGGGGAAATCACGCTAAAGACAGAATACTGCATCATCGCAAGCCTATCTGCTACGCCAATAGCAAGCGCACCCCCACTGCCACCCTCACCGATGACAATAGAGATTGTGGGCACTTTTAGCTTGCTAAATTCTTGCAAATTTTTCGCAATTGCTTCACTCTGCCCTCTCTCCTCTGCACCAATTCCCGGATAAGCCCCGGGAGTATCTACAAACATCAAAAGAGGGATTCTGAATTTTTCTGCCATTTTTGCCGCACGCAATGCCTTGCGATAACCCTCTGGATTGGGCATACCAAAATTTCTTTGAAGCTTGTTTTTTGTACCGCGCCCTTTTTCCTCGCCAATTATCATCACTTTTTGTTCGTCAATTTTGCCCAAAAAACAAACTATCGCATTATCATCGCGAAAATGCCTATCCCCGTGAATCTCTAGGGGTTCTTTTAGAAGCAATGCAATATAGTCCATTGCATAAGGTCTATCAGGGTGGCGCGCTAATTGGAGTTTCTGATAATCGGAGAGGTTAGAATAAACCTTTGCCACTTCTTTATCCAAGTCTTTTTGCAAAATCGCAATTGCGGGCATGTCGTTTTTTAATTGCGCAGTCGCAATATTTTCTTGAATTGTTTTAATTTTTATTTCAAAATCTAAATAAGTTGCCACGATTTATACTCGTTTAAAAATCACAACCCCATTAGTTCCACCAAAACCAAAAGAATTGCTCATAATTGCATTAATCTTTGCTTCTCTTGCGCTATTTGGGATATAATCCAAATCACAATCTGGGTCTTTTTGGATTTGGTTAATGGTCGGAGGCAAGATTCCCTTTTGCATTGCCATAATAGAAATTACCGCTTCTAAACCACCAGCAGCACCCAAGCAATGCCCAATTTGTCCCTTAGTAGAGCTCACCGGTGGCACTGCACCGTTAAAGACTTTTTTGAGTGCTAAAGTCTCATAATAATCATTATATTTCGTGCTTGTTCCGTGTGCATTCACATAATCAATCGGAATCCCCGCCATTTGAAGTGCCATTTTCATCGCACGATAAGCCCCCTCGCCTTCGGGTGCTGGTGTCGTGATATGATTCGCATCTCCACTCTCACCAAACCCCACAAGCTCCGCATAAATCTTCGCTCCTCTTGCTTTTGCGATTTCATATTCCTCAAGCACCAATGCCGCTGCACCCTCACCCATTACGAATCCATTGCGCTCATTATCAAAAGGACGACTTGCAACCTCTGGAGCATCATTTCTATCTGATAGGGCTTTCATCGCGGCAAATCCACCAATCCCAACACCACAAATTGCAGATTCTGCTGCGACAACTAGCATTCTATCGGCACAATTTAGCATAATCGTCTTGCCTGCTTCACTGATTCCGTGTGTGCCAGCCGCACACGCAGTAACGCTCGCTAGATTTGGTCCTTTGAGTGAAAAATCAATAGAAATAAATCCCCCGAGCATATTTACAAGTGCCGATGGAATAAAAAAGGGTGAAATGCGTTTAGGACCGCGTTCAAAATTAATGATTGAATTTTTTTCAATATTTCCTAACCCTCCGATTCCAGAAGCAGAGCTCATTCCAAATCTCTCTGTATTAACATTCTCTAGCAATTTGCCATCACTTCCTAATAATCCGCAATCTTCCATAGCTTCTTTTGCGGCTTTAATTCCTAACTGAATAAAGCGGTCTGCCTTTTTGACTTCTTTTGCGTCCATTACGGAAGTTGGGTCAAAATCTGTAATTTCTGCTGCAATCTTTACAGGAAATTCCGAGACATCAAAAGAGGAGATTGTTTTAACTCCACATCTTCCATCCACAATAGCTTTAAAAGAATCTTCTCTATTTAACCCGAGAGCATTAATCATTCCTATCCCGGTAACTACCACGCGTCTCATATTTCTCCTTATTTATGACTTCATCAAAGGTGCGCGAAAGGCACACCTAAAACTTTTGTTGTTTGCCTTTCTTGAAATTAAGCTTTTGCTTTTTCAATGTATGCTACTACATCGCCTACGGTTTGAATCTTTTCTGCTTCCTCATCAGGAATTTCAATCTCAAATTTTTCTTCTAACGCCATTACAAGCTCTACTACATCTAAAGAATCTGCGCCCAAATCATCTACGAATTTGGATTCTGGCTTTACCTCGCCCTCATTCACATTCAGCTGTTCAATTACGACTGCCTTTACATCATCAAACATTGCCATTCTTATCTCCTTAAAAAATTTCAATAAGTTAGTATTGTAGCTAAGTTTTTCTTAAAAAACTTCTTAGTTTTTACATATATAGTCCGCCATTGACTTTTAATACCTCTCCTGTGATATAATTTGCACTATTTGAAAGCAAAAACGCAACTGCTCCTGCCACTTCTTCACCTTTTCCAAATCGTCCTAAAGGAATATTTTGTGCATAGGCTTGTTTAATCTCCTCTTTTAATGCTTTGGTCATATCACTTTCAATAAAGCCCGGCGTAATGCAATTAAAGCGGATTCCTTTGCTGCCGCCCTCTTTTGCAAACGACTTCGTCATCGCAATCATTCCCCCTTTGCTTGCGGCATAATTGCATTGTCCTACATTCCCAATCTCCCCGATGATTGAAGCGATATTCACAACTGCCCCATAACCTTGCTTACGCATAATCTTTAATGCTTCTTTGCAGCCAATAAAGCTTGAAGTGAGGTTTGCCTCCAATACAGAGGTAAAGTCCTCTACTTTCATTCGCATAGAGAGCTTATCGTTTGTGATTCCTGCATTATTAACCAAAAAGGCTAATTCCCCATCACTCTCAAGAATCGCATTCATTCCTGCGAGAAAATTTTCCTCATTAGTTGCGTCAAAACAGACGACTGCTGCCTCTCCACCCTCTTTTTGAATCTCTCCTTTGAGTGTATCGGCAAGCTCGGGCTTAGAGCGGTAATTAATCCACACTTTTAATCCCTCTTTGGCTAACACTTTAGCAATCTCTGCGCCAATGCCCTTGCTTGCTCCTGTGATTAAAACATTTTTTCCACAAAATTTCATTTTAAATCCTTAAAAATAAAGGTAAGATATTATACACTATTTCAAATGTTTTTGATTGCATAAGTCAAAACAACATATTGTATCTTTTTACTTAAGCTTACTTGGAGTGATTCTAACTCCAAACCCTCAAGATGAAGATTTTTTAAATCCGCTAAATTTGCTAATTTCTCTTTCGCGCAAGCCCTAAGCAATGCGCCACGATAATGTTTTGCATAGTGGCTTACCACCTTGCCATTTTTGATAAAATTTGGTTGGTATATGACAAGATGATAAGAATCCAAATGCGGTGGAATCTTGTCCAAAAGAAAGCACTTTTGGTAGAATCCTGCACGCAAATCCAAAATCTCCAAAGAATCTTTAGGATTTTTATTTTGCTTGATTAAATATTCCCAAATCTTATCTGAATTTTTAGCATAAAAACTCTTTGTATCAAACTGCACTCCGCCCCATTGAAACCCCTCTCCTTGCTTCAAATCATAATAAGGAATCTTATCTTTAGCGCGCAAAAGACCTAAGAGATTAGAAAATATCAATAAATGCCGATTCAAATATTCTTGCGCATCCTTTGGCAAATACTCAAAGTCTAATGCACTAAATGCCACACCAATATAACGCAAAACTGCGGGCAATAGAGGAGATTGCATTAGATTTTGCGCACAGGCAATTTCATCTAAATCAATATTTTTCACTCCAAAAACTCGTTTGATTTCCGATTCCTTGCCGCTTTGCAATAGCTCTTTATATGCTTTTAGAGTTTCTTTTAATCCAATATCACAGATGAAATCTTGATAAAAGGGCTGATTCTTTATTCTTTGTTCCTTTTGATGTGTTAAACACTTCTTTTCACTTGGGGAAAACAGAATCCACATTTTCACTCCTTTTAGCAAAATTTACAAAGAATCTTAACATATTTCAGCCCTTAAAAACGCATTTTAAAACACGCGCAAAAACTCCATAATTTCTTTACAAAGAGAGCTTTTATTGTTACAATTCGCACAAATTTTTCTAAAAAGAGTTATGGTATGGAATTTGTTGGGGAACAGCTGCTTGTGATTCATTTATTTTTATCTTTGCCCTTGCTTTTACCGCCACTTTGGAATCTCTACTGCCTCTTAACCAAAGAATCCCACACACAAAGACTACGTTCCCTAGCTCTTAGCGCACCTGCATATTATACGCTCCTTAGTGCTTGCCTCTTTAGCGGGTTTGTGATTTGGGCAATGCTAGGATTTGTAATGACTTTCAAAATCCTTGCAATGTTTGGCTTATGGATTGCGTGCTTTGGGCTTGAAATCTTGCGTCATAAGCGTCAAAAACTCACCAAAGTAGAAGCGGATAAATCTAAACGCGAGGCATTTTTTCGTTTTGCAAAGCTTAAATATGGCTTTGATTTCTGCGCCTTTGCGATTCTACTCTTTTGGGCACTTTAATGCAATTTATTTTACACGAAAATGCGGGAGAAGCACAAATCACACTCCAAGATGAAATCTATCATCACCTCTTTCATTCTCGCAGAATGCGCAAGCTAGAATCCCTACACCTATGCAATGGACGCGATTTTAATCTTTATCTTTACACCATTACAGAGATTGGCAAAAAGGACGCAAGACTGACTTTAAAGGCGACACAAACCGCCCCGCTCAAGAATCCCCCCAAAGGACATTTAATTTGGGCAATCATTGAACCAAAAAACATTGAAAAAACGCTTCCAATGCTAAACGAACTCAATCTCGCCAAAATCACATTTTTTTATGCGCAATATTCACAAAAGCAATTCAAGCTAGACTTTCAACGATTCCAAAGAATCCTCAAAGGCTCTTGCGAGCAATGCGGACGTATGATAGGGTTAGAAATTGAAATTTTACCCAATTTGGACAAAGTGCTACAAAATTACCCAAATTTTGCGGTTTTGGACTTTGGAGGCAAACCCCTAAACCACCCCTTAGAAATTCCCTTAATGGTCGGCTGCGAGGGGGGATTAAGCCAAAAGGAGCGTGAAATTTTACAAGATAAGCCAATCTTTAGCGCGCCAAAATGCAATATTCTAAGGAGTGAAACCGCCGCACTTTATGCCACAACTTATTTGATTTAAGATTTTTATTGCACCCTTGCGAAAACCTTTACAATACGCTTAAAAACCGATACAATGCAACGTTTAAGAATTAAATTTAGATTCCATATCCAACAAAGGAAAAATATGCAGACCAAAAAAGCTTTTACAATGCTAGAACTCGTATTTATCTTGGTGATTCTAGGCATTTTAGCTGCCGTTGCGATTCCAAAAATCTCTGCAAGTCGTGAGGACGCGAAGCTTGTCGCACTCAAAAGTGATATTAACACCCTTAAAACTTCTTTTCCTGCCTATTTTCTAGCACAAGGGGAGGGAACATTTATGAGTGCGGTTACTCTAAGTAGTGCGAATTGGAATCTTAATGATTATAACATTACAAGCAAGTTGCAGGATAAAAACGGCAA
Source organism: Helicobacter sp. (assembly GCF_014799995.1). Classification (GTDB taxonomy): domain Bacteria; phylum Campylobacterota; class Campylobacteria; order Campylobacterales; family Helicobacteraceae; genus Helicobacter_D. The sequence continues at coordinate 44,219 of NZ_JAAVGY010000006.1, forward strand.
CCCTTGCGTAAGCGCGACTTTGCTAGATTCTAACCATTCCACCGCCAACGCACCGAAAAATGTGCAATTTTTGCAACTTTCCACACAAGCAAGCAATAACGCACAGGGTGATACTTGTGAAAGATTGATTGAGAGCATTAGCCTTGTACGAGAAGTCAAGATTCCTTTGCTTAGCAGCTCTATCGTGTTTTAATGCGCAAATCAAATCATAAAAGAGCCTTTACACTATTGGAATTAGTGCTTGTGCTGTCTTTGCTTGGCATTTTGCTAACCTTTGGGATTCCGCAATTAAGCCATTACACGCAAGACGCTTGCATTAAAAAACTGCAACTCCAAGTCCTCAACCTCAAACTTACGCTTAAAGCACAAAAACAACAAAAGCTTGCAACGGATTGGAACGCACTTTACCAAAATCTTGATTTGAAGCCTAGTGCGTGTTATTTTGAAAAGCAGAAAAACGGCTTTATCGCAAATGATAATGGACGCAAGGCTTATTTCGTGCTGAAGAATCTCACCCTAGAGTGCCAACACACCAAAAGCACGCGTTTGCACAATGGCGAATCTCTGTGCGATGTGTTTTAAAATTTAATCTGGAAAAATCTACTTTATTTTAAGCTTTATTTTCTTTTGATACAATAACACTAGTTTAAAATAAAGGTTTCATCTGTGTTACATAATGGAGTTTTAACCTATATTTCGCTTTTTTCATCTGCTGGAGTAGGTTGCTATGGGTTTAAAGAAGCTGGATTTGAATGTATTGCTACAAATGAAATCATAGGGCGCAGATTAAAAATTCAAAAAATAAATAAAAAGTGCAAATATGAAAAAGGCTATATAAATGGTGATATAAAAGATAAACATGCAAAAGAACAGATTTTAAAACAAATAGCCTTTTACAAAGATTTGGGTAATGATAGAGTAGATGTATTGATTGCTACTCCACCGTGTCAGGGAATGAGCGTAGAAAATAAAAAAAAAACTACAAATGAAATAGAAAGAAATTCTCTAGTTGTTGAGAGCATAACTCTAATAAAAGAAATTAATCCTAGATTTTTTATCTTAGAAAATGTTGCAAGCTTTTATAAAACAGGTTGTGTAAATGCAAATGGAGATATTGTAGAAATAGGCAAAATGATAGAACAAAATCTATCTAAAAATTATTCTCTTTATAATGAAGTAATTAATTTTAAAAACTATGGTGCAAATTCAAGCAGAACGAGAACTTTAGTTATTGGCGTATGTCAGGAATTGAAAAATTTTATCACTCCGTTGGAGATTTTCCCGCAATTTACAGAAGAAAAAACACTTAAAGAAATTATTAAATTACAAAAACCATTACAATGGGGAGAATATGATAAAAACGATTTTTATCATAGTTTCAGAACTTATCCGCAACATATGAGAGAATGGATAAAAGGTTTAAAGGAGGGACAAAGTGCATTTGACAATAAAGAGGATTTTAAAAAACCTCATAAAGTTGTCAATGGTAAAATCGTCGTAAATGCCTTAAAAAATGGCGATAAATACAAAAGGCAAAAATGGAATGCAGTAGCACCTTGTATCCATACAAGAAACGACCAAATGGCATCTCAAAACACTATTCACCCTAATGATGATAGAGTATTCTCCATAAGAGAATTAATGCTTATGATGAATATTCCACAAAATTTTCAATGGCTTCCCTTAAGCCTTAAAGAATTAAATGCTTTAAACGAAAAAGAAAAACAGAAACTATCAAAGCAAAATGAAATGAATATAAGACAAAGTATAGGTGAAGCAGTGCCTACAATTATTTTTAGGCAAATTGCTGATAAGATTCAAAAATTTATGCAAGAAAAACAACTTAATAATAAAGAAATATTAGAACTTATACAAACTAAAAATCTACAAAACTTTAAGAATTTAAAAGTTTTTATTAAAAAGAATATAGTTTCGATTTCAAATGCGTCTCTAGCCCATTTATCTGAAATAGCCAATACGCAAAGAACTCAAAATTGTGCCTATTTTACAAATAAATTTATTGTTAATGAGATTGCCAAGACTCTACCAAATTTTAATAAAGATTCTATAACTATTATAGAGCCAAGTGCTGGGTGTGGGAATTTTGTGCCAATTCTTTTTAAGAAATATGCACATATAAAACAAGTTCATTTAAAGCTAATTGATATAAATCAAAATAATTTAGAAATTTTGAAAATACTTTATAAAGAACAAACTCCTAAAAATTTTAAGCTTGAATTTATTTGTAGCGATTTTATGGAGCATAAATTCCAAAATGCAGATTTGATTGTAGGAAATCCTCCATTTAGCAAAATTGGTAAAAATCAAAATCTAGCTAAGCTTTTTTTAGAAAAATCACTACAAACAGCAGATTTTGTCTCTTTGATAATGCCTAAAAATCTGCTCAATACAAAAGAATATGAAAACACGAGAGCAAAACTACAAGAAAAAGGCGTAAGCTATATTTTAGATTTTGGCGAATTGGGTTTTAGTGGCGTATTAATAGAAACAATAAACATTACCACAGGAAAAGCAAAAGCAATAATGGTAAAATCCTTACCACTTGGCTTAGATATGTCTCAAAAAAGCTCTTATATTTTTGATAACAAATTACCTTATTGGGTTATTTTTAGGGACAAATTCTTTGATGACATTTTTGAATCTTTGGAATGTGGAATCTTTGAAGCTTTTAGGGATAGACAACTTACAAATTCTAATACAAGCACAAAGAAAAATGATATAAAAATCATTAAATCACGCAATATTGCAGACAATGGAAAACTTATTAAGATAAAAGGTTATGATAGCTATATTTCCAAGAAAGACTTGCACAGATTCAAAATAGCCGAGTTTTTAGATAGAGATGATGTCTATTTAACGCCTAATATGACTTATAACCCACGCTTAATTAAAAAACAAAAAGGCTTTATTGTCAATGGTTCTGTGGCAATTCTTATCCCAAAAGTAAAAATAAATCTTACTCAACAACAGCAAGATTATATTGCAAGTAATGAATTTAGAAATTTTTATAGAATTGCTAGAAATTACCAAACACGTACACTAAATATTGATAGCACAAGTTGTTTTTGGTTTGGAATCAAAAAGGAGAGTGATAAAAATGCAGACACAGCAGATTATTAATTTTTTAAATGCTAATAATTATGATATTAGAAACACTAATAATGCGAGATGGATAGACCAAAAATGTACCTGTGATGTGCTATCCATCATAGCGGATTGTATTTTGGAATACACAAATTATAATATTAATGTAAAGTTTTCTATTAGTGATATTTGGCATAGTAAATATACAGAAAGTAATGTAAGAAATATTTTTTCAAAACCTAGCATAGATTCTACATTCGCAAAAAATGAATATGATAAATTCTTTTCTCAACCCATTAATCTTTTTGCTTATAGTGGAATTTTGATATTTTTACGCAAACAAGGCACAACTAATATTTTTAAAGTCAATAACTTAGAATTGTTAGAATTTATTGCTACGAGGGAGACAAATGCCTTAACATTTTTAATCTTATATATTGAAAAAGTTTTGTTAGATAGTGGAATCTATGGCTTTTTTCAAGACTTTTTAGAAAAGCAAGATAAAGAAAGTTTTAAAATCTTAAAAGATAATTTCATATACTTTACAATACAAAATACTCCAATTAATCAAAGTGTGGAATGTGGTAGAATTTTCACCAAGATTCTTAATCCCTTAGCTTTCAAATATCATAAACAAGGCACAAGAAAAGGACATCTTTCAGGGACAATCATCACATTAGATGAACTAAAATATAATCGTGTAAATTGGCGAGATGAATACAACAAAAAAGATAAAATGCTTACAAGAAAAGAATATTACCAAATTTCTCCAGATATAGAAGCAAATGCGTATTACAATATACAAAAAGCTAAAAAAATAGTTCGTAGATACAATGATAAATACAATAAAGGCTTAAGCGAGGTAAGGCAAGAAAATGAAAATGTTCAAGCCACGCAGATTCATCATATATTCCCAGCTTCAGAATTTCCAATTATTAGTGATTTTATAGAAAACCTTATTGCTCTAACACCCAATCAACATTTTTCTTATGCACATCCTAATAATCAGACAAGATATATAGATAAGGACTTTCAATATGTTTGCTTACTCGCAAAAACAAATACAATAATGAATGATTTAGCACAAATCTATGATTTTAATAACTATAAAGTTGTACTAAATACAGGTTTAGACACAGAAGAGTTTGAAGCAATCTCTGATTTTGCAACGCTCATTGCGAAAATAGATTATTTTTATTCGGATTTTAATACAGCAAACCTCAAAATTTTAGCACAAAACAATAAACCAAAGATATAATTATCTTACTCCCAACGCACATAATCAAAAGGAATAGAGAGACTATCGCACCATTTACCTATTAAAAACCTCTCTAAATCCTCTAAACTTTTCCCTGCATAATAGCCAAAAATCGGCGGGGCGATTCGCACACCAATCCTAGAAAGTTTCAGCATATTTTCTAGCACAATAGGGCTCAAAGGTATTTCACGAGGCGCAAGGAGAAGTTTGCGATTCTCTTTTATCATCACACTTGCCGCACGCGTAAGCAAGGTATCGCAAATCCCACAAGCAATTTTTGCCAAAGTATTTTGAGAACACGGAATCACTGCCATTGCCTCACAAACAAAAGAACCACTTGCGATACACGCACTCAAATCCGTATCCTCTAACAAAGTCAGGCGAGGAATCTCTTGTAAATATTCTGCGAGGATTTTAGAGTTAAGATTCTCCTTATGCTTGCGATTTTCTGCTAATATCGCACATTGAGCACCTTGTGTTATCACGCAATATTTCTCTAATTCTTGAGGCAAAAAGCGCAAGAATCTCAAGCCCAACTCTACCCCGCTTGCGCCACTAATGCCTACAATAATGCGCTTCATAATAATCTCCCCTTTCCTGCTTCTATTATCTCTACTTCGTAAATTTTCTTTCCTTGCAAGGCGCGCGCCTTAATCACATCGCCGATTGCGCCGTCCTTTTGTGCTTCTAGGATAAATTCCAATGACACGCCTTCCTCTTGAACGCTAACAGAAATTTTATCTCCCTTTTTCACCACGCGTTTAAGAATGAGGCGGTCTTGGGTGATTATCACCTCTTTAGGAGTATAAGAGCGTACTGCGACTTTGCCCATTTCGCTTTCTTTCATCAGTATGCTACTAATGCGTTCAAAAGGAATCCGAATCACGCGCGCATTGTGATAATTCACGCTCTGCCTGCCACTGATAGCCTCACTCGTTTGAACGACTTGCAAGGTTGCGTCTATGGCGTATCTGAAATAAACTTTGCGATTCCTTGTTCTCTCTCCATTTTTTTCTTGCACTACGACATCAAAGCTTCCCTCTCTGCGTTTGAGCAATTTAGCGTGAAAGCCAATAGACACAATCGCTTCCTCATCAAAATCTATTGGCGTAATCTGCTCTAAATGCACCGCATTAACTTGAATCTTATTAGGCTGATATTCGCGCAAAAACTCTGCGAGAATATACTTCCGAATCCCCTCAATCTCTCCGCTTATGGCGCGCTTAAAACTAATAATCGGGACTTTTGCGCCCACAGAGATTCCCTCATTGGCAAACTTTTCGGTAATTTGAGAGCTTTTCACCTGATAATGATGGGAACTCTTAGGAATCTCAAAGAGCAAAAAATTATTGGGCAATTCCGGGAATAAATCCTGCGCGTAAATGGCATTATTTTGGAAGCGATATTCCTCTTCTAATACCAAATAAGAAAGCGCGTAAGTCTGATTTGCAAAGATAAAAAACAAAAAAGCAAAGATTAAGCGCAACTCTCAAGCCTCAAACGCGAAATTCTTAGTGCATTGCTGACAACGCTTAAAGAGCTAAACGCCATTGCCGCCCCCGCATAAGCTGGCTGCAACACAATACCGAAATGAGGATAAAGCACGCCCGCCGCAAGAGGAATCAAAACAATATTATAAATGTAAGCAAAAAACAAATTTTGACGAATGTTTTTTAAGGTAGCATTGGCAATATCAAAGACTTCTACGATTCCCCACAAATCGTCCTTAAGCAATAAAACATCGCCCACTTCTTGTGCTAATTCTGTCGCTTGTGCGAAAGAGATTCCAAAGCTTGCCTCCTTGAGAGCTAAGGCATCGTTAATCCCATCACCCACAAAACAAACTGCGCCTTTTTGTGTTAGTTGTGCGATTCTTTCTGCTTTTTGTTCGGGATTCACAGCGGCGAAAAATTGCGTGATTCCAAGTTCTTGTGCGACTTTTGCCACACTTGCTTCATTGTCTCCGCTTAAAATCACAGATTCTACTCCACGCACTCTTAGTGCCTCAATCGTAGCTTTTGCGTGATTTTTAATAGAATCTTGCAGATAAAATAATGCGAGAATTTCTTCTTTGTTGCCAAGCGCAATGCAGTTTTCGCGTGAAAGATTGTCAAGTTTGGTATGGCTTGAATCCTCTACCCACTCCAATGCGCCTAAAAAATAATCTTCATCCTTAAACCTTGCCTGCACTCCTTTACCAATCTCATAGAATTTGGATTCTAAAGTAAGGGGCACAGAATCCTTGGCAAACTCCAAAACTGCTTTGGCGATTGGGTGAGGATTGTTGCTTTGCATTGCGGAGATGAGCCCTAGAATAAAATCCTGTGATTGCGTTTGTGATAGAATCTCCAATCTTTGGACGACAATTTCGCCTTTTGTGAGCGTCCCTGTCTTGTCAAACACAATAGTTTGAATCTGCTTTGCTTTTTCATAAACATCCGGGGTTTTGATAAGAATCTCTGATTTTTTCGCGCGCATACTTGCACAAACGATTGCTAAGGGAACTGCAAGCCCAAGTGCGCAAGGACAAGAAACCACCAAGACACAAGCGGCAATAGAAAGCGCAAAGGCTAAATCTTGACCAAAAGCCAACCAAAAGACGAAGCAAACCACGCTAAGCAAAACCACGCTGGGCACAAACACACTTGCGATTCTGTCTGCAAGTGCCCCAATGGGTGGCTTTTGGGATTGTGAGAGCTCTAATAAGTCTAGCATTTCATAGACGAAAAACTCATTGGAATCCTTGCTTGCTTGAATTATGATTTCACCATTGAGTACCAAGCTCCCGCCAATCACTTCTGCGCCCACTTCAATCGTCTTGGGCAACTCCTCTCCATTGATATGCGCGCTACTCACTTCGGCTTTGCCCGATAGCACAATGCCATCAAGTGGAATCTTCTCCCCGCCAATGACTAAACATTTATCGCCTTTTTGAATCTTATCCACCGCAATCCATTGTGTCTCTTGCGATTCCATATCTTGAACCAATCTTGCCTGTGCGGGCAGAAGTTTCGCTAGAATCTCTAACTCATCGCTTGCTTTTCTTTTCGCGCTTGATTTAAGATATTCTCCTACCAATACAAAGCAAATCACCGCGCTACTTCCCTCAAAGTAAAAGCCTTGCGCGCCGGTGATAAAAAGATACAAGGAATACACATACGCTACACTTGTGCCAAGCGCAATGAGGACATTCATATCTGCGGATTTCGTCTTAAAAAAGCTCTCCGCTCCTTGATAAAAGGGCAAACCGCAATAAAATTGCACAACACTCGCAAGTACTAATTGCACCACTGCACTCCAAAAACTATGCAATCCTATCATATGCAAAGCAAAAATCACTAAAAACAAAGGAAGTGCAATCCATAATCTCTGCTTCAGTCCTTTAATATAAGCTTTTTCTCGCTCTTTAGAATCCTCAAGAGTCGCAGGGAATCCATACGAAGTAATCAACTCCATAATCTTAGCTTCTGTAATCTGCATCTCCTCATAAGCAATTTTTGCTCTTCCGCTAATGGAATTAATTTTGATATTTTTAATGCTTGGAATCTTTTGTAAATTACTCTCAATCGTAGAAGAACAGGCACTGCAATGCATACCACTAATATTTAACTTCACAATTTTCATTCTCGCCTCTTTTTATAATTGATAAGTTTTAAAGCTTTAAAATTTTATAATTTTTTTTTTATTTTATGCTTACAACTTATATTTTCTCAAGGTAATTTTTATGATAAATCGTAAAAAAATCTATAATCCAAGCTCGCAAGAAAGCGTCAATGACCGAAAGATTTTTGGCGGCAATCCTACAAGCATTTTTGAACTTAATAAAATCAAATACCAATGGGCTTATAATCTTTGGAAAGTTATGTTAAACAATTCTTGGTTTCCAGAAGAAGTCAATATGACTAACGATAAACGCGACTATTTAGATGGTTTAACTCCAGAAGAAAAAATCGGTTATGATAGAGCCTTAGCACAACTGATTTTTATGGATTCCTTACAGACAAATAACTTGATTGATAATGTCAATCCCTATATCACAAGCCCGGAAATCAATCTCATTTTGGTGCGTCAAGCGTTTGAAGAAGCTCTGCATTCTCAAAGTTATGCGGTAATGGTGGAATCTATTTCTGCAAATACCGATGAAATTTATGAAATGTGGCGCAGTGATGCAAGGCTCAAAGCCAAAAATGACTATATTGCGAAAGTTTATGAAGATTTGGCTCTCAATCCTAACGAATCCGCACTCCTTAAAGCAATGTTTGCAAACCAAATCCTAGAGGGAATCTACTTTTATAGCGGATTTACTTTCTTTTATACCCTTGCAAAAAGTGGCAAAATGCTTGCAAGTGCGCAAATGATTCGCTTTATCCAACGCGATGAAATTACACATCTTTTACTTTTTCAAAATATGATTAACTCACTCAAAAAAGAAATGCCACAGCTCTTTACTAAAGATTTGATTGAAGAAGTCATTGAAATGTTTAGAGAGGCAGTCAAGGTAGAATCTGCGTGGGGAGATTATATCACACAAGGAAAAATCTTAGGGCTTACAAGCGAGATTATCCACGAATACATTTGCTATCTCGCCGATGACCGCCTAAAACGCGTAGGCTTACCCATACTTTATAATGCCAAACACCCTATTAAATGGGTGGATTCTTTCAGTTCCTTTAACAACCAAAAAACCAATTTCTTTGAAGGAAATGTAACTAATTATTCGAAAGGGAGTTTAAACTTTGATGATTTCTAAACAGCTTTACTCATTACAGCTTAAAACAAAGCAAAATTTTGAAGAAAATTTGGCGCATTTAAAGAATCTCATCTTAAATTGCGAGAGTGATTCTATTATTTTAGCCCCTGAAGTTTGTTTGACAAACTTTTGTTATCAGAGAATGGACGAGGCGGCAGAGTTTGCCAAAGTCGCGACAGAATCGCTCTTACGCCTCTCAAGTGATAAGACGATTGTGCTGACAATGATTGAAAAATATCGTGATGGATTCTATAATAATTTAAAAGTCTTTCACAAGAGTGAGCTCTTGCACAAACAAAGCAAACATCGACTCTTTCCTCTAGGAAACGAACATTTACATTTTCAAAGTGGCGATATAGCCGAGATTGCTCCTTTTGAAATTGAGGGGATTTTGTGCGGTGCGATTAATTGCTTTGAGTTGCGCTTCATTGAACTTTGGCAACGCGTCAAAGGTTGTGATTTGATTTTTGTCCCAGCCCAATGGGGAAAAGAGCGCAAAGACAACTTTGAAACCCTCTCCAAAGCCCTAGCAATCACCACACAAAGCTTTGTTATCGCAAGCAGTGGGGCAAACGATACTTGCGCCAAAGGAAGTGCAATCATTTCACCTTTTGGTTATGCAACTAAAGACGACAATCAAGAGATTATTGGCTTGCGTGCAGATTTCAACGAAATCACACAAACGCGTAAATTTATTGATATTGGATTGAGCAAGACAAGATGCAATCCCTAAAAACTGCCAATATGGTGCTTGAAATCTCCAAGCGATTCCGCCTTAGCCCAGCGGTTGAAAAAGCCTTTTTAAGCGTCAATCGCGAAGTATTTGTCCCTAGTGGCTTCGCTCACCTTGCCTACACACTAGACGCGCTTCCTATGGGAGCAAGCCAGTGGATAAGCTCGCCTTTAACCGTGGCAAAGATGACAGAATACCTACAATGTGAGGGGGCAGATTCCGTGCTAGAAATTGGCTGCGGTAGCGGGTATCAAGCGGCGATTCTTAGTAAGCTGATTCGCCGTGTTTTCAGCATTGAAAGGATTGAAAAGCTGCTAGCAGAAGCAAGGGCGCGCATTAAATTGTGCGATATTGCCAACATCAATACCAAATTAGACGATGGACAAAAGGGCTGGAGTGCTTACGCGCCTTATGATAGGATTCTGCTTTCTGCCTCTATCAAGGAAATTCCGCAAAGCCTTGTTACACAACTTAGTGAGGGTGGAATCCTCGTTGCGCCCATAGAAGTAGGCAACGCCCAAGTTATCACGCGTTTTATGAAACACAATGGAATCCTAAGTGAAAAACAGGAATTAGAACATTGTGTCTTTGTTCCTGTTTTAAATGGACTAGACAAGGAATCTTAATTTTCTTTACTTGCATATTTATTCTACCTGTATCCTTGCGAGAAAGCCTTTAGGTTTTCGTGGCAATCCATATCCAAAATCTCGCCAAAATCTTTGAGATTTCATTGCAATCATTAATTTAGCCCAACATTATAGATTGCAACGACTTCTTACGAAGTCTCGCAATGACAAAAGGCAGAATCTACTTATAGATTTGCAAGTGTGAGCAAATGCTTACATAATGTGCGCCACGCAAGTTTAAAAACTTGCTTGCAATGACGCATTCTCTCAATCCAAAAGCCCAAACACAGAGGCAATCACCGCTCCCTCACGCAAGCCCTCATCTACAACCAAACATTCTTGGAATCCCAAAGCCTCCATAAAACAAGTAAATAGTGCGATTCCAAAAGGCACAACATCGGCTTTATACATTCCAACAAGACCCATTTGCGATTCCTTTGAGAGTGCCAAAAACTTTGTTAGCTCTACCAAAAAATCCTCCCTTGTTAATTCCATACCAAAAATCGCACTTGCATTATATTCTTGCAATCCCAATTTAAACGCACATACCATTGTGGGAGTGCCACTATTTGCCATCATAAAGTGTGGATTCTTGCCCTTTTTGGCGCATTCTTGCACAAAGGCGACAATGGGTTGCAAAAATTCCTCCTTGTGCGTCAATAAATTTTCTACACTTTGGTAACGTTCCTTAGCACTCACGATTCCGATTTCAAAGCTCCTTGCCAAATCCCCCTCCCCTCCACAGAGGATAAACTCGCTACTTGCCCCTCCCATATCTACAAGCAAAAAACAATCTTGCTTGTATTTTGGATTCGTTTTAGCAATTTTTTGCACCGCAATCTTTGGAGCAAGGGCTGTAATCTGCGCTTCTTGCTCTCCTGAAATGACTTGGAATGGAATCTGTGTAGAATCCCAAATCGCCTGTAAAATCGCTTCACGATTGCGTGCCTTACGCATTGCCTGTGTTGTCAATGCCACCACTTTATCTTGCAGAGTAATCTTTAATGCAGCTTTTAATGCAAGCAATCCTTGAATGATTCTGTCTTTTGCAGCTTCACAAATCTCTCCACTGCTCTCTAGCCCCTCTGCTGTGCGCACAGTCGTATCATATTCACCCAAAACTATAAAATCCTTTTGAGATTCCCCTGTGATTTGCATTCTGATTCCGCGTAAAGAATTGCTACCCAAATCAATGCCTATGATTTCCATAATTTCACCCCTTTTGGAAAGATAATTTTAAAGCAATGTATCCCCTCTTGCGGTTTTTCTTGAGATTCTAAAGCATAATGATAACCAAAACCCAAATGGTGTAACTCCAAAATTCCCTTTAAAATCCCAAGCCCAAGCCCATAACCTTGAATCAAAGTGTGTGTGTCTTCACGCGAAAAAGGTTCAAAATAATAAAAAATAGATTGTTTGAGCGGCGCACCAAAGTTGCAAACATTAAGGACAAAAAATTCACTTTTCTCCTGTGGCAATCCCCAAGTTACCATATTTTCAAACCCTTTTTCTAGCCTTGCTTGAACGACAATCTTGCCCCTGCTCTTATATTTTTTCGCATTTTCAATGAGATTCTTTAAAGCAATGGATAAAAACTGCAAATCCCCATAGATTTTGAAACTTTCTTGAATCTGAATTTCTAATTCCTCTTCTTCTAAGAATAAATGCTCTAAAGCGTCCAAAATCAATGTCTCTACATCAAACTCACTCCACACAAGCAAATCCCCGCCCTCTTGAATTTTCTCAAATGTCAAAATCTGACTTGTAAGATTATTAAGATTGCTAACACACCGCGCCACAATAGCCTTTTGCGGATTGTCTGGCATCATTTCTAATGCAAGCTTTGCCTTAGAAATCGGAGTTTTGAGCTCGTGTCCAATATTTCTTAACACAAATTCCCGCGTCATCATTAGTTTAGAAATTTTTGCACTCATTGTATTGAAACTTGAAGCTAATTGTGCTTGTTGCGGCTCTTTTGGTACAGGAATCTTGATTTTATAATTTCCTTTGGTAAATTCTTGTAAGGCATTTTGCAAAACCTTTAATGGCTGCAAAAGGGCTAAGACGATTGAAAAAATCAAAAGAAGCACCAAAAAATTCAAAAAAAACCATACATTTAGCCCATTATCCTCAAACAATTCCTCCTCATAATCTTTGAGTGCCACAAAATCCATACCTAAATATTCCAAACAAAACCCATAATTGCTTTGGATTCTAAAGATTTTCACTTTTGTGAAAGATTCTTTGTTTTCTAAGAGTATCTTGGCGTCCTCTGGCATTTGCTGCACCATTTGATAATGATTACTTTCTATGATTTGGCGCAAACGCACTGTGTTTCCGCTAATAAATTCTAATAGAGATTGCTGCGCCAAAAAGATTGTTTTAAAAAGGACTGCTTCTTCGTTTTTTCGTAGATTATTGACATTAGTAAAATAAATAATCACTCCGCTAATGCAAAGAGAAACCACAAACAAAAGATAAATTTGCACAGATAGAGGGGGAATGAATTTTGGAAATGAGAGATTCTTAATCACAGAATTTATAACCAATTCCCCAAATAGATTGAATATATTTGGGCTTTTTGGCATCATCGCCTAATTTAACGCGCAAATTTCTAATATGCGTATCAATGCTTCGCAAAGAGGAATCAGAAGCGATAGAAGAGATTGCTTGTGCTAGAGATTCTCGCGAATAAGGCTTGCCTCTATGGGCAACTAATAGGCTTAAAATTTCAAACTCCGCTGGCGTAAGCTCTATATTATAGCCTGCGACACTGACTTTATGCTTATTGACATCTATCTCTAAATCTCCATATTTTACGCTCTGATTTTTTGAGTAACGTTTGAGCAAAGCATTAATGCGCGCCACGAGTTCAATGGGTTCATAAGATTTTGCTAGATAGTCATCAGCTCCTCTCTCAAATCCCAAAATTTTGCTACTAATATCCGCACGCGCAGAGGACATAATAATGGGTATATCGCTAATCTGACGCACCCTCTGGCACAATTCCAATCCGTCCATTTCTGGTAGCATAATGTCCAAGACTGCTAAATGGAATCCGCCTTTGCTTTTTAGCCAATCTAGCGCGGTTGTTGGGCTTGTCGTCGCCATTACCTCCATACCACTTTGACGCAGATATTCCACTAGTAATTTTTGCATTTCCAAATCATCTTCTACAATCAAAATCTTATACATTGGCTACTCCAAGCTTTCTAAAAGTTTCTCCATATTCTCCGCGTCTAAAATTTCTGCTACTGCGCAATAAAATGCAATTCTTGCCTTGATATACTCCTCGCTCACTTCTTGAAATGCTTGCTTGTATTGCTCTAAATCTACTTTTGTGCCATTTTTCAAATCTAGCAATAAACGATTCCGAATGCGATAGCCATTTTGTTGGTAGGCTCGCTTTTCCGCATAAAATTCTGCCATTGCACTCTTAAGCATTTCTTGTCTTTGGGGAGTTAAGCTTAGATTTTTTAATGTGTTTTCAATCTCATTACTCCACAACTGCACGCACAAGACTAGAAAAACAATCAAAACTCGCATTAAAATCCTAAAAATTAAAATACACAATCATAAAAAGCAGGGGAATCATAAAGAGATTCCGCGCTTAAAAGCTAGAGACTACTTCTCCTCTGTTTCTTGTACAACCTCTAACCATTCTTCTTTTGTGAAGATTACTTCCACTGCCTCCATTAAGTTCATCGCAATATCTGCAATAAAGGAGCTATCATTAAGGATTGAAGTCGCATTGGCTGCACTGATTTTTTCTTCTGCAATCAATCGCTCTACATCACGCATAATATTTTTATCAAACTCTTTTGGCAAATCTTTCGTCGCCCTAATTTGTTTGAGAATCACCACTGCACTTTCATCTTTCATTAGTTTCAACTCTTCAATCCCGCGCAACAATTCTCCTAAATCCTTGCGCATTGAATTATACTGCTCGGCAAGATAACGATTTGATGAGATAGAATAGACTTTCATATTCGCTTGGATTAATTTTAAGTTCTTTGTCGCTTCTGTGATATTGCGTGCCGCAATTTTAAAGGAATAAATGCGTTGGTGTTTATTCTCATCTTCCACATATCTTTGCGCTTTGGTAGAAAACTCCATAATCGCGTCAAATAGCACTTTAATCTTTCTCTTATAAAGATAATCCAAATCCACATCACCGCTAAACCATTTTTTGGTTTTAATGATTGTCTCAAAGCTTTCTTTTCCGCGAATATCACTGCGGTTAAAGCCAATCGTATGTGCAATAAGCGCATAAGCATTGTTGTATAAATGCACGGATTCCTTTTGCAAGGCTTCAATGGCAGTATCAGAGTATTCTATAATGTTGCTATCTAAATACAAAGGAGCGTCCATTTCCCTATCACGAGGGGCTTTAATGGTTTTATCTAAGAAAAATACGATTTGCTTGATAAAAAGAGAGATAAGAATCACGCCTACGAGGTTAAACATCGTATGAAAAAGAGCAGTTTTGAGTGCTATATTATCATGTGCAAGTCCTAAAAAATCTGCCGCAATATTCACTAAATGCACAAAATATGGGAAAAAGATAATGACGATAATTGCGATACTGAAGTTAAAAATACAATTTGCGATTGCGAGTTTTTTCCCTTCAATGTTTGCACTAAGACTTGCAACTACTGCGGTTACGACTCCTCCGACACTCGTTCCAAGTGTAGCGGCTAGCGCGTTTTCAAAGCCAATCTGCCCGCTGACTAATGCAGAGATGATAATCGCTAGTGTTGCGTGGCTACTCTGCACAATTCCCGTCATCACAGCACCAAGCCCTACAAAAATAATCACGCCTTTAAATCCGTCAAAGTTAAAACGTGAAAGGTCCATAATTTCTTTATAAGATTCAAAACCACTTTTAATATAATCCACACCCAAGAAAAAGAATCCAAGCCCTACGAAAATTAATCCAATCCCTTTAAACACATTGTCTTTTTGGAAATTCAACACCGTTCCACATACAATTAGCGGAATCGCCAAAATAGAAATATTGATACTTGTTAATCCAACGATGAGCCAAGAACCTGCGCTATTGCCTAAATTTGCCCCAAAGATAATCCCAATCCCTTGAGCAAGCGTAATCAAACTAGCAGAAAGGAAAGAAATAGAAATCACAGAAACAAGGGTTGAAGATTGCATTAACATTGTTGTAACCACACCAAATACAATACTTTTAAAACGCGTATCGGTGGATTTTGTCAAAATCTTCTCCAAAAGCCCCCCACTAAAGGATTTGAATCCAGAGCTTAGATTCATCATACCAATTAACAAAATAGCGACCCCCGCTAAGATTTGTGCTATTTCTGGAAACACAACCAAAAAATACAGCATTAAAACGATGACAACAATCAAAGAATAACGTTTAATGTTTTGCAATCTCATTCCTTTTACATAAAATTAAGCGGCTAAGTATAGCAAAAGTTTGGCTATTTTCAATTTATCCCTTAAAGATTTCAATCACAAAACTTCATATTTTCCTTAAAAAATAAAATAATTTTTAACCTTTTAGGATTATATTAACTATAATGTTTTAAGATAAGCTTTTGAAGTCAAAAAAGGAGTGCAAAATGGAGCAGGAAGCCAAAAGGATTCTTATTATTGGGGGTGGTTATGGCGGCTTAAAAGTTGCTTTGGGCTTGCAGAGAAAATATCAAGGGAATGCAAAAATCACTTTGATCAGCAAACACGACTACCATTATCAAACGACTTTGTTACATAAAGTAGCAATTGGAACATTAAGTGCTAGAAAAGCACGCATTTATTATCGCAAGATTCTCAATCCGCAAAAAGTGCAATTCATCAAAGACAAAATTACGAATCTCTGCCCGCAAGAGAATAAAGTCATAGGCAATGGGGGCGAGTATTTTTATGATTATTTGGTTATTGGGCTTGGCTTCAAACCCGATAATTTTGGAATCCTTGGAGTTGATAAATACACCTATAAGCTTTCCTCTCTCAATGCCGCACTAAAACTAACAAAAAATATTGAGGATAAATTCAAAGAATTTGTGCATACCAAAAACCCAAAAGATTTGCAAGTGATTGTGTGCGGCACAGGCTTTACAGGGATTGAGTTTGCTGCGGAGCTTGCGACACAATTAGAAGAGCTTTGTTTGATTTGTGGAATTGATAGAGAAATTCCAAAAGTTACCTGTATCGGACGCTCTAAACATATTCTACCGGTTTTTAACGAAAGTCTCGTCCAAACCGCAGAATCCAAGCTCAAAGCTCTTGGCGTAGAGATTCTATCAGGTGCGACAATCAAAGAAATCCAAGAGGGAAAAGTTCTAGTAGAAAAAGAGGGGCAAATACAAGAAGTGTATGGTAATACAATCATTTGGAGTGCGGGTGTCAAAGGAAGTGATATTGTAGAAAAATCCGAGATTCCAAACAAAAAGGGACGCATTCAAGTCAATTCTCAACTGCAATGCAAAGAGTTTCCAAATATTTATGTGGTAGGGGATTGCGCTATGGTCGTGAGCAAAGACGCAATTCACGCGCCTACTGCGCAGCTCTCCGCACAAATGGGAGACTATCTTGCGGAACTCCTATGCGCAAAGCTAGAAAATCAAACCTTTGAAAACCAATTTTATTTCAATCATCGGGGCACGGTTTGCTCTATTGGACATACTGATGGCGTGGGCATTGTGTATCACAAGAATGTCAAGGGAGAAATGGCAGCCTTTATGAAAAATACGATTGAAAACAAATGGCTTTATAGCATTGGAGGAATGGATATGGTGCTTAAAAAAGGGCAATTCCGCTACCGCACAAGCAACTAACCAATGCAATTAAGGGAATTTGGGAGATTGTAAGTAAGCTTTCATCGTATCATTGCAAGATTCTGCTACCGCGTCATTGCGAACATTTTGTAAAATGCGTTTTATTGCGTCATTGCGAACCGATTTATCGGCGTGGCAATCCATAATTTTGAACCTTAAAAAATAAAACAATGGAATCTTTAAAGTTAAAGGCGAGATTCTGCATTATGGATTGCTTCGTCGTTACACTCCTCGCAATGATAAAAAGAAAAATGCCCTTGCGAACATTTTGCAAAAATGCGTGGCAATCTATAATTTTGCTCACAATTAATGCAATGCTGCATTAAGCTCTATTTTGCGATTGGAACGAAAGGCAATCATTGCCCCGCTCTTAGAATCCTGTCTGAAATGCACACCATTCTTAGCCGACAAATCGCGTCCCTTGTATAATCCACTTTCTTTAATCTCAAAGTCGGGATTGATTTCTGCAATTTTGCGTGCTTCTTCCTCACTGATTTTAAAAATCGTTCCTGCTAAAACTGCGATTCCACCATCTACGATACAACCATCTCCTAGACTGATTCCTGTGGAACTATTCACACCCAAAAGGCAATTTCTACCAATACTAATAGGGTCTGCATTCCCTCCGCTTAAGACACCCAATATACTAGCACCTCCGCCGACATCACTGCCCTCACCGACAATAACGCTAGAGCTAATGCGTCCCTCATTCATACACGCACCCATTGCACCAGCATTAAAATTCACATAGCTAGCTCCGGGCATTTGGGTATAACCACCCTTACCAAGATATGCTCCAAAGCGCGTTTTGGCAGTGTCAAGCAGGCGAATATTATCGTATTGCGGAATCACTTGCATTAAATAGCGAGGAAATTTATCTACAAAGTCAATCGCGGGAAACTCTCCACGCATTTTAAGCGCAATCTCATTCTCTCTTAACCACTCTAATTCATAAGGCACATTACCGCTCCAAGCGACATTGGTTAATAGCCCAAAGATTCCGTCTAGCTGCAAGCTTCTAAGCGGTGCTTTGCCAAGTGAGAGCGCAAGCAATTTGAGATAGGCGGATTCCACACTTTTGCATTGTGCATCTTGATAAATGGCGCAGAATCGGTAACGAAAATCACCCTTTTCGGTATAGATTCTATTCTCTTGCAATGCGCGTTGCAACTCTAAAAGCACCGCAATATTTTTGTGTGTGTTGGGGCTTTCTTGCGTCTCTGCTAAATACCCGCCAAAACTCGCCAAAGCCGCAATGATAAATCCCTCTGTAATCCCAAGCACAAGCTCGCTTTCACACTCCTCTAACACTTTACATTCTTCGCGCAAGGATTCAAAAATCGCATAAGCACCGAAATTCTCACCCCAATTTAACACAGGATAAGTTGCTTGCAAGACTTTACCATTTATCGTGCCTACATCTGCATAACAAATCCCAAATCCTAGAGGTTGTTTATAATGCGGCACACTCTGCAAAGATTCTACTTTTGTTTTAAATTCTTCCTTATTCATAAAAACTCCTTAAAAATTTGTAGATTATAACCAAATTCAAATAAAAATTTAAAGAATCCGATGACTTGAAATAAGTTATAATTTGCAAAAATTTATAAAGGCAAACAATGCAAAAAGAAGATTGGATTTTGTTTTTGGTGTTTCTCATTGGCGGATTATTGCTTATTGCGCTATTTTTCGTATTCTTGGGTGATAAATTTAACAAAAAAGAAACCACTTCTGATACACTAAAGATTCCAAATGCCCAAGAAATCCTAGAACTCCTTAAAGACAAGAAAAACGACTTAAAACAACTAGAACAATACTCCAAATTAGCCTTTGCGCATTATCAGCAATATATGCAAGAAATTGAAAGCTTTGACTTAGAATTTATTACGATTCTCACTTCACATAAGGGTGTGAGTGCCAAACTCATTTTGGAAGTGGAACGACATTTCAAGCAACTCAATCCCGCACGCAAAGAATTATTAGAAAAAGCCTTAGGTATGGGGCTAAAACATCGCTAGTTTCAACTTAAAAAACCTCATTGATTGCAAGAATTTTTCGCAATTCTTATATTAAGCCAATCTTGTTGGTTCAATGAAGTATTGCATTAATTATTTATTATGTGCAACAATTCCGATAACTTCTTTAATTAAGATAAAAATTATTTAACTTTTGTTAAAAAATATAAATCACGTTTTTGATATAATTCTCAAATTTTATGTTATGACAAACAACATAACAAATAATGAATGGAGGTTAAGTTTTTATGTCTTGGAAAAATCTATCACTTGGCAAAAAGTTTTTGTTGCAGCAAATCGCAGTGTTTATCACGATTCTGATTCCTTTTATGGTGTTTATTGATTCCATAATGACTTCTCACACAAACAAGCAACTTGAACTAAGGCTAAGCCAGATTGAACACATTGTAAATGAAAATTTCCAATTCTTTACGAATCAAATGCTAGAAGAGGCAAACAAGTCTTTCAATCTCCTTGAAACAATCTTGCGACGGTATAAAGGAGAAAGAATCGCCAACTCCTATGTGCGTCAAGATTCTGTTGTTATAGCGGGCAAATCTGTCCCCAATCTCTACTACAACGGAAATGACTTATCGCAAGCGACCGATATAACAGATTATTTTACGAATCTCACTTCCAATGTTGCGACCATTTTTGTCAAAGACAATGAGGGAGATTTCACACGACTTGCAACTTCCCTTAGAGACCTTGAAGGGAATCGCGTGCTAGGCACACAACTTGGCAAATCTCACCCTGCGTTTGAAAAACTTAACCAAAAGCAAACTTTTGTAGGTAGAATTAAACTTTTTGGTAAAAATTATATGAGTATTTATGCGCCTATTGTAGATGAGAAAGATTCTGTGATTGGCGCACTTTTTGTCGCTCACGATTTAACTGATGTTTATAAAGGAATCCAAGAGACTTTGAGCAAAATCGTCATAGGCGAACACGGAAAAATCATTATGATTGACCCCAAATACGATGAATTTATTTTAGGCGCACCAAGCCAAGTTAAACCAAGCACATTAGAGAGATTCAAGGATTTGCCTAAAGGAGGATTCATAGATTATACTCACAACAACGAAGAGTGGCGAACTTATAGCGGATATAATCCCAACTTTGAAATCTATATCCTTACAGAAACTTTACTCAAGGATTTCAAACAAGCCAATCACTTCATAGAGCGCATTATTCTTATCGGTGTCCTTTCAATGCTTGTGATTATTTTAGTCATTTCTCTTATTGCAATTAGATATGGAATCCTTAATAGACTGCAAATGCTCACTCAAACAATTCTCAATTTCTTAGATTATATTAACCACGAAAACGACCAAATGCCTCCGCTTTGCAATAGTAAAAATCGTGATGAGATAGGGCAAATCGCCAATAAGCTAGACAAATCTATGCAGCGTATTGAAACAGGTATCAAACAAGACAATGAAGCAATTGAAGATTCTATTTTAGTAGCAGAAAGCATTAAGCGAGGCTATTTGAATCACAAAATCACCAAAGAACCCTATGACCCGAGCCTTGTAGTGCTAAAAAATGTCATCAATGACGCCCTTACTCAAATTGCGGCAATGGTAGGAAGCGGTATTGAATTGCTCAAAACCTATGCGCAAGAGGATTTTAGAGAAAAATGTGAAATTGCCAATATTGAGGGAGATATTTTAAGCCTTTATGAATCCATTAATCTTTTGAGAAAAAACTCTGTTTCTACGATACAAAAACGTATCAAAACAGCACAAAGTCTAGTGGGAATCTCAAACGACATTACACAATCCGTAGATGAACTCCAACAAGGCGCAACAGGACAAGCAACGAGTATCAATCAAACAGCAAGCTCTATTGAGCAGATTAATGCAACGATTCAAAATGTCAGCGATAAGACCGCAGAGGTTACAAGACAAGCAGAAGATATTAAAAACATTGTAGGTGTGATTAAAGACATTGCAGACCAAACCAACCTCCTTGCTTTAAATGCTGCCATTGAAGCTGCAAGAGCAGGAGAACACGGAAGAGGATTCGCAGTCGTCGCTGATGAAGTGCGCAAGCTTGCGGAGAGAACCACTAAATCTTTGAGTGAGATTGACGCAAATACCAACATTCTTGCGCAATCTATCAGCGATGTTTCTAGCTCCATTAAAGAACAAGCCGCAGATATTTTGCATATTAATGAGGCAATTAGCGAATTAGAACACGTAACGAAATCCAATGTCCATATCGCAAACCATTCGCAAGAAATCAGCCAAACACTAAGCTCCCTTTCTAGTGCGATTGTTGAAGATATTAAGAATAAAAAATATTAAAATGACAGAAAGAATCCCTCTGGGATTCTATACTACCAAACAATCCCAAATCTCCAAAAAAGAAATTTATAAAAATTTTAGAATTTTATGCTAAGATTAATCAAGAATTTTTGCTTGACAATAAGACAAAGGCGCAGAAGTGAAAAGTAGTATTTTTGAATTAGTGGAAAATTGGACAAACAACGAAGTAGCGGCGATTTCAGATGCTATTGAATTGATAGAATATGCAGACAAACTAGGCTTTGATGAAGCGTGGATTGGGGAACACCATTTCAATAGTTTTACCCTCTGTCCCGCTACTCTCACACTCATCAGCTACGCACTTGCACGCACGCAGAATATTAAAGTAGGCAGTGCGGCTATTTTGCTCCCACATTACCACCCCATTCAATTATCAGAAGAAATTGCGACATTAGATTTATTAAGCAGTGGGCGATTCCTCTTTGGCTTTGCGCGCGGGGCATTTCCAATCTTTGACATTACAATGGGAAATAATCCTCAAAACAATCGCAAAATTATGTTAGAAAATGCAAGAATCGTGCATAATCTACTCTTCAAAGAGCAAGTCTCCCACGAGGGAGAATTTTTTGATGTCAATAATGTCAGCATTCGCCCCCACCCCAAAGGCTTGATTCCTTTCTATGTCGCAAGTAATCACGATGAAACGCTCAAGATTTCGGCTCAAAGTGGCTATCACTTCTTAGGTTCGCTCACTCTTGATGCAAAACGAGCGAAAGAAATCTATGACATTTTTGAACAAAATGGCGCAAAAGACCTAGAGTTTGTGCTAACGCGCGCAATTTATATTGATGAAGACCGCAGTGTCGCACAAGAAAAGGCGCACATAGGAGTGGATATTTTTACCCAATGTATGTTACGCGCTAGTGAATCCAATCCAACCTTTGAAGCAATCATCAAAGCAAGTGATTATGAAGAATTTAGAGCGGAGTTTTTTAACAAAGACAAAATCATAGATTGTATGATTGTCGGCACTCCTGAAGACTGCGTAGAGCAAATTTTAGAATTGCGCGAGCAAATCCAATTCAACACACTTTCCTTGAAGCTTCTTTCCTCCAAGCTCCAAGATTCTAAAAATATCCTTAAACTCTACAAAGAACGTGTTGCCCCTCATCTATAATGGATTCCAATCTAACCGAGCTCAAAAACGCCCAAGAAGCACTTTTGAGTTGGTATGCTCATTATGGACGTCATCATTTGCCTTGGCGTGATAAACACGTTCCGCACCGCGCCTATCGTGTATTAGTTAGTGAAATAATGCTCCAGCAGACGCAAGTTAAAGCGGTATTGGAACGTTTTTATTTCCCTTTTTTAGAACATTTCCCAAATCTCCAAGCCCTAAGCCAAGCGAAAATCTCCGAAGTGCTACACCTTTGGCAAGGGCTTGGATATTACTCGCGCGCAAGGAATCTCCACAAGCTCGCACAAATCTGCACAGAATCCCAAACGAAACAAGATTCCAAACACTATTCAAAAGAAACAAGCGATGCCCTACCCCAAGACATCAAACTTCTGCGTAAGCTTCCCGGAATCGGAGCTTACACCGCAGGGGCGATTGCTTGCTTTGGCTATGATTTGCCTGTTAGCTTTGTGGATTCCAATATCAAACGCATTCTTTTGCGGCTCTTTGCCTTGCGCTCTGCTACTCCCTCCCTTTTGGAATCCAAAGCCAAGCTGATTTTAAACTCTAAAGACCCTTTCAATCATAATCAGGCATTACTAGATTTAGGCGCGCTAATCTGTCTGCCAAAATCTCCCAAATGTGAAGTCTGTCCCCTTAATCCCTTTTGTCTAGGCAAGCAAAATTGGCAAAACTTCACACAAAGCAAATCCACACGCATTATTAAAAAACCCTTGTATTTTGGAATCTTTATTCAAGATTCCAAAGTCGCACTTTTCCAAAGCAAAGACAAATTATATTTTGGACTTTATAATTTTCCACAGATTCCGCCACAGATGATTAACGCAAGCCAAAAACTTGGAAACTTAAAACATTCTTACACGAAATATCGGCTAGATATTTCTCTTTTTCTTTGCCCTTTAGAAAATTTAGAAAAGCTTTTAAAAAGTAATTTTTCTACTGCTTTTAGAGGCTCACTAGAGTTTTTTACGCGCGATTCTTTAGAATCTCTACCCTTATCCTCTTTGAGTTTGAAAATCCTAAAATTTTTGCACACAAAAGGCTTGTTTTAATAGAAATTTGCTAACATTTTATAAATTTAAGATAAGGAATCCCTATGCCACTTTTAGATAGTTTTAAAGTCAATCACGAAATTATGCCAGCCCCTGCAGTGCGTCTTGGAAAAGTAATGCACACGCCCAAAGGCGATGCAATCTGCGTTTTTGATTTGCGCTTTTGTAAGCCCAATGTTGAAATCTTAAGCGAAAAAGGAATCCACACGCTAGAGCACCTCTTCGCAGGCTTTATGCGTGAGCATTTAAATAGTGATACGGTAGAAATCATTGACATTTCCCCTATGGGCTGTCGCACGGGATTCTATATGAGTTTGATTGGCAAACCTACTCCGCAAGCCGTGCGTGAGGCGTGGGAGAAGAGTATGCAAGACATTCTTAAAGTAAGCGAAATCCCCGAAGCCAACTCATTGCAGTGTGGTACTTACAAAATGCACTCCCTTGAAGAAGCTAAAGAAATCGCTAAAAACACATTAGCCAAAGGAATTGGCATTATGGATAATGAAGCACTCAAACTCAATCTCCAATGACTTTAGAAAATTATTTACAAGCGGTAGAATGCCTTAATTTATGGGCAAAACATTATTATGTCTTAGACGACCCTATTGCGAGCGATGAAGAATACGACACGCTCTACCGCCAAATCCAAGCTTACGAGCTGCAAAACCCTCAAAACATTGCGCCCGATTCTCCAACGCAACGCGTAGGGGACAAGGTGCTAGAGTCCTTTAGCAAATCTACCCATATCCAAAGAATGTGGAGCTTAGAAGATGTTTTCAATCCACAAGAATTGCAAGAGTGGATAGAACGCGTCTTGCGCGCAGTCAATCAGGATTCTTTGCCATTTTTTATTAGCCCTAAATTTGATGGCGCAAGCTTAAATCTCCTCTATGAAAACGGAATCCTTATCAGTGCGGCGACAAGAGGCGATGCTTTTGTGGGTGAAAATGTAACACAAAATGCACGCACGATTCCAAGCATTCCTCTTAAAATCGCCTACAAAGGACGCATTGAGATTCGCGGGGAATGCGTCATTTCCAAAGGAGACTTTGAAAAGTTAAACCAAGAACGTTTGCAAAAGGGAGAAAATCTCTTCGCCAATCCACGCAATGCAGCCGCTGGAAGCTTGCGCCAACTAGATTCTAAAATCACCGCAAAACGCAAGTTACAATTCATCGCTTGGGGAGTGGGTGCTTGTGATTTGGCAGACTTTATGAAATTTGCCCTCGCAAACGAATCTAGCCAATCTAAAGACAGCTTTTTTGCGCTAATGGAGCAAATCTATGCTTTAGGATTCCAAAAGTCCCCATTCATAGAGTATTGCAACGATTTAAAGAGCATTCAAAACGCCTATACACACTTGATTTCTGTGCGTGATTCTTATCCTATTATGCTTGATGGAATGGTTATTCGCGTGGATTCTATCGCGCTGCAAGATAAGCTTGGATTCACGATTAAAGCCCCTCGTTTCGCCTGCGCATATAAATTTCCTGCAATTGAAAAAAAAGCCAAACTGCTTGGAATCACTCTGCAAGTGGGGAGAACCGGCGTCATTACCCCTGTTGCAGAGCTTGAGCCAATTTTCATTGAGGGGGCAAAAGTCAGTCGGGCAACCTTGCATAACTTTGATGAAATCGCTAGAAAAGACATTCAAATCAATGACTTTGTGATTCTCATTCGGAGCGGTGATGTGATTCCAAAAATCATCAAATCTCTACCCACTTTGCGCAATGGCACGCAATTCCTTTATCAAATCCCAACGCAATGCCCAATCTGCAAAAGTGAATTACTAATTGAAGAAAAACTCATCAAATGCCAGAATCTCAATTGTGAAGCCCGCGTAAAAAACTCTATTATCCATTTTGCAAGCAAAAAGGCACTCAATATTGACGGCTTGGGAGAAAAGATTGTAGAAACACTCTTTGACACAGGTAAGATTCGCTCCATAGAAGACTTATTCTATTTGCGCGCAGAGGATTTAGCGGATTTGGAGGGCTTTAAAGACAAAAAAATCAGCAATCTACTTCAAGCAATCAATGCGACACGTGGGGTGGAACTATGGAGATTCATTAACGCACTCGGGATTGAACATATCGGCGAGGGAGCAAGCAAAAAGCTCGCTAATGCCTTTGGATTGGAGTTTTACCAAAAATCCTATCAGGATTTTATCACACTTGATGGATTTGGAGCGGAAATGGCGGCTTCCTTAAGCGAATTTTACAAAGTCAATCTCCAACGTCTCTTGCGACTTTTAGAATTGATTGCTCCTGTCTGCACAACGCAAGGATTGGCACAAAATTCTCAAATCAAGGGCAAAACCTTTGTCATCACGGGCACACTCTCTAAAGCGCGTGAGGAATACCAAGAACTTTTAGAATCCCTAGGTGCAAAAGTTAGTGGGAGCGTCTCTAAAAAAACAGATTTTTTACTCTGCGGTGAAAACGCAGGCTCTAAACTCATAAAGGCGCAAGAATTGGGTGTCAAGGTTTTAAGCGAGGAAGAGCTTAACGCAATGCTTGGATAAAGATTATCCTGCGTCTGCAAGCGTTTTAGTTTGTCACTAGATCATCATTGCAAAGCTTTGTCCGAAGTCGTGGCAATCCATAATTTAGAAATGCAAAAACTTTTACAATAGAATCCCCAAAGTTAAAAGCGAGATTTTGGATTATAGATTGCCACGAGGCTAACACCTCTCGCAATGACGAGTATAGTAATGCGCAATATATGTAAGATTATAGATTGCTTCGCTTTGCTCGCAATGACGAGGAATCAATGTGTCTGTTACTTTGTTATTGCGAAGCCTCGTTAGAGGCTGTGGCAATCCATAATAATGCACTTTATAAGGAATCAAATAATGGGATTTTAAAATTCAAAGGCGAAACTTTAGATATGTAGCAAAATAACAAATATGCAAAATAGATCGCCACGATTCCATTTGTAGAATCTCGTAAGAGGAGAGGCTACTCCTTGCATTGTTGAACGCAGTAGGGCAATCCGTAATCTAGCATACTTGCGCTTCTTACAATAATGCGCAAATGTTATCTTGCAAAGATTTGCAAGATTATTTTATGGGCTAATGCTCCTCTAAAAGCACAATGGTTTGTTTGGAAGATTCTTCAATCTCTTCAAATGTTTTTACAATTGCTTCGGCGTTTTCTTTTGTCAGTGGTTCTTTGAGTTTCTCTAATGCTTGATTGGTGTTTGCCAACAAAGCCATTTTGGTGCGATTGAGGCTTGCAATATCTAAATTTCCGATTTGATGAATGGATTTTTCATCGTCTAAATACTTGGAGATTGGATTGATTTCGTTGAAATTACAAGTTTCTTTCTTGAGATTGAAACTCAAATAAAGATTAGATTTATACACAATGTGTTCTAGTTTGGAAACACTTAGGAGCAATTTGCTAGAGAGTTTATTGAATACTTCTTGAAGCGTGGCTGTGGTGTGCTCCATATTGCTAAAAATGTCATTAAAGTCATTGATAGATTTGTGTGTAGAGCTAGCAAATTCAGAGATTTTGCTAAAATTATCTTGAATCCCTGCAATTTCTTGCTGCATTGTTTGCACGACAATAGAAATGTCATTGGTTGCTTTCTGTGTTTTTTCGGCTAGTTTGCGCACTTCATCGGCAACGACTGCGAATCCTCTCCCGTGTTCTCCAGCTCTTGCGGCTTCAATGCTTGCATTGAGTGCAAGCAAGTTTGTTTGATTAGCAATATCCGCAATGATTTCTACCACAGAATTAATATCTTTAGACTTTTGTGTGAAGCTTTCTATTGTGGCGAGGTTATCATTAATAATGTCCATTAGCCTATCAATGGATTCCGTGATAGACATCACATCTTGTTGAGAGTTTTTAGCCGAAGTTGTGATATTGGTAACATTTTCATTCACGATTCCCATATGGCGCATATCGCCGTCCAAATCAGAGGAAATCTTGGTGAGATTTTCATTTTGACTACCCAAGCTCATATCCATTAAGGATTTGGCAAGTGCGTTGGAAATGTTGTCTTTTGCGTTTTCTTTAATTAGTAAAAGTGCGTGGTTAATCCCATTGATATTTTGGATAAACGCTCCTTTGAGCCCTTGTGGGAATGCCAAGCGGAAATAATTACCCTCCTGCGAGCATTTAATCGCTGTGGAAATCTCACGCATAAAGGCTTCTAAGTTATCCGCGACATTGTTTAGGGTAATGGCAATGGTGCAAAGGTCTAAATCTCCCTCAACCCTTAAAACACGCGCTTCAAATTGTCCCTGTTGATAAAGTCGTGAGACTTTTAAAATTTTTTGAATCAACTCTTCACGTTTTCTAAATTTGATAAAAGCCAAAAGAAAAATCACACAAAGTAATGCGAAAAAAGCAAGATTAATGCTTAAGCCTTTCAAAATAATTTCTACAATAAACCCAAGCAAACCAAGCCCGATTCCACTAAGCAAAAAGATTTTCATCGGTAGCCCCCAACTTTTCCTTCGTTTTGTAGGTTAATCATTAATTCGTCCCAAGAAATTTTGTTTTGCTCTAGGAAGTTGAGAACAAATTGCACTCCTTCCTCCATTCCTCTATCTCCTTTGCCTTTTTCAATTTCTAGGAGTGTTTGGTAAATGCCTGTTAGCGTTTCTACTCCCTTTTTACTAGGGCGTCTGCGCACGGAGTAGTAGCTAATCACTTTGCCATTTTCATCATAAGAAGGGGTAATATTGGCAAAAACCCAATAGGTTTGATTGGTTTTGTTCAGATTCATAACAAAGGCAAAAAATTCGTGTTTTTGTGCCAAAAAATCCCACAATAGTTTAAAGGCGCAACGAGGCATTAAAGGGTGGCGAATAAGATTGTGTGGCTTGTGTAAAAATTCTTTTTCACTAAAGCCGCTAAAGGCTACGAAGTCTTGATTGCCATAAGTGATTCTGCCTTGCAAATCAGTTTTGGAAGTAATGAGAGTGTCATCTTTGAGGAATATTTCATTTTTCAAATCAAAAGGGCGAGTTTTCATTCCTTTGCCTTTCTAATTATAAGAATTGCTATAATTATAAGGTTTCAATAATAAAAGTTAAATTAAATTTTATTTTATGTTTTTTAAAGAGAATCTCTATAAATATGCCAAATTTCAAGCAATTTTTGTATAATTTTATGAATTAAAAGTGATAGGAAGTTAGGAAGTGATAAATCAGCAAGAGAATTTTAAGAAATTTTTAGACCCCAAAGAAGCTTTGAAGCTGTATGATTTAGATATTTTTACACTTGGTAAAATGGCAGATTCTATCCGAAAGGATTATTTTGGCAAAAAGGTATTTTTCAATTCCAACCGACATATTAATCCTACAAATGATTGTGCAGATATATGTAAATTTTGTGGTTTTTCTTCTCATCGCAAAAACCCAAATGCCTATACAATGGATAAAGAGCAGGTTTTAAGAATCGCTCAAGATTCCGTAGAGGCAGGCGCATTAGAATTTCATATTGTAGGCGCACATAATCCGAAGTTAAATTTAGAATGGTATTTAGACCTTTTTGCGACACTGAAAAAAACTTTTCCACAGATTCATATCAAGGCACTTACAGCGGCGGAAGTGAATTTTTTGAGCCATTTAAGCGGCAAGTCATATCAGGAAGTTTTGACTCTAATGGCAGAAAATGGTGTAGATTCTATGCCCGGCGGCGGTGCAGAGATTTTTGATGAAAAAATTCGCGCATTTATTTGTAAGGGCAAAGTAGATTCTGAAAATTGGCTAAAGATTCATACGATTTGGCATAGTTTAGGTAAAAAGTCTAATGCCACAATGCTTTTTGGTCATATAGAATCGCGCGAACATCGCATTAATCATCTGTTGCGGCTCTATGATGCCCAAGAAAAAAGCGGGGGATTCAATGCCTTTATTCCTCTCGTGTATCAAAAAGAAAATAACTTTTTGAATGTTAAGAACTTTCCAAGTGGGCAAGAGATTCTAAAAACAATCGCAATTGCGAGAATTTTATTGACAAATATTCCGCATATTAAGGCGTATTGGGCGACTTTGGGCTTGAATTTGGCTCTACTTGCACAAGAGTTTGGCGCAGACGATATTGATGGAACGATTCAAAAAGAAGCAATCCAAAGCGCAAGTGGAAGCAAGAGCGCAAATGGAATCACAAAAGATGAATTGATTGCACAGATTAAAGATGCAGGATTTTTGCCTGTTGAGAGAGATAGTTTATACAATGAGATTAGTCAATATTGATTTCAAGATTTAGGAGGCATAATGCAATATTATAGTTATGAAATGTTTAGGGAAGATATGAAAAAATTGGTAGATAGGATTGATTTCAATCCTGATGGCATTGTCGCAATTTCTCGTGGCGGGCTAACAATGGCACATTTTTTAGGAATCGCATTAGATTTGAGGCGCGTTTATACGATTAACACTTCTTCGTTTTTCAATAAAGTCCAACACGAAATACAGATTTCTAACATTCCAGAGCTTGGCGGAAATCAACGCATTTTGATTGTAGATGAGATTGTAGATAGCGGCACGAGTATGGAAAAAGTATATAATATCTTAACCGGAATCAATTCTAGCATTGATTTCAAAACCGCGTGTATTTTTCACAAACCAACCGCTTGCTTTACTCCAGATTTTATTTTGCGTGAGGCAAATGATTGGGTGGAGTTTTTTTGGGAAGTGGATATTGTGAAATCTATGCGAGAAGAGCAAAAATGAACATACAAAAGCACCTGCGAGAGAATGGTAATGTGATTTATGGTGATTGGAATCGCCAAACAAATTCTAAAATCAACTTTAGGGGCAAAAATAATATTTTGTTTTTGAGCAAGCAAGCAACTTTAAGCAGTGCTGACATTAACTTTATGGGTGATAATGCGTTAATTTTCATTGGAGATAGTTGCTTTAAAGGAAGAATTTTGATTTTTACAAATTGCTTGTGTTACATAGGGAATGCTCTTGGGCAAAGTGCTACTAATATGTCTTTGAATATCACAAGTGAGAGTTATTGCATTATTGGTAATGATTGCTTATTTTCTTGGGGAATTTGCATTGAGAATAGCGACCATCACCCAATTTTTGATTGCCAAACACACATTTGCCTTAATGTCTCTCATAGGAATTGTTTGATAGGGGATCATGTGTGGGTGGGGCAATGGGCTTGGATACTTAAAAACACCTTTTTGGCAAGCGGGAGTATTATAGGAGCAAAAGCAGTTGCGACAAAAATCTATTATTCTAATACCGCGAATGTTGGAATCCCTGCAAAGCAAACACGAAAAGGAGTTTTTTGGAATGGAAGTTTAATTAAAGATTCCACAAAAGAAAAAATCAGACAATTAGAAAAAGTTCAAACTAATGATTTCAAATTCTCCTACGACCAAGATTCTTTCCTCTCCCCTAAAGCCATAGAATTGAAGTTAGAATCCTTACAAAGCGCACAAGAGAAGCTAGAGTTTGTCTATGATTATTTGTATTGCAATACAAATAAGAATCGTTTTGCTTATTTTGAGAATTGTCCCTTTGAGATTCCTTTACCTTTAATGCCAAAACAATTTGAGAAATTAAACTTTGAGATTATAAAATCTCCAACTCT
>NZ_JAAVGY010000007.1 GCF_014799995.1 Helicobacter sp.
CTAAGTAATGTCCTTAATCTTAAGGCTTTTTGCGATTCTACAACATAAGGCTTAGAGGTTTTTGAGGCATTGGAGAGATTCAAAATTTCTTGCGTAATAGGTAAATTATGCTCTTTGGCAAAGTTCAGAGCTAGGAAATCCTCATTTTTAAAGGAATTGATTAGATTGCAAATCTTATTTGGAATCTTTTTGTCTATCTCCAAATATCCCACTTCAAAGCGTCTATTTTCAATAAAATCCCGAATCTTTTTCCTTAGATGCTTATTTTTCGTGCATTGCACACAAAAATTTGCCAAAAATCGCCGCGCGATTCTCATCATTAGCAAAAAATTATCTCTCATTTACAAATGCTCCTAGAAAAATGGCAATTTCAATACTCCGCTAATCACTAGCGCATTGATAATATCAATAAAAAATGCGCCCACAAGTGGCACGACAATAAAAGCGGTATGACTTGGTCCATAATGCGTAGTAACGGTTTGCATATTTACCATTGCCGTAGGAGTTGCCCCTAAGCCAAACCCACAATGCCCCGCCGCAAGCACTGCTGCGTCATAATCCTTACCGCAGAATCTAAAGGTAACCAACACCGCATACGCCACCATTACCACGACTTGACAGACCAAAATAATCACCATTGGGAGAGCCAAAGCTACGAGTTGCCATAGATTGATACTCATCAGCGCAAAGGCAAGAAACAATGAGAGGCTGACATTTCCAATCACAGAAACTTCCCTATCAAACACTTGATGAATCTTTGTCGCTTGTAGGATATTACGCAACAAAACACCAATAAACAAACACCACACAAAAGTAGGGAGAGTAAATCCCCCGCCACTATGAAGCATTTTAGCTATCTCTGTCCCGCCAAAGAGCGCAATCATAATCAATGCCAAGGATTCCACAAACGAACCTGCAGTAATCAAACGTTCTTTTTCTGGCTTTTCAAATCCCACAGGCAAATCGTTTTGGATTCGTTTGTCTGGCTCTAATTGATACTTTCGCACCAAGAATCTTGCCACAGGACCGCCCACGATTCCACCCATTACAAGCCCGAAAGTTGCGCTTGCCATTGCAACCTCCATACTTGCGGCAAACCCATAAGGAGCACCTTTGAAAATCTCCGCCCACGCAGCCCCTGTTCCGTGTCCGCCACTCATTGTAATAGAACCGCCCAACAATCCAATCACCGGATTGACGCCCAAGAGTGTCGCTACGCTTAACCCAATGAGGTTTTGCAAGATGAGCAACCCACTCACGACAAACAAAAAGATAATTAGCAGTTTTCCGCCCTTTTTAAGCGAAGCGAAATCCGCACTTAATCCAATACTCGTAAAGAATGCGAGCATTAAAGGGTCTTTTAAAGAACCATCAAACTTTAATTCTACCTTGCCGTAAGTGTAGAGCAAAAAAATCATTATTGCGACAATGATTCCCCCCACCACAGGTTCTGGGATATTATAATCACGCAATACCTTGACTCTTCCGATAATGATGCGTCCTAAGAGCA
The DNA here is from genome assembly GCF_014799995.1 of Helicobacter sp. GTDB lineage: Bacteria > Campylobacterota > Campylobacteria > Campylobacterales > Helicobacteraceae > Helicobacter_D. Next base: position 1,511 of record NZ_JAAVGY010000007.1, read on the forward strand.
AGACAAAAATCATACTAAGCAGTGTGGCATAAACATTAAATGAAATCACCATAATAGCTCCTCGCCTGAAAATCCTTACATTGTAGTCAAAAGTGCATTAGAATCCAATAAGGTAAAATCCACACCAAAAGATTCAAACTCCAAGCCAATCCAAAACGCAAAATTTTTCCTTTGTTTGATACGAATCGTAACATTCTAATTCTCTGATTCCTTTTTCTATCCAACTTCATTTTCAAAGCCAAATAGTTTAAACATTTTTAAGCTATTATCGGAAACTTATACGCATATTTTATAAAAGGCTTGGAGAGTTTGAAGAGTTTTGAAAACAAAGAAATTGTTTTTTATACCTTAATCTTAAAGGAACAAGAACAACAAAGCATTCAAGAATCTCCGGAAATTATAGAGGATTTTTTAGAAGACAAACTCTGCTCCTTACTCAATCTGCCCCGCACTTGTGAATATTTTTTGCGTTTTTGGCACACGCAAGATTCTAAAGCTTACCACTGCTTGCTACTCAACAAGGACGCGCTTAAAAGCTATGTGAGCAATGCAGAAACTTACCTTAGCCACCCTTGTTTTTTGTGCGCACAATTTTTGCAACCTGATAGCCCACAATCCCAAGCCTTTTTGGTATTGGATTCTTATGCGCAATGGACACTGATTCATTACTATCAAGGCGAAATAGTATTTTTACAACCAATGAAAAACCTTGAAGCTGCACGAGAAAAACTTGAGACTTTGCGCCAAAAGGCGACAAATTTTTCTCTCACTCTCTGGATAATCCCTCCAATCAACCCGACACAATCTCAAGCAATAGAGGCATTCCAATCACAATTTGACGCACGCATTCTTTCTTATAAACTAGAGGAGGTTGCGCCACTTGATTCTTTTAATTTCAATCCTCTTGAAAAGACGCTTCCTCTAGGCAAACAACAAATCGGTAAGGCATTGAAGTTTGGCGCATTGGGTGCTTGTATCGGCATTGGAATCTGGCTTGTATTATGGATTCTTAACCTGCTAGAGAATAGAGAAATAAATGATTTGCAGGCGCATATCAAGGAACAAAATATCAAGATTCAGTATCAAAAGCAAAACTACACAGAATCCCAAAAACAAATCTTGCATTTACAAGAAAAGTTAGAATCCCTACAATCCCTCCATAACCAAAATGCACAATTCCTCAAAAACGCTATGCCTAATGCAACACGCCTTGTGCCGTTTTTTAGCACCATTAACCCGCTTTTGCAACAATACAATGTAAAGATTGCTTATTTGGGATTAAGAGATAAAGACTTGGTATGCCTGCTTCTTAAGGGGAAAAACACGCTGCAAATTTTAGAGGAATTAGAAAAACTCCATTGGGGCGATGTGCAGAGCCTAGAAAGTTATCAAGGCTTTTATTGGATTACACTTAGGATTCCACAATGAACAGAGCAAATGAGATTTTAAGCCTAGCTTGCAAAAAGGCTGAAGATTATTTGAATGCACGAACTAAACGCGAGTTAATTTTGTTGTTTATTTTTTGTTTTTTGGTAGGCTTTATGGCAGTCTTTAGCCTAAGCTTCGAGGGTGCAAAACAATCCCTAGAGACAAAAAGTCAAATCAAACTCCGACTAGAAAAGGAACTTGCCAATCTGCAAGACACCCTTCAAACGACCCAAATCACCGATAATACAAAGTCTTTACAAAGCTCTATTTTGGATTTAGAACAAAAAATCTCACTGCAAAACAAACAAAAAAATCTTTTGCAAAAGAAATCTAGCGTCTATGCTCTAACACAAATTGCGGATTCTAACAACCTACGCAATTTCACTCTCTCCCAAGAAAAAGAACGCATTTTGCTAAGTGCGCAAGGGAAATATAAAGATTTCATCGCCTTTTTAGAAAACCTGGAATCGCAAGCGCATTTAGAGATTCATCATCTCTCGCTTTACCCCAATCCTTTGGAACAAAACTTGGAATTTTATGCAGAGATTTTATTCTACAAAAGAGCAGAAAGAGAGTTGAATCCCACAAAGGAATCCGAATGAAATCTCTACTCTTAAGCTTAAGTCTAGTCCTTGCTTATGCGGAGTTTGACCCGTTTTACTATGGTGAAAACTCTCTCAAAAGCGAGGAATTGAATCTCTATGGATTGATGAATGAGAGCGCAAACTTCAATGGCAAGTGGCACAAAATCAACGCTATTATTGAAATGCAAGGGACGAGCTTTAAGATTCTAAAAATTCAAAATTCTTGCGTGGTAATAGAGGAAATCTCCACGCAAACACAGAGCAAAATCTGTTTGCAAAAACCCAAATTATTAAGGAATTAAATGTGTTTTTTTAAATTGAGTTTAATGATATTTTTCTTTTTCACGCCACTTTTTGCGTGTCAAAATCGCCTCTTTAATCTCTCTTTACAAGATTATCCCATTAAAGTGGGTGAGATTTTGAACGAATTTTCTCGTGAATGTCATTTTAGCGTTGTTTGGGACGAGGCGGAAATAGAATCCCGACTGAATCAAAACTTATCTATGGTTAATTTTAAAGACAAAGATTTGAATTTTATCCTTGAATTGCTCCTCAATGCAGCCAATCTACACTATTCGTTTGACAAAGATATTTTAAAACTCAAAATCAATGAAACCAAGACTTTTAAAATCAACTACCTAAGCACGAATCGGCAAGGCATTAGCAACACCTCTGTTTCTATCAACAATGAGGAGAGGCAAAACACTTATAGCACACAAACACAAGAGGATAACTCAAGCAAATCCGGAATCAATATCAAAAGCGAAGATGGGTTTAACTTCTGGGAAACGATTGAAACGGAAATTTTAACGATGATTGGTGCAAAGCCCGAAGAGGGACGCGTTATTATCAATCGTGGTGCGGGACTTATTAGCGTCAAAGGCGACAAAAAAGCAATCCAAAAGGTAGAATCCTATATCCAAAACCTGCACGAACGCTTACAACAACAGGTTTTGATTGATGTGCATATCCTAAGCGTCTCGCATAAAAACACAGAAACTTTGGGAATCAATTGGGAAAGTCTTTATGACTTGCAAAACCTTGCGATTCCGCCTTTTACAGAGAGTGCAAGCCTAGGAGGCAAAGGCGAAATGGGCAATGTGAGCGGGCTGAACCTCATCGGTGGAGAGGGAGGACGCAGTTTGCATTATGGCTTGAACATTTTTTCACAAGGCGTCAGTCTCACACGCATTGTAGAATTTCTCAAAACCTATGGCACAGTGCAGTCTATCTCTAATCCCAAAGTCTTAACACTCAACAACCAACCCGCAATGATTAGCGTAGGGGATATTTTGCGCTATAAAAAGAGTAATATTTATCAAAACACCAATGCCCAAACCACGCTAACAAATACAGATAATGAATATCCTAGCATTTTTGCGGGTGTGTTGCTAGACATCACGCCTCTTGTCTTTGGAGAAGAAATTATGCTCAAAATCAATCCCTCTATCACAAAAACCAAAGACAATAAAAGCGAGATTCCAAGCAATGCCTTTGACACCCCACCCAATCTTACGACTAACCAACTAAGCTCTATCGTCAAAGTCAAGAATAATCAAAAAATTATTCTTGGTGGGCTTATTTCCCAAAACACGCTCCACCAACAAAGCAAAATCCCATTGCTTGGGGATATACCGCTACTGAAATTTCTGTTTTCCTATACGCAAGAGGTGCAAAATACAGAGGAAATTATTTTCATCATTGAACCCAAAATCATTACAGACAATAAACTCACCCTAGAATCGCTAGGCTATCGCTTGATAGATGAAGAGAAAGTCAATCAATGAGGCAAGAACCTTAAAGGAATAAATTTGGTAAAATATCGGGATTTGATGTAGAGACAATAATTATTTCAAGGATATAAATGGAAAAAAAATACAATATCGTCATTGAGAAAAATTCCTTTTATTTTTCAAATCTACAATTTGAAGAAAACTATGAAGCAAATACGATTAATCTTATAAAAACTCTGCTTCTGAATTTGCAAAATCAAATCTTAAATCAAGGTTGCAAAGAAGAAGTTTTTGTCAATTTCATACAAGCAAATGAATTTGGCTTGGAATCTCTACTTGTGCTTAATGGTATTGCCAATGAAAATCTCAAAAGAATTATTACAATTGCACGCATTGTAAAGGATAATGATTTATCAACGCTTCTAAATATGCAGCATTGGAATACTCATAATGTAGAATCTGATTTAAAAGAATGGGGTGATAAAAAAATAAAAAATCTCATCAAAAATAATCAAAATTTTGCGAGAGGTTTAATTAATCTCTTTTTTTGGGGCTCATCTAATCCTTTTTTAGCTAAAACTTTGCCTTTATTTGAGCTCAATAAATTAAATCTTCAAAAAATCAATTTTGATTCAAATGCGATGATTGATACGCTTATTCGTTATCGCCAAAAAGGAAGTTATTCTGGTGCTATGCAGAATAATCCAGAATCTGCAATTAGAGAAATTCTCGCTTGCTTGCATATTCCTTATGAGAGTGGAGATTTACCACTTTTAAGTTTAAATGAAAATCTTAATAAGCGCACTATGGATTTTATTATTCCAAACAAACAAAATCCACAAATTATCATAGAATCTTCTTTTTTGAGCACAACAAGTTCTGGTCAAGGCGATAAAGCAAAAACAGAGATTGCGGTAGCAGGGTTAATCAAAAAGCATTATCCAAATGCTAAATTTTATGGTTTTATTGATGGAATTGGTTGGTATGTGAGAAAGCAAGATTTAAAACGAATGGTTGAAGCCTATGATGAAGTTTTCACCTTTCGTTCCGATGAATTGCAACGATTTAAATTGATGATAAAAAATATTTTTAAGGTGTAAAAATGGAAAATTTGCCTATTAATCAAATTTTGCAAGGGGATTGTTTGGAATTATTTAAAAAAATCCCAAACAATAGCATTGATTGCATTTTTGCTGACCCACCCTTTAATCTTAGAAAAAAATACAACTCTCACAAAGATAAACTTTTAGAATCTGAATATTTACAATGGTGTGAAAAATGGATAAATGAATGCGTTAGAGTGGCAAAAGAAGATGGTTTTATTTTTCTGCACAATATTCCTAAATGGCTTATTTATTATGCAAATTTTTTAAACAAAACAAGTTTTTTTAGGCATTGGATAAGTTGGGAAGCAATGACAGCTCCAATGGGAAAAACCTTGCAACCCGCACATTATGGAATATTGTTTTATTCTAAAGGTGAAGCCAAAAATAGATTCAAAGAAATTCGCTATCCACATAAAAGAGACAGGAAGGGTATTTTAGTTAAAGACTATGGAGGGAAAAAGGGTATCCTACATCCTTTTGGACCTCTTTGTTCTGATGTTTGGACTGATATTCATCGTATAAGACACGCAAAAAATAGAGATAATCACCCCTGCCAACTTCCATTGCATCTGCTTGAGAGAATTATTTTAATGAGCAGCGAAGAGGGCGATACGATTTTAGACCCATTTTTAGGAACAGGAACAACAGCACTAGCGGCAAAAAGATTGGGTAGAAATTTTATAGGTTTTGAAAAGGATAATGAATATTGTCAAATTGCAAAAAATAAAATTGAAAACGAAACCTTTATTTCTAAAGTGGGCAAAAGTTGGGTGAGCTTTTATCTCAATGAAATTGTGAGCTTAAGGGAATGTGATTGGGAAAATCTTAAATTTTATTTTGAGATTCCACACAACATTAAAGAAGTTGATAAGAAAAAAATAAAATTAAACAAAAATATAAATAGCTTCCCTCCTACGCAAGAATATTCTTTGTTTAGTCAAATGGAAAATGCTGCTAGTTAATCTATGACTAGGTTTTTGAAGCGATAAATTAAACTCCAAAGAATCCCCTTAAATCATTATTGAAATACATTTCTAACATTTTCGCACATTGTGGGCAGAGTTTCAAGGGTTTGTCATTAAAAAACTTCGTCTGCACCTTGTGCGAATAAATCCCTAGAAAAAAGCGTAAATCCAATGAAATCGTGATGATAAAATCCGGATTCTTAAGATTTTCCCTGCATTCCTCACACCCGCACAAATGCACATTAGGGTCGCCCAAGCTCCTAAATGCTGCTTCTTGGATTCTCGCTTGATAGAGCATTACTTTGCAAGCCTTACCATTAGAAAAATTAAAATAAATCCCTTTCGCATCGGCAAACAAATCCGCGAAGTTGGCTTTGATTCCCTCTCCTTGAAGTTGTGCAAAAAGCGCGGAATTTAGCAGGCTAAAATTAGAATTTCCGCACGCTTCAATCGTCTTTTCAAAAAAATCTCGCAATTAATACACCCTCTCAATCAAATCACAAAGAATATGTCCCATTAAAATGTGCATTTCCTGAATACGTGGCGTATCATTGCTTGGAGAAATCAGTAGCACATCGCAGAGATTCCGCATTTCTCCCCCCTCACGTCCGCTAAACCCTAGAGTCTGACAACCTATTTCGCGTGCGACTTTTAGGGCATTTAAGACATTCTTACTATTTCCACTCGTGGAGATTCCAAGTAGCAAATCTCCGCTTTTTGCCAATGCCTCAACCTGCCTAGAAAACACGGAATCATAGCCATAATCATTGCCAATCGCAGTGAGCGCGCTCGTATCTGTTGTAAGCGCAATCGCGCACAAGCCTTTGCGCTCTTTTTTATATCTCCCTGTTAATTCTGCTGCAATATGCTGGCTATCTGCGGCACTTCCACCATTGCCACAGAGTAGAATCTTTCCGCCATTTTTCAAGGTGCTTATCGCCATTTGTGCGGCTTTTTGCAAATCCTCCGCTAAAGATTCCATTTTTTGCGCACTCTCTAAGTGCGAGTGAATCTCCTCTAAGATAATCTGTTTCATTTAAGATTCCTTTATTTTTTGGATTAATTGGGTTGTGCTCTTGCCCTCCACAAATTCTATCAAGCGCACCACATCGCTAAACTCACTTCCTACCACTTCCTTGCCCTGATAATCCGCACCTTTTACTAACACATTAGGGCGAATCCTTGCAATCAAGTTTTGTGGCGTGTCCTCACTAAATACTATCACAAAATCCACACATTCCAGAGCGCAAAGCATTGCGATTCTCTCTTGCTCACTATTAATAGGGCGCGATTCCCCTTTAAGTCGCTTGATAGAATCATCACTATTTAAGCCCACGATGAGTAAATCTCCCAAAGCACGCGCTTTGTGCAAATAATCAATATGCCCTAAGTGCAAAATATCAAAGCAACCATTGGTGAAAATCACTTTGTAATTTTCTCTTTTTAATTGCGCAAGGGATTCTAAAAATACATCAAAGTCTTGCGCCTTAACCCATTTATCCCAATAAGGATTTGGGGGCTGCCTCTTAAGAATCTTTGCGATTTGCCTGCCCAACTCTACGCCACTAGATACAAAGTTTTCTGTGCCAAAGATTTTTAAAAATTGCGCATTTGCCAAAGTAGAATCCAAAAGATTATTGCGCCTAAGATAAGCAAGAATCTCTGCTTTGCTCGCTGTCGCAGAGCCGACTTTGCTCACCACAACTGCTGCTGCAGCATTGGCGAAATACACGCTTTGGTAAATCGGCTCACCCAATGCGAGCATATAAGCCAAAGAGGCAATCACCGTATCCCCTGCTCCTGTTACATCAAAGACTTCCCGCGCAATCGTTGGGATTCTCTCTAGCTTAATGTTATCTCCTTGCACAGAATCCCTTTGTACAAATGCGATTCCGTCTTCGCTTAGGGTGATGAGCGAGATTTCTAATTCGCATATTCTTTGTAACTCTAGGATACAACTTTTAAGAGAATCCTCATCACAAATCGCGATTCCTGTGGCTTGTATTGCCTCTTTTTTGTTAGGAGTAAGCAGGGTTGCACCCTTGTATTTGCGATAATCTCTACCCTTTGGGTCAGCCAAAATCGGGAGATTATGTGTTTTTGCCAAAGCAATTAACTCTTGCGTCAATCTTTCGCTTAGCACACCCTTTTGATAATCACTTAGCACGAGACATTGGATTTTGGATTCCGTAATAGTCGTTTTGACAAAATCCAAAATAAACTCTTCGCCCTCTTTAGAGATAGGGCTTTTGTCCTCTCTATCAATGCGCACGACTTGCTGGTGTGCGGCAATCAAGCGCGATTTCTGTGTCGTGGGACGTGAGGGATTCATAAAAATACCTTGTGTTTGAATGCCTCTACTCTCTAATTCTTTCTTGAGTGCTCCTCCTGCCTCATCACAACCCGCTACGCCACAAATCCATACATTGGATTCTAAGCTCACAAGATTATTTGCCACATTACAAGCACCGCCCAAGTTTAACGATTCTTTCTTGACATCAATCACTTGCACGGGTGCTTCTGGCGAAATGCGTTCGCAATTCCCCCAAATATAATGGTCTAAAATCAAATCACCTACAACTAAAATATTGGGTTTCACGCATTGTTTCCTAGAACTTCGTCCCATAAATTACTCTTATGGATTGCTTTGATTTGGCTTAAATAATTTTTGATTCCTACTTCTAGTGAGAATCGCGGCTGATAATTTAAGAATTTTTCGCTCAAAACGATATTGGCTTGTGTGTGTGTTTGAAAAAACTCATAAGGATTCTCAATATATTCCACTTCAAACTCTCCCAGATCCACTTTCAAGCACTCTACAATCTCATTATAGCTTCTTGCCTTACCACTGCCGACATTATAGACTCCGCTTTTCTTGGCTTTGATTGCTTTGACATTGGCTTGAATTACATCTTGGATATACACGAAATCGCGTTTTTGTTCTCCCATTTTAAACAAACGCACTTTTTTAGACTTCAAGGCTTGCAAGCCTAGTTGTAAAATCATTGAAGCGGTTTTGCCTTTATAAACTTCATTCTCGCCATAAACATTAAAATAACGCAAACCCACAATATTTAAAAGCGGAAAATTCTTTAAATATTTGAAAGTCAAATTGTCCATCATTAGCTTAGAAAACCCATAAACATTTTCTGGAATCTCTCCACTTCCAATGCTATTGGGTGCGGGACTATTCCCATAAACCCCTGCACTAGAGGCATAAATCATACTCGCATTGCTACGCAATGCCAAATCCAACAAATCCTTATACGCATTCACATTCGCACGCAAAACCGCTTCCTGATTCCTCACCGTAGTATCAGAAATAGCGGCTTGATGAAAAATATAATCAAATTTTCGCTTCTCTAGCCTCTCCAAATCCTCTTTATTGGTAATATCCCCGACAATCACTTCACCACGAAAATCAAGCAAATTTTTAAAATGCCCTAAAGATTTCCAATTGCCATTGCCAAATTTTGTTTCACTTCTAAAGCTATCAAACACCACTACTTCCGCATCTTTATGGTGCTTTTGAAAATAAAGTGCGAGATTTGAGCCAATAAATCCTGCCCCCCCTGTGATTAAGATTCGCTTTCCTTTCAAAGAATCATCAATATATTGCAAATTATCTCCTTTCAAAGATTTAAAGCTATTTTAGCAAAATTCTAGGCATTTGCGATAAAAGACGCGAGGAAATCTTAAATTAATTCTTTCTTAAGAATCAAGAATGTAAGATTAAATCCAAAGTGAGGCATTAAGTTTAAGTGAGATTGTGAATTAAAATGAAAAAGCAATACACCAAATACCACGACATCAAAGGCAAAAGGCTATGTATAGGGGACTATGCAGAGATAACACCGCTTAAAGTGGGGGAAACTTTTGAAGTGGAAGTTGTAAAATGTAAAAATGGCGAGATTGCTTTATATTGTGAAACCACAAACCAATATTTTACGCATTGCGATATTTTGTATCAAATCATAAGAAAGACTAAAAAATAAAATTGAATTAAAGCCTAGAGAAAGAGCCCTTACAAAACAATCCAAATTTCTTGTTCTTAAAAAACAATAATTGTGCCCAAAAATGTCTTTTATTAGATTCTAACTCTATACTTTTTCAAAACAAAAAAGTTTCAAAAAGTTCAACAATTTAGAGAGATTATGCTATCATTTCGCATTTTATTGATTCTTTGATTCTTTGATTCTTTGATTCTTTGATTCTTTGATTCTTTGATTCTTTGATTCTTTGATTCTTTAAATTTTGGATTGAATTTATTATGTTGAAAAATACAATGAAAGACTTTGTAATCAATGAAATTGACGCTTTACCCCCATTGCCCGAAACAATCGTTGAGCTACAAAGGGTTTGCTCACGCGAAAATTCTAGCATTAAGCAAGTAGCTAATGTCATTGAGCAAGACCCCTTTTTGACAATGGATTTAATCAAAAGTGCTAATTCTCCTCTCTATGGCTATCATCGTGAAGTCAATTCTATCTTGCAAGCCGTTTCAATGTTTGGAATCTCCACTTCAAAGGGCTTAGCAATTGCAAGCGCAATGCGGGCAAAATTCATCATAGATTTGACACCCTATCAGCTAGAAGTCAGCCAATTTGTTGATGTTTCCAATATCAAAAATGCCTTTTTATGTCGCTGGCAGCAAAAAAACATTCATTTGCTAGAGGTTTTAGTCCCCTGCGCACTTGTAATGCACATTGGTATGGTGATTATCTCAAATTGCTTAAGGCGAGCCAACCAACAAAAAGAATTTATGCAAAAGATTAATCCTTTCAGTTTTTTAGAAGTTGAACAAAATATGCTTGGCTGCAATCAATTTGAAGTTTTAGAATATTTGTTTGAGCATTGGAGCTTTGAAGAAACAATGGTGCAGGTAATGCACTATCTCAATCACCCAACTCCACCCGAAAACTTGCAAGTCTATATTTATCCGCTAAGGGTGCTTAATGCACTCATTACCCCCTATGAAATCGCCAAACAAAAGCAAATTCTAGAGGCAAGAGACTTGGTGCAACAATACCACTTAGACTTAGAGGGCTTTGATATTACTTTAGAAAATATGCGGCTTGATACAGAAATGGATTCGCCTAATGAGGATTATTCTTTAGTTGATGAATGAGTTTTTGAATCTTTTGCAAGAGGGGATTCCGCTTGATTTAAAACTCGCAGATTCTTTTAAGCAAATCCTAGAATCGCTCCTGCGCCTTGAGGTGCTAACACTGCGCAAAAACCGCTATTTCTTGCAAAAACGATTCTGCATTGGTAGAGTAGAATTAGCGCGTGAGGGTTACGGGTTTGTGATTCCATTACCAAAATCCAAAAAGCAAGATTGGCTGGTAGAGAAAAACTTCCTAAAAGGTGCGCAAAGAGGCGATATTGTGCTCGCTAAAGCACTGCACAAAACCTTTCATAACCTCCGCCGTCCCCACGCAAAAATCCTCACTATCTTAGAATCCAAAGAGAAATTTGCCTTTTGCTATTTAGAAAAATACAAGCTAGACTGTATCGCTATTTCAATCCCCAATGAGATTCCTTATAAAATCAAAGCGAGCCAAAAATCACTCAAGACTTTGCCCTCGCATACAATCTTAAAACTCAATCCTAAAAATGGGGAGATTTTGGAGATTTTAGGCACATTAGATGACCCCAAAATAGACGAAATCCTTGCACTAAGCCTCTATGCAAGGCAGGAATCTTTTAGTCTCAATGCACAACTCCAAGCCGAGGGATTCCAAGAAGTGCGCCTAAAGGATTTCAAAGAACGCACAAATTGCACACATTTGCCCTTTTGTGCGATTGACCCACTAGGAGCAAAAGACCACGATGACGCAGTTTATTTTGATGCGGAATCCTCTGTGCTGTATGTCGCCATTGCCGATGTGAGCCATTATGTCCCCAAAGATTCCCCGCTAGATTTGGAGGCAAGGAATCGCGGCTTTAGCGTTTATTTCCCGCACAAATCTATTCCAATGCTACCACGCTCATTGAGTGAAAATCTTTGCTCATTGAATGAAGGTAAATTGCGTCTTGCAATGGTTTGGAAAATTCGCTTGCACAAGCGCACCCAAGCCGTGCTTCATAGCGAACTCTTTGAGGCAGTGATTAAGGTACGCCAAAAACTCACCTATGAAGCGGTAGATGAATTACTAAAAAACGGCACGAACAAGCATATTTTGCCCATATTAAGAAAGCCAATTCTTCATCTCCACTCCCTCGCCCAGAAGCTACGCAAGAGACGTTTGAAGCTTGGCTTTGACTTCTTAGGCGATGAAAAGATAATGCAACTAGACAAAAACCTAGAATTAAAAGACTTGAAAATAGAATCGCAAACGTCAAGCCACCAACTCATTGAAGAATGTATGCTGCTTGCAAACATTGAGAGTGCGAAGCTACAAACCCAAAAACTCACCCAAAAGGACGAAAGTTTAAAGCTAGGCATTTACCGCGTCCATTCACAGCCCAAATACGATGGAATCTTAGAGTTATTCACAGAACTTAAGGCATTAGGAATTTGGCAAAAAGCGATTCCGCGAAATATCAAAGACTTCCACCAAGCTATTTTGGAGGTGCAACGCATTGCAAAAGCAAGCAACATAGAGACAGAAGTAGATAAGTTTATCATCAAGTCTATGCCACAAGCGGCTTATGCAAGCCATAATATCGGACATTTTGGGTTAGGATTTGAAGCTTATAGTCATTTTACTTCTCCGATTCGCCGTTATGGCGACTTGCTTTTGCATAGAATCCTTAAAGCAAAAGTCAAGCTCTGCGAAGACTGTGAGACTAAGGAATCTCTCCCTTTGCTTTGCGAGACTTTAAGCCAAAAAGAACGTGAAGTCGCCAAGGTGGAAATGGACTTCAAAGACCGCAAATTCGCGCGATTCTTACACCATAGAATCGGGCAAGCCTTTCTTGGCTTTATCCTCAATGATTCCAAGCCCGAACTCATCTCGCTTACCACTCCTCCATTGCAAGGCGCACGCGTGATATGCCTCAAAGGCAATGGTGTCCAATATCAAAAAGTACGTGTTCAGATTGTAGAAGTCAATGTCGCAACTGCCAAAATTTATGGTAGAATCGTAGAAAGCTATAATGAAAGTCTTGGAATCGCAAATGAGCAGATTTCTCAATATCTCTTGACAAAGTCCAATCAGAAAGAAAAGCAAGCAAGGCAAAAAGCCAAAGAAAAGGCGCAAAATATAGCACAAAAAATCAAACGCGGCAAAAGGAATCGCAATGCAAAGATTCAATCTCTCCCGCGCCATAGAGGTAAATAATGTATAAAAAAGAATTGGACACCAAACTTGCCAAACAAGCAGAAATTCGCGCGATTTTGCTTTATGGTGAAGCAATGTTTTTAATCGGTTATTATGGGGAGAAAATCGCACAAAGGATTCTTGCAAAGGGTTGCGAAAAAAACAGCTTTTATTTTGGAGAATTTGATTTCCAAAATGCACTTGCTTGTTTTTCTCAAGGCTCACTCTTTGGCGATGAAACGCTTGTATGGATTAAAATTGATAAAAAGATTCCTAAAAAACAGCTAGATTCCTTGATAAAATCCCTCTTGCAAAATGGCGCAGGCTATCTCATCATAGAATTTTACCAAGCCGAAAACAAAAGTGCGGGAGAATATGCGGCGGACGCGCGCGCAATGGCTGCGAGTTTCCCCGCAAATCTTGCCAAAGCAGGAGTGTTTGAAGCGCGATTCTTCACGCCAAATCTCAATGAGGCAATGGGGATTTTAAAAGAATATGCGCAAAATCTCAAAATCCAAATTTCAGACTTTAACCTGCGCAAAATCTTAGAACAACAAAATTTTGATTTGGGATTAAGCATCGCCGAACTCCGAAAATATGCAATTTTTGACCAAGAAATCAATGCAGAAATAGTTGAGGGCTTGGGTTATAGTCTAGGCAGTGTCAAACTAGAAGAGATTTTAGAATCCTTGCTACTCAAAAAGCCTTATTTTGACAAATTATCCCAATTTTTAGAACAAGGATTTGAAGAAGTGCCGCTTATCAATGAAGTGCAAAAATACTTTTTCGTGCTTTTTTTGTTTGCAAGCCATATTAAAATCTATGGTGAAGCCTCATCGCAAGAGGTTTTGGGCTATAAACTGCCTCCTTTATTATTGGAGCAAAAAAAACGTTTTGCGATTCTCATCAAAGAATCCCAATATGAATTGATTTTTTCTATCCTCAATACTTGGCGGGAGGATTCTCTAAGGGGTATCAATAAAGGAAATGGATTTTTGAGTGCTTTAATGAAAATTCAAGCAATTTTAAGATAAAATCCGCCTCTTTACATTTGTAAATTTAATCCTTGCTCTTTTGAAATGCAAAAGGGCAAATCCATAAGGAGACTTTATGCGTTTTTACGAAACTATGTTTGTGGTTAAACCCACTCTGACACAAGAGGAAATCACTCAAAAGATTGATTTTTATAAAACCGCTATCATCAATAATGGCGGCGAAATTAGCGCAACTTTAGATATGGGTATGCGCAATCTTGCTTATGAAATCAAAAAAAACAAACGTGGCTATTATTTTGTCATTTATTTTAAAGCAGAATCAAAGCTCGTCTTAGAGCTAGAACGCCTTTACCGTATTAATGAAGATATTTTGCGCTTTATCGTGATTAAATACGAAAGCAAAAAAGAGCAAAAAGCGTGGGAAACTTTGGTAGATAGAACAATCAACAACAAAAAATCTACTCCCCTAAAAGAAAAAGAGGCGGAAGAAAAAGCAGCTTCTCAAGAATAAGGGTATTTGATGTTTAACAAAGTCATTTTAGTAGGAAACTTAACGCGAGATGTGGAATTGCGCTATTTGCCTAGTGGTTCTGCATTGGCGAAGCTCGGGCTTGCTGTGAATCGCCGTTTCAAAAAACAAGATGGTTCGCAAGGAGATGAGGTTTGTTATATTGATGTAAATCTCTTTGGGCGCACTGCTGAAGTGGCAAATCAATACCTTAGACGTGGCTCATCTGTACTGATTGAGGGACGTTTGGTCCTAGAAAGTTGGACAGACAATACCGGACAAAAGCGAAGCAAGCATAGCATTACTGCCGAAAATATGCAAATGCTAGGCTCAAGAAGTGAAGGCGGAAATTACGTTGGAAATAGTGGCAACAATGGAAATTATGGAAATAATTACCAAAATGAAAGCTATGGCGAAAATATGCACAACAATAGTGGTTACAACAACTATGAGAATCATCAAAACCCTCCAAGTGCGCCAAGACCTCAAAAAGCTAAAGAAAACGAAATTCCTGTAATTGACATTGATGATGAAGAAATACCATTTTAAAGGATAAATTATGGCAGAAAAGAAAAGATACTCCAAGAGATATTGCAGATACACAGAGGCAAAAATTGAATTCATTGATTACAAAGATGTAGAAATGCTCAAGCATTCACTCTCTGAACGTTACAAAATTATGCCTCGTCGCCTTACAGGCAACTCAAAAAAATGGCAAGAACGTGTAGAGGTTGCGATTAAACGCGCAAGACATATGGCATTGATTCCTTATATCGTGGATAGAAAAAAGGTGGTTGAAAACCCTTTTAAAATCTAATTGCACAAAACTCACAATGACAAAACCTAAAGCATCTGCTGACTTGCGTCATTGTGCGAGAATTTGAAAAACTTTCGCAGCAACCCCTTAAAACCATTCCTTGCGAACCTTTGTAAATTTATAATACTGCTTTTTGTCATTGCGAGACTTCGTAGAAGTCGTGGCAATCTATAATCTTAAACTTTAGCAAAATCAATCAATGGAATCTTAATGGCGAGATTCTAAATTGTGGATTGCTTCGGCTAAAGCCTCGCAATGACGCGGTAAAAAATGTCATTGCGAGATTCTGTAAGGAATCAAGGCGTAAGGTTTTATCTTGCGTCTTACCGCTTCGTCATTGCGAGAAAATTTGAAAAACTTTCGCGGCAATCCAAATGTAAGAATCTTACCTTAAAGATTCTATTGCAAATTTACTTTTTGCTTGGATTTGGATTGCTTCATCTCTCATTCTATTCGTTCCTCGCAAGGACGCGAAAGTATGCGCCTCGTCTGCTATTCTCATTCTGCATAATAGCTCAATGGAACACTTTTTGCTTTAGATTCTACATATTTTATTTAAAGAGTCAAAATGACAAGAAAATGTTTAAGTCTTGCACTTGCAAGTGTTTTAAGTTGTGGAATCGCATTTGCAACAGATAGCAACTATACCACAGAGGGCAAAGAGAAAATTACAAGGAATAGTGTCAATATCTTTTTAGAGCCAAATTCACCTTATAAAAATGAATTTCTTAGTGGTAAAATGGATAAGGCACTTGAAGCAATGAAAGAATCTTTTGAAAAGATGAAAAACAAACCTAGCCCAAAAGCACCTGCACCCGCTGTAAGTGATGTGCAAATTTTGGAGATTCAATCAACCGATGGCGGATATGAATATGTTTTTGGGAAAACAACGACAGATTTAAATCACGGAGGAAATTTATTTCAAGTTGGCACAGGAGTAACAGGCTATGGAGGAAATAGTTATGATAGCGCAACTTTTGCAGGAAATCAGGCGGTGCAATTAGATTCTATTGGTATGGATTTAACAGGAGATAATATCGTAGATGGTTTTTATGACCTTTGGGATATTTCGCGTCCTAGCAACTCCAATGGAGATTTTGTTTTCACTTCTCGTTCTATCAACCCAGGACCGACAATGAGCACTAAAATTTATATCAAGTGAAAAAACTATGGAATCACCTATGAATATTGATAGTGGGATTAATCCCACTATTGCAAACCAAATCCATCAAACCTCTAATCTAAACGATTCTAGCTCTCGTAATGAATTTGAGCTACTTATGACGCAAGTTTTAGAGGATTTACAGGAACAAGGCAGAGAGGGAGAGGCTTCAAATCTCTTCGCATTTGTTGGTGCTGCAAATTGGATATTGCGACACAGAGAGGGCGCACTAGCACAAAGCACAAACGATATTGCAAAGTTGATTCCCATTATAAAATCTCCGACAGATATTCAAAAAGGCACACATTTAGGGCAAGCAGAAAGCCAAGCACAATTTGAAATGCGAAAAGCAAAGACAATTGACATTTTAAGTGAGATTCTGCAAGGAATCAAGGCGTAAGGTTTTATCTTGCGTCTTACCGCTTCGTCATTGCGAATGAATCAAAACAATCTATAACATAGAATCTTGCCTTAAAGATTCCATTGTAAAATTTACTTTTGCTTGGATTTGGATTGCTTCATCTCTCATTCTATTCATTCCTCGCAATGACAAAAACTAAAATCGTCTGCTGACTTGTGTCATTGCAAGACTTTATGAAATAGAATTATGGCGTCGCTTTGCCGCTGTCATTGCGAGCATTTGCAAAAATGCGTGGCAATCTATAATATTAAACTTCAGCAAATAACGCAATGGAATCATAAATGAAAAAATCAAAAGCGAGATTCTGCATTATAGATTGCTTCGTCGTTTCACTCCTCGCAATGACTAGACGCAAGATGATAACTTATCGTCATTACACACCTTGCAACGATAAAACCGCATCTTATGACGCGCATTGCGCAAGCAACTCAACCCATACTCACAACGACAATCAAAAAAAGACAAGATTCCATAGCAGTGTTACTATTTGATTCAACCAAAAAATAATTTTGTAAAATCCGCTCCTTTTGTTTGCAATTCTCACCAACTTCCGATACACTGCAATCTAAAACTTAAGGAAAAATATGGGATTAAACCTACTCTATTGTGCGGCGCAAGTAGGGCTTGAAGCAAGGGTTGTAGAAGTGGAAGTGAGCTTTACGCGCGCTCTGCCTGCCTTTAGCATTACGGGGCTTGCAGGCAATGCAATCCAAGAATCCAAGCAACGCGTGCAATCCTCCTTGCTCGCAAATGGCTTCAAATTCCCACCGCTTAAAATCAATGTGAATCTCTCCCCCTCCGATATTCCAAAGCAAGGTAGCTTTTATGACTTGCCCATTGCCCTACTGATTGCGCTAAATGGCACTTGTGATTTGAACGAAATGACGCAAGGCACAGAATCCAAACCCAAACGATTCTTTGCCTTTGGCGAACTCGGGCTTGATGGACGCATCAAAGATAGCCCCTCTATCTATCCTTTGCTTTTTTCTCTTTTGAGCGACAAAGAAC
Organism: Helicobacter sp.; assembly: GCF_014799995.1. Taxonomy (GTDB): domain Bacteria; phylum Campylobacterota; class Campylobacteria; order Campylobacterales; family Helicobacteraceae; genus Helicobacter_D. The sequence goes on from NZ_JAAVGY010000007.1 coordinate 19,503, forward strand.
AAAAAGATTCGCTTTTCTTGCTTCCCAAAGTCGCGCAGGATTTTTATTCCAAACTCCCCAATCTGCAAGCTTACTATGTAGATTCGCTCCAAGAAGCAATCAAGATTCTACAAGAGCTACCTCCTTTAGAATCCCATTCTTGCGACTTGCCCTTTTGTTATCAAGAAATTGCGGGAGAGAAATATTACTACACCAAAGACTTTCCACTTGATTTTTCTGACATTATCGGACAAGAACGCGCCAAACGCGCGGCATTGATTGCAGCTTGTGGATTCCACAATCTTTTGCTTGAGGGAAGTGCAGGTAGCGGAAAAAGTATGATTGCTACGAGGATTCCCTATATTTTGCCCCCTCTAACCCTCTATGAGATTTTACAAATGGCGGCGAACACATTAGAAATCACCCCACACAGACCCTTTCGCAATCCGCATAATAGCGCGACCAAAGCCGCGATACTAGGAAGTGCGGTAGGACAGAATATCAAGCCCGGTGAAATTGGTATGGCAAACTATGGAGTTTTGTTTTTAGACGAATTGCCCCATTTCCCAAAAAGCATTTTAGAATCCTTGCGTGAGCCTTTGCAAAATCATTATTTCACGATTTCACGCTTACAAGCAAAAATTACCTATCCTACAAACTTTATGTTCGTAGGTGCGATGAATCCCTGCCCTTGCGGCAATCTCTTGAGCCTTAGCAAAGAATGTCGCTGCAATCAAAAAGAAATCAATGCCTACAAATCCAAGATTTCAGAACCTTTCTGGGATAGATTAGATTTATTTGTCCAAATGCAAGAGGGAGAGCAAAGCACACATCGCATAGATTCTCTAACTCTGCAAGATTCTATCCTGCAAGCTTTTATATTCCAAAAACAACGCGGACAAAAGTGCTTTAATTCTCGCTTACAAGGCGCGGAATTAGAGCAATATTGCGCACTTGACACTTCTACAAACGAGACACTAGAACTCGCTTGTAATCGCTTTGGAATCTCTCGGCGCGGACGCGATAAGATTTTGCGCACCGCACGCACGATTGCGGATTTGGATTCCTCTTTAGAGATTCGAAAAGAGCATTTATTGGAAGCCTTAAGCTTCCGCAAAATATAACTTCATAATTATTCCAAAATCACTTACCATTTGCGGCATTAGCTATCTCTTTTTTATAGAGATTCTTACGCTCTGCTTTATCTCCTTGCTTTCTTTTTTAATGAAGCGATAACAGAATCCTCACAATAACACAATTTCCTAAATTTAAAGTTACAACGCTTCTTGAAGCTATTTAAGCTATTTTTAGGGGGGGGGGGGGG
>NZ_JAAVGY010000008.1 GCF_014799995.1 Helicobacter sp.
TAAATAAAAGAGACCAACTCTATTGTCTTTTACACTCTCATCTCCGCACCGTCCTACTTTACCACTCTTGCAAAGAGCAGTATCATCAGCGAAGAAGAGCTTAACTGCTAGGTTCGGAATGGGGCTAGGTGGGACCTCTTCTCTATCAGCACGAAGATGACAATGTAAAAAAAGCCTAAAGAATCTTAAAATAAGAAGAAATGGAAGAATTGTTTGCTTAAAGATTCTTAAAGTAATAATTTCACAAATAACTTTTATTGTTCTTTAGAGTGCTTACACTCATTAAGGCAGTGGCTTATCTAATCAATTAAGCCAATCGGTCTATTAGTAGTAGTCAGCTAAACATATTACTATGCTTACACCTCTACCCTATCAAGCAGGTAGTCTTCCTGCGACCTTCAGGGAAAGTTCATCTTGGAGTTGGCTTCACGCTTAGATGCTTTCAGCGTTTATCACATCCATACGTAGCTACGCTGCGATGCCCATAGCAGAACAACAGCTACACCAGTGGTATGTCCATCCCGGTCCTCTCGTACTAGGGACAGATCTCCTCAACTTTCCTACGCCCACGGCAGATAGGGACCGAACTGTCTCACGACGTTCTGAACCCAGCTCGCGTACCGCTTTAAATGGCGAACAGCCATACCCTTGGGACCTGCTCCAGCCCCAGGATGCGATGAGCCGACATCGAGGTGCCAAACCTCCCCGTCGATGTGAGCTCTTGGGGGAGATCAGCCTGTTATCCCCGGGGTACCTTTTATCCTTTGAGCGATGACCCTTCCACACAGAATCACCGGATCACTATGACCGACTTTCGTCTCTGCTTGACTTGTTTGTCTTACAGTCAGGCTGGCTTATGCCATTACACTCTACAAATGATTTCCAACCATTTTGAGCCAACCTTTGCAAGCCTCCGTTACTTTTTAGGAGGCGACCGCCCCAGTCAAACTACCCACCAGGCATTGTCCTACTAGAGGATAACTCTAGCTAGTTAGCAGACAGAAACATTAAGGGTGGTATCTCAACGATGGCTCCATCTCTACCGGAGTAAAGATTTCAAAGCCTCCCACCTATGCTGCGCATAATGTTCCCATCGGCAGTGCCAAGCTGTAGTAAAGGTCCACGGGGTCTTTCCGTCTTGCCGCGGGTAGGAGGAATTTTCACCTCCACTACAATTTCACTGAATCACTCTTTGAGACAGCTCCCATCTCGTTACGCCATTCATGCAGGTCGGTATTTAACCGACAAGGAATTTCGCTACCTTAGGACCGTTATAGTTACGGCCGCCGTTTACTCGGGCTTCAATTCATAGCTTCATCTTGCGACTGACTAATCCTCTTAACCTTCGAGCACCGGGCAGGCGTCACACCTTATACTTCCTCTTTCGAGTTGGCAAAGTGCTGTGTTTTTGGTAAACAGTCGGGAGGGACTCTTTGCTGAGACCTACTTGCGTAGGCACACCTTATCGCGAACTTACGGTGTTAGTTTGCAGAGTTCCTTAAAGAGAGTTCTTTCACGCGCCTTAGAATACTCATCTCATCTACCTGTGTCGGTTTGCGGTACGGGCAACATTAGCTAAACTTAGAGGCTTTTCTTGGCACGACGATCTTAACAATTCTCTCTTCCATCCGAAGACTTCAAAGAGCCTGTTGGGTTTGGGATACGGGAGCGGATTTTCCAATCTCCTAACTTGCACCTTTCGACTGACACTTCTATCCGTCAGCTTGTCTTGACCCTATGCGTCCCCACATCGCACACTAATATTGGTATTGGAATATTAACCAATTTTCCATCGACTACCCATTTCTGACTTGTCTTAGGACCCGACTAACCCTACGATGACGAGCATAGCGTAGGAAACCTTAGATTTTCGGCGAAGTGGATTCCCACCACTTTTATCGCTACTCATTCCTGCATGCTCACTTCTATACGCTCCACCACTCCTTACCGGTATGGCTTCAATGCTGTATAGAACGCTCTTCTACCACTGTGCATCAGCACAATCTACAACTTCGGTGTCTATCTTAGCCCCGTTATATTTTCAGCGCAGAATCACTAGACCAGTGAGCTGTTACGCTATCTTTAAAGGATGGCTGCTTCTAAGCCAACCTCCTGGTTGTCTGAGTAACTCCACATCTTTTTCCACTTAGAATAGAACTTTGGGACCTTAGTTGGTAGTCTGGGTTGTTCCCCTTTAGACGATTGATTTTATCACCCACCGCCTGACTCCCAAGATACGGTAATAGGTATTCGTAGTTTGACAGGGGTTGGTACCGCGGTGAGCAGCCCTAGCCCAATCAGAGCTCTACCCCCTATTACTATCACTTGAGGCTATACCTAAATATATTTCGAAGAGAACCAGCTATCACTGAGTTTGATTGGCCTTTCACCCCTATCCACAGCTCATCCCAACCCGTTTCAATGGGTACGAGTTCAGTCCTCCGGTGGGTGTTACCCCACTTTCAACTTGGCCATGGATAGATCACTCAGCTTCGGGTCTGCAGCATCTGACTAAAACGCCCTATTAAGACTCGCTTTCGCTACGGCTTCACATTAGTTTAACCTTGCCAGATACCACAACTCGCAGGATCATTATGCAAAAGGCAGTCCATCACCCTGATAAATCATAGGGCTCTGAATGATTGTAGGCAAATGGTTTCAGGTTCTATTTCACTCCGCTCACTGCGGTTCTTTTCACCTTTCCCTCACGGTACTGGTTCGCTATCGGTGTAGTAGTAGTATTTAGGGTTGGAGAGTGGTCTCCCCTGCTTCAGCCCGGGTTTCACGTGCCCTGACCTACTCTGGATACTGCTACCTAAAAATACCTTTTCATATACGGGACTATCACCCTCTATGGCTATCCTTTCCAGAATGTTCTATTAAGGTATTTTAGTGGATATTGCAGTCCACAACCCCCAATGCAAGCATTGGGTTTGCCCTTTTCCCCGTTCGCTCGCCGCTACTAAGAGAATCTCGTTTGATTTCTTTTCCTCTAGCTACTGAGATGTTTCACTTCGCTAGGTTCGCTCCATTTAAGGTAATATCTATTGCTAGATATTGGGTTGCCCCATTCGGAAATCTATGGCTCAAAGCTTCTTGACAGCTCCCCATAGCTTATCGCAGTCTAGTACGTCCTTCATCGCCTCTACTACCCAAGGCATCCACCATTTGCCCTTCACAAGCTTAACTGACTTTGTATTCTTTTACGCCACTGCCTTAATGAATGTAAATCTCTATTAATTAAAATGTTGAATAGATTAAGACTAATGAAATAAACTAAAAAGCTAAGATTTAAGACTGAACTCTTTTGTTTTATTAAAAAGACTAAAGTCCATTACATTTCTTAGATTCTTATGGATTCTTAAAATCTTGATTAACCTTTAAGAGTAAAAATAGAATCTATTTCTTGATTCTTATCATTCCAAAGATTAGATTTATAAAGATTCCAATGATTTTATTTTATCTTTTAATCTTTTGCCATAACAAATTAAGAAATATCTTTCATTAAAACAATCGTTTGGTTATTTGCGTGATTGTAGTTATTACTTATATTAGGCTTTAACAATGAGTTGTGAAAAGAACACATTTTGAAAAATGGAAATGAGATTATACAGAAATAAACTTAATTATAAATTAAGAATCTTATGAAAGAATAAGCAACGAAAAACATTATGAGAGCGATAAAGCCATCTACGATTCTAGTCATTTTATAAAGTATATGGCTCAATTTCAAGGCGCTATACCCCACACCAAAAAACCATAAAAAAGACGCAACCAATGCTCCACAAGCAAAAATAATTTTGTCATCAAAACTCAACATTAACGCGGAAGCACCCACGATAAAAATGGTATCCAAATACACATGAGGATTCAAAAGCGTAACTGCTAGAGTTAGAAAAATAGTTTTTTTAAGTGATAGTTTATTTGGCTGTTGCATTTCAAAAGAGGATTGTGCAAAAATTGCCGCTTTAAGGGATAAGAATCCGTAGCATAAGACAAATAGGATTCCAATGATTGTAATAGAAAGATTTAAAATCCGATTTTTAGCTAAAAATTCTCCTACACCAAAGATTCCAAGATTCATCAAAACAACATCGCATAAAAAACAAATTCCGCTTACAACAAAGATATGATTCCGACTAATACCTTGTTTAATGACAAAAGCATTTTGTGCTCCAATGGCGACAATAAGAGAGAGGGAAAGCAAGAATCCTTTAAAGAAAGTTAGCATAGGGTTAATTCCCTTGTGTAATTTTACTTTGCCGATTCTGTGTTATGCAATTCTTATAACGCGAAAATACATTGCATTTAAGATGCGTCAAATAGGCTACTTTGGCGAAAAGCTAAAGGTATAAATTATACTGATTACATTATTAAAGTAAATTAAAACTTATATTCAGTTCAAATCAGATTCTAAAAACTTTAGAATCTTTATGGCGCAAGCCAATAGCTCTTTACTTTTCACGCATTTCAATGCGTCTTTGCCATATTGCGACAACGATGACTAGCACAATATATACAATTTGCGCAAGCATTCCCTGAAGACTATTATAAAAGCCAAGAATCACTATACTAGGAAGAGGTAAAATATCTTGCGAGAGCACATTTGTTAGTTGCAAAGCATGCACGCTTACTCCTAAAATTTTGAATCCGAGTGCGTAAATCAACCAACTCATCACCTTAAACATTAAATGAATCGGCAATTTTTGTGCAAAAATTTTCATCAAATAGGCAATGACAATTAATCCCAAAATCGCAGCACCCACGCCACTTAAAAACGATTCCATTGTAATTTGTGGCATCATACCCGCATAGAATAGGATTGTTTCTGCTCCCTCACGAAATACTGCCAAAAATGCAAGCCCACTTAGCCCAAACAAGCTTCCTTGTGCGAGTGCCTGCCCCATTTTACTTGAAATATAAGACTGCCAACCCGCTATGCTACTCTTGCTATGCAACCACGCCCCTACAAATATCATCACGACTACCGCTACAATTCCTACCGCACCTTCCAAAATCTCACGATTCGTGCTTGCTGCTGCGAGAGGAAAAACTTGCGCCAAGATTATCGCCACAATCAAACTAAATCCTATGCCAAGAATCGCTCCTCCAATCACCCAATATTGCCCACGTGCCTGGTTGGCTGCTTGCAGGCTAGCAAGTAAAGCCATTATGATTAAAAGTGCTTCTAACCCCTCTCGTAACAAGATAATTGCTGCGTCAAATGCTGTGTATCCCGCGCTAATATCAAGTGCTTCTATGGATTCAATGAGATTCAAGAATCGCTCTAAATTTTCTTTGCTCGCGCCTTTTGCAGCAATTTCCGGAAGCTCTGATTCAATCCTATTATATAATCCACCATCTCTTGTGCGCACTTCACCTTCAAAGATAGGCCATTGGGTGATAAAAGTAAAAATTGCATCTTTTGCAATGGATTCATTTTCTGGAAAATCTGCAAGTGCGCGGCGCAAAAGTGCCAAACCATCAAGTAAATTTTGCGGCGCACCCTCTACACTTTGCGCCTCTAAAACATTTCCTTTAATGAAGTCATTTAAGGCAGAACCAAGCTTTTGAAGTTGTAGATTCATCGCGTCAAAGTCTGGCACTTCACTCACCATTGCCACACGATAAAGAGCTAAAGCTGTTTCAATTTGCCCATAATGTCCAGCACTCGTATCGCCCACTACCCTCTCATTACGTTGCCATGTATCATAGAGCCGTTTATAAAGCAGTGGCAATTCCTCTATGTTTTTTTCTTCTGTTGCTCTCTCAAACTGCTTAAACACAGGTATTACACGTTTTTCAAATTGCTTTCTTTTGGCTTCATAATCCACAGGATTTTGTTCTTTTTCAAACGCAAGAAGTGCAACTGAAAGGGATTCTAAATTTTCTAACTTTGGATTTTTTAGTGCGATTTCTAAAGTCTCATTCACTTGCATTCTGCTTTGAGAACTTGGAGTAGGAATCGCATCAAATTCTGCCTTAAAATTCTCCAAAATCGGTATAGATTCAATCTCATTAGAATTTTTTGCATTCTCCATTGCATCAGAAATCATCACAAACAAGTGCCCAACACGCACTTGAGCATTTGTAATTTGCGAAAAGAAACATAAAAAGAAAAGAATTAAAAATTTTTTCATCATAACAAAATCCTTGAAGAATCTTTGCAATTAGCCTAAAAGAGCGCGTCCGATATAATCTCCACTTCTTTTGCTCACCCCGCCAAAGCAAGCAAAAAGCCCACTTCCAATATGGGTAATATACTCATTCATTCTATCCACATTTCCCAATGTGTTTTGAATTTTTATAAACTGCATCGGGTCTTTTTGGAATGAAATAAAAAGCAATCCCGCATCAAATTGTCCCGTGCGTGTATCTACACCACTTGCAAACGAAAAGGAGCGGCGCAAAATCTGGATTCCTGTTTTTTTAGCCAAAAAGACATGAGAATCCTCCGGCATAATGCGCTTACCCTTTTCATCTTTTGCCTCAATGTCCGCCTCTTCAAATTCGGTATTTTTGCCATAAGCAGCACCAGAATCGCGTTTGCGCCCAAAAGTATCATTCTGTCCTTTTAAATGCGTTCTATCCCAAGTTTCAAGGTGCATTTGCACACGACGAATCGCTAAATATGTACCATTATCAAGCCAACTTCCATCTTTAACCCAAACAACTTTGTCCAATTCATTTTTAGTAGGATTGATTGTGCCATCTTTGAAAGCAAAAAGATTACGTGGTGTTTCGCTATTTTCATAAGAATTAAAGCCCATTTGCGACCACTTCATCGTAACTTTCAAACGAGCCACTCGCACGAGATTCCGTACAGCATGAAAAGCGACTTGTGGGTCATCAGCACACGCCTGAATACAAATGTCCCCACCGCTAAATTCTGGGCGGAGTTGGTCTCGCGGAAAATGTGGCAAATCTTTTAAGGAAGCAGGACGAACAGATTTTAAGCCCAATTTGTCAAAGAAGCTTGCCCCCACTCCAAAGGTAAGTGTCAGATTGTAAGGATTTAGTGAATCTGCCTCTCCTGTATCGTGGGTTGGCACAAGGAAATTTTTGCTATAAGGAGCGATATTTTCGCCCATTGTTAATTTACTTGCATAAGTCGTCCAAGTTTGGAAAACCTCTTTGATTTCAGAACGAGAATTTGTGTGCAAATCAAGCACTAAAAAATAAATATGTTTTTGCGCTGGAGTTGCGATTCCTTGTTGATGAATGCCAAAAAATGGATATTGATTTGCGGTAGTAGGAGACATTCGTGGAAGCATAGATTGAGAATCCGCATACATCATCATAGGGGCAAAAGCCCCAAGCGTTGCCATACCCTTTAGAAACTTACGGCGGTTTAAAGTTTGCATTTTTCACACCTTATTCTAAGATTACGCCCATTTGGGAAAGAGGCTCACCCAATTTATTTACAGCTTCTGCAAGTGCTTTAATATCTGCTTGAGATAATTTGTCATATCCGACAAAATCATATCCATTTTTAGAACGATTATGTTTTGCAAGAAGTGTATTAACTGCCTTAAACTGTGTTTCAATTTCATTGGCTAGTTTTTTATCTTTTTTGAGCAAATGGGGGCGAAAAAGCTCATAAATTTTTTCTGCGCCTTCAATATTCGCTTGGAAATCATAAAGGTCTGTCTTAGAAAAAATATCCTCTTCGCCTGTGATTTTGCTTGTGGAAACTTCGTTGAGCAAATCCACTGCGCCTGTAAGCATTAGCTCTGCATCAACTTTTGCTGTTGGAATTTTTGCACGCAATTCTTTAATATCAAGCAAGAGCTGGTCTGCTGTGGCTTCAGTACCTTCTGTCGTGTTTTTCTCCCACAAGATTTTTTCAATTTTATGGAATCCACTCCAATCCTTTTCCCCTTTGCCCTCTTCCTCAAGGTCTGCCAAACGCGCATCAATGCGTGGGTCTAAATCACCAAAGCTCTCGGCGATTGGTTCGCTACGTTCATAATACATTCTTGCGAGCGGATAAATTGCCTTTGCATCTTTCACATCACCGCTTTTTAAAGCCTTAACAAACTTTTCTGTATCCGCCAAAAGCAAATCAATCTGCTCAATTACAAATTGGCGATATTCCTTAGTCTCCTTGCTTAAATCTACTGCGGCGTTCGCAAATTGCAAACTGCCCATAAATACTAATGCAACCAAACCTGTGGTAATTTTACGAATTTTCATTTCTTATCCTTTGTTTTTATGAGTTTTATTAAAAACACTTACAATTATGAGAATTGTTTTTAATAAACGGGGCGAATTATAAAGTGATTTTTCTTAAATAATTATAAATAATAAGAATCTTTTTCATTATTAATAATGGGGTAATATTGTAGCCTTAATGACGAAAACTTCCACTTCGTCATTAAGATAATTCATAGAATTTCTAGTCTTTTGAGCTGGATAATAGAATCCTAAAAACTACTTCTTTGGTGGAGCAAAACTAATTTGGTATCAATTTTATATTCTATGCTTTCACATCAAGCGCGATTCCATTTTTCATAGCATTTGCGATCTCAAGCTGCAATGCCTTCGCGTTGTCGCCGCTTAGGCTAAACTGAAAGCTTCCGCCGACAGCCTCCGCGACAGCATTTGTCGCTAGCGTTTGCCCCGCTTCTCCGCGTTGTTTCAATTCCTCGAGCCGCTTCTCCTCCTCTCTCTTTTCCTCAAGCCGCTTTTGTTCGAGCCGCTCTTGCTCTTTCTTTTCCTCTCGCTTCCTCTTCGCGTTTGCCGCGGCAATCTTGCCGTCAGGGTCGCTGCTACTGCTACTCATCATCACGATGTTACCATCGCCATCAACGCTATACCCCACATACGTGAGCGTCCCCGCAAACATCGATGTGTTCAGCGACTGCATCGCCTCGAGATTCTCCTCGAGCCACTGCATTTTTTCGGGGTCATCGAGTGCCTTTTGCAAAAACGCGGGCGAAACATCGATAGACGCGGGAATCCCCTCAATCGTCTTGTTAGCGCGATTGACGCCATACCTCTCGCCCAAATATTTCGCATAATCGGCAACACTAGTGAAATCCTTTTGTTTGGAATCATTTGTGATAGTTACTACCGCCATATCCTCTGTTTCTGTATAACTCACCAACCTTGCGCCCATTGCTTGCGCATTTCTTTTTGCACTCTCATATCCACTAGGGACACCATTGAAAGCATTTGTTTGATTTATCTGCATATTTACTCCTCCATATTTTGACTGCATCGGTTATTTTTCGCAAAACTATGTCCCCCATAAACTCCCTTTTAAAGAAGCAATTATGCCCCCCCCCCCTAAAAAACAGCTTAAAGTTAGCTAAAATCAGAATATTGATGTTTTAAAATTTCTCAAACGCAGATTATTCACTCCAAGCACTGATGAGATGACAATCAAATAGCAGAATCACAAATATAGTTTAATTCTGCAAATAGAATTTATATTACTAAAAATTTAAAAAGAGGGATTGTTGAGCAGAAAAATAACGGGGGATAATCTCTGACAACTAAGCAGGAATATTAACAAACAACTTAAAACCAAAGAGACGAATCTTTAGTCTATTCTCTTGAAAGGAGGTGATCCAACCGCAGGTTCACCTACGGTTACCTTGTTACGACTTCACCCCAGTCGCTGCATCCGCCGTGGGCGGTAGCCAGTTTGGCATTCCGACTTAAGGCGAATACAACTCCCATGGTGTGACGGGCGGTGAGTACAAGACCCGGGAACGTATTCACCGTAGCATAGCTGATCTACGATTACTAGCGATTCCAGCTTCATGTAGTCGAGTTGCAGACTACAATCCGAACTGAGAGAAGTTTTTGAGATTTGCTCCATTTCGCAATATTGCATCTTTTTGTACTTCCCATTGTAGCACGTGTGTAGCCCTAGGCGTAAGGGCCATGATGACTTGACGTCATCCTCACCTTCCTCCTCCTTGCGAAGGCAGTCTCCTTAGAGTGCTCACCTTAAAGTGTTAGCAACTAAGGACGAGGGTTGCGCTCGTTGCGGGACTTAACCCAACATCTCACGACACGAGCTGACGACAGCCGTGCAGCACCTGTTTTCAAGTTCTAGCAAGCTAGCACTCCGCTATCTCTAGCGGATTCTATCAATGTCAAGCCTAGGTAAGGTTCTTCGTGTATCTTCGAATTAAACCACATGCTCCACCGCTTGTGCGGGTCCCCGTCTATTCCTTTGAGTTTTAATCTTGCGACCGTACTCCCCAGGCGGAATGCTTAATGCGTTAGCTGCATTACTGCCCTGACAAGCAGGGCAACAACTAGCATTCATCGTTTAGGGCGTGGACTACCAGGGTATCTAATCCTGTTTGCTCCCCACGCTTTCGCGCATCAGCGTCAGTTATGTTCCAGCAGGTCGCCTTCGCAATGAGTATTCCTCTTGATCTCTACGGATTTTACCCCTACACCAAGAATTCCACCTACCTCTCCCATACTCTAGAATAATAGTTTCAAATGCAGTTCTATGGTTAAGCCATAGGATTTCACATCTGACTTATTATCCCGCCTACGCGCTCTTTACGCCCAGTGATTCCGAGTAACGCTTGCACCCTCCGTATTACCGCGGCTGCTGGCACGGAGTTAGCCGGTGCTTATTCGTTAGATACCGTCATAATCTTCTCTAACAAAAGGAGTTTACAATCCGAAAACCTTCATCCTCCACGCGGCGTTGCTGCTTCAGGCTTTCGCCCATTGAGCAATATTCCCTACTGCTGCCTCCCGTAGGAGTCTGGACCGTGTCTCAGTTCCAGTGTGTCCGTTCACCCTCTCAGGCCGGATACCCGTCATAGCCTTGGTAAGCCATTACCTCACCAACAAGCTGATAGGACATAGACCAATCCTTTAGCGAAAAACTTTCCCTCGTAAGGAGTATCCAGTATTAATCACCGTTTCCAGTGGCTATCCTAGACTAAAGGGCATGTTATCTATGCATTACTCACCCGTGCGCCACTAATCCACTCTAGCAAGCTAGAGCTTCATCGTTCGACTTGCATGTATTAGGCACGCCGCCAGCGTTCACTCTGAGCCAGGATCAAACTCTCCATAAGAAATTGATTTCTTTAATGAATCAATGAAATAAAATTAGCTTTTAAAGTTTAAATTAAAAGCTAAATCGTGATTCTTTAATTTAAGAATCACATTAGGTTAAGTTTGTCCTAAAATCTCAAAATCTCTGTTTAGACTTTTGTTTTACAAGTGAATGCAAAGCAAGTTTATCTATTCTGCAAAATAGATTCTATATCATCAAAAGATAATGTAGAAACTTATACTTTACAATCTATAAAACTACAAAGTAATAAATGAGTTTATGTTGTTAAGATTTAGAAAATTAAGAATGTTGTTCTTATATTTCCTGCTTAGTTGTCAAAGATCATTTTAACTTTAAATAATAATGTAATAATATGAAATACATTACAAAAGTTAAAGAACATTTTTACTCTAAAGATTTTTAGCGCAAAAAAGGAAATGGAATTATATCTAAGTTAGCTTAAGGGGAGTTGAAATAAATTAAGATAAATAAAAATAATGGAGAAGTTCATCAGGAATTAAATGATTGGATTATTGAAAATGTTATTATAAGGGGGGGGAATC
>NZ_JAAVGY010000009.1 GCF_014799995.1 Helicobacter sp.
TCTTTAGGATAAAAAATAATGAAAAAGCCTACTTTATGGGCTTAAAAAGAGGAGATTAAAAGTTATTTTTGGGATTTTAAAGTATAATAATGCAGGGTAATTGCCACAGGTCGTTACCCTGTGGCAAAATTTTAGCCCTAAAAGGAGCTAAGATGATTGCTACAAAATTCATCTTGGTTGCGATTATACTACTTTGTATCATCGCTGTCAAGGCTTATTAGTCTAAGCTTGAGCCAAGCTCTTGGCTTGGTCCAAGATGAGTTTAACCTGTGATTTCTTCTCTCTATGCAACAATCAATCTTTTTAAATGTTTTCTTTCCATTTGCATAGGTTTCAATTTTCTTTAGGAGCTTTTCCTTTGTGGAGTCTATTTTAAGGATTTTGTCATTTCTTTTAGAATCTCTAAAAACTTATCTGATTCGTTTCTAAAAAGCAATTTGTAGCTTGGATTGTTGTTGGATTCTTTAATTATATCCTTGATATAAATACAATAATAAAACTTGATAGTAATAATATAAAGTTTATTGACATTCTTAAAACTTTTGCTATAATTCCGCCTAAATTTTAATCATTTAAAGGAAAAATAATGGCAAAGCACACCTTTCAAACCGAAGTCAATCAATTACTTGATTTAATGATTCATTCCTTGTATTCCAATAAAGAAATCTTTTTGCGCGAATTAGTTAGCAATGCGTCAGACGCGCTAGATAAATTACAATATTTGACACTCACAGATGATAAACTCAAAACACTAGACTTTACCCCAAAAATTGATATTACTTTTGATAGCGAAAAAAACATTCTAACCATTAGCGATAGCGGAATCGGAATGAATGAGCAAGATTTGATTGAAAATTTAGGCACAATCGCTAAAAGCGGCACGAAAAACTTTCTTTCCAAACTTAGTGGCGACAAGAAAAAAGATTCCGCTTTGATTGGGCAATTTGGCGTGGGATTCTATTCTGCCTTTATGGTTGCAAGTAAAATCATCGTAACAACCAAAAAAGCAGGCGAAACACAAGGCTATGCTTGGATTAGTAATGGCAGTGGCGAATTTGAGATTGAAAAATGCGAAAAGGAATCCTACGGAAGCGAAATCAAGCTTTATCTCAAAGAAGACGAAAAGGAATGGACAAGTCGCTGGAGAATTGAAGAAGTGATTAAAAAATACTCCGACCATATTCCATTCCCTATTTTCTTGCATTACACAGAAACCAAAAGCGAGGGAGAGGGGGATTCTAAAAAGGAAGTAATAGAGCAAAAAAACGAACAAATCAACAAAGCCTCTGCGCTTTGGAGAATCTCCAAAAAAGACTTAAAAGAAGAAGAATATAAAGAATTTTACAAAAACCTAAGCTACGATTCTAACGACCCTTTAAGCTGGATTCATACTAAAGTTGAGGGGACATTAGAATACACTACCTTATTTTATATCCCACAAAATGCGCCCTTTGACCTCTATCGTGTAGATTACAAAAGTGGCGTCAAACTCTATGTTAAGCGCGTCTTTATCACAGATGATGACAAAGAACTCTTGCCATCTTATCTACGATTCGTGCGTGGAATCATTGATAGCGAAGATTTGCCTTTGAATGTAAGTCGTGAGATTCTACAACAAAACAGAATCCTAGCTACTATCAAATCTGCCTCTACCAAAAAAATATTAAGCGAAATAGAATCTCTACAAAAAGACGAGGAAAAATATAGCAAATTCTATAAAGAATTTGGACGTTGCTTAAAAGAAGGAGTTTATAGCGACTTTGAAAACAAAGAAAAACTACTAGACTTCTTGCGATTCCAATCTACCAAGAGTGAGGGCAAGGAAATCGCGTTTAAAACCTATAAAGAGCGTATGAAAGAGGGGCAAAAGGCGATTTATTACTTGCAAGGTGAGGATTTGGAGCTTCTTAAAAATTCTCCGCTCTTAGATACATTCAACAAGAAAGAAATAGAAGTCTTGCTTTTTGCAGAAGAGATTGACGGAATCGTAATGCCAATGGTGAATGAATACGACAAAACTCCTTTGCGCTCCATTACCTCCAAAGAAGCATTAGAGGACTTAGGGGAAGAAGAAGTAGAGGAAGCAGCCAAAGAAAAATTTAAAGCACTGCTTGAAATCTTCAAAAAAACCTTAGGAGAAGAAGTCAAAGAGGTGCGCTTAAGTGCGAGATTGGTGGATGCGCCCTCGTGTATCGTAAGCGACCCAGAAGACCCTAATTCTGCGGTGCTTAAGATGATGAAACAAATGGGTGCAATGGGTATGGGCGCAGACATTCCAGAACCAAAGCCGATTTTAGAACTCAATCCAAACCACACAATCCTTATCAAACTTTTAAACGCAGAAGAGCAAAAAGCAGAAGAGGTAGCGCATTTATTGCTTGAAGAAGCGAAGCTTTTAGAGGGAGGCAAACTCAAAGATGTGAATGCGTTTGTCAAACGTCTTAACACTCTCTTGCAGAAGAGTTTATAACATAGAATCGCAAGGATACCCTCTCCTTGCTTGTTTTACTACTTTCTTACATAAATCTTACAATGACAATCTTTAGGCAGATGTAATTCCAACGAAGTTTTAGGGGGAGGCTTAGGGGATTACCAAAGATACAAATCACCCAAGACAAACCCCCAAGTGAGAGCGGCAAGCACAATCGTGAAAAACACTCCAGCCGAGCCGCAATCCTTGGCGATTTTTGCTTTTTCGTGAAATTCTTGCGTGATTAAATCTATGCAAGCTTCAATAGCGGAGTTGAAGCATTCAGCGACACAAACAAGCAACAAAACGGCAATTAAGAGAATCCGAGTAAGAAGCGAGACTTCAAGTAAGCAAGCAATAAGAAGCAAAGGAACAATAAGAAGGCATTCTAGCTTGAAAGCCACTTCGTTTTTTAGCATAGCAAGCACACCACTTAAGGCGTATTTTGTGTTATTGAAAAAATGATATTTTGGTTTCATTGAAATTCTTTTTGAGATTCTTTAATCGTGCGTCATATTATCATATTTTGCATTATTTATTTCTATATTAATCCAAATTTTGGCTATAATTCCTCCTTATGAATGAAAAAATAAAAGATTTCATCAGAAAACAACATTTGTTAAGTCTAAGTGTAATTGAAAAAGATTCCAGCCTATTAGAAGTTTATAGCGCAAGCTGTTATTATGCTTTTGATGAAGAGAATCTTTGTTTGCTCTTTAAAAGTGCGCAGGATTCTAAACACATTCAACTTTGCACCCTAAACCCCAAAGCGGGTGTGATTATTGCTAAGGATTCTAAGAATCTTGGGAGCATTCAAGGTTTGCAAATCAAAGCATTTTTCAAACAAGCCACACAAGCACAAAAGAATCTTTATTATGCTACCTATCCTTTTGCAAAACTTGGCAAAGGCGAAGTTTTTGCGTTAGAGATTCTATGGGCAAAATACACAGATAATAAACTCTTGTTAAGCGAAAAATTAATCTTTATGAGGAAACAATGAAAAAAGTTTTGTTATTGATGAGCGGGGGCGTAGATTCTAGCTATTGCGCATATTTATTGCAAAAGCAAGGTTATAACGTGCATGGCGTATATTTGAAGTTGCACGACAAGGAGGAAAAACACAAATATTTTGAAGCAAAAGTGGAGCAATGTGCCGAGCATTTAGGAATCACTTATGAAGTCATAGATGAGCGCGAACTTTTTAAAAAAAGTGTTTATGATTACTTCATAGAATCTTATGCCAAAGGGCAAACGCCCAATCCGTGCGCCTTATGCAATCCATTAGTCAAGTTTAGAATCGCATTCCAATTAGCAGATAAATTAACCTGTGATTATGTCGCCACAGGACATTATGCGCAAGTCAAAGAGGGCAGAATCGCACAGGGGATAGATGAGGCAAAAGACCAAAGCTATTTTTTGTTTGGATTAAAGAAAGAGTGGATTCCACGCATTCTTTTCCCTCTAGGAGACAGAAAAAAAGCCGAGATAAAGCCTATCGCGCTAAAAGAGCTAGAATGGCTTGGGACTTTGGAGAGCTATAAGGATTCCCAAGAAATTTGCTTCGTAGAAAAGAGCTATCTTGAGGTGCTTCAAAAGCATTACAATACAGAATCTCCCGGTGTAGTGCTCAACACACAAGGGGAAGAAATCGGCACGCATAAGGGCTATATGCAATACACGATTGGCAAACGCAAGGGCTTCACGGTTGCAGGCGCACTAAGCCCCCATTATGTGCTAAGGATTAACCCACACGATAATACGATTGTCGTAGGGCAAAGGGACGCATTGGCAACTTATGTGGTAGAAGCGAGGAACTTTTCTATATCTAAAGAGGAATTTTTGGATAAAAAAGAATTGGATTGTGAGGTAAAAATCCGCTACAAAAGCCACAAGACAAAGGCAAGCGTAAGGCTAGAAGAAAGATTAGACACACAGGGTAAAATCCAAGAAATCTTGATTGCAAATCTACAAGAACCCGCCTTTGGCGTAGCAAGCGGGCAAGCATTGGTGCTCTATGAGGGGGATAAAGTGCTAGGCGGAGGGTTTATCCTCTAGCCTCTAATGACAATGGAATCAAAACTAAAAGCAAGATTCTATGTGATGAATTTGCAATAGCAAAACAATCAAGTATGCGGGGTTAGATTGCTGCGGCTAAATCCCTTTAATGGCGCAATAGGGAATCGCTATTGCGAGATTGCAACACTAAAATCGTAGGAAGCAAATTTTGTTAAAACAATGTTATTGTGAAGTTGCTTGTTCTCCTTTCAATTCCTTATCATAATCTGCTTTTTGATTAAAGATTCTTATTTTTTGCGTATTAAATTCAGCCGCAAGCGGATTTTTGGTTGCATCATAGTCTTGGACTTGGATTTGCGCAACATCACAAAGGAGATGAATCAAATCATCAATCACAAAGGGTTTGTCTTTTGCCGCTTGGATTCTTTGTGCAGTTTCTTTGTGCTTTTGGATAAACTCTTCACTCATTAGGGCAAAGAATGGCACTTCAGCGGTGAATCTTGAGGTTACAAAATGCCTAGTTTGCCCTTATATTCATACAAACTCTCTCCGTGGTCGCTAAGATAGAAAATAATAGAATCGCTTTTAGAGTAAATTTTAAAGATTTCATTTAAAATATAATCATTATATAAAACCGCATTGGCATAAGTAGCAATGATTCGTTTTTGTTCGTTGGTTGCGAAGCTAGGATAAGTAATGTCATCGGCATTAAACTTCGCAAACTCTTTGGGATAACGTTTATCATAATTGAAATGTGTTCCCATAAGATGAATAATGTCCAAACAAGGCTTAGATGGGTTTTGCTCAAATGCGGATTGGATAAAGGGCAAAAGAAATCCATCATAAGTGATTTGACTCTCTGCAATGCGGGAGCTAGTAATAAACCTGTTTGGGTTTGCTTTAGAATCTGCAAACGAAGCAATAGAAGCAAAGGCATTGACTTCAGAGCCTACGATTTCTTGGTTTGAAAAAATAGCAGTTTTGTATCCCGCAAGCGAGAAAAGATTGATAAGATCTAAAGATTGATTCCATTGCTTGTCTCCAGCACTAGAGAAATTGAGCAAATGCTGCAAGGCAAGCTTGGTTTGCGCAAAAGAAGCAATTGTATCGCTAAATAACGCTAGTTGCCCCCCCCCCCCAATTATTTGCCAAAGCACTCAAAAAGGGAGTGTTGGGAAGCTCATAACCATAAACATTAAGGAAGTTTCTTGATGTGGATTCGCCAATAACTAGCACAATATGCTGTGGAGAATTGGGGCTTTTGGAGATTGAGCCTTGATAAGATTCGCGTAAAAGTTGGTAATTGCTGACAAGTTGTTTGTAGCTTGTGTAGAAGCTCGCACTGCCATAATATTGACTTAAACTATAAAGAAATCGTGTAAGGGAATTTTCGTTGAGTTTTGCGAAAGGTTCTGGCTTGTGTTTGAAGTAGCGATTCGTAATATCAGCAATAAAAATCAAGCCAAGTAGCGCGTAAAACGCAAAAAAGATTTTAATCAATTTATGGGATAAGGCTGTTTGTGGAATCGGAAAGAATTTGAAATAAACCAAGCTAACTAAAAGGAATCCAAAAGCTACTAAGAAAATTTTGATGTTCAAAAAAGAAATGAAAAATTCTTTCATTTCTTGAAGATTTGTTTGTGCAATTGCGTCAATGACATAAGGCGTGATTAAGCTATGATAAGAATATAGCAAAAACCCCTCCACTATGAAGAGAATCGCACTCGCCACCACAAGCAAAGATAGAATATAATGTGCAAATCTCGGGAGAATCAAAAATATAAGGTGCAGACACAGGAGCTCTATTAGGATTGTGCTAAAGAGAGACTTGGCTAATTTTTCAAAAAACCAAAGAGGAGAGTCAAAAAAATAGCAGAAATAATTCCAACCAATTAAAAGAATCGCATTGCACGCAAAGAGAAATAAAACTTTTGATAGATTCGTTCGCAAAAATGAAAGAAAATTCATTATTTCAAACCCCATTCTTTAATATCGTGATATATTATAGCATAAAATTTGCAATTTTAGGCTATGGGGCTTTTAGAGGGCTAGTTGCGTTTGAGTTGATTTACGATTTGAAGCATAGAATCCGCAGTTTGGATAGATTTAGAGTTGGCTTCATAAGCCCTTTGCCCTACAATCAAGTCTGTCATTTCCTCTACAAGCTTGACATTGCTAGTTTCTACGAATCCTTGCCTTAGTTGCCCGAAGCCATTGAGCCCGGGTGTGCCAACGATTGGGTCTCCTGAAGCATTGGTATTGAGATAGAGATTATCCCCAAGCGCGTGCAAGCCTGCGGGGTTAATGAAATTTACAATCTCAATCTGTCCTAGTTGATTGACTTCAGTGGCATTGCCTTGCAAGACGGTTACCGTGCCGTCTGTCCCGATATTTAGTTGTGTTGCATCGTCTGGAATCGTGATATTTGGCACAAGCAAATAACCTTGAGAATTGACGACATTCCCCTCATCATCTCGTTTAAATGCGCCATCGCGTGTATAGGCAATCGTGCCATCGGGAAGCTCAATTTGAAAGAATCCATTTCCTGTAATGGCGACATCAAGATTCTGTTCTGTTTCTTTGAAGTTTCCTTGTGAAAACAGCTTTTGCACTGAAGTGGGGCGCACCCCCAAACCGACTTCAATCCCTGTGGGGCTCAAAGTCGTCTCTGAAGTGCTAGAACCCGCGTATTGTATCACTTGGTGAAACAAGTCCGCGAACTCCGCTCTTTCCTTGCGATAACCAAATGTATTGACATTAGAAATATTATTAGAGGTAACATCAATGAATAATTGTTGTCCCAACATGCCCGTAGTTGCTGTGTATAATGCTCGCATCATTGTGGAATCCTTTTTATGCTTTTGCTGCTAATTTTGTTATGGCTTCAGTATTGAGGTCGTCCATATGGGTTTTAAGCACTTTGGAATATGCCTCTACCAAGCGATTTGTTTCAATCAATCCTGTCATTTCATAGACAACATTAATATTACTTTTTTCTAAAAAACCTTGATGCACTGCTCCGCTTTGCTCTAATGCTTCGCGCTCATTGCTTCTTTCTTGTGGATAGGAATACAAATTATCCCCGACTTTTTTGAGATATTTGGGATTCTCAAAAGACACAATACCAATATTAGAGATTAAAGCCATTTCGCTAATTCCCTCATTGTTCAAATCACGAATGTAAATATTGCCACTCGTATCTACTTCTACTTGGAATCCATCAACAAATTCAATGTATTGTGGAGCGTCTAAATATTCTCTTGGAAGCACAGGATAGCCCTCTTTATTGACAAGCCTGCCTTGTTCATTGAGCACAAAAGAACCATCACGTGTATAACGAATCCCCTCTGGCGTTTCAACCATAAAATACGCATTTTCGCGCCCAAGTGCGAAGTCAAAGGTATTATCGGTTTGCATCATTCCGCCTAGTGAGCGGTCTGTAAATTCCTCTACAATCTGTGGAACGCGATTAAGGGAGCGATTGTAGAATTTCGCCGCATCTTTTGTTTGGTCGTCAATGGGTAAAAACTCTTTTGCTTGCTCATAGAGCCGCAAAAAATCACCAATCACGACATCATCTCGTTTGAATCCGGTTGTATTTGCGTTTGCGATATTGTTTGCAATGACATCTAAGCGGTCAATTTGCGTAACCATACCGCCGACAGAACTATAATATCCACCTTGCATTTTATGCCTTTTGTTGAACTTTATTCAGGGTTAAAGCAAAAGGTGTTCCAAGATAGATAAACATCAAGTTTTTATAATAAATTTCACTTGTTTTTGCTTATTTGTGCCTTGTTTTCTGTCTTGTAAAGCCAAATAAAGACTTCTACGACTGCTTTATAAAGCGTGGGTGGAATCTCCTCGTCCAATTCTAAATTAATCAGCGAATCCACAAGGGCTTTGCTCTGAAACAAGGGAATCTCGTATTCTTTCGCCTTTTCAATGATTCTTTGTGCGAGGAATCCCTCGCCCTTGGCGATGACTTTTGGCGCGCGTTGTTTGTTTTGCTCATACGCAAGGGCTACGGCTTTTTGATTAAGCAAGGGTGGCATTAGTAACTTCCTAAGATTCTATCTACCGTTTCCCAACTTAGTTTGGGATTTGGCTTTTCTTGGTGGGATTGCAAGAGGAAATGTCGCACGAGGCGCGCAAGGCAATCGGTTTCTATATTGACACGCATTCCGACTTGATAGGTTTTAAAAAGCGTGGAATGCAAAGTGTGCGGGATAATCGTAAGGCGCAAGGTGTCTTCTAGGATTTCATTAATCGTCAAACTAATGCCAGAAATCGCAATGCTTCCCTTTGGCACGCACAGAGCAAGCACTTCGGGTGTAGTGCGGATAAAGAAATCCGTGCCAATGTGATGAGGCTCTATGCGTGTAATCTCCCCGATTCCGTCAATATGTCCTTGCACGATATGCCCATCAAGCCTATCATCTAGGCGCATTGCAGGTTCAATATGCACCAAATCCTGATAAGTCTCTAGTGCAATGTGTCGCTGTGTTTCTTCACTAAGTTCTAGTGCGAAACTATCGCCGAAAGTTTTGATTGTCGTAAGGCAAGCTCCATTGACTGCGATAGAATCGCCGATTTTGGGTTGATATTTTGCAATTAAAGTCAGTGTCGCACCTTGCAAGGATTTGACTTTACCAAACTCACGCACAAGTCCTGTAAACATTTCCAACCTTTAAGTAAAATTGCATTAAAATTTGTAAATTGTAGCATAAAAGGAGTAATATGCAGCTGTGCGATACACATTGTCATTTAGATGATATGCGTTTTGCGGACGACTTTTCTGCGATGATAGAACGCGCCAAACAAGCTGGAATTACGCGTTTTATCATTCCTGCCGCCGACCCAAAAGACTTGAAAAGGGCGCAAGAATTAGCCCATACTTATGAGAATGTTTATTTTGCTAGTGGCACGCACCCAGATTTAGCGCATTTATACGATGAGGATTTTATCAAAGGGTTTTTAAATGATTCTAAATGTGTGGCAGTGGGGGAATGCGGACTAGATTATTATAGAATGGAAAGCAATCTTGTAGATTTTGGCGTGGATTCTGAAACAGAGGTGAAACAGAAGCAAAAGGAGGTTTTTATCGCGCAAATCAAGCTCGCAATAGAATCTAATAAACCCTTGATTGTGCATATTAGAGACGCTTCGTTGGATAGTTTGGAGATTTTGCAAACCTATGCGCCTAAGCTCAAAGGCGGAATCCTGCATTGCTTCAATGCAGATTTTCAGTTACTTAGCCTAGCGAAATTCAACTTTTATTATGGAATCGGGGGAGTTTTAACCTTTAAAAACGCAAGAAAACTTGTAGAAATCCTGCCCAAGATTCCGCTTGATTCGCTTTTGCTTGAGACAGACGCACCTTATTTGACACCCCACCCACACCGTGGAGAGCGCAACGAGCCAAGCTTCATTCCTTTAGTCTTGGAGAAAATGAGCGAGATTCTAGGCTTATCAAAAGAATCTTTAGTAGCGCAAATCGATCAAAACACTACAAGGCTTTTTGGTGCGTTGTAGAGAGATTTGCCTTTAACCCTACTCATCTTTTGGGATTTTTTGTGTTCTTTGCCAAAGTAATTTATGATTTTGTCTCATTGGAATTTGCTTAGCTATCGTCCTTGCGAGGCTTTAGCCAAAGCAATCTATAATCTCGCGCCTTAAGATTACTATTAGTCATTGCGAGAAATGAGTAAAACGAATGACGAAGCAATCCATAATCCAAAATTTCACCTTTAACTTTCAATATTCCATTGTAAGAGTTTCTATATTTAAGATTATGGATTGCCACGTATAAAAACGCATTTTAAATCAAAGTTTTTCCATTTAAAATCGTGGTGGTTTGATTTAAAATGGAAAAATTAAGCTATTGTAAAGTAAAATATTTAAGAATCAAAGTCTAAATTGAGATTAAACCACGAAAAAAGACTATCAATCTATTTAAAAGAAGGAGAAAAATGGAAACAATATCAATTCACCCATATAAACCTCATATTTGTCAAGGGGCAACAAAGTTGATTATTGGAACGATTCCCCCATACAGATTTTGCACTAATGGAATAAAGAAACTTGATGATGGAGATATTGATTTTTATTATGGCTCAAGAGATAATTACTTTTGGGACTTAATGTCTGAAATAACCAATCAAAAATTACAACATAAAAAAACTCCAAAGAAGCAATTGAGGAGCGAAAGGCACTGCTGGATTCTCTAAAAGTAGGAATAATGGATGTTGTAAAGACTTGTATTCATAAGAATGGGAAGTCAGATGATAAATCGCTTGATAACATAGAATTAAATAGCGAATTAATTAAAGAAAAACTTTTGGAATTTCCAAATATCAATACACTAATTTACACAAGTAGATTTGTAATCTCCCAAATGATAAACAAAAGCATTTCTGATAAAGTCCGCCATAAATGGAATCCTGAAGACAAAATGGACGGAACAATTGATATAAACGGGAAAAAATATCAGGTTCGCATTTTATATTCTCCATCTCCCAGTGCATCGCGCAGAGTGAGTAAGCAAAAACGATTGGAGCGATACAAAGCAGTTTTTAAATAAAATAAATGCTTGAAAACATTATTACGATTTTAGATAAATTTTTGGGCAAAGAGGATAATCGTCCTTAACTATTGCCATTGATTTTACCTCTCAATTTGATATACAAGACAACTAAAGCAATCACAAACCTATTGGGAATCTAAAGTAGAATCCTTATCTCTTTCCTTGATTGCTTCCTTTGAGTTCTCTGGCATAGTTTTAAAGAAATTGTCAATCTCCTTAGGATGTGTTATCATCTCTTGCACAATGAAATTTAATATCTCAAAGAGTTTATAAGCAATCTGTGGATTATCGTTTATATCTAGCTCTTTTGTAGAATGCACTGCATTATTTCCTGTGATACGCACAATATCTAAGGCTTTTTGCACCTTTGGAGAAAGTCCTAACTTGACAAGCTCTTTAATATCCTCATTGATATTTTTGCCTTTAAGGCTTTTGTATTCTTCAAAATTATCTCTCAAATATGATATTAATTCCTCTAAGGCTAAACGCAACAAAGCACAAGCTGCTCTAGGAGAATCCCCTAAGACATTAGAGGCTTCCTTGTAGATTGCCTTAATGGATTCGGGCATATCCTCTGCTAGAGGAATAACAGAGGATTTGGGATAGAGCATTTCCTCTTTGATAGTGGGCTTACCCCTTTGTAATGTCCCATATTTACACCAAAGGCTATAATTCTTACATACTTGACACACTGCAATATGGATAGAATAATTTATATCGGGAGTATGTCCTTCATATAGACACTCCCAATTCATTTGAGCCAATACAC
Organism: Helicobacter sp.; assembly: GCF_014799995.1. Lineage (GTDB taxonomy): Bacteria > Campylobacterota > Campylobacteria > Campylobacterales > Helicobacteraceae > Helicobacter_D. The sequence goes on from NZ_JAAVGY010000009.1 coordinate 11,842, forward strand.
TACAATAAGGACAAGTAAAGGCTGTTTGCCAAAAACTTGGAGAAACAAATTTTTGCATTATTTTTCCTATTTTTCAAAATGAAACATTATAATCATATTCTACTAAGAATCTCTTTTATTTAAACCCTTTCATTTCAAAATCTATTCTTTCTTTTTCTTAATTTTATGCTAAATTCCTTTTAAACTAAAAGGATTATTATGGAAATGGAAGAGATTATAGAAAAGCTAAAGGATATTTTGGCGAGTGAGGGACAAACAAGAATTAAAGCTATGGATATAGCCAAAGCCTTAAACATACACCCTGATACTTTTAATAGTATGAAGTTTAGAAACTCTATTCCTTATAAACAAATCCTAAACTTCCTAGAGCAAAGAAAGATTAATATCAATTACTTTTTCTTTGGAAGCTCTCCTAAAGAAAGCTTAGAATGTGAGGAGAAATATAGGATTCTAAAACTCTATAAAACAAATGCTTCTTTGGGAGGTGGGGGGATTAATGAGTTTGTAAGTGTAGAGGAGATTCCTTTCCCTATCACATTACTAGAAAAACTCAAGATTAATCCTAAATGGGAAATCATAGAATGCAAGGGAGATTCTATGGAATCTTTGATTAAAGACAACGCACTCTGCTTCATTGACAGACAAGCTACTCTCAAAGATAAAGGAATCTTTGTAATTAATACCAATGAGGGATTGTTTGTCAAACAAGTGATTCTAAAAGATAATGGAGTGATTCTGCATTCTTTAAATCCAACCTATCAAGATTTATTCTTTCAAAATGGAGAGTATTTGATTGTGGGGAGAGTGGTTGGGGTGTGGCAAAAATTCTAAGTCGCAATGCTTTATTTACGCTATAATATATAATAAAATAAGTTCATAAGGAATCAAAATGAAATTAAAAGATAACTTCTACGATGTAAACGAGAATTGCACATTTGAAAATGATAAACTTAACAGAGAAATTATTGCTAATCGTTTAACAAGTATTTTAAAAAGTGCAGAAACTAGTCCACAAGGCTTGATTCTTGCTTTAAATGCACAATGGGGAAATGGTAAAACAACTTTTATTAAAATGTGGAAAAATATGCTTGATAAGGATTACAAGATTCCAAATCTGTATTTCAGTGCTTGGGAAGAGGATTACACCAAAGAGCCTTTGATTGCTGTTTTGGGAGAATTGAATCGGTATTTAACAAAGAATAAAATTCAGAATGAAAATTTCAATCAAGCAGTAGAATCTGTGCAAAAAATCTTTAAAAGAATATTGCCTACTTTATTGAAAATAAGCGTAAAAGGTTTATTTAATAAAATTGGAATAGATAATGAATTGCTTCAAGAGGCTTCGCAAGCATTCACAGAAGAGAGTGCAAAAACATTAATTGAAGATTATTCTAAAGAAAAAGAATGCTTAACTCAATTAAAAGAGAATCTAACAAAAGTCTTTGAAGTAACGGGAGCAAAAGAGGAACAACCTTTTATCATTTTTATAGATGAAATAGACCGCTGCCGCCCGACCTATGCTATTGAAATGCTAGAGAATATTAAACACCTCTTCGGGATTCCAAATCTTGTTTTTGTAATCTCTATTGATAAAGCACAACTCTCTAAATCCATTCAAGCAATTTATGGGCAAATTGATACAGAAAATTATCTTAGGAGATTCTTTGATTTAGAAGTTGCTTTGCCTAATCCATCTTTGCAAGATTTTTGCTCTTATTTACAAGAAGAATTAGATATAAAAACAAAAACAAGTCTTTCAGATATTTTTATAACAAATAATTTTACTCTTAGAGAATTACAAAAAATTGCCCCCCAAATTAAGCTAGCAGGAGTGTATTTTCAGAATCAAGGCATTGATATGAGACGCGCTATTTTTATTTTACTTCTCAAAATCTATAAGCCTGATTTATATTCTCAAATACCAAATATTACGGATACAAAAGGGGTTATGGAGATAATTGAAAAACTTGTGTGCAAAGATGACATTTTAAATGAGGAATTTCTTATTGAATACATAAAAACCACTTATAGTGTATGCAAAAATGCATTTAGTAGAGATTCTAATTTTTTACACAATCCACATGACTATTGTTATGATAACATAAAAAAACAATGGTTTAAAGATGGAAAATTGGTTGAAGAAAGTTTTTCTTGCGTTGTGGAAACTTACAAAGACATACTTACTGAAAAAAAATTGAGTAAGAATTGGATTTCAGAGATAACTGACGATAAGACAATTAAAACTATTACCGAATTTATCAACTTTGCTGCAGAACCTATAACATCTCTTGAGTTTAGGGATAATGTATTCTAGGTTGAATCACCATAGCAAAAACAAAAAAGATTTTTGCAATTTATGGTGATAAAATCTTGCATTATATTTCTATTCTTTAAATAAGAAATTACAATGCCACTATTCATTAAAGATTCTCCCCCCTGCCAAAGAATCCTAATAATTCCTCACTAATAATTCTTTCCTTTTAACATTCTGTGTCTGCATATTAATTCTATAATGCGTCTCTAGGGTTTCTATGGTAAAGCTTTGATAGAGATTCCTAACAAGCTCACAATCATTATAACTTAATAGGAATTTCCCTTTGATACTCTTTAGAATCTTACATAAATCCCTATGGTCTTTTAAATCAAAGGTCTTTTTATTCTTATAATAATTCTCTGTCCCTACATAAGGCGGGTCAAGATAGAATAATGTAGAATCACTATCGTATTGCTTAATGAATTCTCTAAAGTCAAGATTCTCAATACTCACTGGCTTTAGCCTCTGTGCATAAATTTGAAAGTTCTTATAAATATTCTTTGGGCTTCTTGCCTTTTTGCACATTGCATAATGGTCTCTCTTACCTCCAAAGCTATGCACGATAGAGTAATAATAGAGTGCGGCTTTTTCTATATTGTTTCTTGGCGTCTTGACTTTAGAATCTAAGAAAAAATCCCTACCATTAAGCATTCTATTTAATTCTATTTGGAGGCTCTGCGGTCGTGTTTGAATGATTCTGTGTAGATTGATTAAATCGGCATTCCAATCATTAATCACCTCATTGTATTTTGCAAAAGGACGCTCTTTGGCATAAAGCACTGCTAGGCTTCCCCCAAAGACTTCTGCATAAGTGGTATGCAGAGGCATTCTCTCTACAATCTCTTTTGCCATTTTAGATTTTCCACCTATCCAAGCAAAAGGAGGTTTTAAAGTGCTAGTTTTCATTTTAAAGTTTGCATTTTCCATTGCAACTCCTTTTAAAATGAAATAAATAAGCCTTAAATTACAATTTAAAGCTATAATGCTTTTGCTAGTTTTCATTAAGGGGGCTTCCCCTTAAACTTAAATCTTGATTCCTCTATCAACTTTCTATCCCTTTAAATATAATCTTTTCCTTTTTGTTTTAATCTTGCTTCTCTTTGAATCTCTAATCTCTCACTTTGCCATTTCACAATGAGTTCTAAGCAAGCACACTTTTTCTCTAAAACTTGAAGTGTATGATTTAAAGATTTGAGTTGTGTTTTTAAAGCTTTCTTTTTCATTGTTTTTCCTGTCTAAATTTAAAATTTAATATAAAAAAGGTTTTTAAGAGCAAGCAGGCAATTAGGAAAGCTTTGTTTATCAAAGCTAGGTTGCCTACTCTTGTCTGTGAGTTCTTAAAAACCCTTTAATAGTCTGTATCAATCTATGCAAGGCAAGAATAGGCACACTGGATTTTTACAAGTAAAAATCTCCCTAATTGCCTTTTATAGATTGATACAAACGATTTCTTGAGAAGCCTCACACTCACTTCTCAAACTCCACACTTGTAGTAAAGGAATCTGCACTCAAAGAGTGATGCACACTCTTAATGCGATATTCCCCGCTATCCTCTCCCGCATTGCTTAAGGAGAGAATCCCTCCTGCAAACACGCAAGTCCCATAAATTTCTAAACTTCCACTCACGATTCCACACTTTGCCCTCTCTAGTTTTGCCTTAGCCTTTGCTAAAGCTTCTGCTGCATTCTTGAAACTCTGCTCTAGCCTGATTTGCTCTCCCTCATCACTGCCTACTATGACTTCTTTGATTTTGTTTTCTTTGGTATCGTGCCATATTGCCTTGCAGCTTCCATAAAGTGTTTTATTGGAATACTTAATGCGATAACTACTGCATTCACTTAGGCTAATGGAAGATTTAGGAATTATACTTTTGCTCTCGTTTTCCTTTCTTAAAAACACGATTTGGTTATCCTTGACATTAAAAATCGCATCAAAGTCCTTTGCAAACTTTTGTAAAAATGTCAAATCACTCCTATCGTGCTGCCCTGCATAAGCAATCTTAATCTCTCCAAAATCAGCAACTGCACTTAAATCGTGTTCCTTTGCGATTCTCTCTACAATCTCTTTGAGACTTAACTTCTCCCACGCGCGATTCTTTCTCTTTTTTAACCCACTGCTAAAATCCACTCCCGTAGCAGTAATCGTTGTGCTAGATTCTGTCCTCTCACTACTTTGCACCGCGAAGCTTCCACAATACCATAGCCCACTCTCCTTATACCCTAACCATAGCTTTAGCTTATCTTTGTATTTGGGACGTTTGAAAGCTCCATACACACTAAGTGTAATCTCATCACTGACGATTCCTGCCTCATCTTTGAAGCTAAGTTCTATAAGATTCTTTGCAATGTGTGCGGTTACATCTTTCTCATTAGCTAGAATCTTAAAATCTGGTGTAAAATGCTTCATTGGTAATACCTCTTGAGTGAAATTTGCAAAGTGCGTTTCAAACTTGCGCCATTAGGGATTATGGATTCCTCTTTGATTTTTACACTCTCCACTAACACTTCACCGATGATTTTGCCATAGCCTAAAACCATAAAGAAAGGTGTTTTAAGTTTCACTGCCTCTAAGAATTCCTCTAATATCTCTTGTTTCTGTAAGAGCATATCCAATTCTAGTGTGAAAGATTCTTTAAACTTTCCACTATTAAAAGTTGCAGGATTATTCCCAATCCTTGCAATTTCGCTAAAGTTTAATTCTAGGTTAGACTCTATTGTGTTTAATTGTGTTTGTTGTAAGATGAATTTAAAATCTCCCAATGCAAGATAAGCCATTTTAATCCTTAAAATAAAATTGTTTAGCACAAAGGATTTTTAAAAATCAATATCGCTTAGTGTGCGATTGCGCTCACTCTCTTTAGACTTTTTCAAAGCAGCTTCCACTTCCCTTTGAATATCTCTTTGAAGCTCAGAGTTTTCTGGAATCTTGCCATCGGTGGTTTGCACATTAATTCCTCCTGTGAAAGCTACATTGATATTTTGCGCTTGTGTCTTTGGATTCTGTGAGATAGGTTGCACCGCAATAGGATTAATCTTTGCAGGTTGCAAGGCGAAAAGCAATCGGTGGAATCTTTAAAACAAGAGAGATTGCCAAGAAATTCATTGCGCTCTATCAACAATACAATCCCAACAAGGCAGCCTTAGAAGCAAATTTTGGCGGGGATTTTTTAAAGGATTATATTAAAAAAGAAGCAAATGCAAAGGGTTTAAATCTTCACATTAAAGGTATTGCCAACACAGAAAACAAAGAATTGCGCATTGAGAGGCTAGAGATTCCTATTGAGGATGGGGAGATTCTTTTTCAAAGAAACCAAACCTTGCTTTTAGAGCAACTAGAGCAATTTCCCGATGGCAAGAATGACGACTTGCCTGACGCATTAGAGGGCGCATACTCCCTTTTAAAATTCAAAAAGAAAAAGCAAAGAGTGATGGACTACACACTTTTAAAACCCAAAAGGAGTTTTAGGCTATGAAAAAAGAACATTTACTACAAAACACCCTAATCGCAGAATTACTCAATACCCCTTACCAAAAGCCCCTAAGCAGAAAAGACATCACAATGATTATGGGGGATTTAATCGTAAGCCAATGCAATATTTCCCGCAAGGCACACATTGAGAAAAAGGAAGTGATTATTGCTACAAAGAGTGAGAAATACCAAGCAATCCTTAAAAGTGTCTTCCACGCTTCTATCCTCTCACAGATTCTTGAAACCTATCTCTATGGAATCAATGTCTTTGAAATCAATTGGGAGAGAAAACAAGGACTCCTTGTGCCAAGTTTAGTGGGAAGGGATTTTCAAGAATTTAAATTTGATAATGAGGGCAAACTCGTGTTTTTAGGCAATGGATTAGAAGAGGAGATTCCTCCTTTTAAGGTTGTCTATGGAATCTATAACCAAAGCTTCCGTGCTCCCTATGGAGAATCTGCATTGCGGCATTTATATTTTAGCGTAAATGTAAAGAATGCAGGATTAGACTTTTGGATACGATTCCTAGAGAGATTTGGAGACCCTTGGGCGGTTGCAAAAACACAAGATGACCCAAGCACTCTTGCCCTTGAGGTTTCTAATATGCTTAATGGCAGCACGGCTGTGATTGACAAAGACGAGGAAATAGAGCTCATCCAACCAAGTGCAAAAAGTGATTTTAAAGAACTCGTGGAATATTGTGATAGCCAAATCAATCGCTTCATTTTAGGAGGGAATCTCACAGGCGAAGTAACAGCTGGAAGCCTTGCAGCCGCACAGGCACATAATGATATTAGAAGCGAGATTGCCCTAAGTGATGAGCGGATTCTTTGCTATGTTTGCAATCGTGTGATTAGTTATTTTAAATCCTTAAATGGAATCACAGAGGAAATCACCTTTTCACTCTTTAATGAGGACGAACCAAAAACTGAATTGGCAAGCAGAGATAAAATCATTTATGAAATGGGATTCCAACCCACACAAGAATATATAGAGAAAACCTATAATCTAAAAACCACACCCCTAACAGAGCCAAACCCTAAAGATTCCACAAGGCAAGGGGAAGAGGAAAAAGGGGAACAAAAAGGAGAAAAAGGGGGAGAAGAGAATAAGGATTCTAAGCTTGTTAAAAACGCATTTAATGGTAATTTAATCCCTTTTAAATTACCCATAAATAAAAATCTTGGGCTTGACGCAATAGATAATTGGACAGAGAATCTTAAAGCAAAAGACTTTGATTTGGATTCTATTTTACAAAATGCAAACAGCTTTGAGGAAGCATTGAGTGCATTAGAGAATGCCTTGCAAGGAGAGGATTTAGAGATTGCAGAATCCGCTCTAGCAGAGGCAATAATGAATGCACAAATCTATGGGGCGTTAAATGGTTAGCTTTCACTTCAATCTCCCTCCAGAGCAGAACATAGAATTTTTAAAAGCAAAAAAGCCTAAGCTTAGTTTTAACTATGATGAAATAATGCACGCGGCACACTTAAAGGCATTTACGATTGCAAAGGTAACCAAGCTTGATTTACTAAGTGAGATTCAAGATTCTTTAATCAAAGCCCAAAGTGAGGGAAAGAGCTTTGAATCTTGGAAAAAAGACATTAAACCCACCTTAGCTAAAAAGGGTTGGCTAGGTAAGGTTGAAGTTACCAATGAGAAAACAGGGGAGATAAAGACAATCAATGTCAATAATGCAAGATTGCAAAGAATCTATAACACCAATATGCGTACCGCAAACGCACAAGGCAGAGCCAAAGCACAATATGCCCTAGAGGGTGAGATTTACTTGCGTTACATTGCATTACAAGATGGACTTACGCGTCCCTCTCATCTCAAAATGCACGGAGTTACACTGCATAGAGACGACCCTTTTTGGGAAACAAACTACCCTCCAAATGGTTGGAATTGTAGATGTGTGGTGAGGGCATATAGCAAAGCAGAATGTGAGAGACAAGGCTTTACAATTTCACAAACACCCCCACTGCCGATTGCAAGTAAGGATTGGAGCTATGATAAGAGAGGGCTAGAGAAAGATGAGAGTTTGGATTCTGTTTTAGAAACAAAGCTAGAGAAGTTTAAAAAGAATCCAAATAAAGAATATTTTGTAGAATCTTTAAATGATACCAAAGCAGATATTACGCAAGTCAAGCAAAATTATCAAGCCATTCTAAATCTCAAACAAGAATCAAAAAATGGCGAGGCAGATAAGAAGTTTATCCCTATTGCTAAAACCACGCAAACGCTTAAAAGCTTGCTAAACACAGAGGCAAAAGAAATCTATCTAAGTGGTTGGACATTAAGAACACATACGCATCATACCAATGTGAAAGAGCTAGATTATTCTTTATTGCCTTTTTTAATCAGAGATACAAATGTGTATAAGGTAAAAGAAAGTGGAGAGAATCATATTGTTTATTTTAGTAGGTTTGGGAGTTATTATCGTGCAGTTTTTAAAAAAACAAGCAATGATGAAATTTTTTTACAAAGCCTAGTGAAAGGAAACAAAGAAATTACAAAATAATTGGGGAGTCCATCTCCCAAATTAAGAAGCGGCAAGTGCCAACCTTACGCCTTTAAGTTTTTCTTAGCTTAGAGCGGACATACTCTAAGGAGCGGGTTATCCAATACCGCCATGAGCAACACTTCTTAAGGTATAGATTCTACCACAAAGGATTAAAAAATGCAATACACTATAAAGAATCTTGCAAACTAAAGGCTAAGAATGATTTTTACAAATCTTAGTAGCGGGAGAGATTCTACTGCAATGGTAGTTAGGTATTTGTAGGTAACATTATGGCAGAAATCATCATTAGCATTGAAGAATTACAAGGCAAGCTAGAAAGGTTAAGTAAAGCATTAGAGAATAAAACACCGCTTCTAAGGAGAATTGCTAATACTTTGCAAAATGTTACAGAGGAATCCTTTGACAAACAAGCCTCACCATTTGGAGAGAAATGGAAATCTAACTCACCTAGAACCCTACAAAAGAAGCGAGGCAATAAGATTCTTATTCAAAGTGGGCTTTTAAGTCAATCTTTCACGCAAAAAGTTACAGGCAATAGCGCACAAGTAGGCACGAATAAACAATATGCTGCAATACATCAATTTGGAGGGAAAGCGGGGAGAAATAAAAGGGTTACAATCCCCGTACGTCCTTTTATGCCGATTAATAAAAATGGAGAGATTCCAAAGGATTTAGGCGAGAGGCTAGAGGGAGAAGTGGTGGATTATTTGAAAAATTACTTGGAATATTGAAGTGAAATAGCCCTAAAAATCATATATAAGCCATTCATTCCTAAACCTATATGCGTCTTTCCCTCAAGTTCAGATTTTACCATTTTAACAGCTTTTAATAATATCTCTTGATGTAATTCTACTTCTTCCTTTTTCAAGAGCATATCAGCAGCAACGATAGCTGACACTAAAAATTTAACAGCAAAGTCTTGTTTACCCTTTTCCCAAAAATCTCTACATAGAATGTATCCGCTCCAAGCCAACATTTTATAAGGGCAGACACCATTTACAGAAACTCCATAAGCTGTTACATGGTCATAGTATTGACTAACTACTTTTTCTAACAAACGCTTTTCTGTTTCGTCATCAACACGAATTTCGTAATATTGCTCAGAACAATCAAAAAATAAATTTATGACATTCGCCATATCGGAAAAGTCAAACGAAGCCTTGCTAAGTTCGCCTTGAATACCCATTATTTTACCTCTTTTAGTAAGGATGCGGCTAGTTCTTTCCCTGCTTTGATTTCCCTTTCTACAACTTTTTCTCTATCGTTTTCATACTCTTTTAAGAAAGTAGAAATCTTGGGATTAATTCCATTATGTAGCTGTGTTTTGGCTTCTTCTCGCGTTGAAATAACGCCACCTGTTTTTTCGCTAATGACTTTTTCAAAAATAGCTTGTGCAGTTTCTTTTGTCATAGCGTCTCCTTTTCAAAATATAAGCTGAATATCAAAATTTGATATTTGAAGTAAAAGATAATTATTTTTTGTATTTTATAAATTTTTATCTTGTATTCTTTCAATTTTTCATTAAAAAGTGGCTGAAATTGTATAAAATTTAAGATTATAATAATTTTAAATTGTAACTTTCTGTAAATATTATCGTTACTTTATCGTTTTAGGAAACAGGAATTAGCACAAATTTAAACTATGCTCTTTTTAGATTTAAAAAAAAGGGGGGGGGGAATTGAATGTGGTAGCATAAAGAGAAAGCACAGCTTGTAAATGAAGCTATGGCTTAACATTAAGAATTAATCCTTAAACTCTTGAATCACATCATCAATGATTTGTTTCAAATCAATTACCAAAGAAATGTCTTTACTCTCTAAAGATTCATCAATTCTTTCTCTTACTCTACATACTGCATTAATTAAGATATTAAAATTCTCCTTGACTTCAATTTCGCATTCAAGATTGTTACAAGCAATTTTAATACCCTCTTGATTTGCTAGCAATCCAATTTCTGAATGTTGATTAATTGCCAAAGATAAAAAGACTTTTTCTTCTTCGTGTATGATTTCTAAAATCATAGTATCTCCTTTATGTTTTATTGGGACAACATTAACTCCACTTTGCTTAGTGTGTGCTGTGGTAGTCTGCAAGTTAAGAAATAAAAAGTTATGATTTTAAACAAATTCAAGGGAATTGAGTGTCAAAAATAACTATTATTGCTTTATTATTCTCTACATTATTAAGTGCAAAGGAAATAAATACTTTCAAAGAAGCTAAGGAAGCCTTAGTAGAATTTTATGCTAAAAATAAAGAATACCAAACCGACTTTTATTGCAATGCGCCTTTTCAATGGGTTAAAAATCGTTTTGAAGTTGTGCCTAGTGAAGCCTATACTCCAAGAAATGTTAAAACAAAGAAAGGTAAAATCAATGCGAGAGCTCAAGTCATTGAATGGGAACACATTATGCCTGCCCATAACTTTGGGAAACATTTGCCTTGTTGGAGACAAGGAGGCAGGAAAGAATGCCAAAAGGATAAAACATTTAAAAAAATGGAAGCAGATTTACAGAATCTAGCACCTTCCATTGGCGAAATAAATGATGATAGGAGTAATTACAGATTTGTAGAATCTCCTAAAAGATTGCGATTTACACAATATGGAAATTGCAAGGTTTATACAAATTTTAAAGCCAAGAGATTCTATCCTGCGAATTACTCTAAGGGCTGGATTGCAAGAAGTTATCTTTATATGAGCAAAACCTATAATATTAAACTTTCTAATCAAGAGAGAAAGCTAATGGAATCTTGGGATAGGCAATATCCTATGAGTGAAAGAGAGAAAGTCTTTAGAGAGTTTGCCACTAGGAAGTGAGACTATAAGTCCCCCATCCTTGAAAGAATGTCGCCTATATCAAATCCACCCTGTAAATCGGCAAAATCTTTTATTATTTTTTTAACCCCAAATTCGCCTGATTCTCCTTTGTATTTTCCATCCCAAACAACGAGTATTCTAATTGTCCCATCTTTATATTTTTCCATTCCAGTCCTCACAACCTCAAACTTGCCATTACTCACATTATTGACAATATTTCCGAGCATAGAAAAAGAGTTAAAGGGGTCAATTCCGCGATAAGCACTCTTGAATGGATTTCCCTCTTTTAACTCCTTATAGCAAACCTCCCTAATGGGAGCAAGGTCAGTTTTACCATTTTTCCTAAATTCATTAGAGAAAATATTGAGATTCATACAATCAATAAAATCTGTAGATTCTATATCCTCAATTCCATTATCGTGGAGAAAACTGCTAGAATCTTGCAAGATAAAAAGTCTAATTTCTGTTTGGTCTATCTTTTTTGCAATGAGTTGTTTTTTCATAGGTTCAATATCATAGCTTTTATTTCTAATGCCATTCTCTGTTTTTTGAGATTCCTCCTCTTGTTCTTGAATCTCTACAACAGGTTTTTCCTCAACTTGTTCGGTATTTATTTGGGCAAGTGTTTCTTTCTTTTGGGCATCGTCAACTGCAACACTGGCAATAAAAACAAAAAAGGAAGCAAAAAATAAATATCGCGCAATTCTAAACTTAAAAGAACGTGGCAATGAATCCTTTTTTAATTTTCTTGTAATAGCAGAAACAATCCAATAACACAAAAACGCTAAAAAATACAAGAATGTAATAAAAGCAATAAAATTTGCCATAGACAACTCCTTATTTTGAATGAAACATTTTATTCAAAAAATACTTAAACTTTTGGAATGGCTAAGGATTTAAAACAAGCTCGGCTGTCTCTTGTTTTTAAGAATCTTATAGAGGTGTTGCTCACTCAAATCATATTTTTGTTGCAGGCTTAGCATAATATGCTTTTTAGGGAAATGTTTGTTTAAAAGGTTTTGGTAATCTTCCCAAATATCCTCATCTCTTTGCACACTCTTATAGCTTGGAATATAAACATTTGCCCCACCAAAATCTTGCAAGACTTGCTTTAGAGATGCACCGCTTTTGATTTGCTCATAGAGATGAAAGAATATATCAGAATTGGTAATTGGGGATTCCATTAAAACTCCTTAACATAACAGAATTTTAACAAATTTACATCAATTTTTAATCCCCTTTTTTGCTTCTTTGCCATTTCTTTAGCGCAATAATTACCTTTTGTGCTTCTTTAATGCTTAAGCTCTCCAAGTATAAAGGCAATCTACCAATAATGCGTTGGATAAACTTTCTCAATCCTAGCTCATTTTTAACCTCTGCTATTTCATTGTAGATTCCAATCATTGTTTGAATCTGTGCCTTACTTGCATTACCCTCTTTATAAAAGCCTTTGATGTGTCTTTTAGGAATAAAGCCTAAGGATTTTGCAAACTCTTTTAGCTCTTGCAAACTTAACTCCTTGCTAGATTCTACCTTGTATCTCTCCCATAGCAAATCTCTATATTGAATCTCTGCCATACCTAGTTCGTTTTTCTTGATATGAATGCCTGTAATTAATTGCTTGCGCTCATTTTCTTGTAGTGGAGTGAGTGTTTCCATTAGATTCCTTTGTATGTTAATTCAATATTCTAAGTTTAAAAGTTTTGGAATCTTGCCGACTACAAACTCTCTCTTGCCTCTTTTAACGCAGTGACTAATCTCTCTAAACAATCAGAGATAAACCACATCTCTTGAGATTCTATTTGATACTCTTTACACCCAATCCCCATAAATATTGCAATGTTAGAGAGACTCTTTAAATCATTGGCAATATCTTCTAATGTATCTTTTATTTCTAGTCTTTGCATAGGAATCCTTTATTTGTATTTTCGCACACTTGATTCACTTACTCCAAGTGTCCTAGCAATCTTTAAGGCACTCACACCACTTTTAGCTAATTCTTGAATTTTTGCAATGGTATCAGGAGAATGTTCTTTAACCTTGCTTTTGGGTTGGAATCTATAAAGGTTTAGTAGCTCCCTTTGGGTTTGTAGAAGCTCATCTTTTAAACTTGCATTCTCTCTTTTTAAAGAATCTTTGCTTAAATTAGAATCTCTTAACTCTGTGATTAAAGCAGATTCTACATTAGGAGCAGAATAGAATCCTTGTTTCCTAATGCTTGGGAGGACTTCATTTACTACCCATTGCCTAAAGGGCTTTGCCTTTGGTTTATCACTACGCATAAGAATAAAATAGAGTTGGGGTTCGGTAATCACAGTAAAATCTTTGATTCCAAAACCTGTATCAAAGCTACCCACTTTTAAGGTGGATAGCTCAAACTCTTTTAAGACAGATTCCTTTACCTTGTGGGTATCTTGTATTTCAAGAATCTTACACACATCACTTAAGCAAAAGAGAGGATTTTCATTATCCTCTATTATCCGCATATTACCCAAAGATTGATTTGTGAAAGTTTGTAATCTCATAGATTTCCCTTTAAATTTTTAAGTTCTTTAAAGGGATTGTTAAAGTTAGTATTGCTTACCTTTTTTAAAATAGAGTTTATAAGCCAAAAAAGCACATAAACTAATTGTTGCTATTGTTAGAATGGCTTGTCCCATTTTTGCTCCTTTCATCTAATTTAATAGACATATACATAATGCAGATACTTCCTATTGTAATGATGATTGGCATAATACCAAAATCACCATTAAGCAATGTAAAAGTTCCATTTACAAAAAGACCCAAACCAATGTTTTTAGTTAAATCATACATTTAAATATTATAGCAAAACTAATTTAACAATCCCATTTTAAAGAACTTTTCTTAAAACACTTTATTTATGTTTTAATGTAGCAATTATACATTAATAATATGTTATTGTCAATAGTTATTATATTTATTTTATGTTTTTTATAGAATGCGAAACACTTTTAAAGTCTTTTAGTGAGAATTTTTTTAAGAATCCTAAAATCCTCTAACTCCTCTTTTAGCTTTAAATTCTCAAGATATAAATTAATGGCAAATGTAAGTGGCTCACTTATTTTATCTTGTCTTGAAGCGTTATTTATGGCACTCTCACTATACCCTATCTTCTCTCCAAGTTCTCTATAAGTTAGTCCTAGCTCTTTACAAGTCTTTTTAATAAGATTTTCTTTTGGCTCTTTGGCATAATGCCATTCAATACAATAAAATATTTCCCCTGTTTTTGTGTCTTTAAATATAATATGGTTTCCCCCTTCGTGATAAAAAGGTGCATAATTTAAGATTTGTGTAATTTGCAATTTAACTTCAGAGACAATTTGTTTTTCATTGCCTCTTTTAATCTCTGTTTGGAGACAAATTTTATCCTTTAATGTCCCAAATATTACGATTCTTTCATTGGAGGTTGTATCTAGTTTGTCTATCATCACATCAGGATTATTCACCTCACTATCCAACCACTCAAATATACTTTCCTCTTCATCTTCACTTAAGCCTTTTGCATAGCAATATCCTTTAAACATTTTATAAAGTGGTTTTTGTGCTTCTACATTATTAGGGTGCAAAAATTTATTATGCTCTCTTGCGTATTCTTTGCAAATTTCTATAAAACTCATATAAGTCATTTTTACCCTTTTTTCTTTAGTTTATTCTACTAAAAATTTGCTTAAAAGCCCATAAATTAGGCTTTTAAAGAATATTTAACCCTCCAAGAAACCTTAGGAATTAAAGATTTCTTGCAAGGCAAGGGCATTGCGAAAAGCTTTTATTATATCATTGCACCCATTTCAGTCGTTGCGAGAATGCGTAGCATTCGTGGCATACATTGCGTAGCAATTTATCCACACTTGCAAATCTATAATCTTGCACCTTTAAAGATTCCATTGTAAAAGTTGCTTTATGCTAGATTATGGATTGCCACAGCCTCTTACGAGGCTTCGCAATGACAAGGTGGCGTCATTGCCTCCCCCCTTAATTTCATTGCGCACTCTCCAAGCTTTCAATCTTAGGCACGATTCTAAAACTATCCTTGACTACTCTTTTAAGCCCTAGCTTTACAAGCGTAGAATCCTCTAGCTCACACACAGCTTCTTTATCAATGCTTTCCTCATACTTGATACAATCAGAGCAACCATAGCTCTTAAGTGCCAAGATGAGTTTGTCTATCTTTTCTCTTACTCTAGGGAGTGAGACAGATTTCACAAGACGATAACCAATCGTGCCAAAGGTAAAATCCTTGCTTCTTTTTTCTGCAAAGTCTGCTTTATTCTCCTCGCAGAAACTACTTACACATTGCTCTAAATACTTTTTCTCATTGGAGAGTTTTTCAATCTCATTGCTTCTTGATTCTTTGATTTTGTTACACTCTAAGGTAACCTCTCCATTAATTTTTTCAATCCCCACACTAAGCTCTGCGATTCTCTTAAGTGCAAGATTAATGTCCTCATAGCTCTTAATTTCCATTGATTCTCCTTTCAAACATTTTCTAGCCATTTTGCTATTTGATATTCCCAAGCTACAAATCCATAGAGTGTAGCCACTGCCATTTTTACCTTTGCCTTTTTAATGATTCTTAGGCTCATTAACGTCTCCTTATATCTACGATTCTATTCGTGCTTTTAGAGTAGATATAATCTCCTTTGGCGTAGAAATAACGCAAGGAATAATCACACTTCTTTCCTGCAATCATTTTGTTTTTCATTGCTCTCCTTGTTGTAAAAGCCTAAACTTCAAGAAAATATCGTAGCAATTAGGAAGAAACTGCTTGTTAAGTTTCAGGTTTCCTACTCTTGCTTAAGATATTTCTTAAAGTTTAGGCGTAATATTTGTGAATTTTTAAACTTTATTCACAACTTTTAGGGCTATAACCCCAATACTTTAGACTTATCTAAAATCTAAAGTATTGGAATTACTTTTGGCTCTCTCTTTTTCAATCTCGGCTGCTAATTCTAAGATTGCATACCATTTGTCTTTGTTTTTAGGGTGAGAGAGTTTCCTTAGGGCTCTTTGATAAATTTTCTCTGCTCTTTGTGGGCTAATCCCTAGCACTCTCCCAATCTCTTTGAAAGTCATTTGCTATCCTAAATCACTTGCTTTGTGGAATCGTTTAGCGCAAAGGATTTTTAAAAGTTTTCAAGATAGAATCAAAGGAGTTACCTAAGCGGTAATGACTGCAGATTCTAGTGATGAAGCTTTTAAAAGCCGAAGCGATAACGCGATTCATAGATACATCATTGCTCTTGTGGATTCCAAATCCTCTAAAGTCGCACTTTCTTTGCCACTTAGAGAAACTCTCGCAAGCGTTAGCCTTAGCACTCCCTCGCTTTGTCTAAAGTTTCCTCGTCCTAGTTCCCATAGTTTCCAAGCACAATTGGTTGGGATTCCACTTACTTTGCAAATCTCCACATATTCCTCTTTTTGCAGACCCTTTAATTCATATCTCCCTAAGCAGCGATTCCTTAGTTGTGCAAGTTCCTGCTCTCTTTTGCTTCCAAGTCTGCCACTGCTTAGAGAATCTGCAAGCCAATGTGTGCCTACTAAGATGAGTGGTTGTTTAGAGAAGTCCATAATGCGCCTTAGGGTTTCTAATACTCTCCACTTTAAATGTTCTGCCTCATCTACGATGATATATTTCCCGCTTTGCTTTAAAGCAGTTGCAACTTTTAAGATTCCGCTATGATTGCTCTTAAACTCTCCCAAATTTAGCTCCTCGCAAAGCTTTTTTAGAATGTCTTTGGCATTCATATCAGGCGTTGCCTCTATAAAGATTGCTTCTAAATGGCTTTTGCAATATTCTTTTGCGATTCTTGTTTTGCCTGTGCCACTTGCGCCTAGAATCACAGAGATTCTATCCCCTTGCATACTTGCTAAAAGCAATCTTGAAAAAATCCTTTTTACATCACTTGTCTCAATAAAATCCAAGTTGTTTAAGCCCATAATTTGTTTTTTAACTTGTGTTTTCTCCTCCACTTCTTTGAGGAAAATCGCAAACTTCTCTTCCACGCCTGCGGCATATTTGAAGTCTGGATTGTTAAGATATTGACTAATGTATGTCTTTCTGATTCCAAGCTTCAACTCTAACTTGCTTTGAGAAAAGTTTGCATCTTTTTCTCTTTGCTCTTTTAAAAATGCTATAATCTGCTCTCGTATTGCTACATTTTTCATCGTTACTCCTTGTTTGTGCAAGCTTAAAAGTTCGCATAAGGCAAGTTAGTTTTTAAAGCGAACAGGCAATGAGGAAAGCTTTTATTAATAAAAGCTAGGTTTCCTACTCTTGTCTGTGAGCTTTTAAAACTAACTGCCATATCATAGAGGTTACCCTCCAAGAAACCTTTGATTTAAGGCTTCTTGCAAGGCATTATCCAAGTTTCTGTAACAAATCCCAATCATCTATCGTTTCTGTGTTGTCGTTTGTATCCATTGGCAACTCCCAATTATCCTCTCTGTGTTGTTCTACTTGTGCGTTATGGATTGCCTCTTTGACTTTTGTTTTAAGGGATTTTTGTGTTTTGGAATTGCGTCCTGCCACTGCGTCATTACGAGATTCTTCCTCTCTGTCATTGCGAGCATTAGCGAAGCAATCCATAATCTTATCTTTCCTTGCGTATTCCATACCCCCACATATAGAGGAATTAGATTCCACTCCATTGCGTATTGCAGAATCCATTTTGCGCTTCAAGCTTTCCGCTTCTAGTCTTGCATTCCTGCGGATAAACTCGGAGTGTGTTGCATCTTTTTGTAAATCTCTTATGCGCTTAATGGCTGCTTTGTATTCTTTGGAGATGGTTTTAAGCTGCTCTTGCGTGAGGGGATTTGCTTTCCTATCATAAGCCTTGCAGATAAACTCGCCTTTTTCGGTAAAGACAAAGGCTTCATTGGAAGCATTGATATTCACGCGCACAAGCACCTTAGTTCCTGCTTCAATGTATTGTGTTGGCACATAAGAGTAAGGACGCATTTCTATGCAATTTTTACCCATAACCCTTGCCTTGCCTTCCTCTGCATAGAGTAAGAATTGCGTATAATCTACACTGACTTTTTGAAAATTTGCCTCACTCCATAAATCCATCGGGCTTTTACCTTGCGCCTTGCTCCATTTTCTTGAAACCCTATCAATATTCCAAAACTCTACCGCTTCCTCTAGCAAACTTAAGGTAGCTTCAAAGCTGATGATATGCTTTTGTTGTGTTTTGATTGGATTGCCTAATGCGTCCTTGCTTTTTCTTTCTCTTTTTGGGGTTTGGGATTCTCTTGCCGTTCTTTCATTGACATTTCTGCCGATATAGCTACTAATTGCGGTAATATAGCTTCCTTGAATTGTGCGGAATCTGCGTTCCACTATGGCTTTTGCTTTGCCTTTATAGGCAGCAGAGCGCACAAATTTAATGTTTAATCCCTCTAGTAGTCCTTGCACTTTATTGCTTAGATAGTCTTTCCCATTATCAAACTGAATCGCTTGGGGTTTGCCCATACTTTCAAATGCTTTCCACATTAGCCTAACTACTGCATTAGAATCGGAAGTCTCACTTAAAAGGGCTATGCTTCTCCCACTATACACATCAATGATAGAAAGAATGCTTGGGCGGATTTGTTTGTCCTCACTATCTAGCACGATTGCATCTAGTGGAGAGGAGTCAATTTGCCAGAGTTGATTAGGCAGAGTGTAGAGTTCTCTTTGGATTCCATAGGAGGGTTCTTTATAGGAATCTGTCTTATCACTTCCATAAGTGATGAGCGTGTATTCTAAAGAATTTGCTTTGAGGTAGGAATCCAAGAAACGATTGAGAGTATTAAGTGAAAAAAGAGGAGGAATCTCACATTGGAGGAATTTCTTATAAGAATATTCTTTGACATACAAGTGTGCGATAATATGTAGCTCTCTCCATAACTGCATACGATTCAAATATCCACTGCCCATTATGCGCCACATTTTTATGGCTTCCTCTTGTGCCCATTGAGGAAGTGAAGTTGTGCCTAGTTTTGCAATACCTCTTTTATCGCTTAACGCGCTTAAACCTTGTGTTTTATACTTTCTTTGCCAATCAAAAAGCTTTCCTTGTGTGAGATTTAGGGTAGAATCCTCTTTGTTTTTAAGCTCTATAAAGTGTGCTACCTTGATTCCTGCACTCTTTGCACTTTCATAGTCTAATAGGATTGCTTCTCTTTGTTTGGCTTGGGATTTTTGGTGAGTGGTGAGGTTGTGCCAAGCAAGAGAGTCATTATTGGATTCCGCTTTGTCATTGCGAGATTCTGCGTTAGTAGTTTCCACTGCGTCATTGCGAACGGAGCGTAGCGGAGTGTGGCAATCCATAATCTTGCATAAAGGAGATTTTACTATCTCACCATTAGATAAATCATTCCGATAAATAGTGGAATTGCTGCTGCTAGTAGTCCCACAATAATGCTTGCTAGCACAATCAAGCCCTCTAGTGTGTAGAGTTTTTCCTTGAATGTTTTGAGAAGTTTTTTCATTGTTAATTCCTTTACAATCCAATGTTTTAGAATCCATAGATTCCATAATATTAGATTGTGTTGCTTTGTTATTATGTGTTAGTTCGTTATTGCGAACGTTAGTGAAGCAATCCATAACCTTATCTGCCCTTGCGTATTCCATTGTCTCACCCATTTCCTCTAGCACATATTTAATGGGGTAGCCTTTTTCTATGGCTTCTACTTGTTTTTTGGATAAGGGGGTATTCCAAATTTGGAGGATTTTGCCTGCGTTTCCACCAATGCCATTGCAGTAAGTAAAGTTTATTATAATAGACCTAATAGTGCAAATTTTTTTGCATTTCTGATTGGCTCTAAAACAAGCTTTTTCTAGGCTCTTCTTATTAATATTAAAAGACTTCGCAAACTCTTTACTGCTTATCCACATATTGCAACCTAAGCAATCTTAAATTCTTTCTGTAAGAGTTCTTTTAACTCTTTAGCTTTGCCCCATTTGCCCTTAGTTTTACCCTTAGACAAATCCAACAAGACATTATAATCTGAATCACTAAGCCCTTTAGATTTAGCCCAAGTTCTTATCTTAAAGCCTTTTTTGGAGAGTTGTTCAGAAATGCTTAATTTTTTCATACTATCCTCTATTTTATGTTATAATACTACCTAACCACTCCACAAAGGGAGTGGAGAAAGTAGTTTTATAGCTCTAGTTTGAAAGTGATTCTTAACTTCCAAACTTTGAGCCTTACAACCACTTTTTTACACTTTAAAATTTGCATTTCAAAGCTCCAAAAGCGATATTCTTCCCGCCCACCCAAACCACTTTTAAGTTTTATCTTTTTTGTGATAATATTCCTTAAAAGTAATGAAATTAGGCAATAGAATCAAAGAAGCTAGAGAGGCTAAGCAATTAACTCAAAACGAATTGGTTAATCTTAGTGGTATCTCAAGAGCAAGCCTACAATTATATGAAGCCAACAAAGGTAATATCACTTTAGAAAATTTGGAGAAAATAGCAAATGCGCTAAAAATTGATATTACCTATTTTGTGTCTCCTAGTGATGTCTCCAAGTCTAAAGAAAATGTCTCCTACTTGTCTCCTAGTGTGTCTCTAAGTTCAAAAAACTTGTCCCCCAATCAAGAAAATCTCCCCCAAACCTTAAACGACCAATACTATTCCATTCCCAAGCTCAATCTAAGTGCGCAAGCAGAGGGAGGCAATGAAATTTTAGATTTACAATGTTATGAAAGTGGGGAAGTTTTAACCATTGGTAAAGCTTTTTTTAAAGCTATTCCAAGCAAAAATCTAAAGGCGATAAGGGTGGAGGGGTATTCTATGATACCTATGTTAATGCCTGATAGTTGGGTTGTGTTTGAAGATGATAGGCAATATAGAGGAGATGGGCTTTATATCATTAATTATGGCGGACAATTAATGGTAAAACTCTTTCAGCTAGACCCAATTAAAAGGATTTTAGACATTATAAGTGTAAATAAGGATTATAAAAGCTATTCTATCCCACTAGAAGATAGCCAAATAGAGATTATCATTGCGGGAAAAGTTTTGCGTTGTATCATCTAATTTTGTGATACTTTTTGTGAGTGCTTTAAATGCCCTTTAATACGCTTTTAAAGCTACTTTTTTGAGGGCATTTTGTGATTGATTTTGTGATGTTTTGTGAAAAAATAGCCCTTTTTGTGAAAAAAGTTTTCTTAATTTTCTATTTTAAATCAAAGTATTTTAAATCACAAAGTGCCATTTTAACGAAGCTCCAAGCCACTTACTCTATAAAATTTACACTTTGAAATAAAATGACCCTTTAAACCACGATTCCACAAGTGGAATCTCACAATGATGACAAACCAAAGATAGCAACGACAGAGTAGCAGAATTGCAGGTATGCTTCATTATAGATTGCCACAGCCTTTTACAAAGGCTTCGCAATGACGCAAGTTGTGTATTTTATTTATGCTGAATCGTAGATTGCTATACAAGTTTAAAACTTGCTTGCAATGATAAAATGGAAAATTTCAAGCAATGCTAGATTCAGATTGCTACGATTCCTTATAGAATCTCGTAATGATAAAAGGTGAAAGTTTAGAGCCTCACAGACGAGTTTCCCTCCGCGCCATTGCAAGCATAAGCAAAGCACACATTGCGAAGCAATTTGCCCACACTTACAAATCTATAATTCAAAGTCTCGCAAGGAATCAATCTAACCCAAATTTAACACAAGCGAAGCTTATTTTGCGGTAAGTTCTTTAATGAATCTATCCGCGAGATAAGGACCATCACCATTTGAGCCAATGAGTTTAATCTTATCAACAATACCGCGAAAAAGAGCTTCCTCCTCGTGCTGCTCACTGACATACCATTGTAAAAAATTAAAGGTTGGATAATCTTTACTTTGAAGCGTAAAATCCACAAGATTATTGATAGATTGGGTAATTTTTTGCTCGTGCGCATAAGTTTTTTCAAACACATCAAGCAAACCACCGAAGTTGGATTCTGGAGCTGCTATTTGTGCAATGCTCACTTTAGAATCTGTTTCATTGAGATAAGTAATCAAACGTTTTGCGTGTCCGCTCTCCTCATCTGCGTGCTGAAATAAAAACAATCCTGCACCATCAAAGCTATTTTCGTAGCACCAAGAGCTCATACTCAAATACAGATTTGCCGCATACATTTCTTTTGCAATCTGTTCGTTAAGCATTTTGACAATATCATCTGAAATCATTTTGTCTCCTTTAGTGAGAATTTAAAAACTTCTAATTATAAAGTATATTCTATAAAGCTTAACTTAATAATAATTATCATTTATGTTTTACAATTAAGAGAATTCTTCTCCGTTTGATTTGGATTTGCTTGGAGTTGCCTTGCAATGGTGCAAGGCATTGATAAAATCTTTGAGGTTAAGATTAGAAAATCCCTGCAATCTGTGTAGAGATTTTTTCTTCCAAGACGGAGATGACTTCTTGCAAATTAAGATTTAGTTTCGTTGCTTCAGCGAAAAGTGTCGTGGATTTTTCGGAATAATTGCCTGTATAAATTTGATTTTTAGTGTGGATTTGGTTTGTGTTAAGATTGCCACCTCCTTGCGTGCTCGCAACCTTTCCGCCAACACTATTCATTAAACCTGCTCTTTGCCCATCATACACGCTAGATTGTCCACCTGCAGTGCCTACTTCATTGACTGCTCCACCTTCAATTCTTTGGCGGACATTAATATCTACTTGCATTTGAAGAATCGCATCCTCTGTGAGCTTTCCTAGAATTGCACCTGCAGCCACGCCGGCTAATCCGCCCACAACGGTTCCTGTGGCGGAATGGTGGTTATATCCACCGATACCCGCTCCTGCGATACCCCCTATAATACCTGCTCCTGTGGCATTACTTTCTTGTTTGATATTACAATAAAGCACATTAGCCTGTAAGATAAAGTTCGCAAGCTCCGGATCTTCTACAATGGTATAGCCTTTGTCTTTTAATTTGTGCAAAATCTTGTATTCCAAATCAATGTTTTGTCCGCTTGTGTTGCGCATAACGACAAAGATTGTTTGTTTGGACTTTGCTACAGGATCTATAAAAATACTTTGCGACATTGTTGCTTTGGTTTCTAAGCTCGTAGTTAAGCAACCGCTAAATGCTAAAACACATAAAATGGGAATCCATATTGTTTTCATTATTTGCCTTTTGTAAAATTTATCAAAACATTATACCATTATTTGATTATGTTTTTAAAGGGAGATTCTCAAGGGAAATTAATGGGGTGGGCGATGGGAATCGAACCCACGACCCTCAGGACCACAATCTGATGCTCTAACCGACTGAGCTACGCCCACCATTAAGAATAAAGAATGGTCGGGGCGAAAGGATTCGAACCTTCGACCCCTTGGTCCCAAACCAAGTGCGCTAACCAGACTGCGCTACGCCCCGACTAAAATAAAGAAGCGCAATTATACTTTTTTAGAACCTTAAATGTCAAGTATGCTTTATTGATTCGCACATCTCACAAAGATAAAACAAGTCTTGAGTATGCGCCATTATAATTACAGAGATTCCACTTGCAGAATCGTGTTGCTTTCATCATTGCAAGAAAATTTGAAAAATTTTGTGGCAATCTACGATTTGGCACAAATGAAATACGCAATTTGCGTCATTGTGAGCCGATTTATCGGCGTAGCAACCCATAAGATCGCACTAGCTCATTAAGGATTCAAAAGTTTAAATTTCAGCTCCGCAAGCTCCCAATCCTCTAGTGTATCAATATCTTGCACGCGAGAGGACGGAAGCAACAAACTCAAAGAATCCTCAAAGATATTTTCGCGACTTAGCCAAGTCTCTGCGGTAGCAAAGTAAAATTGTCCCGCATCGTGATAGATCTTTTCTAAATCTTGCGAACGTTTCGTGAAGCAGTTTTTAAAGAGCATCGCATTCTTACCCTTTTGTATGCTAAAGGCGCGATAAGGAGAATAATCATACTCCACCGCACCGAAGCAGTAGCACTCTTGCGCCTCTTGTTTTGCCATTTCAAAAGCATTTTGCAAAGTGCGATAATCCAATAAAGGCGCAGTGGCATACAAGCAGCACACCCATAAATCCTTGATTGCTTGACTTTGTGCAAGAGAATTGATTGCGTGTAAAATCACCTCCCGCGTGCCTGCATAATCATTACTTAAATCCTCTGGACGCTTGAGTGCGCGTACGTCAAGATTCCTAGCAAATTCTAAAATCTCCTCATCATCACTTGAAACGATGATTGCGTCAAAAATTCCGCTCTTTTGGGCGTTTTGTATGCTATAAGACAAAATAGGCTTGCCACAAAAGTTTTTGAGATTCTTTCTTTTGATTCGTTTGCTCCCTCCGCGTGCGGGGATAACACAGACGCAAGATTCCATTCTATGCCTTTTGACGCACAGATTCTCTCAAAATCGTAATGACTTTTTGCTGCTCTTGTGGCGTGAGTGTGGGGAAAAGGGGCAAAGAAATCACGCGTTTATAATAAGATTCTGCCTCTTTGAAATCCCCCTTTTTAAATCCAAATTGCCGATAAAAAGGCTGCAAATGAATCGGAATATAATGCACTTGCGCGCCGATTCCAGCCTCTTGAAGTTTGGCAAATAATTCTTTGCGTTTGATTCCGCTTTTTTTGTTTAGCAAAATCACATAGAGATGAAATGCGCTGTAATTATAAGAGGCGACAAAGGGCAGTGTGAGCTCTAAATCACATAAGGCTTCATTATAGACTTTAACAAGTTCATTGCGTTTGGAGACATAGGATTCCAAACGTTCTAATTGGGAGATTCCAAGTGCCGCGTGCAATTCACTAAGGCGGTAATTAAACCCTAATATCTGCTGCTCATAATACCAAGTCCCCGCATTTTTACCTTTGAAATCTTCTATTTTTTTGGTGATTCCGTGACTTTTAAATTGTTGCATTTTGCTAGCGTATTTTTCATTATTCGTGGTAGCGATTCCACCCTCCGCACAAGTGATAATTTTCACAGGGTGGAAGCTAAAAATCGTAATCTCACTAAACTTGCAACTCCCAATAGGAAACTTATAGTAGCTCCCACCAAGTGCGTGTGAAGCGTCCTCTATGATTTTAAATTTATAAGTCTTGCTTAGATGATAGAGGGATTCCATATCGCAGCTTTGTCCTGCGAAATGCACTGCTACAAGCACTTTTGGTCGCTTGTGTTTGGGGGTATGGTTTAGTTTTTTTTCTAACTTTTGCACATCAAGGTTATAAGTTAGTGGATTAATATCCACAAAATCCACCTTTGCACCGCAATAGATTCCACAATTTGCACTTGCAACGAAACTATTAGGGGTTGTCCATAGCCAATCTCCCCTTTTCAATCCTAAGGCAAGCGCAGCACAATGGAGGGCGGAAGTCGCACTATTGAAGCTTACACCAAATTCTGCCCCTACCTTTTGGGCTATTTTTTGTTCTAATTCTTGCGCTTTAGGTCCTTGCGTAATCAAAGGAGACTTGAGGGCTTCTACGACTGCTTGAATATCGGACTCTGTAATCTCTTGTTTGCCATAGGGAATCATTTTAAAAGCTCCAAAAAGTCTTGAGTGCTTAACCACTGCGTGTTTGTCCCAGAATCATAAGAAAACCCACGCGGCACGAGTTTGCCACTCTCGCCAAGCGCATTCGTGCTAAAGTCTGTGATGAAGCTAAATTGAATCGTAGGGGCGATGACATAGTAATCTTTAAATTCATAAGTAATGTGGCTATCATCACTTGGACACATTGTTTCGTGGATTTTCTCACCCGGACGAATCCCGATGATTTTGTGCGGGAGATTGGGAGCTAGAGCTTTGGCAACCTCTGTCATTTTCATAGAGGGGATTTTGGGGACGAAAGTCTCGCCTCCTTTCATTCGTTCAAAATTTTTTAAGACAAAATCTACACCCTGTTGCAAGGTAATCATAAAACGTGTCATTTCTACATCGGTAATGGGCAGCTCTTTTGCACCCTCACGAAGGAGTTTTTGGAAAAATGGCACGACGGAACCGCGTGAGCCAATCACATTGCCATAACGCACGACAGAAAAACGGGTTTTGCGCGTCCCTGCAATGTTGTTTGCCGCGACAAAAAGCTTATCACTTGCTAATTTTGTCGCTCCATAAAGGTTAATGGGGTTTGCGGCTTTATCAGTAGAAAGCGCGATGACTTTTGAGATTCCATTGCTAAGGGCTGCGCTAATCACATTTTGCGCCCCATAAATGTTGGTTTTGATACATTCTGTGGGATTATATTCCGCGGCAGGAACTTGCTTGAGTGCCGCAGCGTGGATAATGTAATCAATCCCAATGGTTGCTTCTTTGAGCCTGCTCTCATCACGCACATCGCCTAGAAAATATCGCATACAAGGCGTATTATAAGTTTGTGCCATTTCGTATTGCTTAAGCTCATCACGAGAAAAAATTACGATTTTTTTGGGTTTATATCTCTTGAGGAGTGTTTGGGTATAGCATTTGCCAAAGCTCCCCGTGCCACCAGTGATTAAAATACTCTTGTCATTAAACATTTTGCGCCTTATTTGGTAGGATAGATTATAATTATAGCATTATTTCAAGGCAAATATATCAAAAGAGCAAGCGCATTAAGGCTTTGCTCCTGCAAGGATTCCAAACCTTATCTAAACACACGTTTGAAAATCGCCTCTACATTTTTTGTATAGTAACTAAACTCAAAGCATTCTTGGATTGCTTCCTTGCCAATTAGTCCTACAAGTTCGGAATCGGCTAGCAAATATTGCAGATATAAACTTTCTCCCTGCGCATTCACCGCTGCTTTGCCCTCTTGCAAATCCGCCCAAACTTTCATCGCATTACGTTGCACGATTTTGTAGGCATTTTCACGACTCACACCCTTTTTGGGAAGCTCTAGTAAAATGCGCTGGGAGAAGACAAGCCCACCGGTTAGATTGAGATTTTTCATCATATTTTTAGGATATACGACAAGTTTTTCTATCAAACCGCTCAAGCGAGCGAGCATAAAATCCGTAGTGATGAAACTATCAGGCAAGATAAATCGTTCCACGCTAGAATGACTAATGTCGCGCTCGTGCCAAAGAGCGACATTTTCCATCGCAGGAAGCGCGAAAGAGCGAATCACACGGCAAAGCCCTGTGATGTTCTCACTCAACACGGGATTCCTCTTGTGCGGCATTGCGCTACTGCCCTTTTGTCCCTCACTGAAGTATTCCTCTGCCTCATATACTTCTGTACGTTGTAAATGCCGAATCTCTACGGCGATTTTTTCACAACTGCTTGCAAGCAACGCCAAATCACTCATTAATCTCGCATAGCGGTCTCTTTGAATGACTTGATTGCTTGCAGGAGCGGCTTTTAACCCAAGATTCTCGCATACGAGCTCCTCTAGCTCAATGGGTGTGTGTGCGAGATTCCCCATTGCACCGCTAAGCTGCCCTACGGAAATCACTTCTAAAGTCGCCTCCAATGCCTTTAAATGCCTCCCTATTTCGTCATACCAAATTGCACAGACAAGCCCAAAGGTAATGGGCTCGCCGTGGATTCCGTGACTGCGCCCTACCATTAGGGTATTTTTGTGCTCCATTGCACGCACCTTAATCACTTCGCGCAAGTGTTTGACGCCTTGAATGATGATTTTCAAAGAATCCCGCATTTGCAATGCCACCGCAGTATCAATGCAATCACTAGAGGTGATGCCATAGTGAAACCAACGCGATTCCTCGCCCAAAGATTCTGCTACACTCGTGGTAAAGGCGATTAAATCGTGTTTGGTAACGGCTTCAATTACATCAATCCTTGCAATGTCAAACTTTGCGTTTTTGCAAATTTTCTCGCAATCAGTATCAGGGATTAACCCAAGTTTATTCCAGCCTTTCACGAGTGCCTTTTCTACTTCTAGCCAAGCGGAATATTTTGCATTCAAGTCCCAAAGTTTTTTCATCTCTTCGCGTGCGTATCTCTCTACCATATTGTCTCCTTAAAATGAAATGAATCTTAGCAATTTCTTGCCCCAAATTCAAGCCTTAATAATAGCTCCCACTCACAAGCCAAATTGCAAGAGTTTTTTCAAATCACATAAATAAAATCTGTAATCATTGCTTATCTTTTCACCTCTTTTCTCTTAATGACTTTCTCTCGCGTAGAGCTATTTTTCAAAATCTCTACGTGTTTGTTTTTAATATCCATTGATTAGTCTTTCCCTTGCTCTTGCACATTCCAATCAGGGTGTTTGCCACCCTCAACACTTAAGTAGTCCTCCACACAACATTGCTCAATTAGCTTATAGGAAATATAGGCGTTTGGGATTCTTTTAAGTCCGAAAAGTCCCTTAATGTCTTTTGTAAAATTCTCTTGGTAAATCATATAAAATTCTATTTTTGCGCCACTTAAGATAGTATGATACAAAAAATACCAGATTCCAAAACTTCTAATGCTTGGTCGTCCCTTTGTCCCGCCATCACGATAAATAGATAAAGTATTTTTAATGCCTCCCTCACTCTGACTTCCCTCTACAAATTCCACATCAGCAATTAAAGGCAGTTTTGACTTCGCTTATTTTCATTTCAAAAATCTCCAAATAATGATTGTTGTTTAGTATGTTGCGTATCACATACTTGTGCTACTGTGTAATTCTTAACTAATGATTCTTTTATGGCATTTCTGTTGTTTTCACTTGCACCCAAATGATAAAAATGTTCAATTATATCAATACTAAACTGCCCCCACAATGTTGATATGTAAATATTCTGTCTATATTGATTGCTATGCCATGTAGATAAGATAAATTTTGCTTGCGTTTTAGATAAAATATCATAAAGTGCTTGTTCTTTATCCTCACTCCAAGTATTAAAATAATCCGAATGTCTATCAATGTATGGTGGGTCGCAATAGATAAAATCTTCTTGTTTGGCAAGTTTTAAGCTATCTGTAAAATCACAGACTCTAAATTCATAATCATTGGTTTTTAGCAATTGACTAACCCACTCAATTTGGTTTGTAATTTTTGTAATATAAGCTTGTGAAAATCTACTTTCTTTCTTACAAAAAGGCACATTGAATCCCCCTTTTGCATTAAAGCGCATAAGCCCATTAAAGCAACTACGATTTAAAAATAAAAAATCAAAAGAGTTATGTGTTTTGTTGAATCTTTCTCGTATTCTAAGATAATGTTCTTGCCCATATTTTTGTAGATTAGAACCCTCTTTATCGAGATAGTTCCTCATAGAATTTTTGGTAATAAGCCCATTTTGAATATTCTGATAAAACTCGATAATATGAGGATTGTTATCACTAAATATAGCCCTTTTGGGCGCGATATTAAATCCTACAACACCACTTCCCATGAATGGCTCAAAATAAACACCATTGTTTTTATCCCATTGTAAAAATTTTTTAATGTCTGCAACAAGCTTACTTTTGATACCTTGAATTTTAATTGGAGGGATAAATACCTTATTCATATTTGCCCCTATATGCAAGATATTCTTTAAGTTTGGTAATTTTCTTTATGTTTCCTTTGACATCTACAATACTGATTTGTCCATAGTTAATCCAATAATCATCGAAAATCTCTTCACCCAATTCAGCAAAAATACCTTTTTCATTAAAAATATCGTTAATATTTTTAATGCTTCCTATATTTGCTGTATTTCCACTGCCGCTAGAATCGCTCGCGATTTTGTATTTTTCAACAAAAAATAAGTCAAGATTTTTAATAACAGATTGAATGGCTTTTAAGTCTTGTAGTGTATATCTTTGTAGTTCGTTCACAATAACTCTGTCATAAATTATACCCAAACAGAAATGCCCCAGATACTCTTTATAGGGGAATTGAATATTTTTAGTAGATTCTCTGTTCTTAAAATATTCTCCATGAGAACCTAATGTAAAGCCATTGCAAAGTGTAGGATTATTTTCAATACGGTAGGTCGTTTTTAAATCTACTGCAAACTTAATATGGGAATCTATTTTTGAAACAAACGATAAATCGGGATAATAATTTTGATGATTTGGTAAAACAATATCGAAATTATATTGAATAGCAAAATCTTGTATAAATGGGAAGATATGAATCTCCAAAATTTTAGAAATAATTTTAGTATCACTAGAGATACTAAAAATTGTTTTATCGATGTCAATAAAACCCTTAACTTTCCATTCATCTTTTTCGCAAATTTTATCTTTTAAACTGCAAAGGAACACCCTAAATTCCTTTTTAAACATTTGTTTATCCATTCTCACTCCTTTACAATCAACAACTCGTGGCTTTGCTTGATATTATCTGTATCGCCTCGCTCCACGCGATTTTTGCCGATTCGCGTTTCGCCTTGTCCCATTGTGTATTGCCATTTGGGCTCTAAGATTCTAAAGTCTTTGTAGGCTTCTCGCACAAATGCGCAATCATTATAGCTTAGGATAAAATTGCCCTTATGGTTTTTGAGACATTGCGCCAAAAGTGCGTGATTAAAGCCGTTATGATGAATAGGAAAATTGCGCATTGGGTAGATTCCCTTAAACATCTTAGAATCTCCCTCTAAAAAATACGGTGGGTCGCAATAGAAAAAATCGTTCGGATATGCTTCAAACACTTTTTCAAAACTTTGGCATTCCACGCTTAGATTTTGCAGTCTAAAATCTTGCCCCAAGTCTTTTAATTTTTGTAAGGCATTTAAATAGCGGTTTTTGTCCTCATAAATTTTACTCAACCACCCCAAAAATCCGGGTCCATAACTAAGATTGAAGTTAAAATAATAATCTCGAGCAAGCGTGAGGGAATCGAGTTTGATTTGGGCAGTATTTTGCGAATCTTTATGCCGCTCATTCCAAAAGGCTTTAAGCTCTTGTTTGATATGTGCATAGGTTTCTTTTGTGGGTTCAAGTTTAAGTAGTTCATTATAAAGTTTTTCAGAATCTGCAATCAAAACCTGCCAAAAATTCACCAAAATATCAAAAACATCAAAGGCTTTCACTTCTAAATCTAGCTCTAACGCACTTGCGATTTCTACGCTCCCCCCCATAAAGGGCGAAACAAGACGCTCTATATCATTAGGAAAATGCTCTAGGATTAACCCAACCGCCAGAGTTTTGCCTCCACCATAGCGCAGAGGGCTTTTGGCGTAGCGTTTGTAGGTTAGGGATTTGCCTTTGAGATTCTGCAAAAAATAACTTTTGGGAGTGCAGTTTTGATTTGTATCTTGTTGCAAGGGATTAAAATCAAATAATGATTGCTGTTGTGTCAATGGATTGCCTTAAATTATTTCGCAAAATTATAACAACTTTAAGTTAAAATATGATTTTATTATTGTTTGGTTCATTTATTGCAAGACCTTATGAGATTTATTATCTATCGTTAAGGATTCTTTGAGAGATTCTAAAAATTCTGTAAATGCGCGAGTAGGTGTGTCCTTATGTAGCTCAAAGCAAGATTGCAAGACTTATAAGATTTTATTCAATATTTTTTTATGTTAAAATATCCTAACATAATCCTACTTAAAAGTTGCCCGATGCCTTTTGTCTTGAAAGAATTTCCGATTCCAATTCCTATAAAAGCCTATCAGTTTTTAATGCAATCCTTGCATTTGAATATGGCACAATCACAAAGGTTTATCAACAAAGGCAGAGTGGTTTATGAGGGCAAGACTCTTGAAAATAACGAAAAGGCAAAGATACTCAAGAATCGCGTTTGTATCGTTGTGTTTGAACCGGATTCTATGGGGCTAAAACCAATTTATGAGAATCAAGATTTTGCCCTCTTTAATAAACCTGCCAAAATGTTAATCCACCCTAAAGGCAGATTTGCGCACCATAGTTTGATAGACGAAGTGCGCGCACTCTATGGAGAGGAGGCAAGCCTGATTCATCGCATTGACAAAGAGACAAGCGGGCTTGTGCTTGTAGGCAAACACAAAGAAAGTATCGCAAAACTCGGCGCAATGTTCATAAAAAATGAAATCAAAAAAGAATATTTAGCACTTGTGCGCGGGGATTTTCGCAAAAGTGCTTGCAAGGCGCGAGACTTTTGCCTTACCTTGCCTCTTGCCACGCAGCCCAAAGGAGGGGATTTGTGCGTGCGTTCCAAATATCTAGGAGAGCCAAACACAGAATCGCTACGATTCAAAGAGGCAAAAAGTGAATTTGAAGTGCTTGGATTATGGGAGTCTAACCCCCTCGTGCGTGCAGGAAAAGCTTTTGAGAGAGGCACGGAGGATTCTATGGAATCTTTGGGCACAATGCAAGATTCTAAGTCAAACGATACACCTTGCACTTTGCTCAAAGTACGCCCCAAAACAGGACGCACACATCAAATCCGATTGCATTTATATGCACTGCATTTCCCGATTCTAGGCGACCCTCTCTATGGAGCGCAAGAGGAGCATAGCCGCGAATATTTGGATAAAGAGTTTCTTGTGCCTTTGGAATCGCAATATAAGGGCGGGGGGTTAAGCAATGCGAAACGATGGGCTTATTTTGGAGCTACGCGTCTAATGTTGCACGCCTACCGTTTGCAATTTAACTTTGAGGGCAAATTATATGATTTTCAAAGTAGTGAAAATTTTGAGATTCCATAATTTAGGCTATTTCTAAAAATTATCACTTGTTAATTAATCGGGATTCCCCTCTGTCGTTTTCTCTAAATTGTTTAATGCCTGCTTGATTCGTTCTTGGACGATTTCAATACCCAATGCAGTCATTAAAGGCGCGATTCCAACCCCTCCAGAAGAGCCGAGCAGAGCATAACGCAAAGGCATAAAGAGATGTTTCGCCTTAATTCCTTGAAAATCCGCAAAGGTTGCAATCTCGGATTCTGTATCCTGCACACTTTCTAATGGTTTTTTTAACGATTCTAGGTAAATTAGAAATTCTTTTAAGCGATGAATATTTTCGTCATTGCGAACTTTTTGTGTCATTTTTTCATCGTAGGCAACCACTGAAACCAAGCAAGTTTTCAAGATTTCAACAAATTCTAATAGGGTTTTAGAACGTTCTTTGATTTCTGGATACAAAATTTCTTGCACGCTCTCATTAGGAATCTCTGCGCCATAAAAAGGCAAAAGTGCATTGATTTGTTCCCGCTCCATTTGGTTGAGATAATGCGAGTTAAGCCACAATAATTTTTCTTTATTGTAGGCAGAGGGCGCACTATTTAAACTATTGGGATTAAAAAAGTCTAGCATTTCTTTCATAGAAAAGATTTCTTGGTCTCCGTGACTCCAACCCAAACGCACAAGGAAATTTAATAAAGCTTGCGGCAAATAGCCTAAGTTTTTGTATTCCATTACACTCATTGCACCATCACGTTTGCTAAGTTTTTGCCCTTGTGGATTCAGAATCATAGGCACGTGATAGAATCGCGGAATCACAAAACCCAATGCCTGATAGAGGATAATTTGTTTGGGGGTATTGCTTAAGTGGTCATCGCCACGAATCACATCAGTTACTCCCATTAACGCATCATCAATGGTTACAACAAAGTTATAAGTGGGCGTGCCATCGCTTCGCACAATGATGAAGTCGTCTATTTCTTTTGCGGCGATTCTGATTTCGCCTTTGACGCCATCAAGGAAGCAAATCTCACCCTCTGTGGGTGCTTTGATACGCACGACAGGCTTTACACCGACAGGCGGTGTGCCGACAAAATCACGATAGCGGTTATCGTATTTCCATATTTGCCCTTTTGCTTCAGCTTCTTTGCGGTTTTTTTCTAATTCTTCTTTTTGCATATAGCAATAATACGCTTTGCCCTCTTTTAGCAAGCGGTCAATATATTCTTGATAGAGAGGGAATCTTTGACTTTGATACACGACTTCGCCATCATAATCCATGCCCACCCAATTAAAAGCCTGAATAATCGCTTCTTTGGCGTCTGTTGAATTGCGCGCTAAATCTGTATCTTCAATGCGGAGTAGAAATTTTCCTCCATTCGCCCTTGCATAAAGATAGTTAAAAAGTGCAGTACGTAAGCCACCAATGTGCAAATAACCCGTAGGAGAAGGTGCAAATCTTGTGATAATCTTACTCATTTTATTCCTCAAAAATATGTGATTTATAGAATCTTAGCTTAAGATTGCTGAAATTTTTACTCTATTTTTGCAAGAGCTATCTTAAGGATTCAACATAAGCTCCGATGTCTTCCATATCGCGTCTCGTATAACGTTGGGCAACTTGGTTTTTAATGAAACGTGATTGTCCCTCAAAGCTTTGATTCTGGTAAGTTTTAATCTCATCTGCAATATCACTTGCTTTCCAAGTGTTAATGGGGGCTTTGCTTGCCACAGAAACTTCACCCTTTTTTCCATGACAACTTGCACAATCCCGCTCATAAAATTTTTTACCTTTTTCCAAATCCAATGTTTTAGATGAGCTTGCCACAGAACCCGTACCTAAAAGACTATCCAAAAAACTTCGCTCTTGGATTGTCAAATCCGCATCTTCACGCACGACTTTGATGTCTTTTGAGCCCAAGTTTTTGGAATATTTTTGCATGATTGCTTTGATTTCCTCTCCAAATTCTCCTTTAAGCTCAAAACACACACATTCTTCTGCATTTAATGCACTGCTTAAAATTGTGATACAAATAAGAGTAGATAAAAATTTCTTCATCTTAAGATTCCTTAACCATTATGATTTCGTTACGCAATTTTGCCTAAAATTTATTAATTTCTGGTTAAAGTTAAAAGCCACTTTAGCTAGGATAGTTTATAATTCGCTTTGCCTAAGTGAAGCGCATTTCTTTGAATTTGAAGTCCAACAGAATAAAATATTGCTGGTTGTATAGTTGGCTTTGTGTGATGGTGTTTTCGCTATTTAGTCTCTTAAGTTGAGACGAGAATCTACCGCCTAAAGAGTTGCTTATGACTGGAATCGTTGCCTATTTTAGGGCTACACAAATAAGTAACGCTCACTTGGGCTTTATCAAGGATTTTGGTTTTTAAAGTTTTATAAAAATCTTAAATTAAGGATTTTAAAAACTAAATTATTAAGGTTACAGAATGGAAATAATCATTGTCGGCAGTGGTGGGCGTGAGTATTCAATAGGACTTGCATTACAAAAGGAATGCAGGATTGAGGGAATTTACTTTTATCCCGGAAATGGCGCAACAAGCAAACTTGGGGAAAACATTGATTTTGCAAGCCAGCAAGAATTGATCGATTTTTCTTTAGCACATAGAATCGGGCTTGTGATTATCGGTCCTGAATCTCCATTGGTAGAGGGTTTAGCAGATGCGTTGCGAGAGAATGGAATCCCGACTTTTGGTCCTAGTGCAAAAGCCGCGCGTCTTGAGGGTTCTAAAGCTTATATGAAAGAATTTGCAAAACATTACGATATTCCTACTGCTAGATTTATTCAAACACAAGATTATGAGGAATCCTGCAAATTTATTGAGAGTTTAAATCTGCCCATTGTCGTCAAAGCAGATGGCTTATGTGCGGGTAAAGGCGTGATTATCGCACAAAGCTATGAAGAGGCAAAAGTAGCAGCAAAGGAAATGCTAGAGGGAAAAAGCTTTGGCGATTCGGGCAAAACCATCGTGATTGAAGAATTTTTAGATGGATTTGAGTTGTCTATCTTTGCAATGTGCGATGGAAAGGACTTTATTGTGCTACCTGCCGCGCAAGACCATAAGCGACTTTTAGAACAAGACAAAGGTCCAAATACAGGAGGAATGGGAGCGTATGCGCCTGCACCTCTGGCAACTTCACAGATAATCGAAGAAGTCAAGTCAAGCATTATTGTGCCAACGCTTGATGGTATGGCAAAAGAAGGGAATCCCTTTAGCGGTGCTTTGTTTTGTGGGATTATGGTTGTCAAAAATAAACCCTATTTATTAGAGTTCAATGTTCGTTTTGGAGACCCAGAATGCGAAGTGCTTATGCCACTCTTTAAAAATGGCTTGTTAGATTGCTTCTTGGCGTGTGCGAATGGGGATTTGAAAAATGTGCATTTTGAGTTAGAATCCAAAATGTGCGTAGGAGTTGTGATCGCTTCTAAAGACTATCCTTATAAAAATTCCAAAAAAGAGAAAATCACACTAAAGGATTTAAATGAAAATGCGCAATCCCACATTAGCTTTGCGGGCGTTAGCAAGGAAGGGGAAGACTTGTTCGCGAGTGGCGGACGCGTGCTTGTATGTGTGGGTAAAGGAGACAATGTGCAAGAAGCACTGAAAAATGCTTACCAAAGAGTAGATTCTGTGAAATTCAATGGTATGCAATACCGCAAAGACATTGCTTATCAGGCGTTGGAAAAAGAATGAACCAAGATAAAATTGAAGAAATTTTAGCCCGCGAAGAAATTGAAGTCGCGCCTTATTGGAAACGAATTATCGCCCATATCATTGATGATTTGCTACTTAGTATGATGATTATTGGAATTTATTGGGATAGTATTATGCAAAATGCAGACGATATAGAAGTCCTTTTGCAAACCATTTCTAGCTCCTTTCTCATTCTATATGGAATCCGCATTTTATATCATTGGCTTTTTGTACAATTTTATGGCGCAACTATTGGCAAGATTGTCGTTAAGATTCGCGTGATTGAATTAGGGTTATTGGATAATCCAAACTTGCAGCAGGCTTTAATCCGCTCATTATTGCGTCTATTGAGTGAAGTTTTAATGTATTTGCCATTTTTATATCTTTTGACAAATAGCTTAAAGAGGGGTTTGCACGATATAGCAGCAAATACGCTTGTGGTGGAGTTAAAAAACTATAATGCTTGATTCACTTAAAAACTTTGGAATTGCATTAGGCTTGGCAGTTTTGCTAATGCCTCATCTTTCCTATGCGCGTCCTTCAGTGAAGCAATTTAATTCCAAACAAGAATCTATTTTTGAATTTTTAGCCGATGATATGGAATATAGCCAATCCAAAGTGATTGGCAAAGGGCACATAGTTGTCATTAATTTGGATTATTTTGTAACCGCAAATGAAGCAACTTATGACACACAAAATGGTGAAATTCTATTGAGTGGCAATGTCAATGCTTATAAAGGCAACGCACTTTATCTCAAAGCGCAGAATGTAAAGATTAAAATGCAGCAGGATTATTCCTTTTTAGAACCTTTCTACCTGCAAGATTCTATGAGCGGTTTATGGGTAAGTGCTAAAAATGCGCAATATGACAAGAATGTCTATCAGACAGAAGAAACAACGATTTCAACTTGTAGCGTGAATAATCCGATTTGGCAACTTAAAGCAAGCAAAAGTCAATACGATGTGAATCAAGAGTGGTTAAGCGTATGGAATCCTCGTCTTTGCATCTATGAAATGCCGGTGCTTTACTTTCCCTATCTTTCTTTTTCCTTAGGATATAAACGCAAGAGTGGCTTGCTTTATCCTGAAATTGGTAACTCACAAGACGATGGATTTCTTTACTCCCAACCCATTTTTATTGCCCCACAAGATTGGTGGGATATGACGCTTGCTCCCCAAGTAAGGACAAAAAGAGGTGTGGGATTCTACGATGAATTGAGAATGATAGACGACAAGGATCAAATCTTATGGGCAAATTTTGGTTATTTTGGGGATAAAAAGAGCTATCAAAAAACTTATGATTTGGAAAACAGAGACCATTTTGGATTCCAACTCAAATATGAACGTAAAGATTTACTGACAAAATCACAAAACTACTTTTATGAAGATGGAATCCAAGTAGATATTTCACAAATTACAGACATTGATTATTTTAGATTAACCGATGAAGACGCAGAAAGACAAGCGGATTTGCAAGGTAGTCTTTTGACTTCACGTTTGAATTATTTCTTAAAAAGTGAGGCGGATTATGTGGGTCTTTATGGACGCTATTATTCGGACTTAGAAAAAACTAGCAATGCAACCACGTTCCAGACCTTGCCAGAGGTGCAATATCACCGACAAATTGATAATTTGTTTTTAGACAATTTATATTATAGTTTTGATTATAAAGCCAAAAACTTTACGCGTCCTATTGGTTTTCGTGCAATACAGCAAGAAGCAGAATTGCCTGTTATCTATACTCAAAGCATTTTGAATGATTTTGCTAATCTCTCTGCTGCTTCTATTTTCTATGGTACGCAAGTGAATTATAGCAATGTTCGGGAAGGACATTTAGAAAATGGACGCTATATGACACAGCATTATCAGTTAAAGGCAAATTCCGACTTAGTCAAGCAGTATCAAGATTTTGGACACACAATTAGTCTTGAGGGCTTGTATATTTTGCCCGGTTTTGACAAAGAAGAAGGTGATTTTCAAGACTTATTCACATTGCCCGGCAGCAGACAAGAACTCCAATTAAATGGCTCGCAATATTTCTATGATTCTCATAATAGGCTTTTACTCTCTCATCGCGTCCGGCAGCCTTTTTATTTTGAGAATACTCACAAAATAGGAGAATTAGAAAATGAAATCCAATATTTTTATAATTATGAATGGAGCTTTTTGAGCAGTATTTTTTATTCGCATCAAAAATCTAAAATTGCTGAAGCTACACACCAAATAAAATATGATGGGGAGTATCTTAATGCCAATGTTGGACATTTTTTTCGCAGATCCTTTGCAGATATAGATTGGAGTCGCGGAAGATTTAATGAGGCGAATTATTTGATGGCAGGATTCAACAAAGAATTTGAATCCATTGACATTTTTGCAAGTGCAGGCTATGATTATAAGGAACATTATTTCAAGACTTGGCAAATAGGCTTTGAAACCTCTATTCGTTGTTTTTCTTTTGGGCTGAAATATGTCAGTGAAATTTATCCAAGACTCACTACGCATGGGGTGGAAGCACAAGATGATAAATATGTATTATTCACCATTAAATTTATTCCTCTCTTGAGTAGTGATATTAAAATGGGTAATTAGGATATAGAAATGAGTAATTTAAATAATGGAATCGCCAATGCGATTGGGGGTAACTTCGTAAGCAATACAATGCACTCTATGCGACGCAAAATTTTTTTTGAAAATCGTGAAGATGCACTACAAAAATTACTGCACAATATGCCTTTAAATTTCTTTGAAAAGCAAGATTGTATTGTGGTTGGTATTTCTTTTGCCGGAGTTTTTTTTGCTCATCGTTTAGCGCAGACGATTAAAGCACCTCTTGCCTTTCTCTTCACCTCTCCTATTCTAGCTCCTAATAACCCAGAATGCGAAATCGCAATGGCAACTGAAACGCACGATGTTGTGATAAACGAACCTTTAGTACGGTCTTTTGGGATTAGTTTAGACTATATTTATGGTGAAGTGCAAAGACAATACGAGGACAAAATGTTGCCTCTGATTTATCAATACCGCAAAGGCAACCCGCTCATTTCCTTTAAAAACAAGCGCGTATTGCTTGTAGATGAGGGGATTGATAGCGGATTGACAGCACTTGCCTCTATCAAATCTGCCATTACTTCGCAAGCCAAAACTGTGTATTTTGCTTGTCCTGTCGCGCCCATAGATGTAGCCGAAGTAATGGACGAAGCGACAGATGGAATTTTTTGTCTTTATCGGTCTAAAAATTTTGTAGATATTGGATATTATTACAAGGATTATCCCGCCATAGAATCTTCGGTAATAGAAGAGATTTTTGATAAGATACAACCATAATTCAAGGAGAGAGAATGGGTGAAGCAAAGCTGATGTTTTTAGAAAAAGAAGAAAAATATATTTTTGATAAGTTTGCCAAAGCGGCAAATGGGAGTGTATATTACCAAAGTGGCAATAATGTTTTGCTCGCAACGATTGCGGTAGATTGTGATAGTATTGTAGAAGAGGATTTTTTACCTTTGACGGTGCAATACATTGAAAAAGCCTACGCCGCAGGAAAATTTCCCGGCGGCTATGTCAAAAGAGAAGCAAAGCCTAGCGATTTTGAAACTCTCACAGCAAGAATCATAGACCGCAGTTTGCGCCCCTTGTTTCCCAAAAATTACTGCTATCCCACACAGATTACCATTATGGTATTGAGTGCCGATAATGATTCAGATTTGCAAGTCCTTGCTTTAAACGCCGCAAGTGCAGCCTTATATGTTTCAGAGATTCCGCTCACCTTTCCTGTTAATGGCGTGCGTATTGGCAGAATCGGAGAGGAATTTATCATCAACCCAAGTCCAAGCGCACAAGAGCAAAGCACATTAGATTTGTTTGTTAGCGGTGTCAATGAGGATTTGCTGATGATTGAGATGCGCACTTTTGGCGGGGTAAAAATCCAATCTTCAAGCAATCCCTTAAGCCTGATGACAACCTTAAAAGAGGAAGAAGCCACTTCCTTTAGCGCAAATGAGCTAGAGGAGAACCAACTAATAGAGGCTTTAGAGATTGCACGCAAGCAAATTTGCGCTAAAAGTCAGCTAATGCAAGAATCCTTTGCGCCTTTTGTCAAACCGCCTTTAGAATTAGAAGGGAGAAAAAGCTTTATCTGTGAGAGAATTGCGGCGTTTATTTGTCAAAAATATTTAGAACCTTTGCGCAATATCATTGAATTTTTGTCCAAAACAGAACGTCATAGTCGCCTCAAAGCTTTTGCCGAAGAGATTATGGAGGATTGGAAGTTACAAAACCCAAATGATATAGAATCCCTAGAACAGCGCGTTCAAGAGACACTTAGCAAAGTCAAACGTATGCTGATTCGCCAAATGATACTAGACGAGGGCAAACGTGCAGATGGCAGAGGATTGAAAGAAATTCGCCCCATTAGCATAGAGACAAATATTTTGCCCAAAGCCCATTCAAGCGCACTTTTTACGAGAGGACAAACGCAAGCACTCGTAGTTTGTACCTTAGGCGGCGATATGGACGCACAAAATTACGAGTTACTAACAGAAAAAACAACCTCCAAAGAACGTTTTATGGTGCATTATAATTTCCCTCCTTTTAGTGTTGGGGAAGCAAGCAGTATCGGTGCAACAAGCAGGAGGGAGTTAGGACACGGCAATCTTGCCAAACGCGCATTGGAATGCAGTTTGATTAATGGAGATTCCAAAACAATTCGCTTGGTTTCTGAAATTTTAGAATCCAACGGCTCTTCTTCTATGGCAACCGTATGTGGCGGCTCTTTGGCATTGGCTGCTGCGGATATTGAATGCACTTCTTTGATTGCAGGGGTGGCAATGGGGCTTGTGTGCGAGGGAGAGAAATATGCGATTTTAACAGACATTATGGGCTTAGAAGACCACGATGGCGATATGGATTTTAAGGTTGCGGGAAGCACAGAGGGAATCACTGCATTACAAATGGACATTAAGCTAGGCGGATTAAACACGGAAATCTTAAAAAACGCACTTTTGCAGGCAAAAGAAGCGCGTTTGCAGATTCTAAAATTAATGGAAGGAGCCAAAAGCAAGATTATTTTAAATACAGAATCCTTACCTAGCTCCCAAGTGTTTGCAATCCACCCTAGCAAAATTGTAGAAGTCATCGGGCAAGCGGGCAAAACCATTAAAGAAATCATAGAAAAATTTGAAGTTGTGATTGATTTGAATCGCGACAATGGAGAAGTCAAAGTCAGCGGTGGAAATAAGCAAAAAGTAGATGCAGCCAAAGAACATATTATCAATATTGCAAACGCTAAAGAAAACAAACCAAATATTTACGAGCTTTATCAAGTGGGAGATATTTACACAGGCAAAGTAAAAAAAGTCGTGGAGTTTGGTGCGTTTGTAGAATTACCCCATAATTATGATGGATTATTGCATGTTTCTAA
Source organism: Helicobacter sp. (assembly GCF_014799995.1). Classification (GTDB taxonomy): domain Bacteria; phylum Campylobacterota; class Campylobacteria; order Campylobacterales; family Helicobacteraceae; genus Helicobacter_D. The sequence goes on from NZ_JAAVGY010000009.1 coordinate 53,618, forward strand.
GGTTACCAATAATAGAAACGAACGCATTAGTGATTATCTCAAAGAAGGCGATGAGGTGCGTGTAGAAGTGCTTTCGCTCAATAAAAATAAAGTAGAATTAGGGCTTGTGGAATCTTAAATTAAACGAAATTTTAGCTAAACGCGTTTATAATTTTGCCTCACAAAGCAATGAGTAGGGGACAGATCCGAAAGGGCTTTGAAATTTCAAGGAGAGAAAATGAAAAAATTACTTCTAGTGTTTTTTGCATTAGCAAGCGTAGCATTTGCTGCTGAAGGTAGTGAAATGTTATTGTCTTATTCTGCGATTGCAGCAGGCGTAGGTTTGGGTATTGCCGCACTTGGTGGTGCAATTGGTATGGGTAGCACAGCAGCTGCTACAATTTCTGGTATGGCTAGAAATCCCGGTGTTGGCGGTAAATTAATGACAACAATGTTTATCGCATTGGCGATGATTGAAGCACAAGTTATTTATACTCTCGTTGTTGCTTTGATTCTACTTTATTCAAACCCATTCTTAGATTAATTCATACTTTTACCTTAGGGGCTTCCCCTAAGGTGTGCGCTGGTGGTGGAATGGTAGACACACCATCTTGAGGGGGTGGCGGGGCGACCCGTGCGAGTTCAAGTCTCGCTCAGCGCACCATTTACGAATCTTTTCTTTATTTCTTATCCCATTCCCATTGATTTATGCTAAAATTTTAACCATTAATAAAACCAAACATTGGGATAATTCAATTCCACATAAAAGAGAAACAATGTATCTACAAGAGCAATTACGAAGAACAAAAGCAAGTAAAGGTGTTTTGGCTACTTTGCCTCATAATGTGCGCGTGGGTGTTTTGCGCGATTGTGCAGAGTTGTTGTTGGAATCCCAAAGTGCGATTCTAAAAGCCAATCAAGAGGATTTAAATGCAGCAAAAGATTTTAATCTAAGCAGTGCAATGATGGAACGTTTGGAATTAAATCCCAAAAAAATTATGGGTATGGCAGAATCCTTACATCAAATTGCAGATTTTCCCGACCCACTCAATAAAATTATGGGTGGATTTACAAACCATTGTGGCTTGAGAATTGAAAAGGTAAGCGTGCCTTTAGGAGTAATTGCCACAATCTACGAATCGCGTCCTAATGTAACGAGCGATGTCGCCGCTTTGTGCTTTAAGAGTGGCAACGCCTGTGTATTAAAAGGCGGAAAAGAGGCGCAAAGAAGCAACGAAGCCATTATGCAAGTCTTTCATCAAACCTTGAAAAAATACAATTTGCCTTTGGATTGTATGGTTTTGCTTCCCTTTATGCAAGATAGGGAGGAGTTAAAAGAGCTTTTAGGCGCAAAGGATTCCATTGATTTGGTGATTCCGCGCGGAGGCGAGGGTTTGATTCGCTTTGTAACAGAATATGCAAAAGTGCCCGTGATTAAGCACGATAAGGGTGTTTGTCATATTTTTGCGCACCATACTTGCAAGATTCCAGAATCCATTGCAGTAATTGTCAATGCTAAGACTTCGCGCCCAAGCACTTGTAACGCGTGTGAGACTCTACTGATAGATGATGTGTTTGCAAAAGAGTTTTTGCCCCAAGCCGCGCAAGCCTTGAAACAAAAGGGAACGATTCTAAAAGGCGATAGAGAATCTTGTGCGATTCTAAAGTCTTGCGGAATCGTATGTGAGGAAATTCTATTAGAGGATTACCATAGAGAATATGGGGAGAATATTTTAAATCTACGCATTGTTAAGGGGCTTGAGGAAGCATTAGAGCATATTGAAGAGTTTGGTAGTGGGCATAGCGAAGCGATTTTGAGTGAGGATTATGGTACGATAGAACATTTCTTAAATGCAGTAGATTCTGCGTGTGTGTATGCGAATGCTTCTACTCGTTTTAGCGATGGGGGAGAATTTGGTTATGGGGCAGAGGTTGGAATCTCTACAACAAAAATCCACGCACGCGGTCCAATGGGCGTAGAATCCCTAACGATTTATAAATACAAAGTTTATGGCAATGGACAAGTGCGTTAGGGATTCAAGTTTTTATCTCTATGCTAGATGAGACTTCGCAAATGAAAAAGGCTTTGGGTTTAATTTTGCTTTTTGTCTTGGCAAATGCACAATCTCAAGAAAGAATTAATAGCAAAAGAATCCCAAAAACGTTCTTAAAGCATTAGAGTAGCTTTCACTTTTATGAAATCTTAGTCAAAAGCGACAAAATCAAATACCCGAGCTTTCAAATTGATAGCAGACGATTAGTCGGCAAAACAGAAACTTAATCAAAGCAGACGCTAGCAGTGTGTAGGATTGGATAATCTTTTGATTGGAAAGAGCATCAATCATACCTACATTTTTGCTTGAGCCCCTAGCAAGCTAAGAGCTTAAGCGTATCAGCAGAATCTGATTTGTCTACATACGAATCCTACGCCTCCCTTTCAAATTTCGTTGCTCTTAACTTGTCTTTCTCCTCTAATTCTGCAAACTTAATCATATCTTCTACGTTTCGGACTTTGTATAAACTTGAAGCTACTAGTGTAGAGCCATTCTCTTTTGTTAGGACAAATGTGGTTTTGCCATTTTTAAGCATTTCTTTTTGGATAAATTGTATGCCCAAATCCGCCAAAGACACGATTCCATTATTCGTTTGCATTCCTATTTGTGCAAAATCAAGTTTGTTAAGCGCATCATCATTGAGGCTCTCGCTCATTATGCTTGCTTTTTCACCTTTGCTTGTTATATTAAATTCTCCATCGCTTGTGAATAAATCCTCAAGGCTAATGTCTATTGTTCTTCCCGAATCAAATTTAAGTGTGAGCATTCCATTATCATTTAATTTCATTGCCACCACAGAATCCACATCTTTAAGCGCATTTGCATATTTGGTTGCAGTGCTAGGATTGTTTAACCCATTGTAAAATTCTTTAAACTTTTCCTCACTGAATTTCATTCCAGTGATGACTTGAAATTCACGCTCAATGGCAAGTTTTTCGCCATAATCCTTGCTATTGTAATAATTCTCATACATAGCTGAGAATCGCTCTTTTTTGTCCATTACATAGCCTTTGCTAAAATCCCCATTGCGCCCATCATAGACATTAAATCGTAATAGCTCTAAATTCTCTACTCCATTGATTCCGACTTTTTTATAGGCAAGGTTTAAGGATTTTACAAGGTCGCCATAGACTAATTGTTCTATTCCACTCTCATCTTTGTAAGTTTTCCTAAAGTCTATCCAACCACTCTCATCTGCATTGTCTTTAAACATTGTTTTGAAGTTGTGCTTTTGCTCCTCATTAAGTTGCTTGTAGCTTAATTCAGGACGGAAGAGAGAAGTGCCACTGACTTGGTCTCCTTTAACATCTTTTTGCGTATTGACAAACTTGGTTAAATCCAAAGAATTATACACATCAGTAAATTTTAAAATAACTTCTTCGCCATTAGAGTTATAGCCTCTAAGCTTTAGTTTATCAAAAAACTCATCGTCAGAGTTTAGGATTCCGTCTTGATTAATATCTAAATTAATCAATTGTCCGACATAGTCTAATGTCCCTACTCCATATTGGTCATTATCATCGTCTAAGTCTAAAAAGACTTCCATTTGCCCCACAGGAGTATTCAGGTATTTATCAGCTCCTTTAGCATTGAGATAACTAGGCATTACCCCATTATTGTCAAAAAGCTTCCTATCCGCAGAGTATGCAGCATATCCAGAAAAGTTGTATTTCATTTGCCCAGTTTTTGGGTCGTGTGTAACGCTAGTAGAATAAAAATTTTCGGTAAAATAATTTGCCTTGTTGGCATTCAAACCATAACCAGAATTTAAACCTAAAATACTATCCACACGCACTCTAACTTGTCCTGCTTTGGCTTCGCGTTCTGCCTTTGCCTGTGCTTCTGCACTTTGTTGCCTTAGCTCATCAGTTATTTTGACTAAGCCATTATTACCTTTGATTTGACTATTCAAATCACCTAAATCGCGCATATTTACGCTTGTCATATCTATTCTATTCATCACAGCCATAGTTTGCTCCTTGTCTATTAACTCGCCAATCAATAGGGATAAATTCCACCTCTTGCACTCTTGGCAATCTTTGCTCGTTCGTTCTGCGAAATCTTAATCGCAGATTTACTTTCCTTTGGGAAATTCTGTAACATTTCCTTTGCTTCTTTGCCACTTAGGGCTTCACTTAATTGCACTTTTGGTTGTGTTTGCGCAAAGAGCAAAGCACTTAACATACTAGAGAATGCTAGACAAACTAACGATTTCTTAAGCACTTAACCCTCCTCCATTTAAGATACTATTTATTATATCGGTTTTTTGGGGAAAAAGTTAAGAGAAAGTTATCTTGGAATTTAAGGTGAAGCAAGTTGTCATCTTGTGAGATAAAACTAAATGAAAAACATTGGCGACCCTTGGAAGATTTGAACTTCCGTATATGCCGTGAAAGAGCATTATCCTTGGCCACTAGATGAAAGGGTCGTGCGAATTTTAACATATTTCTTGCGACTTGTATAAAGTTTGTATGCTAAAATTTCGTTTATCTAAAACTCCAAAAAGAGAGAAAATGTCGTCTATTCCTTATGATTTCAGTCATCAAAACACCACTTTAGTGCATATTTGTTGCAGCGTTGATAGTCATCATTTCCTAACCCAACTACAAAAAATCTATCCCAATAAGCATTTTTGCGGATTTTTCTATAACCCCAATATCCACCCCTACGAAGAATATCAACTGCGCCTAGAAGATGTTAAACGCAGTTGTGAAGCACTTGGGATTCCGCTTATTGTAGGAGAATATGACGACAAAGAATGGCTAGCAAACGCCAAAGGATTAGAAAACGCACCAGAAAAGGGAGAGCGGTGTAGCTTCTGCTTTGACTTTCGTTTAAGCAAAACAGCGCAAATTGCGCAAAAGACACATTGCACAGAATTTACGACTACCCTACTCGCAAGCCCGATGAAATCTCAAGCGGAACTCTTTGCGCAAGGAGAGACGATTGCAAGAAGTTGGAATCTTAACTTCCTGCCTCTTGATGTGCGAAGCAAAGGGGGCACAAAAGTGCAAAATGAACTTGCTAAAAATGCGAAACTCTACCGCCAAAATTATTGTGGTTGTATTTTTGCCCTCAAAGCCCAACGCAACAAACCCCAAAGAGTCGCATTAGAACTCCTCTCATCTTTAAGCACGCCACAAGGAATGAGGAATCTCCCCTCTTTGCGATTCCACAATTTCCAAACACGCGCAAAACTAGAGAAGCAATGCCAACCCTACCAAATCATCAAACGCAAAGTTTCCCGCTATGTGCTGCTTCAGGGCAAACTCACTTGCCAAGAGCGCACGATTCCTAGTTTTATTTGCAGTTATTCTCTGCTCACAAAACCTGCCAAAGCACGTATAGAATTTTGGCATAATGGAATCGGATATGCCAACAAAGAAGGGATTTTATTGCTTCTTTTTAAAAATTTCAAGACAATTCTAAACAAACCCGATTTTGCAACGCTTTTGCGTGAGGGGTTGGACGAGGAAGTGCAACTCTTGCTACGACACAAGCTCTATCCTTATGGGTTTTTGACTTCCCCGATTCTGATTATAGAGCGACCCATTGAGGACTTTATGCTTGAGATTTCCTCCATAATGCAAGAAGAAATGCTAGAGGATTTCCTCCCTTTGTAAAAAATCATCAAAAATGCTAAAATTTCGGCTTAAAATTTGGCAAAGGAATAAAAATGTTTGAACGCATTGACGGAATTTTGCGTGAGATTGAGGAAGCACAAGCAGAGATTCAGCTGCTTTTAGGAATCGCAAAGATTTCTTTCGTGGATTATATTATGATTAAACGCGGCTCGCAAGATATGCCAGAGGAGCTTGGCGCGTGGAATCTCCAACAAATTGACAACGAAGTATCCCGCCTCAAAGACGCGATTGATACACTCAATAAAATCAAAAAAGAAGTCCTCACTTGGTAAGAATCCCAAAAGACTTTTAGGCTTGACTTAAGGAAAAGAATGCAATCAAAAATGCAAGAACAATTCGCCCATACCAAGCATTATTTCGCGCTTGCCAAAAAGGACATTTTCACGCCGTATTTATTGGGGCTTACCTTTTTGCCTTTGTTGGTTGCTCTTGCTTTTTGGGGTGCGATTCTTTATTTTTTTGGTAGTGATTGGTATGCAATGCTCTATCATTACTTCTACCTAGACTTAAACATTTCTATTGTATGGCTTGCTTGGATTCAAAATAGCTTGGACTATATCATCAAAACAACTATTTTTATTTTTTTGGCTTTTGCGTTTTTGGTGTTATCACTCTTACTCACACTCATCATTTGTTCCTTTTTAGCACCTTTTGTCGTTGATTTTGTGCGCAATCAACATTACCCCACCGCCTCACTTGATGGCAACACCAATGCGATAATTTCTCTTTTGTCCCTGCTAGGGATTTATCTCTTGTATTTTTTCTTTTTAGTGCTTTTGTTACCCTTTTATTTTGTGCCATTTGTGGGTTCTTTCGTGATTTTATTGCCAAACTTTTGGCTATTTTCTAAAACACTAGTTGCCGATGTGGGGGAAGGGATTTTTGAAAAACACGAGTTGAAGCGCATTAAGTCGGAGAAAAAAACCCAAATCCGCAATGTAACTTTGCCTCTGTATGGATTAAGCTTGATTCCAATTTTGGGATTCTTTGTGCCTGTGTTTGCGCTCACAACTTTGACACATTTGTTTTTTCATCTTAAAAATAATGTTTAAGGAATGCCAATGGAAATGCAATTACAGATTGAGCGGGCGATTCTAAGCTCCATTTTGTTTGACCCAGAGCAATTAGATGTGATTGCAGAATCCCTAGTGGCAGAGGATTTCGCCTACACTCCACACCAAAACATCTTTGCCGCAATGCTAGAACTCCGCTATACTGACCGACCCATTGATGAAGAGTTTATCCTCAAGCTTTCAACCAAAACGCGCCCTATCACACAAGAAGAGATTCTAAATATCCTCACCACAAGCCCCATTAGTGATTTGAAGTCTTATGTCAATGAAGTCTTGGAATCCTCTACCAAACGCAAACTGCATTCCTTTGCAATGAAAATCAATCAAAGCGCAAGTGATGAAGAAACAAGTTCTAAAGAAATTATAGACTATCTCCAAAGCGAGCTTTATAAGATTACTAATACCCACGATATGCGAGGATTTCAGGATTCTAAAACAATCATTCAATCCACTTTAAAATATGTAGAGGAGATGAAAAAGCGCGGGAATAATCTCCTCATCGGTGTAGATACAGGCTTTGCGGGTTTAAACAAAATGACGACAGGCTTTGGCAAGGGTGATTTAATCATTGTCGCGGCGCGTCCTGCGATGGGCAAAACAACGCTTGTATTAAATATGGCTCAAAAAGCACTAGATACGGGCAGAGGCGTAGCGTTTTTTAGCCTTGAAATGCCCGCGGAACAATTAATGCTAAGAATGCTTGCGGCAAAAACTTCTATCGCCTTACAAAACTTGCGTGTAGGGAATCTGCAAGATGAGGAATGGAGCAATCTTACGCGTGCGGCAGAGATAATGAGCCAATCGCCTTTGTTTATTGATGATAATAGTTTGCTTACGATTCATCAATTAAGAACCAAACTTAGAAAAATCAAATCCAAACACCCAGAAATTGGGCTTGCCGTGATTGACTATTTGCAGCTAATGAGCAGCGCAAGCAATAAAGACAGACACCAAGAAGTCAGCGAAATCAGTCGCGGACTCAAGATGATTGCGCGCGAATTAGAGATTCCTATTATCGCGCTCTCACAACTGAATCGCAGCCTAGAAAGTAGGAGCGACCGCCGCCCGATGCTTTCAGATTTGCGAGAATCGGGCTCTATTGAACAAGACGCGGATATTATTTTGTTTGTCTATCGCGATGCAGTCTATAAACAAAAAGATGAAAAAGAAAAAGAAGAAGCGGCAAAGAAAGAGAATAAAGAATACAAGAGTACTTATGTCCCTCGCAATGAGGAGGAAGCAGAAATCATCATCGGCAAGCAGCGCAATGGTCCTACCGGCGTAGTGAAATTAACCTTTCATAAGCATTGCACGCGTTTTGTGGATTTGGCAGATTCCAACCCCACACTTGAAATCGTTTATGAAAGAACCGCTCAAAATACACAAACGCAATTCATACCACCAGAGAATCCCAAGCCTACGAATCCTAGCCCAATTGATATGCCGCAAATTTAAGCAAAATGCAAAGATTTTAGCTTTTGATTAATTGCACCATTTCTTTAATCGCATTTTCAAGCCCGCTAAAGATTGCGCGCGCGATAATGCTTTGTCCGATGTTAAGCTCAACGATTTCGGGAATAGATAGAATCGGGGCAAGATTAATGTAGTTTAGCCCGTGTCCTGCGGCAACTTCCAGCCCTAGAGATTTCGCCTCTCTTGCGGCATTACGCAAACTTTCTATGGAATCTTGCAATTTCTCTTTTAGCTCTTGTCGTGGCAGCCTTAGCGATTCTATCGCATTGTGCATAGAGGGCAGATTGGAATTTAACATCAAATGCAAATTAGCATAAGAACCGGTATGCAGTTCTACCATTTGTGCGCCCACTTCTTTGGAAGCGCGGATTTGTTCAAGGTGTGTGTCAATAAATAGCGAAACTTCCACGCCTTTTTCCTTAAAATCGCGTGTAATCTCTGCGATTCTCTTTTGATTACCTAGAATGTCCAATCCTCCCTCTGTTGTAATCTCCGCACGATTTTCAGGCACAAGCGTAATGCGGTGGGGTGTTAATTCTAACAAATAATCAATAATTTGCGGATTGATGGAACATTCCACATTGACAGGCAAAAAGGAATTTTCACATACGCGTTTGACATCTAAATCGTGCATATGTCTGCGGTCTTCTCGCAAATGCAAGGTAATTTGGTCTGCGCCAGAACGTTTTGCGATAAAGACTGCCTCTAGCGGGTCAGGGTCATTAATTTTACGCGCTTGCCTCAAAGTTGCAATATGGTCAATATTTACTCCAAGTAGCATTATCGCCCCTTTAAATTGTGAAGTATAAATTTGGATTCTAACCAAAATTACTTTAAAATAATAAATTCAAAATTTAAAGGAATGCAAAATGATAATGGTCTTTGATTGTGAGACGATTTTAGATACTGCTTTAGTCCAAAAAGGATTCCAACAAGAATTTCAAACACGCGATATTGATATAGAATCCCTAGATGATTTGGAGATAAGTCAAACTGCAATGGCAATCCAAAAAGAGTTAAGTGGCACAGAATTTTTGCCCGTTTGCTACCATCAAGTCATCAGTATTGCGGCAGTCTTTTGCGATGACTTCGGACGCTTCATTAAAGTAGGAAACTTTAAAAGTAGCGGGGATTCCAAAGAAATGCGCGAAAAATCACTCATTCAAGCCTTTTTAGACTACCTCAACAAACACCAACCCAAACTCGTTAGCTACAATGGCAGGGGATTTGATTTGCCAATGCTGCTTTTACGCGCAATGAAATACAAACTCAACGCCAACGCCTACTTTGAAGAAAATAATCCCCAATTCAACAAAAGCAAATGGGAAAATTATCGGCAGCGGTATTGCGAACGATTCCATATTGATTTGCTAGAAAGCTTAGGTAACTATGGCAGTGTGCGGAATCTCAAACTAGATATATTGGCAAACTTAGTCGGATTTCCGGGCAAATATGACACAAATGGTGCGCAAGTGCTTCAAATGTATTATGCAGGACAACAAGAAAAAATTGATGAATATTGCCAAAGTGATGTTTTAAATACCTATGGTTTATACCTTAACTACGAATTGCTCAAGGGAAATTTGACTCTGGAGGATTATCAGAGCATTTTGAATGCTTGGAGAGAAAATTTGCCGCAAGATATGGGTTATTATTCTGTATTTTTTGATACAATTAGTGCCCAAATAGAATCTTAAACTTAAGGAATGATAAATGTTATCCAAAGACATTGCAAACTTTAGCGAAATGCGTTATGAGATTCGCGCATATTTGTGCTTTTTAATGCAGCGCAATATCAAAAACCATTTGCCCCATATTGAACTCAATAAAATTGTAGATGGGGTTCAAAAAATAGAAAAAGAGGTGGGGATTTTTGAATTAATCTATGTGTTAGACGCGAGCGGGGCTTTAGTGCTAGATGGAATCTCTAAAGATTCCAAAATAGAGTGCAAAAAGGGAGAAAACCACAATGAACGCGCCTATTTTTATCGTGCAATCAAAGAAAAAAAATGTATCTTAACTGACCCTTATCCCTCTTTGGCAAGCGGAAATCTCGTCATTACCGTCTCTTATCCGCTCTATAATGACAAAGGCGAGCTTGCGTATGTCGTCTGTATGGACGTGCGCTTAGAACGTAGTTTGGAGCTCGTACGCCCTACGCCTTTGTTTGGAATTTCTTTTGCGATTGGCAAATGCGTCTATTTTCTTATGGCTTTATCGCTCTTTTTGGTTTGCTCTTTATTGCTTGTTAAGGGTAGCATTAGCCTATGGGAAGCCTTATGTCGCTTTCAGGGCTTGGAAGTTTTAGACATTAAAGATGTCTTTGAAGCTACGATTCTAATCACTCTAAGTTTGGCTATCTTTGACCTCGTGCGCGCAATCTTTGAAGAGGAAGTTTTAGGACGGCATAAATCACAAGATTCTAAAGTCGTGCATAAAACAATGACACGATTCTTGGGCTCTATTGTGATTGCCTTAGCGATTGAATCCTTAATGCTCGTCTTTAAATTCGCTATCACCGCGCCAGAAAAACTACTCTATGCGGTTTATTTGATTGGGGCGGTTACTTGTTTGCTCGTGGGGTTAGCCTCATATGTCAAACTTACCGCAAGCCTAAAACAAGATTAAATATGCTTGGCATTGTCAATTATGGAATCGGCAATCTTGCAAGTGTTCAAAATGCACTTTACAAGATTGGCGCAACAGCCATTATCACGCAAGACCCAGAAAGTCTCAAAACCTATGACCATTTAATTTTGCCCGGAGTGGGAGCATTTGGCGATGCGATGCAACACTTAAAGCATAATGGAATGCAAGAAGCCGTGCTAGAGTTTGCCAAAAGTGGCAAACCATTACTTGGAATCTGCTTGGGTATGCAGCTACTCTTTGACAAAAGTTACGAATTTGGAGAACATTTAGGCTTAGGATTGATAGAGGGGGAGGTTATTCCATTTGAGGCAAAAGATTTGAGCGCAAATCAAAAGATTCCACAAATGGGTTGGAATTGCGTAACCATTCACCAACCCTCGCCACTTTTAAAAGGATTAGAATCGCCCTTTTATTTGTATTTTGTGCATAGTTATTATGTCAAAAATTTACAAAATGCTATTGGAATTAGCCAATATGGAACGAAATTTGCCTCCATAGTGCAAAAGGACAATGTCTTTGGAATCCAACCACACCCTGAAAAATCTCATAATGTGGGGCTTAGGATTCTACAAAACTTTATAAATCTATAAGGAGTTGTATGCAAATTATTCCGGCAATAGACTTAAAAGAGGGTTGCGCGGTGCGTTTAAAACAAGGCTTAATGGAAAGCGCAAAGGTTTATGCCAACGAGCCCGATGCACTCGCCAAACATTTTGAAGACTTGGGAGCAGAATTTTTACACATTGTGGATTTGGACGGCGCATTTGCAGGAAAGCCAAAAAATCTTGCCGTGATTGAAAAAATCTGCAAAGATTCTAAGCTTAAAATTGAAGTGGGCGGTGGAATCCGTGAGGAAGAAACGATTAAGACTTATTTAGACTTGGGTGTCTCTCGCGTGATTTTGGGTTCTATTGCGCTAAAAAATCCGCAATTCGCGCTCAATATGGCAGAAAAGTATGCCATTGTCATTGGAATTGACGCAAAAGACGGCAAAGTCGCAACAGAAGGCTGGGCTACGAGTGAAAACACTTTGGCGTGGGATTTCGCAGAGCTATTTAGAGGAAGCAAGGTGCAGGCGATTATTTGCACTGATATTGCACGTGATGGAATGCTTGGCGGATTAAATATAGAATTTACAAAAAAAATCCAAGACAAAAGTGGAATCTTCACTATTGCAAGTGGTGGATTATCCTCTGAAGCAGATTTTGAGGCACTCAAAGAAGCGGAAATTGATGGCGTAATTGTGGGAAAAGCATTTTATGAAAATAAGATTGATTTGCAAAAAGTCTTTAAACGGTTTAGTCGTAAATAAATTTTATGCTTGGATTCTTATTTTATTTAATTTTATGCTTATTTTGTGTGAAATTATGCTATTATATTCAGTTATTGTTATTTTTCAAATTTTTAATAAATTTTAATTTAAGGAGTTTGCATTGAAAATGGTCGTTGTAGATGATAGTTCCACTATGCGAAGAATTATCAAAAATACTCTTGCGAGACTTGGCTATGAAGATATTTTAGAAGGTGAGAATGGAGTTGAGGGCTGGGAAAAAATGGATTCTAATCCTGATACTAAAGTGCTTATCACGGATTGGAATATGCCCGAAATGAATGGATTAGACTTGGTCAAAAAAGTGCGTGCAGACGAACGTTTTAAAGATATTCCAATCATTATGGTTACCACAGAAGGTGGTAAGGCAGAAGTTATCACTGCATTAAAAGCAGGTGTAAATAACTATATCGTAAAGCCTTTTACCCCGCAAGTTTTAAAAGAAAAATTAGAAGTCGTTTTAGGTGTGAATGACTAATTATGGAATCCTACTACAATTGTCTAAGCGTCAAAGCGGATAATTTTCTATGGCTCTTGCAAGACAAAGCATTAGAAATTACGGGCGAGGCAATTGAAGAGATTGACAAGGGATTCATTATCCGCACAGAAAATGCCATAGAGCCAATAAAAATGCAATTACTTGCATACGCAAAAGAATTGGAAGCCATTATGGCAGAACCCATAACTCTAAAGTTTTCTGAAAAAGTTTTGAAAAATCAAGATTGGATTGCTGTCTATCGCAATTCTATCAAGCCAATAGAATGTGGCAAATATTATATTCACCCTTCGTGGTTTAAAGGAAAAGACGATAAAATCAATGTGATTATTGACCCTGCCCTTGCCTTTGGAAGCGGACATCACGAAACGACCTTTGGTTGCTTGAAAGCATTAGGCATCATAGAGCAGAGACTTCAAGAGACAAAATCTCCAAACAAAAACGAAAATAGCAATGCTCCTAAAAATGCCTCATTAGAGGCTACCCTCTCTCCCAAAAATTCCCCAAACGCGCTAAAAAACCAATGGATTTTAGATGTTGGTTGCGGAAGCGGAATCCTAAGCCTTTGCGCTAAAAAAAGCGGTGCAAAAGTTTGGGCGTGCGATACAGACGAGCTCGCAATTCAAGCGACACAAGAAAATATGACTCAAAACAACCTTGTATTAGACAAAGTTTTTTTGGGCTCACTCCACACAATCCCCAATGAAAAAGGCAAGTTTGATATTGTCATCGCAAACATTCTAGCAGACATTATTGTTGCGTTGCCATTGGAATCCTATGTGAAAAGAGAGGGATATTTGATTTTATCAGGAATTTTAGACAAATATGTGCCAAAAGTTCTTGATAAATTCAAACGATTTACAATAGTTTCCCAAGAAATTAATCAAGAATGGGCAACTTTAGTTTTACAAAACAAAGGATAATTATGCAAAAACCAAACAATAATCCCAATCCGCAAGATAAAAAACCAAACAATTTTTTTAACCAAAATCCTCTTCTAATGTTTGTTATCTTTGCAATCATCGCGATTGTTATCTTTCGTATGGTGTCTCCAGCAAGTGGAGAAGTGAGCAAATTAAGCGGGGCAACGACAACCAAAACAATTAATTACTATGAGCTCAAAAAACTCATTGAAAATAAAGAAGTAGATTTCGTAGCCATTGGACAAACCAATATCAAGGCGACATCAGAAAAAGGAGGCAGTAAAATTGCCTACAATGCCCAAAGAGTCAATCCAGACAATACATTGATTCCTCTCCTTGATGAAAAAGGCGTAGAATACACAGGATATAATGAGAGCAATTGGCTAAGTGATATGCTATTTGGTTGGGTTTTGCCTGTCTTTATTTTCTTTGCCATTTGGATGTTTTTAGCAAGCAGAATGCAAAAAAATATGGGAAGCGGAATCTTGGGGATTGGAAGCTCTAAAAAGCTTGTCAATGCAGAAAAGCCCAATGTCAAATTTGAGGATATGGCGGGTAATGCAGAAGCAAAAGATGAGGTGGTAGAGATTGTAGATTTTTTAAAGAATCCCGAACGTTATGCCGCACTCGGTGCTAAGATTCCTAAAGGAGTTCTACTTGTAGGACCTCCGGGTACGGGTAAAACTCTCCTCGCTAAAGCCGTAGCAGGCGAAGCAAATGTGCCGTTTTTCTCTGTGAGTGGAAGTAGTTTCATTGAAATGTTTGTCGGTGTGGGCGCAAGCCGTGTTCGGGATTTGTTTGAAAACGCTAAAAAAGAAGCTCCAAGCATTATTTTTATTGACGAAATTGACGCGATTGGTAAAAGTCGTGCGGCAGGTGGTATGATTAGCGGCAATGACGAGAGAGAACAAACCTTAAACCAACTCCTAGCCGAAATGGACGGATTCAACTCCGATTCCTCTCCTGTGATTGTCCTTGCGGCGACTAACAGACCTGAAGTGCTAGACCCTGCGCTTTTGCGTCCGGGTAGATTTGATAGACAAGTGCTAGTAGATAAACCGGACTTTGAAGGGCGCGTAGAGATTCTTAAAGTGCATATCAAAAATATCAAATTGGCAAAAAATGTAGATCTCTTTGAGGTAGCAAAACTTACTGCGGGGCTTGCAGGAGCGGATTTGGCAAATATTGTCAATGAAGCCGCATTGCTTGCTGGAAGAGGCAACAAAAAAGAAGTGGAACAAAGTGATTTTTTAGAAGCGGTAGAACGCGGCATTGCGGGATTAGAGAAAAAGTCGCGCAGAATCTCTCCCAAAGAGAAAAAAATCGTTGCTTATCACGAGAGCGGACACGCACTCATTGCAGAAATCACCAAAGGAGCAAAAAAGGTAACAAAAGTCTCTATCATTCCGCGTGGGCTTGCTGCGCTTGGTTACACCCTCAATACGCCAGAAGAAAACAAATATCTTATGCAAAAACACGAACTCTTGGCTGAAGTAGATGTGCTTTTAGGCGGTAGAGCAGCAGAAGATGTCTTTTTGGGTGAAATCTCAACAGGGGCAAGCAATGATTTAGAACGTGCCACAGACATTATTAAGGCAATGGTAAGCTACTATGGAATGACAGATGTAGCGGGGCTTATGGTGCTAGAAAAACAACGCAATGTCTTTTTAAATGGCGGCTTAGGAAGCAGTAGGGAATATAGTGAAGAAATGGCGCAAAAAATGGACGCACACATTAAAGCCGTGTTAAACGAACGTTTCAATGTCGTTAAAGAATCGTTAGAAACCTATAAAGAAGCGATTGAGAATATCGTGAAAGAATTGTTTGAAAAAGAAAATATTGATGGGCAAAAGGTGCGTGAAATTATTAGTGAATATGAAAAGGCGCATCATTTAGAAAGTAGAATCGTTGTAGAAGAAAAAGAAGAAGCCTAAGGAGAATTGATGAAAACAACCACAGAATTTATTGCAAAAGAGGGCTGGAAACCTATTGGCATAGGAGCATTTCTATTGTTGCTTTGTTGGTTGTTGGATTGGGAGATTCTTGGATTCCTTTGTTTCATCGTGTTTGCTTGCTTAATCTATTTTTATAGAAACACCGAACGAATGCTAGAAGACAATGCGAGCGATTCTATTCTATCTCCCATAGACGGAATCATTAAAAATATAGAAAACAAATCCGATGGAATCTACTTGCAAATTCACAAGCCTATTTGTTTTTGTGGTATGCTTAGAATGCCTCTGGCAAATCTTGGAAAGTGCGGAGAAGCTTTAAAAACCGAACACATCAAAGGATTAAAAAACGGCGATGAAATCACAGGAGAACGGATTACAATTACTTTTCATCGTGTAATCCATAAAGATTTAGATTCCAATACAACGCTTAGTTTAACACTTTTTCCCAAATATTTCGCTCAAACTTCTTTGTATCTTTGGGATTCTAACTTTAGATTAGGGGAACGTATTGGGTTTTTTCTCAATGGCAAGGCGATTCTAAAAATCCCACTTAATTCCGAAGTGAGAGTTAATATCAATGATAAAGTATTAGGCGGCAAAACATTGCTTGGCAAGACAAAATCAACACCAAGCCAATGAGGTTTAAGCCAAAATTTATGAGGCAAACCTCAAAATGGAGTAAAAAATAAATGAAAATTAATCCATTGTATATTTTACCAAACTTCTTTACGGGTGCTAGTATTTACATAGGAATCTTAGCAGTTGCCTATGCTTTTGTTGAACGTTTTGAGCTTGCGTGTTGGCTTGTGCTTGTCAGCCTTATCTTTGATGGATTAGATGGACGTGTTGCGCGTTTAACGGGCACGACAAGTAAATTTGGTGTGGAGTTTGACTCCTTAGCAGATGTTGTTGCTTTTGGCGTAGCCCCCGCAATGATTTTGTTTTTTTATGGCGGATTCCATTATGGTAAATTTGGTGTAGTCGTCGCAGGATTGTATGTTGTCTTTGGGGCAATTCGCTTGGCACGTTTTAATGTAACCACTAACAACAATGAACCCAATGTTTTTATTGGGCTTCCAATTCCCTCTGCGGCGGTTTTTGTAGTGAGTTGGTTGCTCTTTGAAATGGAGCTTAGCAAGCAATATCCGCAATATCCTGAAAGCATTTTTTTGCTTCCCTTAATGGTTACAAGCCTGATTATTGCATTTTTAATGGTGAGTAATGTGCGCTATCCTAGCTTCAAGAAAATGAGTTTTGAGAAAATCAGTTTTGGTAAAATTATCGTATTGATGATGATTATCCTAGCGATTTTATTTATTTACCCCATTTATACGATTGTAACTTTAATTAGTGGCTATGTTTGCTTTGGTCCCGCGCGTGCAACTTATTATCTTTACCTCAAATATTTCAGCAAAGAATCCCGTAAGGAATAAAAATGCGTATGCGATTCTATACTTATTATAGTCGGACAAAAAACCTCTTAACACTTTCTATGCTCTCTCCACTGGGGGCATTTTAGAATCTCATCAACAATAAATTTATATTAAGGATTAAATAATGGAAATGATTAAAATTTTTGATACCACTTTAAGAGACGGCGAGCAAAGCCCCGGGGCTTCAATGAATACAGAAGAAAAAATCAAGCTTGCTTTAGCATTAGAACGTTTAGGCGTAGATATTATTGAGGCTGGATTTGCCGCGGCAAGTCCGGGGGATTTTGAAGCAATCAATAGAATCTCTGAAGTCGTCCATAATAGCACGATTTGTTCTCTCGCAAGAGCTGTGCCAAAAGACATTGAAAGTGCAGCAAAGGCTTTAGAAAAGGCAAAATCAAAGCGAATCCATACCTTTATCGCTACAAGCCCAATCCATATGGAGTTTAAACTCAAAATGCAGCCTAATGAAGTCATCAAACGCGCAGTAGAAGCGGTGAGTTTAGCGAAAAGCCTATGCGAAGATGTGGAGTTTAGTTGCGAAGACGCAAGCAGGAGTGATTTAGGATTCTTAAAAGAAATCACACACGCAGTCATTGAAGCGGGTGCAAAAACATTAAATTTGCCCGATACGGTAGGTTATAGATTGCCCCAAGAATTAGGTGCAATGATTCGTGAATTAAAGGCTTTTGTAGGAAATCGCGCGATTCTCTCTGTGCATTGTCATAATGACTTAGGGCTTGCCGTAGCAAACTCTATTGCAGGAATTGAAAATGGCGCAAGACAAGTGGAATGCACGATTAATGGCTTGGGCGAACGCGCAGGAAACACCGCATTAGAAGAAGTGGTAATGATTCTAAAAACGCGCAAAGACAGATTCAATGGGCTAGATACGCGCATTAACACGAAAGAAATTTATGCGTGCAGCAAATTAGTCTCCGATATTACAGGAATCCGTCCGCAGCCCAATAAGGCGATTGTCGGCAAAAATGCCTTTGCACACGAGAGCGGAATCCACCAAGATGGTATGTTAAAACATCGTGAAACTTACGAGATTATGCGTGCAAGTGATATTGGAATCCCAGAGAATAATGGCTTGGTTCTTGGCAAACATAGCGGACGCGCGGCATTCAGAGACAAACTTGCCAATATGGGATTTGGCGAGATTCCACAAGAAACACTAGACAAGGCATTTGAAAGATTCAAAGTCCTATGCGACCGCAAAAAAGAAGTGTATGATGAGGATATTCGCTCCATTATGACAGAGGAAGCAACCAAGATTCCGCAAGTCTTTGAACTCTTGGGAATGCAGATTAGCAGTTGCTCTAAGGGTGTGCCTCACGCGGCAATTTCTATCCAAAAAGACGGAGAAACAAAAATAGACGCAGCCATTGGTAATGGAAGTGTAGATGCGATTCTCAAAACCATTGATAGAATCAGCGGACATCAAGGAATCTTGAAAGATTATAAAGTAGAAGCCGTCAGTGAGGGCAAAGACGCCCTTGCTAAAGTCGTTGTCAAGGTAGAATTTGACCCTACCAAACCTGCTGTGATTGGGCACGGATTGCATTTAGATACAATGCAGGCAACTGCAAAAGCTTATCTTGGAGCACTCAATAGCTATTTGTCTATGCGTGAGCTCATCACGAATAAAACAATTTGTTAGCATTTAGCAAGCTATTAGATAAGTTGCGCTAAAATGCGCAGAATTTTTAAGTTTTATCAACAAATTTAAGGAAACCTATGAGTGGAATTTTATTGGTATTGCAGTTTGTATTGGCAATTCTCATTACAACAATTGTGCTATTGCAAAAGAGTTCAAGCATTGGGCTTGGCGCATATAGTGGAAGCAACGAAAGTTTATTTGGTGCTAAAGGACCGGCGGGATTCCTAGCCAAGCTTACTTTTGGGCTTGGATTATTGTTTGTTATCAACACGATTGCATTAAGTTATCTTTATGTTCAAGATTCTAAAAGATCCATTATTGATGAAGCGGCTATTCCCGAGATTCCAACGCCTAGCTTGCCACAAGGCTCTACAACTCCGAGTGCGCCTGCGGCTCCTGCTGCACCTAGCAATACAGAATCTAATTAAAGGGGAATCTTATGGATTTGCAAGAAATCTACAAACACACAAAAGAAACAATGGCAAAAAGCATTGAATCAATGAAAAAAGAGTTTGGCACTCTGCGCAGCGGGAAAGTTTCTGTTGCGATTTTAGACCATATCCGCATTGATTATTATGATACTCCCACTCCACTCAATCAAGTAGGTTCTGTGATTGCACAAGATGCAAGCACGATTGTCATTACTCCTTGGGAAAAGAATTTACTCAAAGACATTGAACGCGCAATCCAAGAGGCAAATATCGGTGTCAATCCCAATAATGACGGCGAAGTGATTAAACTCTTTTTCCCTCCAATGACAAGTGAACAACGTAAAGAAATCGCAAAGGAAGCTAAAAATATCGGCGAAAAATCAAAAGTTGCGATTCGGAATATTCGCAAGGATTCTAATGACAAAATCAAAAAACTAGAGAAAGACAAGGCAATCAGCGAAGACGAATCCAAAAAAGGGCAAGACGAGATTCAAAAATTTACCGATGAGGCAGTCAAAAAGATTGATGAACTCGTCAAGCACAAAGAAGAAGAGTTGCTCAAAATCTAGTTTCGCGCTATTCAAGGAATCCACGATGAATATCACACAAATCTATAAGAATGCCAACGCACTTTTAGAGGGGCATTTTTTGCTTAGTAGCGGGAGACATTCACCCTTTTACTTGCAATCTGCAAAAGTGCTAGAAAATCCAAAAGTGGCACAAGAGCTAGCTACTGCTTTAGCACAAATCATCAAAGATTCTGCATTGCAAGTGGATTGCGTGTGCTCTCCAGCACTCGGCGGAATCTTAGCGGGCTATGAGCTTGCACGCGCACTTGAAGTGCGTTTTATCTTTACAGAACGTGTCAATGGAGTGATGACTTTAAGGCGAGGATTTGAAGTTAAAGAGGATGAGAAAATTCTTGTCTGTGAAGACATTATCACCACAGGTGGTTCAGCTATGGAATCGGCAAAAGTCGTAGAAAATCTTGGCGCAAAAGTCGTGGGATATGCTGCGTTGGCAAATCGTGGCATTTGCAATCGCTACCAAAGCCCCAATCACTTTGAAGCCAAAGAATGCAAACTCAATCCAAGCCTGCCGCTCTTTGCATTAGAAGATTTTGTCTTTGAAACCTTTGAAGCCGAAAATTGTCCTTTATGTCAGCAAGGCAGCACAGCAATCAAGCCCGGAAGTCGTGGGAATTAAAAACATTTGGAATATCAATGCGTTGGAGAAAAGTCAAACAAAATCCAAAATCTCCTACGCAAACTAAAAATCCTCAAGCAGATTCTATCTTTAACGCATTACCCAAATTACCCTACAAATTAGAGCAGGAATTAGCGCAAAATCCCTCCGATTCCCTACAAATCGCGGGATTTTTAAATCGTGGCAAAGCGCAAGTCATTGATACCTTTATGATTTATTTGCCCATTATGTATCTCATCACTTATGGCGTTTTAGGTAGTAAAGAAGCCCTATGGGAATCCCTATGGGCACCGAGTGCAGCCGTCTTACTCTACGGAGTCATTGCAGCAATTTTTACCGCTAAAAGCGGACAAACACCGGGCAAAAAAGCCTATAATCTCTGGATTGTGCGAGAAAATGGTAAAAATGTAACATTTCTTTTTGCGCTTTTGCGTTTTTGCGCTTTCTTGCTTTCTGGCGTTAGCGTGCTAGGATTGTTTATGCCTCTGTGGCGCAAGGACAAAAAAACACTTCACGATATTTTGCTAAAAACAATCGTGTTGCAAAAAGGTTAATTTTCTATTAAATTTATTTTTGGCATAATTACTAACTTTGACAAAGGAGTTTTGAATGGACGGAAGATTATTTACTTTTGTGGGGTTATTCAACCACGACCACGACTTTATTATCGCATTTCACACGATTTTAGTCGCAATCATTGCGATTATTTTGGCTAAACTTGCCACCTCAAAATTACAAGTCGTGCCCGGCGCAATGCAAAATGTTTTTGAAGCCTTTTTGGGCGGAGTAATTTTTATGGCAAAAGATGTGATTGGAGAGGAAAAAGCGCGTCAATATCTGCCGCTGACTGCAACGATTGCTATTTTTGTTTTCTTAGCAAATGCAATTGGAGTTATCCCGGGATTTGAAGCACCCTCTTCTAGTCTTAGTTTCACACTGACTTTGGCAATGGTTGTCTTTGTTTTTTATAATTTTGAGGGGATTCGCACCTTTGGAGTGGTGAAATACTTTGCACACTTCGCTGGACCCGTCAAAGCACTTGCCCCCTTGATGTTCCCTATTGAAATCATTTCCCACTGCTCACGATTAGTTTCTCTCTCTTTCCGTCTTTTTGGAAATATCAAAGGGGACGATATGTTTTTGCTTGTTATGTTGATGCTTGCTCCTTGGGTTGCACCACTTCCCGCCTATTTGATTCTAACCTTTATGGCATTCTTGCAAGCTTTCATCTTTATGATTTTGACTTATGTATTCTTAGCAGGTGCTGTTTTAGCAAGTGAGGAAGCCCATTAAGGCTTACCTCATCACCGAGCCTACACTCTATCCTAAAACTCCTTTAAAATTTCACGACTTTTATGCAAGAATCCTAGAGGGGCATTCTATCCATTTCGCTGCTTATCGCGACAAGGATTCCGATTTCAATCCCGCGCTCATAGAAATTTTTTTAAATCTCAATCAAAAGCATAGAATCGTGAGTTTGCTCAACTCTAATTTAGATTTGGCTATCCAATTTGGCTTTGATGGCGTGCATTGCAATGGCTCACAAATGCAACAAATTAGAATCGCAAAAAAAAAATTACCCTATGTATTCTTTAGTGCGCATAGCCTTCAAGAGATTCAAGAAGCCAATCAACAAGGGGCGAATGGAATCACTATTAGCCCAATATTTGCAACTCCAAACAAAGGCACTCCACTAGGGGTTGATTTTCTTAACACCCTAGAGCCTCAAGAGTTTTCAGCAGAAATCTTTGCGCTTGGGGGAATCATCAGCCAAACACAAATCCAAAAACTCTCCACAACAAAAATCAAAAACTTCGCTTCCATTCGGTATTTTTTAAACTAAAATATAAAATTTTGCATAAAAATTACTCCAATCAATTCGCAAGTTGCCAATTAAGCAAACTAGAATCTTTCGCCTTTAGTCTCTCCTCAACATTTCTTTTAAATTCTTGTGCTAGTTTTGGATTTGCGAGCAAAACTCTCACCCCCTCTTGATTGGCATTTGGATTTTGATAAACTTGATGCGCAAATTGCAGGCTAATAGAATCTTGCGAGGCTTGGATTGAAATACTGGCATTCTTGCTAATCGTGCCACCACGCAAAACACGCAAATAAAATCCCACACAACCTTTTGCAAACAAAAATTTCGCCAACGCGTTTTTATCCTCTTTTGTCGGATACAAACTTGGAATCTTGAAACATTGCACACGGGGCATAGAAATTTCCAATACCACTTCCTCATCAAACACCAACCTATCCCCTACCCTCAATCCACTCTCTTGCGCCCCCTCTAGCAAGAGATTCTCTCCCATTCCACCATAAGGAATTTTCAAACCCAATTCCTTTTCCCATTGCGCATAAGTCTCTATTCCATAGGCAAATACTGCTTTGTTTGCCCCGCCGTGATGTCTCTTATCAGCGATTTCATTGCCTATGATTCCACTTTGAGTAATTTCTAAAGACAATACTTCCTTTCCTTTCATCGCACTATCAAAAGAAATTTCGCCACAGGTATAAGAGGCAATTTGCCCCACAAAAAGCCCTTTTAATCGCAATTTTTATTCTCCTTTTTCAAACAAGCAATGAGGGCTTGAATCTTATGAGAATCTTTTTTGCCCGCCTTAGATTCTATGCTAGAATTAATATCTAGCATTTTTGCCCCTATTTGCCTTAAGGATTCTATATTTTCTACACCCACTCCACCCGCGACACATAAGGTTTGCACCCTTGCTTTTAATTGGTGCAAAATTTCCAAATCAATTTCTCGCCCACTGCCACCACCTAAGGCACTTTTGGAATCTAGCAGCACAAAAGGACTGACAAATTCTCCCAAATCTTCCACACTCTCCACATTCCAAGCCTCATAAAAGGCAAAGTTTGCTTCCTTTAGCTCTACTCCACCAAACACACCTGCCTTGCTCACCCCGTGCAGTTGGAGCGCATCAATGACACCCTCTTGGTAAAGCTTGAGTGCGGATTCCATTTGCTCCCTGTCGTCCTTTAAAACAACAACCTTTAAAATATTAGGAAACTCCTCTAGTGCTTTTGCTATTTCTCTAATACATTCCACTTCCACAAAACGTGGAGAAGTTGGTTCTATGATGAAGCCCAAAATAGCAAGTTTAGAATCTTTTTGAATTTGTGTGCATAATTCTTGTAGAGATTCTGCGCACATCAAGGCGTCTTGTGTATTGGTAATCCCGCAAATCTTTATCAATCCAAGTGGAGATTCTAATAGCCTAAAAACATTCCGATAAAAGACATTAGAATCCTCGCTTCCACATTTGATTGCATTGCTTAAGTGCTTTACTGCACCTCTTGGCTCAAGATTCCTTACGAAATAACTTCCGCACAAGATTCCGCTAAACCCCAAGTTACCTACGACAAAACCATCAAAATTGCAATTCAGAGAGGATTCAAAAATCACTCTACTTTGTGGATTTTGGCATTGGATTTTGCCTAAAAGATTGTAAGCTTGGATTCTATCAATCACAAAAGTATGCAAATTACGCGAATTAATGCCGATAAGTTTTGCTCCCAAAGGCGTAATGAAGTCTATTTCTCTCGCATTATGCACTTCCACCAATGGAGTCAAACCAAGATTCAAGCATTCCTCATAGAGCACCTTAAGCTGCGAAAACCCTCCATATTGATTGTCTTGTCCAATAAAGACTGCGGCAATGAGCAGCACCATATCTGCGCCAAAATCTCGCGATTCTGCAATTTGTTCTTTTCTCGTAATAAAATCCTTGCGCAATACGCAAGCATTTGGGTTTGCAGATTTGACTTCTTTTAAATCCTCCAAATCTCCCTTGAAATAATCTCCCTCACACAACACAGAAATCGCACTCGCCCCACCTTGCAGGTATTCTTTGGCAAGTGCATTCGGATTTGGAATCGCACCAATTCTCCCCGCGCTTGGGCTTGCGCGTTTGATTTCTGCAATGATAAAGGGGAAATCAAGAGGAGGCGGATTGAGCGGAACTTCTCGGATACCGCTACGCAAGGGAATTTTTTGCTTCTTTTCTAAAATTTCCTTTAGAATCGTTGGCACATTATCATAAGATTCCATTATAAACCCTCTAGGCGCATATTGCTAATGCTTTGGAATCCTCTTAATACCTCAAAAACCTCTTTAGATTCTATGATTTGCTTTGCCTTAAAGAATCCCTCCCTTAAAGAATCCGCTTGCTCACACACACAAAGTGCAGCCCCAAGATTCAATGCAACTAAGTCTAGTTTGGGCGAGGGTTTGGCTTCAAAAATATCCATTGTAATCTGCGCATTCTCTTTGGCATCTCCACCTCTTAGCATAGAATAACTTGCAAAAGAAAGCCCAACTTCCACAGGATTGAAAATATAAGTCTTGATTGCCCCCTCGCGCAATTCTGTAATTTGTGTCGGCGCACAAAGCGAAATCTCGTCATAACCATCTAATCCACTGACAACCATTGCGCGTTTAATGCCCAAAATCGCCAAAGCCTTTGCCATAATTTCTGTATAGGCTTTGTCAAACACGCCAATAAGCTGGTGCGTAATAGAAGCGGGGTTACTTAGAGGACCAATCAGATTAAAGGCTGTCTTAAATCCTAAGCTCCCTCGCGCTGGCGCGGCAAAGCGCATAGCAGAATGGAATTTTTGAGCAAAAAGAAAGGTGAGATTCAACTCCTCATAGGCTTTTTGCGCATTTTGTAATTCCATATTCGGATTAATCCCAAGCGCATTTAACAAATCTGCCGAACCACTCTTGGAGGTAATCGCCCGATTCCCGTGCTTGATAATCCCAAAATTCGCTCTTTTAGCAAGTGTGGCAAGAAGCAAAGCGCAAGTGGTGGAGACATTAAAAGTCTTTGCATTGCTTCCTCCTGTGCCTACCATATCTAAACGAATCTCTTTCGTGTCTTTTGCTTCAAAACGTACCGCCTTTTGTTTGAGCACAGAGGCGAATCCCGCAAGCTCATATTCATCTACACCTTTGATTTCTAGGCTTGTAAGAATACTACCGATTTGCGCGTCTGTTAAATTACCCTCTGTTAATTCGTCCATTAGATTGTAACTTTCTTGAAAATTAAGCGATTCTAACTTCAGACATTTTTTAAGGTAATCTTTCACAGGGATTGGCTCACGCGCATAATGCAAGAAGTTTTGTAGCATTTTCTCACCCTCTTTTGTGCCAATGGATTCTGGGTGAAACTGCAATCCTATTAAGTGGTATTGCTTATGCTCTACTGCCATCACTTCGCCATCTTCACTCATTCCGCTTATGATAAAGCATTCTGGAATCTCCTCGCGTTTGCCCACCAAAGAATGATAACGCGCAATGGGAGTTTTGGGACTAATCTGTCGGAAGATTCCTTTTTGATTATGAAGTAAGGGTTCTACTTTGCCATGCACAATGTTTTTAGCATTTTTTATTTCCACTCCAAAGGCACTTAAGATTGCTTGGTGTCCCAAACAAATGCCTAAAATCGGATAGATTCCCTTGAATTTCTGCACGATTTGGATATTCAAGGAAGAATCCTTAGGCGTTTTAGGCCCTGGACCTAGCACGATGTAGCTTGGTTTGAGGGATTCTATCTCTTCTAAAGTCGTCTTATCGTGGCGCAAAACTTTAATCGGATAGCCTAGATTGCTAAAAGCCTGATAAATATTATAGGTAAAAGAATCGTAATTATCAATCAGCAAAATCATATTTTATCTCCCAAAATAGCCTCTACCAAAGAGCGCATTTTGTTTTGTGTTTCAATGTATTCTTCTTTGGGGTCTGAATCATAGACGATTCCACCGCCTGCTTGGAGATAATACACACCCTTTTGATAAACTGCTGTGCGAATCGCAATTGCAAAATCCATATCTCCATTGTGAGAAAAATATCCAATTGCACCCGCATAGATTGCGCGTTTGTGCGATTCTAGGGATTCTATGGTTTTAATTGCTTGGATTTTGGGCGCACCACTCACGGTTCCTGCGGGAAATGCAGCATAAAGCGCCTCGTTCTTTTGATGCTTTTGCAAATCCATCACGCCCTGCACTTCAGAGACTAAGTGCATCACCCTTGCATACTTTTCAATCACTTTTTCTTGTGTTACTTGCACGCTTTTAGGTTGGGCGACTTTGCCCACATCATTGCGCCCCAAATCAAGCAACATCAAATGCTCTGCATTTTCTTTGATATTGTGCTTTAATTCCTCTTCTAGCTTAAAATCCTCTAATGCGTTTTTGCCTCTTGGACGCGTTCCTGCAATAGGACGAATTGTAAGTATCGCGCAATTTGGCGCAGTAGTCTTAACCTTTATCAATACTTCAGGAGAGCTTCCAATGACTTGAAAATCGCCAAAATTGAAATAATACATATAGGGGCTTGGATTGTGTGTGCGCAGATTCATATAGGCTTGTAAAGGCGGCAAATCACTCGTAATCTCTAAACTCTGGCTTGGCACACACTGCAGCAGATTCCCTTTGTAAATCTCATTTTTTAAGGTTTTAACGATTTGTGTATAATAAGATTCCTTATCTTGAGAAGTGATTGACGCTTGATAAGTTAGCATAGGTTTATCTTTTGGACTCAAATGCTCTAATGTATGTACTAACTCTTGAATCCTTTTCTTTATATCTTGCTTTTGTGATTCGCACTTGTAAGTAACCCCTACAATGTAAAGAGACTCGAAAAAATGGTCAAAAATTATAAATTCTCGCCCAAAAATAAAGGCATTTTCGCTTGCCTCATAGAGGGCGGGTTTATGAAACTCCACTTCCTCAATCTCGCTAAAAAACTCATAACCCAAATACCCTACCCCACCAAGTGGTAAAGGCAAGGATTCTATTTCTGTATTAGAAATCTCTTGAGATTCTCTCTCCACTTTCGCCTCTGGAGCAAGGGAAGCAAACGCACTAAGATAATCAAGAAACTTTGGTTGTTGGGGTAAGGAAAACTCTCCGATTTGTCGCAATCCCTCTAATGCGTGCTTTTGAGAATTTTCTAGCAAAAAGGGCTTACCCTTTTCTTTAATAATCCTAAAGGCTTCTTTAAGTACAAGGATAGAAAATCTCCCTTTGCCTGTCTTTAAAAATGCCGATTCTAGCAAAACAGGGGCGTTTAATGCTTCACACACCATTAAGGGCGTGAGTTTAGAAGCTGGGATTTTTTGGATATTAAAGCTCGCCTTAATTCCTTGACTTTTGGAGTTTTTTAGAAATTCAAACATAACACTTCTTTAATAAAATAATTTCGCAAGATTCTACATTCTTAACATTAAAAAGCTCATTAAATCTCAAGAAAGCGGTATGAATCTAGCCAAAATTCCAAACTAAAGCAAAAATTTTTGAAATTTCTGCTAGAATGTTTGCCAATTTAAGAACACTTAATAAAGAAGCACAATGAAACACAAAATGTTTTTAAAATCTAAAAAGGGATTTTTTGGAACTCCTAGAGGCAATGGACACGCATTTGGTGGGCAATATATGCCAGAGATTCTTTATCCTGCCCTAAAAGAGCTAGAAGAGGGCTATGAAAAATATGTTTTAAAATCCAAAGAATTTAAGCAAGAATTGCACACTTTGTATCAAGAATTTGTAGGGCGTCCCACGCCCCTAATTTATGCCAAAAATGCTAGCAAGATTCTAGGCAATCAAATCTACTTGAAATTTGAAGGCTTGGCAAACACAGGTGCGCACAAAATCAACAATGCTATCGGGCAAGTTTTGCTCGCCAAAAAAATGGGTAAGACGCGTATCATAGCAGAAACAGGAGCGGGACAGCACGGGCTAGCCACAAGTGCGGCGTGTGCAAAACTCGGAATGGAATGCGTTGTCTTTATGGGCGCACGCGATATTAAACGACAATTTCCCAATGTGTTTAATATGGAGTTGCTTGGCGCAAAAGTTGTCAGCGTAGAAAGTGGTAGCCAAACACTCAAAGACGCAGTAAATGAAGCCTTGAGAGAATGGAGCAAAGAGAGTAAAAACACCTTTTATGTACTTGGAAGCACGCTTGGTCCTTATCCCTACCCCGATATTGTGCGTGAGTTTCAAAGCGTTATCAGTCAAGAGCTCAAAAAACAGACAAAAGAATTTTTCAAAGGCAATCCAGACATTATGATTGCGTGCGTAGGGGGTGGAAGCAACTCTATGGGATTCTTTAATCATTACCTTACAAGCAAGGTGCGCCTCATCGGTGTAGAAGCCGGAGGACTTGGCAAGGCAATCGGAGCAAACGCCACGCGCATAGGCAATGAAAATGCACACCTTTGCATTGCACAAGGCTATAAAAGTTACTTCTTAAGTGATGAATATGGAAATTTGTTAGAAACTTATTCTATCTCCGCAGGGCTTGATTATGCAGGAATTGGTCCTCAATTAGCACACCTTAAAGAGATTGGGCGCATAGAATTTTTGAGTGCTTTGGATAGTGAGGCATTAGAAGCCTTGCAATTTTTTGCCAAACACGAGGGAATCCTTGCTGCATTAGAATCTAGCCACGCATTAGCAGGAGCTTTAAAAATCGCTAAAAATGTGAAAAATAAAAACATTATCGTAAATATTTCCGGCAGGGGAGACAAGGATATTTTTATCACCGCAAAAGCCTTACAAAAGGAACGTTGGGCGGAATTTTTAGAACAAGAAATCAAGACAATGCAAGACAAACAATCTCACACAACTAAAGGAATCCAATAATGGAAAAAATTGCCCTTATGGGACATATTGTCGCGGGCTTTCCTAGCTTTGAACAAAGCCTAGAAGCGGCACTTGGAATCTCTCTTGGCGGAGCAAAATATTTGGAAGTGCAATTTCCCTTTTCAGACCCAAATGCCGATGGAATCGCAATCACAAATGCTTGTGAAGTCGCGCTTAAAAACGGCTTCAATACGGATTTGGGGTTTGAATTTATCACACAATTACAGCAAAAACTCGCGCAAAATGGACTGACAACCAAACTACTGATTATGACTTATGGAAACATTTTGTTTTGTTATGGCATAGAACGATTTTTACAAAAAGCAAAACAATGCGGAATCTATGGATTAATCGTTCCAGACTTATCTTTAGAACACGATGAGAATCTCTTCAAAACCGCTAAGAAATTGGGCTTAGAAAGCATAGCCCTGATTGCTCCCTCAACCAAGCCCAAACGCATAAAAAAGCTAAGCAAAGCGAGTGGGAAATTCGTCTATGTCGTCGCACGCAATGGAATCACAGGAGATACGACACAGATTGATGAATCCCTAATGCAATATATTAGAAGAGTTAAGGCGCATTGCCAAAAGCCTATCGCGCTAGGATTTGGAATCCAAAACAAAGCACAAATTGACGCCTTGCGCGGAATCGTTCCGATTGCGATTGTCGGGAGTGCTTTTGTGCGCTATATTGACGCAATATGCACCCAGCAAACAAGCGGGATTGCTGACAAACTCTGTGCTTTTACCAAAGGACTTTTAGAATCTTAAGAGGATTTGCCTTTGCGTCCTTGCGAGCAAGTTTTTAACTTGCGCGGCAATCCATAACTGAATTAATTACTGCAATGGAATCCCTAAAGCGAGATTCTGCATTATGGATTGCTTCGGCTTAACGCCTCGCAATGACTGAAGTGGTTGCTTTATCGTCATTGCGAGAATTGCAACGCAATTCGTGGCAATCTATAATATTGGGCTTTAAGCAAAATGAAACAATGGAATCTAAAATAAATAGGCGAGACTTTGGATTATGGATTGCTTCGTCGTTACACTCCTCGCAATGACGAGCGTGGGAGCTTTACAATAACGCAACACCAAACAGCCATTACTCATACTTATAATGATTATAGAGAATTTCTAATACCTTAGGACTATAATATCTTTTTTTAAATTTAATATTTTTGTTATGGTTGATGAAATCCTCAATTACTGAAGCGCAACTTTTGAGTTGATGCTCCATTTCTGCTTTCAAATCCCCTTTTTCCTTATTTTTCTTTTCGTAAAAACCCATTGCCACAATCTCAAAAGATTTATACCCTGAGGGAAAATTTTTTGAGGGCTTAAATCCCGCCCCACAGAACAAGTCAAAGATAACTGGTCCTTTAATGTCTTCATACTCATCAGTATATAGCCACATTCTTTTAGAATTATCCGCATAGAGATTTACCCCTAAACACACACTAATTATTAAACCACAAACGATTTTTCGCATTTTCACTCCTTATTAATCATTTCACCATCTTAAGAGAGAGGCTGGAATCAGCTTTGGCTTAGGAGAATATTTTGTCTTATAGGCATAAAACTTTGGTTGCTCTCCTCCCCTATGCACGCCCCCTTTCCAAATCTCTAAAAACTGCTTGGCGATTCTTACAGCATCATCGTTTTCATTAAACTTTATCTTCTCTGTTTCATCGTTGAAAATTGCCTTTGTTGTGAATTTTTTCCCTAGAGTAATCGCACAAATTTGAATCTGGAGATACTCATCGCCTCCACTCCAAATTGCTCGGTATTCGTTCTCGTAAGCAAAGCATGTTTGTTAATATCTCTTTAATAAAAGGCTCTAAATCTCGTCCGTCATATTCCAATGGTTCTTTACCATACTGCACTTTATACACTTTATCTTGCTCTGCCTCATCAACCCTAAAATCAATCTTCACACCACAATGCGAATTTCCATAATGCGCCCACATTAAATTTAAATCTGCTTCTATTAGTCTATTCTCAAGCGAAAAAGAACAAATCTTGAATCTCTCTTTATCCTCTCTTGTTTTCATATTTCTTATTTTCTTTGCCTTTGCTAATTGACTTTTAGAAAAGAAAAACCTCCCCCTCGTCTATATCATTAAGACTATTAAAGCTTGCTCCATAGAGCCGACAATTCTTTAAAATATCCAAGAATCGGGAATTTAGCCTATAGGGCACGCATTTCTTTGGGAAGTGGATTAGGTTGCCATCATAGTCCAGTCCTCTAAACTTACAAAAAATCTGATTCTCTGAATTTAACATTGCGATTTATTCCTTTCTTAAGTATAAATAAAAGCAAATAATAATACCCTTTTTTTATAATTTGCTTAAATTAAGTTAAATACAATTCTCGCAATGGCACAAAACACGCACAATGGAGATTCTAACCCTTTAAACAAATCCTTGATAAAACTTTTATCGCAATCAGTAAAATAAGAAATTGATTCAAAATTTGCAGTATTAAATCAGGATTATCAAAGAAAAAACCACCCCAAAGAGTGCCTAGCATTCCGATGAAAACCCATAAAAGAAACGAAAAAAAAATTCATTAAGTCAAGCGGAATGAATAATTTGTTTTAATGCTCTCAAGAGCTGATTGATTTGTTCTTGCGTATGGGTATAATGCACATTAAGGCGCACCCAGCCGGGCTTTTGGACGAAAGAAGCGTTATCCTCCAAGCCTAGCAAATCGTGTCCATAAGGTCCAGCACACGCACAACCCGCGCGCGTCAGGATTCCATACTCCTCCGATAGCCGATGCGCCACTTCAAAAGGTGAGATTCCACGAATATTAAAAGAAAAAATACCCAAAACATTATGCGCCAAATTACCATAAGTAGTAATTTTTGGCTCATTTTCAAAAAATTCTTTGAGTGTGCAAATATGAGGAATCTTTGTCTCTTGTATCCATTCTCGCCCAATCTCCTCTCGCAACGCATAGCCAAAATAACTACGCAAAAACTCCAATATTCCGGGCGTCCCCGCCTCCTCGCGTCTCTGCTCTTGTGCATAGTATTGCGCACTCGTGCGGGAAACATAGCCCACTACGCCACCCCCACAAAAAGTTGGGGGCAAAGTTTTGTCAATTAAAGCCTTAGAGACAATCAAGATTCCGCTTCCTCCTACACCACCCAAAAGCTTATGAGGCGAAAGAAAAGCGACATCATAAAAGCTCGGCGGAATATCCAAATAAGCCGAAGTGCTTGCACAATCAAAACACACGATTCCACCAAAGGAACGAATCCAATGCGAAATCTCTGCAAAGGGTGCGAGGATTCCGCTCACATTAGAACCCAATGCGAAAGAACCGATGATTTTACGCCCTGCATTTGCTTGCAAAACAGATTTCAAGACTTCTAAATCCATTAATCCTTGCGCATTTAGCCCTATGCGCACAACTTCACACAGCCCCTCTCGGAAGCTTAACTCATTACTATGGTGCTCATAAGGTCCAATAATCACAAGCGGAAAGGAGGATTTATCGCCCATAGAATCCAAACCCAAAGCCTGCTTTGTCTTAGGTGGGATATAAAGCCCCAAGAGCTCTTGAAATTTTTTGATTGCAGCCGTTGAACCAAAACCGCAAGAAATCAACGCGAAGCGAGAATCCAATCCAAAAATATCCTTTAATCTCTCCCTTGCATTCTCATATAAAGAACTTGTGATTTCAGAATGAGAATTGCTCTCTGAATGTGTGTTGGCATAAAAGGGTAGAATCTCTCTTATCCGTGATTCCACACACTTCGCTGCTAGCCCGCTTGCAGTCCAATCAAAATGATGGAATCCCCTTTGCAAAATACACTCTTGACGCAAAATATCCTGTTTATGCTCTCTATCATTTGGTAAAGTGCGCAAAAGCGGGGTAAAAAAATCTTGAATCATATTTAGATTCCTAAATATTTTTGTTTTGGGCGCATATTTTACCACAGATTTAGGGCAAATTACTCTAAAGTAAGTTATACTTTTGGCTTTAATTTTGGAGTTTTAGCCTGATATGGAAAGCATTATCACCTTTGGCATTGTTGCCATCTTAATCGTCATTGCACCTTTCTTAAGCTCGCTTTTGCGTTTGCCTCTCGTGGTTACAGAGATTCTGCTTGGCGCACTTGCCTTTCACTTCGGGCTATTTTCGCATTCAGAATCGCTAAGCTTCATCGCACACATTGGGTTTTTATTTTTGATGTTCTTATGTGGTTTGGAGGTGGATTTAAAGACTTTTACAAGACTTGGGACAGACTTCTTAAAATCGGCTTTTTTCTATTTCTCCATTCTTTATGGGGCGGCTTTTTTCTATGTATTCAATGCTGGTTTGTCAAACTTCTATATTGCCGCCTTGCCTGTAATGAGCTTGGGTATGATTATGGCATTGCTCAAAGAATATCCCAAAAATACGCCGTGGTTATTGCTAGCCCTCAATGTCGGAATCTTGGGCGAACTCATTAGCATTGTTGTGCTAGTAGTGCTCAATGGGGCATATTCTTATGGATTAAATTGGGAATTATGGAGGACATTGCTTGTCTTATTCTTGTTTTTAACTGCAATTGTCGGAATCTTTAAGGTAGCAGATGTTCTGTTTTGGTGGTTTCCCACACTAAAGTTTTTCCTTATCCCCAAAGATGCAAGCAAAAATCAGGATATTCGCTTCAGCACAATGTTGTTTTTAATCCTAATTGGAATTACACAGATTTTAGGATTAGAGCGCGTGCTTGGAGCATTTTTAGCCGGTATGATTTTGGCAACTTATTTTCATCACCAAAAAGGCTTGACAGAAAAGCTCAACGATTTTGGGTTTGGATTCTTTATTCCATTGTTTTTTATCTATGTTGGTTCTACACTAGATTTAAATCTCATTATGCAAAACCAACAACTCTTTTCACTCACCTTTACGATTATCCTTGTAATGGTAATCTTGCGCTTACTTGGGGCATTCGTGGCATATTACAAATATTTTGGCAACGCAAAACGAACGATTCTCTTTGCCTTTAGCCATTCTATGCCTCTAACTTTCCTTGTCGCAACTGCACAGCTTGGCTTACAATTTAACGCCATTAACACACACGAATACTACGGCTTTATTCTTGCTGCACTTTTAGAGGGAATATTCTTAACGATTTGCATTAAGCTCATTGAAAGCTATCAAGCCAAACCACACCAATAGACATTAAGAATCAAAATTTATGCTTTTGTTTCAAGCCTTTTTCAAATTTTTTGCGCTTGATAATAGAAAGCTTATCAATAAACAAAATTCCATTTAAATGGTCAATTTCGTGTTGGAAAGCCACCGCTAGATAATCTTCAGCAACGATTTCTTGCTTTTCACCCAAGCGATTTTGATAAACCACCTTGATAGTATTCGCGCGTTTAATGTCTTCGTAAAATTCCGGCACACTCAAACACCCCTCACTAAACACGACTTCGCCGTCTTTTTCTATGATTTCTGGATTGATAACTTCTAGCAAGTCCTCTTTATGCTGATTGCCCTCTTCATCGGGGATACAAATCAGTAATGCACGAATCGGCTTAGCGACTTGAATCGCTGAAATGCCCACACCATTTTTAGCCAACATTACCTCATACATTTCATCTAACAAAGTGTGGAGTTCCGCGTCAAAAGATTCCACAGGCTTTGAAATTTGTCGCAACATTGCATTAGGATAAGTGATTACCTCAAGCATTACTACTTTTTCCTTTTATTTTTCCCCTGCGACAACGAAAGAAGCATTGCTACTAGAAGCTTTTTTGAGTGCTTCTAAAGCATTTTTAAAAACTTCCTTGCTTTTAGAGCTTGAATCAATTTCAACAATTCCGGTACAAACACTAAGCGAAATTTCTTCCTCGCCTAGAAAAATATTTGTCGTTGCAACCTTTTCAATCAAGCGATTCGCAAATCGTTTGGCAGAATCTTTATCACTATGGCTAAGCAAAATACCAAAAATTTCTGACCCACAATAGGCAAGCACATCACTTTTGTTTGCGATTTTTTGCAAGATTTTTGAAATAGCACGATTAATAAGCATTGTGTTTTTTTCTGAAGTAATGAGGCGAGCAAGATTCTTAGTGATTTGAATCAAAATCAAGGAGGATTTGTAATTTTCTACATGGATAGATTCTAATTCAGCAAGGATTCTAATGTCCAAGAAATTGCGGTTATACAGCCCATATTTCTCATCACAAATGATATTGTTTGCAATACCCTCAACCGCTTGAATACTCCTATCGTAGGAGACTTTGATATTTTGGAGTTGTGCTCTTGTCGCTTCTCCTAGTTGATTGAGCTCTTTTTCAAAGACGGTGATGATATTTTGCAACGCAATAGTGTTATTAATTGCACTTACTTCACGTTCGTGTTTTTTAAGAATATTTTGCAAAAGTTGGAGATTTTTATAGGTTGTGCCTACTTGCTGCAAAGTGCTTACCATATGATTTTTTGCTTTTAATACTTTATCCTCCAATAAAGCCTGTCTTTCTGTGGGTGTCAAATCAAGACTGATGAATTGTGTCGCATTGTCTTTGAATTGCTGCGTCTTATTCTCAAGTAATTTTTCAAAATAGATTCTATAATTATAAGGCGTTGGAGCAATCCCATTGGCACTCAATGCACGAATGACTTGTGTGCCATAGTCTTCTAACGTATTGACTTCTGACGAAGCTGTATCCACAGAATCCCCCGGCGTTGAGTTAGAATCCAATCCGAAAGACGAAAAAGAGGACGAGCCATTAGATGAAGCTTCTTCTATTCCATCTGTTTCAAAACTTTGTAACCCTTCAAACGAATCAAAATCATCTTTCATTATTGACCCCCTTACTTCAAGCTTTTAGTTAAAACATTGTCAATTAATCCATATTCTTGTGCTTCGTGGGCACTTAGATAGAAATCTCTATCCGTATCTTTGGCAATTTTTTCTAGTGGCTGGTTCGTGTTAGCTGCCAAAATCTCATTCAAACTAGCCTTGAGACGTAAAATCTCTTTTGCTTGGATTTCAATCTCTGTGGCTTGCCCCTGCGCACCTCCCATTGGCTGATGAATCATAATGCGAGAATTAGGCAGAGAATAACGTTTGCCCTTTGTTCCGCAACTCAATAAAAATGCACCCATACTTGCCGCTTGCCCGATACAAATCGTGCTAATATCTGGCTTAACATAATTCATTGTATCATAGATACTAAGACCACTTGTTACCACTCCACCGGGCGAGTTGATATATAAATAAATATCCTTTTCTGGGTCTTCTGCTTCCAAAAATAAAAGTTGTGCAACAATAGAGGAAGCTACTCCATCATCAATTTGCCCACTCAATAAAATAATTCTATCTTTTAGAAGCCGAGAATAAATATCATACGCCCGCTCACCTCGCCCTGATTTCTCAATGACCGTTGGCACATAATAGCTCATCACGCCCTCTTATCTAATAGAGCTGTTAGCACTTTATCTTCAAGCATTGCCATTTTAACAGCTGGAAGTAAATTATTGTTTTTATAATATTCAAACATTGCTTTTGGGTCTTGGCGCATTGCCATTGCTTCGTAATAAATTGTATTCACAACTTCATTATCTGGAACATCTATCTTATCACGTTTTGCGATTGCATCAATGATAAAAGTTACACGCACGCTTTTCTCTGCATTTTCTCTTTGCTCTTCACGCTTGGCTTTAAGCGTTTCGGGTTCTTTGGCAAGTTTTGCTTGCTCCTCTTGAGAGAGAGACATTAAGCTATTTCTAAAGAGCAAATCCATTTCTTGATGCACAATAGATTCTGGCAAATCAAACAAAATATTTTTGTTGAGATTCTCAATTAAAATTTCTTTTAATTGATTATTGTAGAGTTCTTGCTTTTTCTCGTTTTGAAGTTGTGTTTTGATTTTTTCTTTCAATGTTTCAACGCTCGCATCTTTGTCTTCTGGCAAAAGCGTTTTAGCGAAATTATCATCAATTTCAATTTTTCCTTTTGTTTGAATCTCTAATAACTTCACTTTAAAGACTGCTGGTTTGCCCGCTAGATGTGCAGCTTGATAATTTTCTGGAAAAGTTACATTGATTTCTTTTTCCTCGCCTTTTTTCATACCAATTAATTGGTCTTCAAAGCCCTCAATAAAAGACTTGCTACCGATTTTTAACAAATAATTCTCTGCCTTGCCTCCCTCAAAGGGTTTTTCATCAATAAAGCCCTCAAAATTGATTTTCGCGTATTCTCCATCTTTTAACTTGCGTCTGCCATCTTCAATACCCACAAGCGGTGCTCTCGCATTTGCAATCTCTTCAAGCCGTTTGCTTATATCCTCTTGTGTAACTTCAGGGATTTTGACTTCTGGAATACAATCATCAAGCTTATCAAGTGAAATCGTTGGAGTCAAACTCACTTGGATTTCAATATCAATTCCTGTATCCTTTTTGTCAAACTTCGTAATGCGTGGGTCGCCGATGAGCGCACTCGCCTCAACTTTTAATTCTGTTAAAATATCTCGCAAAATCTCTTGCACGCATTCTCTTTGTGCGTCCTCTTCTAATTGTTTGCCATAACGTTGTTTGATTGCACTTGCGGGCACATGCCCCTTACGAAATCCATCAATTTTGAAATTCTTACCCGCCGCCTTAGTTACCTTGTCTAATTTTTGGTTGAGTGTATCCGTAGGAATCGTAGCTTGTGCGACTGCATTTGCGCTATTAATGCTTGTTACTTTTAGACTTGAATTCATTCTTTGCCTGCTCCAAAAATTTAATTTAATATGTTATAGCTTTTATTCTATCAAAATTCGTCTTAAATTAAACCCAATACGCAAAATCCATTAGAAATTAATCGCCCAAAATTTCACGCACACCTTTGGAATTAGGCTCACTTAAGAATCCACGCGCCTGCATTTGTTCGATAATGTTTGCTGCTTTATTATACCCAATCCCAAGTCTTCGCTGAATGTAACTAATAGAGGTTTTTCCATCATTAAGAATGATACGTTTTGCCTCTTCATACAGCTCATCAGTCTCTCCTTCTACGCGCAAACCCAAGATTTCATCTTCATTAGGCATAAAGTTCTCATCATATTGTGGAGGACATTGGGATTTGATAAATTCCACAATTTTTTCAATCTCTGTTTCCGTGCTCCAAGGAGCGTGTAGGCGCACGATTCCTCCGCCCGGAGGCGTGAAAAGCATATCCCCTCTTCCAAGCAGTGATTCCGCACCAAAGCTATCCAAAATGACTTTAGAATCAATTTTTTGCCCCACTTTATAGCTAATGCGTGAGGGCAAATTTGCCTTAATAAGCCCGGTTACAACATCTACGCTTGGACGTTGTGTCGCGACAATTAAATGAATCCCGCTTGCCCGAGCCATTTGCGCAAGACGCGAAATAGAGACTTCCGCTTCTTTACCCCCACTCATCATCAAATCCGCTAATTCATCAATAATCACTACAATATAAGGAAAAGGCTCAAAACCTTCAATTTCAGCCTTTTGATTATAGCCTTCAATATTCTTGATTTTTGCCTCACTCATCAAAGTATATCTTCGCTCCATTTCTTTTACCGTGTTATCTAGTGCGATAATCGCCTTTTTAGGCTGCGTGATGACAGGGGTGAGCAAATGCGGAATCTCATTATAAATACTAAATTCTAGCATTTTGGGGTCAATCATAATGAGTTTAAGCTGTTTGGGAGAGTTTTTATAAAGCAAGGATAAAATCATCGCATTAATCCCCACACTTTTACCACTTCCTGTTGTCCCCGCAATCAATAAATGTGGAAGCTTTTTGAGGTCTGTTACAAAAGGATTCCCTACAATGTCTTTGCCCAAAGCAAGTGTCAAAGGCGAAGCAGAATTTATAAATAAGGGATTCTCTAAAATCTCACGCAAATAAATCGTCTCAATCTGAATGTTTGGAATCTCAATTCCCACTACATCTTTGCCCGGCACGGGAGCTTGAATCCTGATAGTTTTCGCACGAAGTGCCATTGCCAAATCATCTTGCAAAGTTAAAATCCGCGAGACTTTGACATTTGGGCTTGGGCGAAACTCAAAAGTCGTAACAATGGGTCCAGAGTAAGTTCTGACAATATCCCCCTCTATCTTAAACATTCGCAACTTGCTTAATAAATCATTGATTTTGCGGTCAATCTCGCCCTCGTCAATTTCTATATGCTCCTCTTTAGGGGCTTGCAAAAACTCTAGTTTAGGCAAAACAAAATCTTTGGATTCCGCATTTTGTGGTGCGCTAGAAATTTCTAATGTGCTTAAGATTTTTTCATTTTCTGGAATCCTCTTCACTAATGTGCTAGAATCCTCATTATGCGATGATTGCGTGGGTGTTTGCTTGGAAAAGGGCACGCAGGATTCTGCTTGAACTGATTGCATTGGGGCACTAGAGGAAGCGTTTTGTTTGGGCGGCGCATTGCGTCTTTTAGAATCAAATAGGCTAATCACTTCTGCCACGGGCGTTTCAATTGTTTGAGAAGATTCTTGAAGCAATGTTTCTTTTGGTAACAAACTCGCTACATTAGAATTTTGCGATTCTACTACATTGGCTTTTCTTTCCGATTCCTTTTCCAGCCCATAGCCATAACTTGGAATCTTATTAGTCGTAAAAGACGGGGTATAATGAAAGGGAATTTCAGTTTTTTCTTGTGGTGGATTGGGCAGCTTTGGAGATTCTTTGATAACTTCTTGAGCAGGGATTTCTTGTGTTACATTAGAGGCTACCGATGTCTGTGGAGATTGGGATTCCATAAACTCTTGAATCACCTGCTTAATGATATGATTGAGTGCGGCAGGCTCTGCTTGCAATGGAGGCTCATTAGGATTTGTTTTAGAATCTTCATTAGATAAAGATTCTTGAATTTGTTGCATTTCTTTGGGTTGCATTGGACGCGTGCTTTTAATCTTGCCATAATAAAAAATCGTGCTAGGCGCGGCATTAGATTGCGATTCTTTGGGTTGGGATAAATCTTGGAAAGAATCTTTATTGATAGGATTATCTTGCACGAGACAATCGTGAGTGCCCACAGGCTCTTTGTCATAATACGCGCTAAAGGGCGTAGCGGCATAGAGATTTTTGGGATAGGCTTTAATGGGTTTTGGCTTGGTAGGTTCTGACGCAACGGAATCCCGTGCAGTCTCACTTTCTGGCAACTCTTGCGGCTCTGCAAGAGAATCCTTTGATGTAAAAGTCGGTGTGGGGGTTTGCAAAACCGACTTTTGTATCTCCTCATATTCTTCTTTTTTTATCAGCCGAATCACCTCTTCTTCCGGGGCTTGGTTACGATAGAGGAGATTTTGTTCAAATCGTTTAAAATTTTCTAAATTTTCTATGGATTCTAATCGGAATCGTGTCGTATCAAAATCTTGCTGCTGGACTTCCTGCGGGCTAACAACGCGAATTTGTGGTGTACTGTTTTGTTTCTTAGTAGCATTTTCTAAAGGATTATCTTCTCTTGTGGGTAGCTCAATCTCTTGTCTTAGCACATCAATTTCAGTTTCAAAGGGTTGTTCTGCACTGAAATCTTCTTGTGTTTCATCTTGTAAAACTTCCTGCGCAGAATCCTCTAATTCTTCTTCGGTATCCTTTGGGAGATTAAAGGCGCAATTGACTGGAGGCGGGTTATTTTTACTTTGCTCAATCAATTCCTCCAAAGTCAATGCACGTGGAGTGTTAGGTGCTTTTGTAAAAGAAAATAATGAGGAAGTATGAGAATGGGACTCTTGTCTTTTGTGATTTGATGAGACATTTTGGGATTCCCCCCCTTGGGAAGAATTTTCTTTGAAATTTTCAGAATCCTGCTGATTTCTTGGATTTGGAAGAGAGAAAAAGGCTTTAATTCGCAAATAAAGATTTTTTAGATTTTGTTTGTTTTTGGCAACCTTTTCCTTTGGAATTTGACTTTGCTTCAAGTCCTCTTTCAAATCCTTTAAAAGCATCTTTGCTAGCTCTTTAAAGGATTTTCCACTATACAAAACAATGCTAAAGGTAAAACAAAACAAAACCAAAATAAAGATACCCAAATGCGTGATAATTGGAGCAAGCACGCTATTAAAGGCAACCCCTAAAATTCCCGCTTGTTCAAAAAACAAACCCTGCAACACAAGCAGAGCAAAAACGCCAATCATCACGCCTAGTGTTTTTTCTAAGAATCGGTTACTTTTAAGATTCAATGGGGTTTTGGCACGATAGATAAAAAAGGCTACAACCAATAGCCAAATATAGCCCAAATAACCAAATAACCAAAATTGGATTTGTGCAATACTAACAAACCCAAGAATATTCAAAGCACCAAGAGTCGTAAAAATTTCTAAGATTAATAATATAGAAATGATAAATGTCTTATGGGAAGTTTTTTGCTTTAAGAATCGTTCTAATGAAGTTTTTAAAAAATTTGTTTTAATAGTAATTCCTTAAAAATATCTACAAAGTGGCGAGAGGGTGAGAGAATCGAACTCCCCAGCAAATAGACACCTATTCACTCAAATGGGTTTGAAGCCCACGATGCCCACCAGCGACATACACCCTCCACAAGCTCACAAATTCAAAAGCATTCTATTAAGTAAAAAGAGATGAGAATTTAGCGCAATTTTACTTAATTTTCATTGAGTTTATCTAAATTTTGAAATTAAAATTCTACCAATTCCCGCTCTCTCTTACGATACACCGCGCATTTTGTATAGCCTATTTGTTTGGCGAGTGATTCTAACTCCAAACGTTGGAAGCCGATTTGCTCTATCGCGTGCGCATCACTCCCAAAACTAATGGGAATCTCTAGTGCGAACGCCATTTGCAAGATTTCTATGCTTGGATATTGTTCTTGGACCTCCTTGCGGAATCCCGCCGCATTTATCTCCACGCACATATTGGCTTTTTTCACGGCTTTGAGCACCGATTCTATTTGCGGACGCAAATCCTTTGTCGGACGATAATTAAAGATTTTTAACAAATCCATATGCGCCAAAATATCAAATTTTCCACTCTTTGCTAGCATTTCTGTGGCTTTGAAATATTCTACCCAACAATCATTAATGTCGCGCTTAGCATATTCTCGGATAAACTCCGGATTGTCAAACCCCCAATCACCCAGAAAATGCACCGCTCCGATTCTATAATCTAGTGGCAAATCAAACAATCTTTCCTCTATCAAGGAGGGCAAAAAATCAATTTCAAGTGCTGTTAGAATCTCAATCTTATCGCTATATTTTTCTTTGAGCCTTGCAATTTCGTTTAGATAAAAAGGTAAATCTTTAAAGTCCATACGATATTGCGTATCAAAATTCATTGGATTGTGGCAAGAAAATCCAAAAGTGTCAATTTTTTCCTTGATTGCCTGCAAGACATATTCTTCCATTGTGCCACTTGCGTGCTTACAAAGGCTTGTGTGATTGTGCAAATCCACCCTCATTTAAAATCCTTAAACCAAGATTGGGCTTAACCCATTTTCTTTTCCATTTCTTTGGTGATATGCAAACTCAAAACATGTTTATCAAACACTGCGATATAAAACATTGCATCAAAAATCTTAATATCAAGCACGAAACCCTCTACTTTTACCTCGCGTTTCTTAGTGTCTTCTTGTAAGGTTTCTGCGCGAAACAACACCTCATTACCTAGCTCAATGGGTGCTAAAAACTTCACTTCTGCACCTATTACCACTCCATTGGGATTATTCACCGCCAAAAGCGCACTATATGCGGCACTTGAGAATAAATTACCTGAATGAATCAATCCGTTTTTATCTACTACCATTTTGCCACTTGTTTCTAGCAAAACAGAAGCCTTACCGTATTTTTGTTCCTTGATTGTGCCATTATTTAAGTCAATATTCAAACACGCTTTTTGCAAGACTGCATCGGCGTCTGGTTTATTTAAAAAATCCTCTTCTTCGGGCTTTATAAAATCCTCATCCATTCACTCTCCTTAAAATATCGCAAATTATAACATATCTAACCACAATCAAGACAATCTAGACAATCTAGACAATAAGGCTTTGACTTCATCATTTGCCAAAAAACACTTCACTAGGAAACTTTAAATCTTGCAAGAGTGGTTTGGAGTTTTCTTTATTTGTAACTACAAGCGCGTAACCCCCTGTGTGATTCCTATCCCAAATAGAATAAAATTCTTTTTTCGTGCTAATGTATTCCCCGAAATTTGGGTCCAAGACTTTAAGAAAGTCTCCTTTGAAGTTTATAATCACGACAAAATGAGGGAATCTAGGGTCGTTTTCTATCCTCACAAGCAGAGGATAAGCGGTACGTTGTAAAACCTCTCTTGAGAGTTGGAATCCCTTTGTATCATATCCCAAAATAGTGGCTGCCTTTTGTAGTTCTTGGAAACTTAACATATCTGTTTTTTGGTTTAATACATTTAAAATCTCTTGTTCTTGATATTGTTGGATTCCAAACAGATTAAGCAAAGTCGCCAAAGACGCCGCACCACAAGACTCTTCAAACTTTTGCCGAATCACATTTTGATTGTGGTTCTCTTGCAAAGATTCCACCGCAAAAGCAAAAGCTATCTTAAGAGCAAGCACACAAACTAAAAGAATTTTTATCAAGCAAATATCCTAAAAATCATTTGATTGTTTTTGCATTATAATTTCTAAAATCTTAAATGAGCTTAAAGGCTGAAAGATAAAACAATCTCCAAGATTTTCCACTGCGTCCTTACAAACATCGTAAAACAATTTATCAATGAATCGCAGAGACAGAAAACAATGCCTCTGTCATTGCGAGAATGCGTAGCATTCGTGGCAATCCATAACATAGAATCCCGCCCCTATCTTTTGAAATTACAGA
Source organism: Helicobacter sp. (assembly GCF_014799995.1). Classification (GTDB taxonomy): domain Bacteria; phylum Campylobacterota; class Campylobacteria; order Campylobacterales; family Helicobacteraceae; genus Helicobacter_D. Next base: position 97,393 of record NZ_JAAVGY010000009.1, read on the forward strand.
AGATAGAAAGTAGTAAGTTTAAACTTCACTTGCTTTAGATTCCTTAAACAATGTTTGCATTATAGAATCACTTGAAGAATCTGTTTGGATTAAAGTATTTTTAGAGATTCCATAAGCATTATAAGCTTGTTTTGTTTTTAATTCTTGGTTTTCTTTTTCTAGTTTATCTCTTTGTTCTAAAACTTCAAAGAAAGTTTGAGAGGAATCAAAGTTGGAGGAGAGAGAAAGAAAAGTATCTTGAGCAAGAGTGGGGTTA
>NZ_JAAVGY010000010.1 GCF_014799995.1 Helicobacter sp.
GATTTCAAGGCTATCGAAGGAGCCGGCAATGTCAGCGGACTCCTACCTTATCCCCAGATCGCCAACTATTCAAGTGGAATGTTCAAGAGCATTTTCCATCTTCTTCGCGTAACCGATGCCGATGGCGGTGTGCTCTACGAGAACAAGGAACTGATTGCAGACGTGGCGACACCGATCGCAGCTGAGGAGGATTCGGCAATCTACGATATTCTCGGTCGTCGCGTGACGGTGCCGGTTGCCGGAAACATCTACATCCGCGACGGTAAAAAGATACTTTGGAAATAGGCTAAGATTGATTTTGTTCGATATGTCCGAGTCCGGCGGGGTCTTCATCAGGGAGGCTCCGCCGGATATGTATGATTTAGGAGAATTCCGGGGCGCGTGCCGGGGCGACCAAACATTTTTAGACTTTTGGCTAACCTTTATATGAAATAAAATTGCTAACTTTACGCGCGAGGATAATTCTCGAAATTTTGGATAAAAGCTTATCATCGGAGCGATGATATATTTTTAACCTAAAAACAAACACTATGAAACTAATCTACGCAACTTTTGCGGCGGCTGTAATGGCTAATATCGCTGCCGGCGAAGCCCGGGCCAATGAGCCGGTGAGCGATCCGACGGGTGTCTCTCCGTACGGTAAGACCGTATGCGAGGGGAGAACGTGGGATTACTATATGGGCAACATTTATCTGGAGGGAGGACATATGATGCTATATGGCTATCATTTTGACGGTCGGCAGAGTGTCGGAGAGCAGGAATATGCAGTCTTTCGCAATGGCGATGACGAGGCAATCGCATTGATGCGTGAGGAGGATGAGAAGATTTACCTCTATGTGCCGAGTCCTGATGACGACACATTGCCACAATATGAGATTATGGTGGATGGTATGACAATTACCGGAGAAATTCTTCTCTATGACTTTTCGCTAAACGAGGGTGAAAGATTTACAGTTCCGGGATTTGACAATGGATCCGGGACACACGGCATGTTATTTGAATTTGAGGTAAAAGCTACATCTACTTTTGAAGTCGATGGCGAGAATTTCGTTACTCAGCAGTTCTGTTGCGTATCAGAACCCACTGACGAGGTGTTCACTGCTATTGAAGGAGTGGGTAATACCGAAGGTTTATTACCATGTCCACAAATGCTCGTAAAGATTAATGGTCCCAACTCTACTAATTTTCGAGTTGTACGTGTCACCGATGATAAACTCGGTGTACTATATGAGAATGATAGATTCTGGGCAGGTGTGTCTACGCCATCAACTGATGAAGAAACGACAGCCATCTACGATATTCTCGGACGTCGCGTGACGGTGCCGGTTGCCGGAAACATCTACATCCGCGACGGCAAAAAGATACTTTGGAAATAGGCTAAGATTGATTTTGTTCGATATGTCCGAGTCCGGCGGGATCTCCTCAGGGAGGCTCCGCCGGCTGTTTATTTGGGGTTCCGTGAAAATCCGTATGAGGATATCGGGGCGGCACGGGGCGTAGGCCGAGGCCGTACACTCCCTTTGGCTGACGCGCTCGGATGGTGCCGCAGTTTTTGAAAACCTACAGGAATGCGGCGACATTCCTGATTTTGGCCAGACGTGCAAGGAATGAGGGATTAGAACGGGCAACTTGTTTGTTGTAGTCACTCTGCAGACGCAGCCATAGGTCGGCATCAATCCCAAGGGCTGCCTCCAGCAGGAGGGCGTATTCCGTCGATACGGCACGCTTGCCATTCAGCACCTCGTTAAGCACGGAGGCAGGAACACCTATTTCCTCTGCAAGCGCCTTCTGGGATATACCACGGTAATCCAGCTCATCCTTTATCATCTCGCCGGGATGTATGGGAGAGGATGGATTAAGATTGTTGGCTATCATGTCGGGGGCAACCCCTTCTACTTTTACTTTCATAATTATATTTATTTATAATGATTGGACAGTTCTAAGATATTACATACGGTGAGGATAGGTTCGTTGTTGTTTACATCGACAGTGAATTCGACGCGGTATTGGTCGTTTACCCGCACCGAACTGCGTCCGGCCTTGTCGCCGGAAAGCACTTCGTAGTTGAGCGATCGAATTTGCCAGAGGGATTCTATGGAGGAAGCTCCTTTGAGAAAGTTAATTGCCTTCTGGTAACGCCGTATGATATCGGGCTGAAAACGATGTTTCTTATCAGGACTTCTCCCTTCCTGATATAGAATCCGCAATGGTTCGGTTTCAAAAGTCACTACCATAACCTATTCATTTGATGGTGCAAATTTAATAGAATTATTTCAAATTCGCAAATTTGATAATATCTGGGACAGTGTATATGTCAGTTTGTGAATGGACTTTTTGGAAATAGGCTAAGATTGATTTTGTACCGATATGTCCGAGTCCGGCGGGGTCTTCATCAGGGAGGCTCCGCCGGATATGTATGATTTAGGAGAATTCCGGGGCGCGTGCCGTGGCGACCAAACATTTTTAGACTTTTGGCTAACCTTTATATGAAATAAAATTGCTAACTTTACGCGCGAGGATAATTCTCGAAATGTTTGGATAATAGCTTATCATCGGAGCGATGATATATTTTTAACCTAAAAACAAACACTATGAAACTAATCTACGCAACTTTTGCGGCCATACTGTTAGCTGCTATGGCCGGCCGGGCCGGGGAACTGCAATCTCCCGAATGGGAGGGTAAATTGAACGAGCAGGTGGTAATCCCATACGATTTATTGCCTGAACGGTATATGAACGAGGAGCCGGATGTCATGGAAATCCGCTCCAGACTTGCAGTAACGGTTATGCCTCCTGTGCGGAGGAGTCCGGGCGCCGCTCAGGTTGCAGCTGAGCCTATACGAATCACGACCACCGGGTATGGACAATTGGAAACCATGTTGCGTGATGCGGGTTCCACCGAGGCTGATTCCATAGTGTTGGCCGGCCCGCTTGATGTGGCAGACCTTAAGGCACTCTATACATGGGTAATGGACCGCGACGGGGTTGATGTGATCAATCTTGAGGAATCAATCTTGAAGAATAATGAATTTCCTCAGTATTCTTTCTATGAGCCGTCTCAATTTGATAATAGCCGATGGTTTCCGGTCAGACGTATGATACTGCCTGAGGGAATAGAGAAAATTGGAAAGGCCGCATTCGCCTATATGAGAGTTGAGGAGATAAACATTCCATCGACTGTCAGGGAAATCGGTCCATCGGCATTTGCCTACGACCGTTGGCTGAACTGTGAGATAATAATTCCGGAAGGTATTACAACAATTGAAAGTCAAACGTTCATTGATTGCTACCGAATGGAATCAGCACCTGAATTGCCAAAATCTCTCCTGAGAATCGGAGATTATGCTTTTGCCAACAACCGATGGGATATAATAGATCTTCCAGACGCCCTGCACTCCATTGGTGAGGGTGCATTTTATGGGTGCTGGTTAAAATCTATGGTAATACCGGAAACTTGCATTTCAATAGGCGACGTTGCATTTCAAGGTTGTCAGGAACTAAGTGAAATATCTTTGCCTCAACATCTGGAGACAATACCTTATGGTATGTGTGGTAATTGTTTTTCGTTGAAAAGCATTGAACTCCCGAATAATTGCCGAACGGTGGGAAGGAGTGCGTTCTACTATGCTCCTTTGGAGAATGTTGTATTCGGCAGTATGGTGGAGACCATTGAAAAGGATGCATTCCTCGGGTGTCGGCTGACTACTATTAGTCTGCCTGCCTCCTTACGTACTCTTGGTGCGGCATGTTTCCAGGACAACAGTCTTATGGATGTGTATTGCATGGCCAAAGTCCCTCCGATTTGCGAGAAAGCGGAGGTGGATGGGGGCAGTCCCTTTTGTTATAGCTCCCAGCACAACAATGCAATACTCAATGTACCCAAAGGCACACGCAGAGCATATATGAATGCATACGGTTGGGATTCATTCAGTGTTGTAAAAGAGATTAACTCTGAAGGACCGGGAACATCAGCTACCAACTATTTCGGCGTAGAGGGTGTGAACTGGATGGTGGCTAAGAAAGCGGGGGTCGGTTCCTCTGATACAGCCGATATACTCGATATAAGCATGAAAAGTACCCACAATGTAGGTGGACGTGATTGCATGATGATCGGTATTCAAGGGGAGGAAGAGTTTATTCCCGTAGGAAATATTGTCACTGAGGGAGAGAAGGTCTATTTCTATGATGGAATGCAGGAGGAATGGTTACTGATGTATGATTTCAGTCTTCAGCCGGGGGATGGATGTATAATCTATGGTACGAACGGACTTATGCTGACCAATCATTCCGATCATCCGCGATATATGGTGGAATGTCTTTCCATAGAGGATATACCGGATACGGAACTCGAGATGATGACACTGAATATATGGCCATACGATATTAACGGAGGCCTTGAGGATGTCACTTATGAAGTACAGTGGATACGTGGACTCGGAAGTACGGTGTGTCCGTATGATAATGACACCCCTTTCCTGAAGGGAGACGACTACTATGTCCGGGAAATAACCCTTAATGGCGAAATCTTATACAGCAACTATGCCGCAGGGGTGTTGACTCCGGCGGCTTCGGAGGAGGATTCGGCTGTCTACGATATTCTGGGACGTCGCGTGACGGTGCCGCTTGCCGGAAACATCTACATCCGCGACGGCAAAAAGATACTTTGGAAATAGGCTAAGATTGATTTTGTACCGATATGTCCGAGTCCGGCGGGGTCTTCATCAGGGAGGCTCCGCCGGATATGTATGAGTCGGATATGTATGACTTAGGAGAACAAATTAAGAATTACGGGCATCGTGCCGGAGTGACTAAACATTTTTAGACTTTTGGCTAACCTTTATATGAAATAAAATTGCTAACTTTACGCGCGAGGATAATTCTCAAAAAAATTGGATAATAGCTTATCATCAGAGCGATGATATATTTTTAACCTAAAAACAAACACTATGAAACTAATCTACGCAACTTTTGCGGCGGCTGTAATGGCTGCTATCGCTGTGGGCGAAGCCCGGGCCGATGAGCCGGTGAGCAATCCGACGGGTGTCTCTCCGTACGGCAAGACCGTATGCGAAGGACGTACGTGGGATTACTATCTTGAGGATTTTTACCTTGAAACAAGTAATTCTCGGGAAGTGTCAGGATTCCACTTCAATGGGATTGAAACAGTCAACGAACGGGTTTACGCTGTGTTCCGTGATGCTGAGGAGAATCCGCTTGCCCTCATGCGTGAGGAAGACCGGAAAGTTTATCTTTATGTGCCCGCGGAAGATGACGTAACCTCAATCGGAAGCGGCACAAGTGTGTATGATGATGAACGTATGCCTGTGACAGGGGAAGTGTTGCTATATGACTTCTCTATCAAGACGGGAGGGGAGTTCAGCAGTGTGGGATTCGATGATCTTAATATGAGATACGGAATCCTGATACAATGTGAGGTTACTTCGGATCGCATGTTTGAATTTGGCGGGGAAGAGTTTACAGTTCAAGAATTCAATACTGTCCCAGACCTCTTTGAACCAGATTTCAA
>NZ_JAAVGY010000011.1 GCF_014799995.1 Helicobacter sp.
CCCCAGAGACCGGCCATCGGCTCTGTCTCCATCTCATGCTTGAAATCGCGCAACTGGTCGAGATAGGAGTATTCCGGTTTCCACTTCAAATCATGGAAAGTACGGTCCATACAGAAAGCATTCTCAAGCGGATCCGGTTTCTCCGGACAATGGACCACCTCGGAAGGATTGTCCTTCGGGGAGAATACTTCTATTATGCCCTTGATCTGGTCTTCAAGCGACACCTGCCATCCGTTACCCACATTGTAGCACCCCCCCGGCAGTTCGGAATCCACGCAATTGCGTACGAGGCGTACGAAATCCTTTATATACACCATCTCCTTCGCCTTCTTGCAGTTGCCCCATATCTCGATAGGCAGCGACTTGGAAGCCCGATCCATAAGCATACGGAAAGGCATCATCCGCCGTTTGAAATCCGCGTAATGATAAGCGTTGGGATGATATTGATAGATTGTGAAGAAGCGCAAGGCGAAGAAAGCTATGCCATATTCCGCACGATAATGCTCCATCAGATCCACAGCCGCATTCTTGGCGATGGTATAGATGGCATGGTCTCCCGTCAGAGGAAAATGTCTGGGAGCCTCGTCAGGAATTACGGAGCCATTGTTATGATACTTGGCCATATCGCTCGGCGTCTGCGGAAAGATAATCTTCTCGCATCCCACCTTGTTCATCCAGTTCAGGACATTGAGCGTACCGATAGTGATGGACTCGAACAGTTCCACCGGGTCGAACGCGTATCGGCTCGGGAGCGAACTTGCAAAATGACATACGGCATCGAACTTCTCATCCGGAAGCACATCGAAAGCCTCCGGTTTACGGATATCCACAGAGAAATATTTCATGCCGTGTTGTGCGAAGAAACCATGGTCGTCCTTACGGCCACCCACGGCCACGACATCATATCCCTCTTCCTTAAGATGCATCGCGATATATGCGCCCAGATTGCCTGTGGCTCCAAAAACTATGACTCGTTTCATTTATATTCTAGTTTTAAGTAGTATCTTTTCACTTGGTCAGTCCCAATATGGGTGAGTAAGTATCAGCGGTTCCCCGTCCGGATTCCATGCCACTGCAGTGTGCGCTGTATAATTGTCATACGCCAATAACGAGGAGACACTTTTGGGTTTCGAAATCCTTATATTGGGGTTAAGTATATTGAATGATGTGTCGCGGAACACACATCTGAGGAAATTCTTCAACATCCAATGAAACTCCTCTTCTTTGAAATCCACAAATCCCTTTAATTCCTTAAGCATGTTATGTCGCTTGGGATAAACCCTCAGTACAATCGAAATAACCGACGGCACAGGATGAATAATCTGAATCTTATATCGGGTGGAATCATCGATGAAATAGGAGTTTCCGGTCAGGGAAATCCGTCCTTGAATAATATCTATTATTTTTTCCGTAATCTGATAGAGAGCAATATTCAAGCCCTCGATCTTTTCCTGCGGGTCCCTTTTGAATCTTGATGTGAGCCATTTGAATTCAAGATGATCGAAAATAGGAAGGTGTTTGGTCAGACGGTACATCACCACATATTCTGACATACGCGCTCCGATACGTGAGCTCGCATTATAATGGAGAAAGAAAAGCTCACCGCGAGTAAGCTGGGCCCTCATTATCTTTACATACCTCACCTTCTCCTTCTCCGGAATCTCTGATTGAAAGATAAAATCGAAGATACGGTACACTGTCCTGAAATATACCGACAATTCGATTGAGTATCTGTTGTAGATTGTTCCGAAGGCCCTGGAAGTATCCGACTTGGATGTGGAATATCTTTCCCTAATCTTTGAATCCTCCTTCATCTTGCGCATCAGAGCGGAAAAGAATTCTTTTCCCGTATATTCCTTTAAGGCAAGAGCGGAAGAAAAACTCGCATCGGAGTAAGAGAATCCCGACATAGGGAGAGAAACGTGGAGATCATTCACACGTGAGTTGTAAAGCTCAAGCATCGAGAAGAAGAGATCGTTGAAACGCTGCATCTCGGCCATGGCCTCCTGCCGAGCCTGGATTTCATTCTCAAAAGCTTCCTGAATTTGCCTGTTTTCATTGTCAATCCTTTCCTGCCGCTTTTGAAGACGAGCTGTCAGTTTAGTAGATTTCTTCATTTGAGCCTGTTGCTCGGTTATTGTCCACCACATGAAAAATATTGTGATAAACGTTAGTAACGGTCCGAACATACCGCCTACGAAATCTCCTAAATTACCCCATACCTCATTATCAACTACATATCCATCGTTATACCATCCAACTGTTCTTCCCCATAAGAAACAAATACAAACAATTACCACTATTAATGAAATACCTATCAGGAATTTCACCGAATATTTAATCGGGGCATTCCTAATTTCAATGTATTTCCGTAGAAGTGTGTAGTTCTTCATAAATGAAGATTAGCTATACCCCTTAATTATATCTTATGAAATCCCTGAAATCCATCAGCACAGTAAAGGCCAATTGACCTAACACTACCAAATTCAGTTTGTCAAATTGGCGCGTGGTGAAACCCTTGTCGAAGAAAGGGTAGACCAACACAATCGGAAGCATCAGCCATGAGAGATAGGCAATGCGATTGGTACAACTCGAATACCTTTACAAGAAGCAAAAATAGAATGGATAATTATCTGAGTTTAGGCAATATCTCCTTGTAGAAATTTTTGAGGCATTGGCGCACGTAGCCTTGCTCGTAGCGGGAGGCGATGAGGGCACGGGCTTCCCCGGCCATGGATTTTATCATCTCGGGGTTCTCCGTGAAGCGTTTCATGGCCCGATACAGCGCCTCTGTGTCTTTCGAGGGGATGATGGTGCCGTTCTTGCCATCTATGATTATCTCGTTGGCTCCGTTGATGTCGGTCACGATCTGCGGCAGACCCATAGCGCCGGCCTCTATCACCACATTCGGAAATCCCTCGCGGTAGCTCGCGAGAACCGCGCAATCCGATGCCGCGAGCCATGGCCGCACGTCCCTCTGCACACCGACAGCCTGAATAGCGGGATTGTTCTCTATCTCTTTCTGTGTTTCCGGTTTGATAGGATCCAGATCCGGTTCGTATGCCCCCACGAGAATAAGGCGTGTGGCCGGATTCTCCTTATTGAGACGCGAGAACGCGGCTACCATCTCGTTTATACCCTTGTCGCCGACAAGCCGACCGATCGAGATGAAAGTGAATACCGAAGGGTCCTTGATCTCCTCAGCTTTGGCCATCACCTCCTCCGAGCGGGAGAACCGCTCCAGGTCGATACCGCGACAATTACCGTATCCGAGCACCTTTATCGGTTTCTTTGTAATACCGTTGTCGAGCAAATCCCGTTTCACACCTTCTCCCTCCGGGATGACATGGGTGGCGCAAGCACACGTAAGCCAATCCGTAGCCATCAGTATGCGTCGTTTCAACCCTATGGAGGTCGGGAACACCAATCCTGTGAAAGTATGCACTCTGACAGGTACTCCCGCCAACTTACCAGCCATCATGCAGATAAGTCCCGCCTTCGGTGTCATGGAATGAACCATATCCGGTTTCTCCTTACGAAGCACCCTGGTCATCCGCCACAGCGACTTCAAATCCTTCAATGGGGAGATATGCCTCTCCATCTCCACGGTGACGACCCTTCCGCCGGCCTCCGAGACACGCGACAGCTCCGGCCCGTCAGACGATACGGCCACCACCTCGCAACCCAACTCCCGCAGCTCCGGTATCAAACCCGTGAAGAATCCGACCGAGCGAGACACAGTAACTCCTCGTATGATCTTTATATGTTTATTCATTGGAAATTAAATCTTTTGAACAGGCGTTTATGTACGGAATAGGCTACGGCAATCCATCAGCACCGTAAAGGCTAACTGGCCGAGCACAACCAAATTCAACTTGTCAAACTGGCGTGTGATGAATCCCTTATCGAAGAAAGGATAAACCAACACAATCGGAAGCATCAGCCATGATAGATAGGCAATTCGGTTGGTACAGCTCGCATACATCACAAGCAACCACACCGAATTGATACCCATGTAGGTGCTGAGAAGGAAATCGTATGTGCATGACTTATAGCCTCTGTAAATCTTTAGATGCAATCCGAGAAGAATCGGAGCAGCACTGTATAGTATGAAATCCGGTCGGAAACCGGTGTCATATCCGTTTTTCCAGTTGGTGAGATACTTCACCCCTTGCTCATCCGTGTAATCCACCAAGAAATGCTGGATCTCCTGCAATCCGAACACTGAGAAGACCACACATAGCACCCACACCACGAAAAAGAACTTGGGGCGATGAAAGAACCGGCAGACCACGAACACGCATCCCGGCATTACCATGGAATGATGCCATCCGAACGACAGTACGAGGCAAGGAATCCATATCCACCATTTCCTCCAATAAGCCAAAGCGCAGAGAAAAGCGGCTGCCGCCGCTCCGGCCTTAAAACCGTTGACGCAATAGGCATAAGTGGAGAACGCCCCCAGATAAATCACGAAAGCATAGAAACAATCCCTCGGGAACAGCTTCCTGCAAGCCACGGCTATAAAGATGAAATAGAAAGCGCTGATGGTGAAATAGAGCGACTTCATACCCCACTCATAGCAGATCACCACATGCAGCAGATTGTCATAAAGCACATTCGTGCGATACCATCTGAAACAGAACTCCCCCCCCTTGAACTCCTCATAGACCCTCACATAATGCATCGAGTCGCCGAAATCCGGCGTGAGCGGTCTGAATCCCAAAAAGATCGCGAGCAACGCCACAGTCACCATCAACTGCCACGACTGCATCCGAAGGTCCGTCCGATACCTCAGCCTCTCCCCCTCCACGGCATACTCCCGGATAAGGTAGCCCGTAAGCATCACCACGATCAAGAGATAGGCCGAGTGGTAATATTGGGGTGGGAGAATTGAAGGCATTATATCAGCGGAGAATCTCTTGAGAATTAAATTTTATAAGCTGTCCCCTTTCTTTTTTAGGAAGTTGTTATAGTCTTTAAAAAAGCTCCAGACAATCATTATCAAAAGAATTCCTATAGGAAAGGCGGCAATAATTGTTACCCCCTGTAGGCTATAGAGTGTATTTTCTGCGAAAAGTAGCCCAATCGGCAACAGTATAAGCATTATACTCCAGAAGCCTCTAATTTTTTTTGAAGGCTCCTCATCAGGAGAGATTTGCTTATAACTATATGCGGAAGTAACATATGTAATACCGTCCAAAGTGGTACTGTAAAATGCTATCATGGTGATTACCAATAGAAGTAATGCCAAGGAAGGGAGAGGGAGGGTGTCAAAAATCATAAGGATTCCATCATACATCTCCCCACCCGCAGAAATGAATCCTATCACATCCACACCATGCTTTAGTTGCTGAGAAAGACCATATCCTCCCAATATAATAAATGACATATAAGTACCTGCCAATCCCCACCCAAATGTTCCATAAACAACATTTCGCAGAGTACGTCCTTTTGAAATCAGAGCTATAAAGAATGGAGTGGCCACACACCAAACCAACCAATATGCCCAATAATATACAGTCCAGTTTTGTGCGAAACCGTTTGCCCTAAGAGGATCCATATATGTCGAGAGTCCAACGAAATTTTGTACCATATTTCCAAGAGATTGGAATCCGTTTTCAAGAATATATTGTGTTTCACCACCCAAAAACATAAAATAGGCAAGAACTGCAAAGAACAGATAAGAACAGATTTGAGCCAATCTACTGATACCTTTGACACCGAAAAGAACAGTGACGGTATATATGAGACATATAAACATTAATACAAGTATTGTGACTGCAGTGGAAACTTCAAAATTGAAAATCCTTCCTAATCCCTCTGTCAGTAATGGAGTAGCAAGAGAGAATGTGGTAGCCGTGGCACAAACAATAGCAAAAATTGCAACAATATCTATAATCTTACCACATACCCCATCTACATATTTACCTAAAAGAGGGCGACACGCCTCAGAAAAACGCTGGCGCTCTCGCTTACGCACATGCATCATAAAAGCGAAACATACCGCCAAGATTACATAAAATCCCCATGCAAGCGGACCCCAGTGAAAAAGAGTAAATGTCTCAGCCCACATTTCCGTGCCTCCGAGATCTTGTACGTGTTGTTCTCCCCCATATAATGCCCATTCGATTAATGAATAAAACATGATATCAGCCGCCATCGTGGAGGTGAATATCATTGTTCCCCATTTGAAATTACTATATAACGGTTTATCAATATTTCCAAGACGCAGGTTGCCATACTTATTATTTATTGCCACATATAAAGCACAGACGACACTTCCCACGGCAAGAATCGGATAATACAGCCCGATTTTATTACCAAAGAAATCTCGTAGAGAGTCTACGGTATGTGTAGACTGTTCGGGGGCAATCATAAATATGCCCATCAAGGCAATTACGATTACGAAAGGAATAAGCATCGTCACCCAATCGATAGATTTTGATTTTAGATTCATTATCTTAAAATTTAATTAAGTGAATTGTATTTTATTTATATTGTCTTTTGCCCGAAGGAATCGATCATATCCGTATGTTCCGAAATCATCCCCTTTAGCCTCCTTGATTATAGTCCACTGAGACCAGAGATAATCCCAAAGAATCTGATAGCATAAAATTTTTTCTCGGGCGTTAGGGGGTATCATTCCATCAAAATAATTGTCAAGAAAATAATCCTCATTTTCCGTTTCAAACTGAGCTTCTAAAAACAAAGCGGCAACGTCAGCCATAGGATCATTCATGCCGGAATATTCCCAATCTATAAGATAAATTCTTCCATCAGACGCCTTGATGAAATTTTCATATAGTGCATCATTATGACATGGTTTCAACTCAACGCCGAGGGTATTGAGATGATATTCCAATTTCCTTACTTTAGACAATACCTCTTCCCATCCGGAATACATTTTCCCATTTACATTTTCGATAAGATTATTATATTTTTCTATTTCATTTAGAATATTGAATTCATTCTTTAAGCGAATATGAGAATTATGTATCACTTTATATATATGCACTATCTTACGCATATTGTCATGGCGTTGAATCGTGGCTGCGTTCAGAGTCTCGGCATTTTCAATAAAATCTGCCACCTTTATTCCTGTTGTAGGATTAAAATATCTAATGGACGGATTTACCCCAAGACTACTTGCAGCAGAAGCATTAAATTCTTCATTCAATCTCTCCACCATTCCTTCAGAACCATTCCCGGGTACACGAAGTACATATTTTTTTTCATCTATCTGCACCTTAAAGTTTTTATTACTCATGCCACCGATTTGCTCAATTACAGCAGACTCGACATCACTCTCGGGGAAGATCGTACGGAGATAGCCTCTGAGATTTTCTTCATCGAAAGGATTTTCCTTTCGTTGTAGGGCTCTGTATATTTTATTTTTAAGAATTGAGAAATCAGCGTTGCAATCTACATCCCCCCAGATAACATTTTTAAAATGAATATAGGGCCTGTCCAAAGCATCAGTAACATCCATAAGAAGATATTCATAATTGAGATAAGGATTAGAGGATGTCTCCCATGCTACAATAATTTTTCTGAAAGTCTCTATACTTATACGTGTAATACCCATCATTTCCCCCTCGAAATTGCATACTCTATGTCGATCTTTTGTGATCTTTGTAACAAAGCCGTTCTTTGTCTCGACGAAGCATTCATCACCGGAGCCACTTTCTTCCGTCATGGAAATGCAATTACCATTCTTGACATCTCTCAAGTCTTGTATCACTTTATGTTCAAAAAAAGTGTCACCTTCAATAAGAATAAAATCCTCATCTACAATATCCTTACAAAGAGCCAACGAACCCATAGAACCGGTAAATTCGTAATTCTCATTCCTGATGAGAATTACGTCATCGGCAGCATATTCATTAAATAAGTCAGCCTTGTATCCTATCACCAATATAATCTTCTTAAACCCATTACTCCTTAAAATCGTCAAAGTTCGTGAAAGAAGATTTATTCCTGGGGTAAAAGGTAACAAGGGATAAGGAACCTCAGAGTCCCGTTCTTTTCTTGCGGCAAGTATTACAGCGGTATTCATTTATTGTAGATTAGTTTGCTTGAACTGTCATATACATATTCCTTCTCCCTGACAAAAAAGGAGAAACTAATTTTATTGTCGCTATTAGGTATCTTTTTGAAATTTGATAATTCAGACTCTGTGCATTGAAGCTGACTTGCAATTTTTTTTAAGATCTTAGACCTAGTGTCAGAGATATAAGTTTTATCAAATTCTCTTAATTCATCAAGAGTATCAAATTCCTTTATTTCATAATCATGATATTTCTGAACTTTCATTTTAGGAAGTTTATCTATGTATTTAATATAGATATCCTCCCAATATAAGTTTCTATTCTCAGGAATTAGATACTCCTCATTCAGAATCTGTTTAAATAATCTACTGAAATTCTCAGACAAGAATACATGGCCTATCATGTACCACGCATTATGGCCTCCTATAGTGACTCCTCTGATATTATCGTTCTCATCAATTTCCAGACAATACTCTTTAGTATCCCCGTTTGCGAACAGAGAACTATAGAAACTTTGATCCCTGCTCTTTAAGAATACATTTTCGGGAAAATAATTATCTGATGAACAGATAAACGTATTTCCTAAATTATCTAACACTCGTACAACTGAAGAGATATTGTTGTATCGGTCATAATCCTCATTGTGCACTAATCTCACCTCCATTTTTTCCCGTAGATACTCAAATTTTTCAGCCATATACCCGGTTACGACTGTGATATCTCTAATACCGGCATCTTTGAGCTGACGTATCTGACGCTCTATCATTATCTCCCCCTTTACCTTGAGCAGACCTTTAGGGATTTCAGCTGAAAGCGGAACAAAACGGGAGGAAGTTCCTGCAGCAAGAATTATCGCATTTCGGTCAGTTTTCTTCATTGATCAGAACGCAAAGTTTGCAATAAAATTTACGTTAGATTTGTTAAAGACAGGATTATAGATATATGCGACATTAAGAGGGAGAATCCATCCGCTTTTGAAAATCACATTATAAGTGTATTTCAACTCTATATTAACAATGGAAAAGTCATGTTCATAATTATTGTAACACGATTTATTAAACGCCGCTCCTACGCAAAGAGAAATTCTGTTTGCTTTCAAAAAGTCATAATAAGTCCCTAATTCCAAATATGTAGAATAAGCCTGCTTCTCATTTCCATCGACATCTATATATTTATCAGCTCCATAGAAGAAATTGCTGATGGTAGCCCAGAGAGGTATTTTTTCAGGGGAATAAGAAAGAGTAGCCTCAAGCCAGTGACCAGTATGTCTTCCACCTTTAAAATAGGTATCTTTATTGGAATCAGTCGTTGGATAATAGTAATCATTGATACCCAGGGTAAAGTCTTTTAGCGTATAGCTGATGCCGGCATCCACTTCCGCATATTTACCATTGATAGCATATCCTCCCATGAAATATACATACAGTCCTTTATTGCTGTATCCTACGGATGGAAAAACTACAGGTGCGCTATCTTCGGACATCATCTCCATTCCACGCCATATATATTTTGTCTGCAGGTCAATACCCAATCCGAAAGGAGAATGTATAAGTTTAGCACCCCAGTTGTTTTTCTCCTCTTGCGGTATATTACTTTCCGTGGTCTGAGCAAATGATACACTGCTGATTAAGGACAATATACCTAAAATAATAAACTTATTTATAAATCTCATATAATGAATTATGTTGGTTAATCAATTATTCTTATCAATTCGAAACTCTGATACATAGTGATGCCATTTGTCGGTCTCCTCTGGTACGATACGCCAGTCTCCATACGACAGAGTGAGATATTCGTCATATCTGTTAGGTATTTTTATTTTACCTATTTGGGGAAGTTCGATTTCCTTGAAAGGAAAATAATTTTCTTTTGGAATCATCCTATAACAGATAGACAAGTCCGACATAACATGGACATAGCCTGTCTCTTTTCTATTTTGTCCGAAGAGTTCCACCCACTTATTCCAAGTACGATACGACGCGAAAGAGAACAGCTTTCCCCAGAACTGACGTAGACGCCAGTTCATACGGCCAGCTTTAGTAGAAAACATAAGATTCTTGTAACCCTTGGAACCTTTTTGTGCCTGTTGCACTGAACCTCCAGTGTACATAAGGAAATAAGCCCAATACCTTCGTAATATATTCAATCGAGGCTGTGCTTTGACATTATCTATCGGGAAGATGTCTATAAATACACCTGATTCACTATTTTTTTCTCCTGTAAGTGGGACATAGACTGTGGTGGTATCAATTATCTTAGCAAATCGGGCATAAGAACCGCCTTCGGATAGATAAGATGAAACCTTATACTTGGGAGGTAATTCAGATGCATACTTGGATAGAAACAGGTCGTAATCTTTACGGGACATGTGAAGATCAAGATCATCATCCCATGGAATCCATCCGTTGTGTCGCATAGCCCCAATCACATTACCGTAAGCAAAGCATACCTCAAGACCATGTCTGTTACAGACCTCCTCAATATCGCGATACATCCCTATCAGATGATTCTGCAGCTTCATCAAATTCTCTTTTGATAATTCCTTTCCTTTCCCGGAATTTGTGATAGACTGATATATTTCCTTTGTACTAAACATATTATCTTCTCTTATGCAATATTTTATAAATAGGTAATGGTAGTAATCCTATTAATAGAGGTGTGAATGCATAGACTCTTCGCCATTTTGAAAGACCAACTTTCGGAATCCATTCCCATCTCACCCGGAAAGAATTAACTCGATATTTGAATTTTCTCCTTTTTATAGCATTCCTATCATCTCGCATTGCATATAACGGCTCATCCATAACATATCCTCGATATCCCGCAGCATACAATTTATACCATAAATGGACGTCTTCGACCCTTAGGAGTTTTTGGGCAACCCCATAACCTCCAACTTTTTTGTATGCTTCGGTACGTATTAAAACCGGAGCATGAGGAAAACTGGGTCCAGTAGAAGTAGTTCTATTAGTTACCGCATATCCACCTTTTGCTCTCCGGAATTCTCCATTTTCATCAAAGTAGATCATAGGAGTGCTTACAATTGCAAAATCCGGATGCTCTTCAAGGAATTTTAATTCAGCTTCAAAACGAGTAGGCAGCGAAATGTCATCTCCATCCATTCTAGCACAATACTCAGTGTCTGCATATTGGAGGCAATGATTGAGAGAATAATTGAGTCCCATATTCTTATCATTTTTCAATAAAATGATATTGGGATGCTTTTCCGCGTGGCTCTGAGCAATCTTATATGTATCATCGGTGGATCCGTCATCGCACATAATTATTTGGAAATCCTGATAAGTCTGGGTATATAAAGACTCCAATGCCTCATCAAGCGTGGGGGCACAATTATATATAGCCATTAAAACCGATATTCTTGCCATAATTATATTTTATTTATTTTTACTACCTCAAAAATGAGACAAATATTTAAAAAATATTTTATTTGATTACCCTATAAAAGGTGTTTAAGTTCTTTTATCAACTTACAGAGAGAAGTATCCGCTATACTCTATGGGAGAACGTCTTATGTAACCGGAAATCGAACTATAACAATTGTCCAATCCAACCGTATTCCACGGGCACCGGATATCTCGCAACATACTCGGAAGCCACTTTTAAAAGATCATCTTTTGACCCGTAATCACACAGAATAACTTTAAAATTTTGATAAGTTTGGGCTAAGAGCGAATCAAGTGCCTCCGCCAATGTAGAAGTACAATTGTAAATTCCTATTATTACAGAAATTCAAGGTTTATCCATAATAAACTATATACATAAATAATGTAAATAGAAGCTGAATCCAAACCAATTGCTTAAGTTTGGTGGTTTGTTCCGGCATAAAATTCTTACAGAAAAAAGGATATATAGTTACTACCGGATACATAAGCCACGAGAGATAAGCTATTCGATTGGTAAATGCAGCATACATACACAGCATCCATACGGCATTCGTCAATAGATAGACATTCAGCAAAAAGGAATATATCTTGGATTCCAATTTATATTTGAATATGGCCATATAGCCTATAAATACCGGTAAAAAACTATATATCACAAAGTCCAGTCTGAATCCTGTTTTACCACCCCAATCTTCATTTTCCGGATTCAAATATTCAGCCCCACTCTCATCTGACATGCCGGCAAAAAATTCCTGAAAACCGGAAATATGGAGAACCGCCATCAGAAGAGCAAATACCCAAAATGCAAAATAGTATTTTGAATTTTTTAAAAATAGCGATATAATATATGCCATAATAGGCATAATCATAGAATGATGGAATCCTAAAGATAATATGAGACAAATTGCCGCCTTTATTTTTTTTTCTCTATATCCTAAAGCGCAAAGGAAGAAGGAAGCTGCCGCACCTGCCTTTATACCGTTGGTGGCATAAGATAGAGTAGAAAATGCCCCTAAAAAAACCACAAAAGCTAAAAAAGCATGGTTTTTAAAGAGCAATTTCATAGCCTTATATGCCCCCATAAAATAGCATATGGCTATAATGAGAAAAAAAACGGTTATGTCGTAATAATTCGCACCAAGCCAACTGAATAGATTATCAAATATATAATTAGTGGCATCCGCATCAAAAGAGAATGATTTTCCATATTGTTGAGCATAGTAATATGAATTATAGTTTACCATATCAACAAATCTTCCATCTACCGGACGAAGTCCGATAAAAAGCGATATGATTGCTGGAAATATCCACTCTGTTAATTTTTTATTTTTCTCTCCTATTCCATCATTAGTATAGGTAAGTACTCTATACTTATTAGTGGCAATTATTGTAGCAATAATCACCACTAAATAATATATGGTACTATATAGGGAAGCTTCAAACATATCTTAAATAATACTTGAAATTATTATCTTCCAAGTATCTTTCTTATTCTCGAAGTAATCTTCGGAGATATAATTCTGTGAATTATTTGTGAAATCTTTGTACGAAGAGGAGAACGATCTAACCACGACATCGTATACCAATGAATACTTCTCGTATTCTTTGTGAGCTGCAATCTGCCTGTCAATGAATCCAAAGGATTGAAATATTCCTTAGGGTAGATTGATATATCTCCAATCTTCTGAATATCTTTTTTAGGAACCAATCCCCTCGTCTGCAAAATCTCCGTAATATACATCACTACAGTTTTCATATTCTGAGTCCCATCCTCATTCAGATATCGAAAGTCTTGATATGCTTTTAGGATATCAAAATAAAGAGGCATCTTATCTGTAGCACCCAAGCCCAATCCCGGAGCAACCGCACCGCAATAAGACTTTCCATCAGAATCAATCTCAAATCCCATGAATGGTCCATCAGCTACTATATCATCCATCGGTTTTATTACCTCTACATCAGTGTCGAAGTAGAGACCGCCATGCTCATATAGTATTTTGAAGCGGGCGTAATCACTTACAAAGGCATACTTCCTTGCCGCGTAAGCTTGTTGTGTATATGGAATGCTATTTACATCGAAATTATCTTCATTCCATTC
>NZ_JAAVGY010000012.1 GCF_014799995.1 Helicobacter sp.
GGAGGAGTCGTGCAATTAAAATCTAATCTAGGCAAAAGCATTCAAGATAAGAATATTCCTTTTATATTAGAAACTGATTTACTCTATAGCTCTATTGTAGGTTGTCCTAATCCTCCTATCAGTGGAGGACCTTGCACACAAGTTATGAGCATACTCCCTAGTGCAAGAGGATTAAAAAAACATAATGAGGATTATCCTATAATGCAATCTCTAGTAAGCTCTGGAGTATTCTCTGATAAGGGAGTTCCTTTAATCTGCACTCCTAAACCTAATAGCTATAAAATCAATGCCCCTAATCCTGCTCATACAAAGAATATAGATAAAGAAGCTTTAAAGGCACAAATAGACCCTACTCCTCCTACTCTCAATATTATCACTCCTTTTAAAGACTTAGAAGAATATTATCTTACTCCCTCCACTTATGAAGAAAGAGAATCCAAAGATTCCCTTATATCCTCTCAAGCAAAATTCTATATGCCAAATAATCCCATAGATATAGAGTTAAAACCTCTTATTCAAAAACAAGAAGACTATCAAGACTTAAAAGACAATTCTATCTTAGAATCTCTTTTGAAAGAACTCCTCATAGATTATCATCTCAACTCTTTCTCTTACAGAATATTCACTCTAAGAATAGCTTATACCTTGTATGAGTATATCCTTATTATTCCTAAGAGTATCCCTAGCTTTATCCATAAACTCTTAAAAGAACAAAGAAATAAAGAAGAACTCTCTTTAGGTTATGGAAGATTTATAAACTTACAAAGAGATTATGTAAGAAATATACAAAATTCCACAGAGCAACATTACTCCAATGCTCTTACTCTTCATATTCAAGGAAAGATTCTCCTTTGCCCTAGTGGAATGGAGAAAATAAGATTAGAGGTGGGATAGAATTTGGTATAATAAGATATAATAAAGCATAATGGAGGGAGAGAGTGATGTTAAAGAATCTAGTAAATGTTGCTATGGTGTTATCAGTATGTTTGTCAATAGGGTATGCAAAGCCTTTAAAGGAATGCAAGAGTGAGAGGGATAAGATTAATGGTTGTGTGGAGCAAAGGTATTATGACGATGATAAGCAAAAGATTCAATTAGAATCTATGAGTGTTGCTTAATGTTAGCCATAATATTTTTTATTGGTATTCCTTTTATCCTTTTTATTGGGTTTTTAGTCTTTAGTATTTTTGCAATCTTTCTTATTAACAGAATCTTTCATAAAAAATACTCTCAATCCTTTTCTTTGATTCTGCCTTGTTTTTCTCTTATCTTTTACTTTATACTTATTATGGGTGGAATCTCTTTTAAATCCATTGACCCGCAGTATTATAAGTTTAAAAATATGTGTAAAGAAGTTGAAAAAGATAATACAATATATGATGATAATCTATACAATCTTTTTTTAAAGGCAAAGCAAAAAATATCATTTTACAATGGTAGAAAATTTTATGATGAAACCACAAAACAAGAATTTCTTGTTGATAATTTTGATATTAAATTTGATTCTCAAGAAATTTCTAATCGTTTAAGTAAAACAATATATAAACTTCTCTATAATGGAAAAGAATTTTATAGATATTCAGCATATAATTACCACTATTCTGGATTATCTCTAAAAGGTGATGAGGGTGCTGGTTGGTATATAGATTTTGATAATGAAATCTTACAATGCAAACCAAAGGTTTCTTATTGAATCTAAGAAATAAAGGAAAAATTAGATAGTATGAAAAAGAATATTCAAACTCATAACGCAAAAATAGACTTAATTAAAAAGTTTTTAGATTATGCTAATGTGGCTGATGCAAGTTATGCTTTGTTGCACTTTGTAAATTATGTAAAAAAAGATAGTAAGGATAAATACGATAACGGCGATAAGCAGGATTTAGGCTCAACCTATTTCAATAGAGATACTAATACAGAGCAAAACTCCACCTACGCCCGAGCCATAGAGGCAAGATTCAATGAAGAAAAGATAGGCAGTCTCTGTATCCCTTTTGCTAATAAATGTCTTACAGAAAAAGATAAAATAAGCAATAATGACATCACTCAAGTAAAATTAGATTCTAAACTCTCTAAAAGAACCATAACTTTTACCAATCGTTTTAGAATCTTAGCTCATCAAGAAAATACTTCAAGTGGCTTCTCTGCTACACTCTTTGAGGATACAGAGGACAATAATCAAAAGATATTTGCTATCAGAGGCACAGAATTTAAACTAGAACAAATCCAAGATTTACTCAATGATTATTACATAGGCACAAATAATGACAGAAAAGCAGCCTAGAGTAAAAATAAAAAAGATTCTAATCTTTTTATCACTAATTCTTTTGATTATATTATTTTGTACTCCATTTGTATATCCTAGCTATTATGAATTTAGAAAATTATGTGAGTTAAATAACTTTCCAAAAAGTCAAGAAAAATACAATAGAATACTAGGCTATTTTGATAAAAAATTAGACAATAGTCTAGGAGAAGATGGTTATGCAAAAATAGGATATTCAAATAGAATAGATTTGGGAGTATATATTTATTATAAAAATCCAAGTAATAAAGCATTAATTTTTGAAAATATTGATAAAATATATTTTAGACCAATATGGAAGTCCTACGCTCCAGAGCTATATGGCAATGAGGGCAATATGGATTTTAGAATAAGATTTGATGGCGAGATTGAGTGCAAAAAATTTGTAGGGGAGTTAGATGGATAACAAGCAACAGGTAGATAAATTAAGAGATAATGCAGAATTAGCGTGGGCTAGTTATGGATATTTTCATTGCGTTGGTAATAAATTTGACATAAAAGATGAAAATAAGATTGTTTCATTGGAAAATGTTTTAGATATTACTTATAAAAATTCCAAAATTTTATTTATTAGGAAGTAGGCGTATGGTTCAAATTACCGGACTTGGTATGCAATATGCAACAAAAAAACTCTTTGAAAATGTGAATTTAAAACTAGATAAGGGCAAGAGATATGGGTTAATCGGCGCAAATGGTGCGGGAAAATCTACCTTTTTGAAAATCCTTAGCGGTGAGATTGAACACACAAGCGGCGACATCGCTTTTGACCCCAATGCAAGACTTGGAGTTTTGGGGCAGAATCAATTTGCCTTTGAAGAATTTAGTATCAAAGACTGCGTTCTTTTTGGCAACAAGCGACTTTATGACGCCATTAAAGAAAAGGAATCCCTCTATAATGCCGGCGACTTTAGCGATTCTGTAAATGCGCGCCTAGGCGAATTGGAAATGATTTGCGCAGAGGAAGACCCCACTTATGAATACGATGTGCAGATTGAAAAAATCTTAGAAGATTTGGGATTCCCCGCGAAAATTCATAACGAATTGATGAAAACACTCACAGGGGGAGACAAATTCAAAGTGCTTTTGGCGCAAGTTTTGTTTCCTAAGCCTGATATTTTATTCCTAGATGAGCCGACAAACAACCTAGATTTAAAGGCAATCAGCTATTTAGAGGAGCAACTTAAGCGGCACGAGGGCACGCTCGTAGTGATTTCGCACGACAGACACTTTTTAAATAGCGTCTGCACACATATCTTGGATTTGGATTTTAAAAGTGTGCGAGAATTTAGCGGAAACTATGATGATTGGTATATCGCTTCTACCTTGATTGCAAAGCAGCAAGAAATGGAGCGCAATAAAAAACTCAAAGAAAAAGAAGAGTTAGAATCTTTCATCGCGCGATTCTCTGCTAATGCCTCAAAGGCAAAGCAGGCAACTTCCAGACAAAAACAACTAGACAAGCTAGATATTAAAAGCTTTGAAGTCTCTTCTCGCCGCGACCCTAGTATCGTTTTCAAGCCTAGCCGAACGATTGGAAACGAGGCATTAAACATTGAAAATCTTAGCTTTAGCTATGGGGATTTACAGATTTTAAAATCTCTTAACCTTACGATTCTACCCGGAGATAAAATCGCACTCATCGGACGCAATGGAATCGGAAAAACAACCTTTTGCGAGCTAATTTGTGAAAACCTAAAACCCCAAGAAGGCATTGTGAAGTGGGGCGCAACTGTGATGCGCGACTACTTCCCACAAAACACCACCGAACAAGTCAAGGGAGAGGAAACACTCTACGAATGGTTACGCAACTTTGACAAGAAAAAAGAAGCAGGGGAGATTCGTAACGCGCTCGGGCGAATGCTGTTTAATGGTGAGGAACAAGAAAAAAGCGTAGGGGCATTAAGTGGGGGAGAGAAACACCGAATGATGTTGAGCAAGCTAATGCTAGGGGGCGGAAACTTTCTCGTGCTAGATGAACCCACAAACCACCTAGACTTAGAAGCGATTATCGCGCTAGGAGAAGCACTCTATAAATATAGCGGCAATGTGATTTGCGTTAGCCACGATAGAGAACTCATTGACGCGTATGCGAATCGGATTATAGAGTTTAAAGAAAGCAATGAAATCGTAGATTTTCGCGGGAGTTATGAAGAATATCTCGCCTCACAAGAAATTTAAGGAGAATGAATGCAATTAAAAATCGCCTTGCAAAATGCGTTTAAATCCTATGCAAATCGCACCGCCATAGAGATAGAAAACACTTCTTACACTTATGCGGAGATTCAAACACAAAGCCAAAGAATCGCTCGCTTTTTAGCTTCTAAAAATGGGGGGGGGGGGGCAGAATAAGTCTAATCTAGTCCTCTTTGGTTATCGTGAATTAGAAGTTTATACAAGTCTGATTGCTTGCATACTCGCGAAACTACCTGCGATTCCACTCAATCCTAAATTCCCAAAAGAACGTTTTGCAACATTAATAGAGCGCGTTTCAAACGCACCAATGATTCTATGTCCCGCCTGCATAGAATCCTTTAAGCAAATTGGCAATTCCTTGCCTCCAATGCAAATTTTCTGCTTTGGCGAAAACGAGGCAAATCTTCTTAGGAATCTTTATCCAAAACACCAATTCTTTGTGATTCCAAATTCCTATGAAGACTCCATAGAATCAAGCCCAAACGAGGATTCTATCAAATCAGATTCTACTCCTGCTTATTTGCTCTTTACAAGCGGTAGCACAGGGATTCCTAAGGGAGTATTAGTCAGCAGAGAGAATCTAATAAACTACTGCCAAAGAATCCAAGCACTCTATCATTTCACTCCACAAGATAGAATCTCGCAGTTTTTTGACATTACCTTTGATTTGAGTATGCACGATATTTTTTGCACACTTCTAAGTGGAGCGACTTTAGTCGTAATCCCACATAAATACCTTTTTAATCCGCTCAAATTCCTAGCAGACAAAAACCTTAGCGTCTTGTTTGCTGTGCCCTCACTCCTCGCGTATTTAGCGAAATTCAAAGCCCTCAAGCCCAATTTGCTTCCGAATCTAAAAATCGCACTCTTTTGTGGGGAGTCTCTACCCACTAGCCTTGCGCTTAAGTTTGCAGAATGCGCCCCCAATGCGCTACTAGATAATCTCTATGGACCCACAGAGGCTACGATTAGTTTCACACAATATAGATTCATAGATGTGGGTGGAATCGCAAAGAATGGAATCCCAAACCCAACTTATGAGATTCTGCCATTAGGCTTGCCTTATGACGGATTGCAGTTGCATTTAAGAGACGAAAAGGGCGTGCAAGTGCCCAAAGGACAAAAGGGTGAAATCTGGCTTGGAGGCAATCAAGTCGCACTAGGATACTACCACGACACACAAAAAACAGATGAGAAATTCATTCAAGAAAATGGGATAAGGTGGTATAAAACAGGTGATTTGGGCGTATTTGATAGCTCCATAAATGCAGTTTGTTTTTTAGGACGCATAGACGAACAAATCAAAGTGCAGGGATTCCGCGTAGAACTCTTAGAGATTGATAATGCACTCACAAAAGCAAGTGGTGTAAGCTCTCGGGCAATCGTGCTAGAGAAAGAGGGGTTAAGCACGCTCTATGGTGTCTGCGAAAATTGTGAGATAAACTCTAAGCAAATCTTAGAAAACTTGCGCACTAAACTGCCCTTTTATATGCTGCCCACTAGAATTTATGCCTTAGAGAAATTTCCACTAAACACCAATGGAAAGGTGGATAGAAAAGCAATTGCACAACAAATAACACAAATGCTAGAATCTCAAGCAAAAGATACCAAAATAGACTTTTTAGCCTATGGGCAAACAATGCTTACGCTTGCCAAAAGACTATTTAAAATCCCAAGAAGCCTTAGTGGCAATGGAAATAGAGAGACTTTAAGAATCTTGCAAGAGGGTTTGAATGATTTAAAGATTATAGAAGTACCAAGCGGAACAAAAGCGTTTGATTGGGAGATTCCGCGTGAATGGAATGTCAAGGACGCCTATATTCTCACTCCAAATGGTGAGAAAATTTGCGACTTCAAAGAAAACAATCTCCATTTAGTAGGCTATTCTATCCCAAGTGAATGCGAGCTTAGCTTTGAGGAATTGCGCCCTCATCTCTATACTTTGAGGGCACAACCTAATGCGATTCCCTATATCACTTCCTATTATAAAGAGCGGTTTGGATTCTGCCTAAGCTTCAAGCAGTTTTTAGAGATTCAAGAATGTTTTAAAGAATCCAATCAAAAATTTAAAGTCAAAGTTGATAGCACTTTAAAAGAGGGTTCTTTAAGCTATGGAGAACTTCTCATCAAAGGCAAAAGCGAAAAAGAAATCGTCCTTAGCACCTACATTTGCCACCCACAAATGGTGAATAATGAACTAAGTGGAATCGTGTTGTGTTACGCACTTGCGGAGATTTTAAGGCACAGGGAGAATCCCTACTCATTCCGCATTTTGTTTTTGCCCGAGACAATTGGAAGCATTTATTACTTGAGCCGCCATTTAGAAGAGCTGCGAAGTCGTTGCATTGCTGGATTTGTACTCACTTGCATTGGGGATAATAGAAACTATTCTGTGCTGCATTCTCGCGCAGGGAACAATCTAGCCGATAGAGCTGCAAGACACATTCTTACGCATTATTATCAAGACTTTAAAGAATATAGCTACTTAGAGCGCGGCAGTGATGAGAGGCAATATTGCGCCCCCAATGTGGATTTGCCTTTCTGCACACTAATGCGCACGAAGTTTGGCTCTTATCCTGAATACCATACGAGCTTGGATAATTTCAGTCTCGTAAGCCAACAAAGCTTCGCGGATAGCTTGCAATATGTATGGAGAATCTTGCGCGTCTTAGAACTCAATGGGGTTTATCAAAACACGATTCTATGCGAGCCACAGCTAGGCAAACGCGGACTCTATCCCACCCTTAGCACAAAAGATTCTATCAACCAAATTAAAGATATGCGGAATCTCTTAATGTATTGTGATGGCAAAAAAGACTTGCTAGAAATTGCCGACATTTGCGGAATCAATCTGCTAGAAATGCAAGAATGGATAGAAAAATTCCTCGCACACCAATTACTCATAAAGGTAGAATAATGATACAACAGGCACTTTTAGAATTTTTACAAGAAAAAGGAATCACTCCCCATTCTAATTTAAAAGAAGTCAATACTTTTGAAATTATAGATTCTATGGGGTTTTTGGAATTATTAAATTTCCTAGAGCAACGCACAGGAGCAGAGCTTGATTTCAGTACATTTGACTTAGAGGACTTCGCTACACTAGAGGGATTAATTGCCACGATAGACAAGGCTTTAAGGGCGCAGAATGTTAGACTATGAAAACCTCTATAATTCCGAATTTATAGCCTTTAAAGACTGCTATAAAACTTGTGATTCGTATTGTTGTGGCAATTTTTTGGGCAAATCCTTTAAGATTCTAAATAAAAATTGCGTGATTTTGCCACTTCTTAAAGAAGAATATCTCTACTATAAGCTTAAGGGTGGGATAAAAAATATCTGCCAAGAAAAACACCAAACCTACACACTCAAAAATGGAAAAAAGCTTGAAGTCTATTTCCTCTATTGCGAATGCGGCGGCTTGTGTGCGCCACACTCTATGCGTCCTTTGATTTGTCGCCTTTATCCTTATTTGCCTCGCGTGTCTTATCAAGGCGAACTTCTAGGATTTTACCCTGCTTCTTTAATGGATTTGTTTTTTAGCAACGAAAATGCGCATTATTGTACTTTGGTAAGAGAGCACGACACGGAGCTAAGGGCACAACTTGCGCAGAATCTCAAGCCACTCTTAAGGATTCCACTTTATATTTTTGTTTTCCGCGCTTTAGAAGTGCTTTGCCAAACACTGCAAGAATATTTAGGCAATGTGCGCTTGGATACTTTAGAGCAAGAGGCAAGAGGAGAGTTTTTACAAAAGTTAGAATGGTGTCTTTTGAGTAATAAGGCGTGGGACAATGAGGCTTTTAAAGAAAAGATAACACAAATCTATACAGAGATTGCACAAGAGTTTGGGGATTTTCTATGAGAAGCTATACCAAAGCGCAAGTGCAAGAAGTCCTACAAAGCTTCAATTTAAGAGAAAAGGACACGATTCTAATCCATAGTGCCTTGCAAAATCTAGGAAGATTGGAGGGGGAAGAGTTTGCTAGGATTCCGCATTTTTGGCGCGATTTCTTGCTTGAGCAAAGGCACACCCTTATCCTTCCTACTTTTAACTATGATTTCCCAAAAAGTCGCTCTGAAGATTTAAGAATCCAAAAAAGCCAAATCGGAATCCTAAGCGAGGAGTTTAGGAAAATTGCTAAATTGAGGAGCAACCACCCAATGTTTAGCTTTGTCGGATTTGGCGAAAATGCGGAGGAAATTCTAAGCCCTAAAAAGGCGGAATGGAATCCCTTTTTAGCAAACAGCGTTTATCATCGTCTTTTTCTAAGGGACGCCTTAATGCTTTTTGTCGGCATTGACATTCGTGTTTGCACCTTTATGGTTTATATTGAAGCAATGTGTGCGGTAAAATACCGATTCTTTAAGCCTTTTATAGGAGAAATTATTACCCTTGAGGGGAACAAGATTCAAGGGGAATTTTATCATTTTTGTTTGCCGCGAAATGAGCAATCAAAAGTCAATTACTCCGAGATTCAACAAGAGCTTTTAGGGGCGAATATCTTGCGATTCTTTTCGCTTGGAGGAAGTGGAATCTATGCCTTTAGAGCAAAGGAATTTTTTAACTTTGTCCAAAACCGCTTAAAGCAAGAACCCTTTATCTTGCTAGAAACTGCGCCTAAAGCATATTATCAGTTTATCAATAATGTAGAAATCAAAATAGAATCTATTAATTGGGGGGGGGGGGGGCGAGAAGTGTAAGTTGCCTCTGTAACCCTAGAGGGGTTGCGGCGTGAGGCAAGCTGCCTTTGAACAAATCTTAATTTTAGGCACAGGCACGCTAGCCCTCAAGATTGCAAAAAACTTCTATGGGCTTTTGGACGATTCTAGCCCAAAACTCCTCTGCGCCTCTTATTTGGAATCCCCCCTTTCTCTCTTTAGCTCTTGGTGCAAACGCGCAAAAATCCCTTATGCAAATTTTCAAAACAAAGCCGCCTTAAGTGCATACCTCCAAACACTAGAAAAACCCACATTGGTAATTAGTGCGCACAATTATTATCTCTTTCCTGCTGAAATTTTGCAAAAACCAAATCTAAAAATCATCAATTATCATAATTCCTTGCTTCCATTGCATCGCGGATTGAATGCGCAAATGTGGAGTATCTTTATGCAAGATTCCTTGAGCGGCATTACTTGGCATTGCGTGAATGACAAAATTGATTGCGGAGAAATCATTATCCAAAAACCCATACCGCTAGATTCTACCCATACTTATCTTTCGCTCACACAGCAGCAATTAGAGCTTGGGTTTGCTGCATTAATGGAGATTCGCGATTCTCTCTTGCGTTGGAATCTTGACACAAAAGTGCAAGATTTTAGTCGTGATTCCAATCTCCACAAGGCAAAGGATTTGCCCAACAAGGGATACTTGGATTTGAGCTGGATTTTAGAGCAAAAAAGCGCGTTTTTGCGCTGTATGGATTGTGGCAAAAGTCGTATTTTGCCTAATCCAAAGATTGTTTTACAAGGGAAAGAATTTGAGATTTTGCACTACATTCAAAATCCAAACAATGCAATAGGATTTGATTTAACTTTAGGAGAAAACAATGGATAAACTAGAAGGCATTTTACAAGAAATCGTAAGCGAAATTGACTTCAAAAGCCAAGATTTCATTGGTGATGGATTTTTGGATTCTTTCGCCTTAATGCAATTAATAGGGGCTTTAGAGGAATCTTATCATATATCAATTTTTGATGAGGCAATTGACATAGAGGATTATGCTAACCTAGAATCTATACGGAATCTCTTGCACAAGAAAGGCGTTTAGGGCTAATGGATTTGCTGAAATTTAAAGACAAAATTTACACCACAGAGGATTTGAATCTTGCACTCATTGCGCTTGGAATCAGACAAGGAGATAAACTTCTAGTGCATACAGAATCCTTTAGATTTGGGATTCCATTTCTTCCAAAAGTTGCTTTTAATCAAGCACTTTGCCAAGCCTTAATAGAATCTTGCGGAGAGAAAGGCAATGTAATGATTCCAACTTTCACTTATAGTTTTTGTCGGAATGAAGTTTTTGATGTCTTGCATTCACGCTCATTGGTGGGCAATCTCGGGGACTCTTTGTTGCAGCTTGGAGGAAGCCGCACGCACTGCCCTATTTTTTCTTTCGCAACTTTGGGTTCTTTGGAACAAGAATTGAGACACGATTACGAGGAAGTTTTAGGACGAGATTGCGCATTTGATACGCTTTTAGGGTATAATGGAAAGATTGTAATGCTTGGCAACAAGTATGTCGGATATACCTTTATACACTTCTTAGAATCTCTTGCGAATGTCCCCTACCGATTTGATAAACGATTTAGCGGAATCCTCATCAATGAAAAAGGCGACAAAATGCACAAAAGCGTCATTTATAGGGTGCGCTATCTGGATAGAAAAAGTGAGCTAGATTACAAAAAAATCGCACATTTTTTATTGGATTTGGGAATCTTGAGAGTCGTTCCATTTGGCGGCGGAGAAATTGGCATAATGGAGACACAGAAAGTAGCCCAAGTCGTATTAGAGGCTTTTAAAAAGGATTTTGGTGTCTTTTTGAGCGGTTAGTCTTGCATTTGGAGTTTAAATTTAAAGATTAAGCCTCTACGATTCCACACATTGCAACCTTAAAAACCTTTCAACAAATAGCCCTTTTAGATTTTTTTGTTATAATTCTGCAACTTTATCAGAGCCTAAAAAGACTAACTTAAGGAAAAAAATGAATGCGCAGCTTGCAGAGTTAATCAAACTCTATGCAACAGATTCTCATATTAACTTTAATGCTAAACTCCTTTCATTGTCTAAAGACAATCTAATAGCTATGTTTTCTGATATTTTAACAATGTATATTAACGACAAAAATAGTTCTACCATTAGAGAATTTTTAACCGTTAGCCTTGCAGGCTATACACACAATGTGAAAAAAATTGGCTTTAATGGCTATCGCCAAGAAGCATTAGGCAAAACAATTAATTGCGAAGCAAAGCCAAAAAACATAGAGAGCTTGGCATTTTGGGAATACCAGCAAGGCAAAAGAAAAACAAAGCCGGCTAAGCTCAATGGCGGAGGCAATTTCACAGATTACACTTGGGCTAGATTGCAACGCGACAAAGAGGCAAATTTGAATATGCTCATTAGCGGATTTATAGATGGGCAACTGATTTTTATTTTGGAATTTAGCTTCAATCATCCTTATTTTATTGAACATTTACAAAAGCAACTTAGAGCAAAATTTCCCAATGGCGATAAAAGCGGGCTTTATTTGCGTAGTGCGAGTTTTTCCTTTAACAACTATAAAGATTGCGAAATCAACATTGTTTTTATTACTTCCCTTGATATTCTGTATTCCAATCAACAATATATAGATAAAAATCTTTTTGATTTCTTAGTTAAGAGGGCGACAAAGTAATGTTGATTTGTGGGGAAGTTTTATGTGAGTTAAAAAAGCTAGAATCGGATTCCATTGATATGGGCATAACCTCTCCACCTTATAATAAACAAGAAAACAAAAAAGGTTGGTTGGTAAAAAATGTTAAGTATGATACCATTAGCGATAAGAAAGATGAAGCCACTTACCAAGAAGAACAAATTGCCGTCTTGAATGAGCTATACAGAATTATCAAGCCGGGGGGTTCATTTTTCTATAACCATAAGATTCGTTGGGAATGCGGTGTAATGCTGCACCCAATCTTTTGGATAGCCAAAAGCAAATGGCATATGCGTCAAGAAATTATTTGGGATAGAGGCATTGCCGCAAATATTCGTGGCTGGAGGTTTTGGCAAGTAGAGGAAAGAATTTTTTGGTTACACAAACCACGTGATAAAAAAGATTTTATAGGGCAAGAATTGGAATCCAAGCACGCCCTTTTGAGCTCTATTTGGAGGATTCGTCCAGAAAACTCCAATACACACCCTGCGCCCTTTCCACTTGCTTTGCCTGTGCGTTGTATTTATTCCATACTAGGCGATAAGGGAGGAATCGTCATTGACCCTTATTGTGGAAGTGGAACAAGTCTCGTTGCTGCCAAATCATTAGGATGCGATTTCATAGGGATTGATATTTCAGAAAACTACATACAAAGTGCGAAAATTAGGCTACAAGACTATCACAATGAACAAAAAATCATAGAATCAGAAAAAGCCTTACACCAAGTAGCAGAGACATTTTCACAGAAAAAGGCAAGGGGAATGCATAAAGACAAGCTTAAAAAGACTAAGGAAATGCAGCCTGACCTATTCCAATCAACACCACAATAAATTGAAAGAATCCCAATAGCCCTAAAAACTAGAAAATTTACTCCTCGCCAAAAATACTTCCCTGTATGCTTCTTTGTAACTCTTGTGCTTTTTTGATAAGCTCTTGCTGCTCTTTTTGGGTATCACTTTGACTTTCTGTGGGTTTAGAATCTTTGGGTGCTTGGCTCGTCTTTTGCGCCTTTGTATTGGGCTTAGAAGCAATAGAATCCTGCACTCCCATTCGCACAAAAGTATCTTCATAGTTTTTGCCGCCCTTTTTGATTCGGATATACACCTGCCCGCTTGCTTGGTCATACAAATAAGTATCGTCTAAATCATTGAACATTACCCAAGGTTGTGCCGCTGCAATTCCGCATAGTATCATACTCCCAAACCATAATTGTAAAAAACTTTTCAACATAAAAACCCTTTTAGCTTTTTTGACTATAATTTCGCAATTTTATCAGATTTTAGGGACTTTGTAGGAGAATCTTAAAGCAAGATTCCTTAAGGGTTGCTAGAGCTTTATAAGCAATAAACTCTACGCACCAACGACAAAGCCCAATCAAAGAACAAGGGGCAGAATGGATTTAATCAAAGTGCAGAATCTTTGCAAGAATTATGGCAAGCTAGAAGTGTTAAGAGACATTAATCTTAACATTAAGCAGGGCTCAATTTTCGGACTTGTAGGACATAGTGGAGCGGGCAAAAGCACTCTTTTGCGCACTTTTAATGGACTAGAGCCTATTCATCGTGGGAGTGTGCAAATTGACGGACTAGAAATCTCTAGTCTCAAAGGCAAAGAATTGCGCCACTTCCGCCAAAAAGTCGGAATGATTTTCCAACATTTCTCGCTTCTTAGCCGCAAAAATGTCTTTGAAAACATTGTCCTACCCTTACAATGCGCCAAGATAAAAATCAATCCCCAAGCCATTAACAATTTATTAGAATTAGTCGGGCTACAAGACAAGGCAAAGGCTTATCCCAATGAGCTTAGCGGAGGACAAAAGCAACGCGTTGCGATTGCAAGAGCTTTAAGTATGAATCCTATGCTGCTTTTGAGCGATGAAGCCACAAGCGCACTTGACCCGAGTATCACAGGAGCAATCTTAGATTTATTGGGGAATATCAACAAAGAATTAGGGGTTACAATCGTGCTTGTAACGCACGAAATGGAAGTCGTCAAACGTCTTTGTAGTGAGGCTGCATTTATGGAAAATGGTGCAGTACTCAAAAGCGGAAAAATTGAGGATTTGTTCCTCTCGCCAGACCCAAAAATGCGCGAATTTCTAGGAGAAAACGAGATTCTACCCGATAGAGGATTAAATATTCGCATTTATTTTCCCAAAAACTTGGCACAAAACCCAATCATTACGCAAATGGCGCGAGAATTACAAATGGATTTCAATATTGTATGGGGAAATTTAGAATCTTTTAATGGAATCGCGCTTGGCGTTTTAGTCATCAACATTGACGAAAAGGCAAAAGAAAAAGTCTGCACCTATCTTGATACACAGGGTGCAAAATGGGAAATCATTTAAGGAGCAACAATGGATAGCAAGATTATCTCTCTACTTTTAGAAGCCACACTAGATACACTCTATATGAGTGTCGTTGCGACAAGCATTGCAACCCTTTTAGCCATACTTCCTAGCATTTTGCTCACACTCTGTGCCCCCAACGGCTTAAGCCCTAATGCGTGGATATTTCGGACGCTAGATAGTATCACAAATACCTTGCGCTCGTTTCCTTTTCTTATTTTAATGGTGGTTTTGTTTCCTTTAACGCAATGGATTGTAGGTAAAAGTATCGGTGCAAGTGCGGCAATCGTGCCACTTAGCATTGGTGCAGCCCCCTTTATCGTGCGGATTATTGAAAACGCACTCAAGGAAGTGGATAGAGGGGTGATTGAAGCTGCCCTTAGCTTTGGTGCAAGCAATTTACAGATTATCTTCCGCATTATGTTTGTAGAAGCCTTGCCAAGCATTGTTTCTGGCATTACACTTGCTCTCATTTTGGTTGTAGGATTTAGCGCAATGGCTGGTGCAGTAGGCGGCGGCGGACTAGGTGATATTGCAATTAAATATGGATATTATAGATTCCAAAGCGATATTATGTTATATACTGTTTTGATTTTAATTTTTTTAGTGCAGATTATTCAAAGTTTTGGAGATTTTCTGTATAAAAAATTAAAACATTAATTTTTATAAAGGACAAAAATGTTTAAAAAATCCGTTTTCAGTCAGTTAGTATTAGGCGCGGCTGCGGCAGTGTTATTCATCAGTGGTTGCGATTCCAAAGTAGAATCCCAAGATAAAGCGCAAAAT
This sequence comes from Helicobacter sp., assembly GCF_014799995.1. Lineage (GTDB taxonomy): Bacteria > Campylobacterota > Campylobacteria > Campylobacterales > Helicobacteraceae > Helicobacter_D. Next base: position 15,047 of record NZ_JAAVGY010000012.1, read on the forward strand.
ACAGAAAATAAAAAAATAGAAAAACTCATCGTAGGCGCAACTCCTGAACCACACGCAGTAATGCTAGAGCAAGTCAAGGCGACTTTGGCAAATGAGGGGATTGAACTAGAAATCAAAGAATTTACCGATTATGTTACTCCCAACAAATCCTTAGATGATGGCTCACTTCACGCGAACTTCTTCCAACACAAGCCTTATATGGATTCTTTCAACAAAGAGCACAAAACCAACCTAGTCAGCATTGCTGGAATCCACCTAGAGCCAATGGGTGTGTATTCTAAGAGCATTAAAAGCCTAGAGGAACTCAAAGAGGGTGATTTGATTTCTTTGCCTAACGACCCAAGCAATGGAGCGCGTGCGCTTAGAATCTTAGAAGCCAATGGACTAATCAAGCTTAAAGACGGAGTAGAACTTGCAAGTGTGCAAGATATTGTAGAAAATCCTAAAAACTTAAAATTCAAAGAAATGGACGCTCCACAACTCGCACGCGCGTTAGGTGATGTCAGTGCTTCAGTGATTAATACAAACTTCGCATTGCTTGCAGGACTTAACCCACTGAATGATGCCATTGCTTTAGAGGGCAAGGATTCCCCTTATACCAATATCATAGCGGTTAAAGGCGGTAACGAACAAGACGCTCGCGTGCAAAAACTTATCCAAGCTCTCCAAAGCGAAGCAATGCGACAATTTATCTTAGACCATTATAAAGGTGCGATTCTCCCTAGTTTCTAAAATTCCTTGCAATGACTCTGTCATTGCAAGATTCCACTTGCTATACTTCTTTATCGCGATAAAGAACCAACAAAGCGAATGACGAAGCAATCCATTTGAAATTTCAAATGATTTTTAATTTCTTATCTGAGAGATTTATTTTTCAGTATTTTTCATCTCGGATTCTATAAAGTTTTCATCTTGAATGAGCCGCTCTAATGCTTCAACATTTTCTTTCAAGTTTGCAATCATCACTTCTGCTTGTAATCCAATCATCAAAAGCCTATAAACTTTTGGGCGATCTTTTTTCCATTTTCTCAAAGTCTTTACATTAATACCTAGTCTTCCTGCGAGATCGCGTTGCGTCATTGTAAAACCTCTTAAATTTGATAAAAATCTATTGTTTTTCACTTTAAAACACAACAAGGTAGTTTTAGGACTTTTTAATGATTAAAAGAGTAAAAATAGGACTTAACTTGATACAAGGTGTTTTTAATGCAAAAAACTCTCAAAGAAAATGGCAATACAATCTATGGAGATTTAAGCAAGCAAAAAAATTTCAAAGTAGAATTTATGGGCTCTAACAATCTCCTTTACTTCGCAGGGACGAGCCAAAATGTCCAAATAAATTTTAGAGGAGATAATAGCCTAGTTTTCATAGGAAACAAGGCGCGCGTGAATGGAAAAATAGAAATTGCAACCAATGGAGTATGTTACATTGGCGATGATTCCACTTTTAATGGCGTAGCTTTCAGAATCTTTGAGGGAAAAAATATTATTGTAGGCAATGATTGTATGTTTTCTTGGAGCATTTGGCTTAGCACTTGCGACCATCATTTAATTTTTGATTTTAGCTATCAAAGGACAAATTTTAGCAAAAGTATTTACATTGGAGACCATATTTGGTGTGGGCAGGAATCTGCGATTCTCAAAGGGACTTTTATCCCAAGCGGAAGTATTATAGGGGCAAAAAGTATCATTCGTGGTATCAAGGATTCTAATACCATTTACGCAGGGAATCCCGCACAATGTATCAAAGCCCATAAATTTTGGTTGCGTGAAGATCCTGCGGCTGGGAATTGGACACAAGAGCAAACCAATTTGTATGCCCACAAAGAAACAAGCGACTTCCAATACATTTACCAACAAGATAGATTTCTCTCTCCAACAGCCTTAGAAGCAGAGCTAGAATCCCTTAAGAGTGCTTCAGAAAAGTTAAAATTTCTCTATGATTCCATTTATTGCAACACTGACAAAAATCGCTTTGCTTATTTTAAGAATTGTCCATATAACTTGCCCTTGCCAAGAATTTTACCAAGATTCCAGCTTCTTACGCATTCTCAAGCACATTCTGACATTGCTAGTGCTACTAAAGACAGAATCCACAATCATCTAGCCTATAAGCTAGGGCAAGCATTGATTCTAAACTCTAAGAGTCTGTGGGGATATATTAGAATGCCTTATGTGCTATCTTATATTAAAGAATCCCA
>NZ_JAAVGY010000013.1 GCF_014799995.1 Helicobacter sp.
AAGAATTTTACCATAAAAGAATTTAAGAAGCGGCTAAAACATTTTTTCGTTTTTCTCGTGGTTTAGGTAGATTTTACCATAAAAGAATTTAAGAAGCGGCTAAAACCAGTTTGTTAATTAGTTTATCTAAAAGTTGATTTTACCATAAAAGAATTTAAGAAGCGGCTAAAACCTCGTCTGGGTGTAATACAGCCTGTGTCACATTTTACCATAAAAGAATTTAAGAAGCGGCTAAAACTAGCTCTTATAACTTCTGCTTTGCTAAGAATTTTACCATAAAAGAATTTAAGAAGCGGCTAAAACCCCATCGAAATCTTTAATCAATGTTTTAAAATTTTACCATAAAAGAATTTAAGAAGCGGCTAAAACTGTCGTCTATATTAAGATACATCATAGAATATTTTACCATAAAAGAATTTAAGAAGCGGCTAAAACCGAATTTTCTCGTGAATGTCATTTTAGCGTATTTTACCATAAAAGAATTTAAGAAGCGGCTAAAACAAGATAACGTAAAGTATGTTCGTTCATAGAATTTTACCATAAAAGAATTTAAGAAGCGGCTAAAACCCATGATAACCGTTTAGCGTTTTGGCTGATATTTTACCATAAAAGAATTTAAGAAGCGGCTAAAACACGAAATTCATATTTTTATTTGTTTAAAAAATTTTACCATAAAAGAATTTAAGAAGCGGCTAAAACTAAATCTAAACTCACATATTGATTAGTTTCATTTTACCATAAAAGAATTTAAGAAGCGGCTAAAACAAACCCACAATTAAAAGCAGCGAGAGAGATATTTTACCATAAAAGAATTTAAGAAGCGGCTAAAACCGCCCCGTGTTCCACAATTACTGAAACACTATTTTACCATAAAAGAATTTAAGAAGCGGCTAAAACCTAAATAGCTCTCTGGCTATTTCTGTGTTGATTTTACCATAAAAGAATTTAAGAAGCGGCTAAAACTTGGTTAAAATAGTCGCGGGTATATCTTGATTTTACCATAAAAGAATTTAAGAAGCGGCTAAAACCTTTACTTTTAAATGCCTTAGCGCAATGTCATTTTACCATAAAAGAATTTAAGAAGCGGCTAAAACTGTGAATCATACCTATATTAGAGGCAAGAAATTTTACCATAAAAGAATTTAAGAAGCGGCTAAAACAATGCATGTTGTAAAATTTTATACACAATAATTTTACCATAAAAGAATTTAAGAAGCGGCTAAAACTTACGCTCTTGGCGGTAATATGCCCGGATAATTTTACCATAAAAGAATTTAAGAAGCGGCTAAAACTTGCTGTCATATCTGTTGCCATGTCGTCAATTTTACCATAAAAGAATTTAAGAAGCGGCTAAAACGAGCAAGCATAAGTCATTATGGAATCCTAGAGTGAAAATCTATAATTTATCAAAACATTCTGAAGCCAAGCAAAATACACTTATCAAAGTAAGGCAAGACACACATTGCTTTAATGTCGCCGTCAATCCCAATGTCTCGCAAGGTTTCATAATAACGAATATCAAATTGTAAATGACTATTTGCAGTCGTTGAGATTCCTACGCCGTTTTGCTCGTTAAAATAAATAAACCAAGAAATTTTGCTAAAGACTAGCACGAGTGCGTGGAGTTGATTTAAGGATTCCTTTTCTTTGGGGGTTAAGGAATGATAACCCTCACGACTTACAACAATGCGATGACGAAAACGCACGAAATTTCGCGCAAGGGTTTGTTTATGCACTTGAGCATAAAATTGGTCAAAACTCATAAAATTGGGTTGTATTAAAGAAGTATTGGAATCTTGCGCATTGAGCAACAAAGGGAAAGATATAAGAAATAAAAGCCGATTCAAACGCGCCCCGAGATTCTGCAATAGAATCCCAGAGGCAAAACTAAAGCGTCTCAACAATATTTTGAAATTGCTGATAGAATGTTTGGTGTGCATTTTGAAGCGAAAGAGAGATTTTGTCTATTTGGAGTGCTGCACCGTCAAGTGTTGCAATTTTTGTCAAAGTCAAATTAGAATCCTCTAGCAAAGAGGAAAGATTCTTGAGATTTTGAGGCTCTAGGGCAACCAAAACTTGTGTAGGTGCTTCACCAAACCATTCGCTAAAACTAAGATTTGCCACACTTTGAACTCCGATATTGCCCCTTATGCACGCTTTAGCTAGAGCCAATGCTAAGCCACCTTGATAAATATCCACAGCAGCCTTTAATAATCCGTGTTCGTTCGCGGTATTTAATGCACTCCATAAAAACAGCTCGTCTTTTAGACTGATTCTTGCAATTTCGCTTTTGAAAGAATTGCCAAAATATTTTGCTACTAAGCTTGCGCCAAATTGTGGTTGAATGTCTCGTGGAGCTAACCGATAAACTTCTAATCCTGCTTCATTAAAATGAGATTGCAAAACATTATCTACCGCATCAATGACGCCAACGCCTGCAATGCTTGGGGTAGGATAAATGTCTTTACCATTGGTTTGATTGTATAAGCTGACATTTCCACTCACAACAGGAGTATTTAAGGCTTTGCAGGCTTCTTTGATTCCCTCGCAAGATTCTTTGAATTGCCACATTACTTCGGGATTTTCTGGACTTCCGAAGTTTAAACAATCCGTAATTGCTAAAGCGCGTCCTCCGCGTAAAGCAATGTCGCGTCCGACTTTTGCGACAGCTTGCTTTGCACCTTCTTTTGGGTCAAGAAAGCATAATCGGCTTTGGCACGCGACACTCATTCCCAAGCCTTTGCCATTTTCTTTGACGCGAATCACACTTGCGCCTCCTGCGCCACTAGGGATAATCGTGTTGGTTTGCACGCTAGAATCGTATTGAGTATAAACCCAAGCTTTATCGCAAATCTCTGGACTTTTAAGCAAAGATTCAAAGACTTTTTGGGTGTCTTGTGTCTCTAAACTTTGTTTATCTAAAGGCGCAATAGAATCTAAATAATGTGGATTCTCACTTATTGGGCGACGCAAGAGGGGAGCTTTTTCACTAAGCGGAGCGATAGGAATCTCTGCGCATTTTTCATTATACCAGAAGAGCTCCATTTTGCCACTATTGGTAACTTCACCGATAATTGCGCAATCTAGTTCCCATTTAGAAAAGATTTCTATAATTTTTGCTTCGCAACCCTTTTTAGCACAAATGAGCATTCTCTCTTGTGATTCACTGAGCATAAGTTCATAGGGAGTCATTCCACTTTCACGCATAGGCACTTTATCTAGGTGCATTATCATACCGCTTCCGCTTCGTCCTGCCATCTCAAAGCTAGAGCTTGTAAGTCCTGCTGCTCCCATATCTTGGATTCCTACAATTAAATCTTGTTGGAATAATTCTAGGCAAGCTTCTAAAAGTAGCTTTTCGGTAAAGGGGTCGCCCACTTGGACGGTGGGACGAAGAGATTTAGAATCTTCGCTAAAAGAATCGCTGCTCATCACTGCACCGCCCAAGCCATCGCGTCCTGTTTTAGAGCCAACATAAATGACAGGATTGCCAATTCCCTCTGCTTTTCCATAGAAAATTTCATCATTTTTAACGATTCCAAGAGAAAAGGCATTCACGAGAATATTTCCCTCATAACTTGGCTCAAAACTCATTTCGCCCCCAATGGTTGGCACGCCCATACAATTACCATAACCACCAATTCCTGCGACAACACCGCGCAATAAGTAGCGATGTTTTGCGCCCATAGAATCTTTTTTAGTAATATCTCCAAAACGAATAGAGTTAAGGCTTGCTACTACTCTAGCTCCCATTGTGAAAATATCTCGCATAATTCCACCTACGCCTGTTGCCGCACCAGCGTAAGGCTCAATGAAGCTTGGGTGATTGTGGGATTCCATTTTAAACACTGCTCCATAGCCTCCGCCAATATCAATAATACCGGCATTTTCTCCCGGTCCTTGAATCACCCAAGGTGCGCGGGTAGGAAAACCATTGAGATAGATTTTGCTAGATTTATAGCTACAATGCTCGCTCCACATTGCTGAAAAAATGCCAAGTTCTACTAGATTTGGTTCTCGCCCCAAAATACTTAGAATCTTGTCGTAATCCTCTTGCGTGAGTTTGTGTTGTTTTAAAACTTGGGATAGATTTTCCATTTTTTTCCTTAAAACATAGTATGCGATTTTGTGTGCATTTTAGTGTGTAAAATTTACAAAATAAATGAAAGTTTATCAAATGACGCATAAAGTATAGATAAACTAAGATTGAGATAAAGTTAAATTGAGTAGAATATACGCGTTTTATTTCATAAAACAATTTTTATGCAGGAATTTCAAGGAGAAATTTAAGATGAAATACATCAAGTTTTTCAAAGAGTTAAACAACAAAGATGTCCCTATCGTTGGGGGAAAGAATGCAAGTATTGGAGAGATGTTTCAAGAGCTTGTGCCAATGGGAATCAAAGTCCCAAATGGTTTTGCAATTACAAGTGAAGCATATTGGTATTTGCTAGATAGTGCAGGGATTCGAGAGAAAATCAAAGAATTGCTTGATGGGATTGATGTAACTGAAATTGATGTATTAAATGTTCGCTCTAAAAAAATTCGCGATATGATTTTTGGTACTCCATTGCCAGAGGATTTGCGTGAAGAGATTTTAGAAGCTTATAAAATCTTAAGTGCAGAATATAAAATGGAAGAAGCAGATGTTGCGGTGAGGAGTTCCGCAACTGCCGAGGATTTGCCTGATGCAAGTTTCGCAGGGCAACAGGATACTTATTTGAGTGTGCAAGGACAAACAGAATTAATCCACTATGTGAAATCTTGCCTTGCTTCTCTCTTTACCGAAAGAGCAGTGAGTTATCGTGCTTCAAGAGGGTTTGACCATTTCAAAGTCGCCTTATCTGTCGGGGTGCAAAAAATGGTGCGTTCTGATAAGGGAAGCTCTGGAGTTATGTTTAGTATTGATACCGAAACAGGGTTCAAAGATGCGGTGTTTATCACTTCTAGTTGGGGATTGGGTGAAAATGTTGTAGGCGGAACAGTGAATCCTGATGAATTTTATGTTTTCAAGCCCTCTTTGGAATTAGGCAAGCGTCCTATTTTGAAACGTCAATTAGGATTTAAGAATATTAAAATGGTTTATGCTGCGCCGGGAGCTAAACACCCAACTAAAAACATTGAAACCACAGAAGAAGAATTAAAAAGTTTTTCACTAGAAGATGATGAAGTGCTGACTTTAGCGCGTTATGCAATTTTGATTGAAAGACATTATTCCAAAGAAGCAGGCGAATATCGTCCAATGGATATGGAATGGGCAAAAGACGGAAATAGTGGTGAGATTTTCATCGTGCAAGCGCGTCCTGAAACCGTACAAAGCCAAAAAATGAAAAAACAAAGCAATACCTTTGAAAAATACTTCTTCAAAGATAAATGCGCAAAAGAAATTCTGCTGACAGGCAAGGCTGTTGGAGGCAAAATAGGAACAGGTAGGATTCGCGTGATTGATAGTATTTCTAATATGGGAGAATTAAAACAAGGTGAAATCCTCGTTACAGACAATACTGACCCAGATTGGGAGCCTGCGATGAAAAAAGCGGCGGCGGTTATTACAAATCGTGGTGGGCGTACTTGCCACGCTGCGATTGTAGCGCGTGAAATTGGTGTGCCTGCAATTGTGGGAGCAGTAGGAGCAACAGAGAAACTAGAAACAGGTATGGAAGTTACCGTTTCTTGCGCAGAAGGGGAAGATGGCTTTGTTTATGAGGGGGTTTATGAATATGAAATAGAAACCATTGACTTAAGCACTCTTGAGCAGCCTAAAACCAAAGTTTATATGAATATTGGGAATCCCGAAAAAGCATTTTCATTTTCTATGATTCCAAATAATGGTGTAGGGCTCGCTAGAATGGAGTTTATCATTAATAATTACATTAAAGCACACCCTTTAGCCCTCGTGGATTTGCACAATGGGAACAAAGAATTTGAGGGGATAGAGGGCGTGAAAGAAATTATGTCAGGCTACACTAATCCAAAGGATTTCTTTATCAAAAAAATTGCTGAGGGTGTAGGAATGATTACTGCTGCTTTCTATCCAAAGCCTGTGATTGTGCGCACAAGCGACTTTAAATCCAATGAATATTGTCGTATGGTAGGGGGGAAAAGCTATGAACCACACGAAGAAAACCCAATGATTGGATATAGAGGAGCGAGCCGCTATTATTCCGAACAATATCGTCAAGCTTTTGAATGGGAATGTCAAGCACTCGCAATGGCAAGAAATGAAATGGGATTCTCCAATATGAAGATTATGATTCCATTCTTAAGAACGCCAGAAGAGGGACGCAGAGTGCTTGACATTATGCGCAAAAATGGTTTAGTGCAAGGTGAAAATGGCTTAGAAATTTATGTAATGTGTGAGTTGCCTGTAAATGTCATTTTGGCAGATGAGTTTTTGCAACTCTTTGATGGATTCTCCATTGGTTCTAATGACTTGACGCAACTGACACTAGGAGTAGATAGAGATGGTGAGCTTGTGAGCCATATCTTTGATGAACGCAATCTAGCGTTATTGAAAATGTTTAAAATGGCGATTGAAGCTTGCAAGAAACACAATAAGTATTGCGGAATCTGTGGGCAAGCTCCAAGCGACTATCCAGAAATTGCAGAATTTTTGGTAGAAAATGGCATTACTTCTATTTCGCTCAATCCAGATTCTATGATAGAAACTTGGGATAGAATCGTCCAGCTTGAAAAGAAACTCGGAATCTCTTAAGAATAAGCGGAGCTTTTGAGCTCTGCTTGCTTTAAAAAACCTGAAAAAATAAATTAAACTTCATTTTTGAAATACTTTTTATTTTGGCATTGTATAATACTTGTTATTTTAGACTTTAAGGATTCGTTTGAAACTCGCAGTGTTTGACTTTGATTCTACTTTAATGGATGGGGAGACGATTGATTTACTTGCGCGTGCAAATCATAGTGAAGCGGAGGTAAGTCAAATCACCAAAGAAGCAATGGCAGGCAAATTAGACTTTCACGATAGCTTAAAAAGACGCGTGGCAACTTTAAAAGGTATGCCTTTAGAAAAAGTATATCAGGTGTGCAATCATTTGTGTTACAATCTAGGGGCAAAAGAGTTAATTGAGGAGTTAAAAAAACGCAATTACAAGATTGTAGTTTTTAGTGGCGGTTTTGATGAGGGAGTGAGTGCAGGGCAAAAAGCATTGGGCTATGATATGTATTTTTGTAACACTCTGCACCGAAAAGACAATGTATTGACAGGAGAAGTAGGGGGCGAGATGATGTTTGCGTATTCCAAAGGGCGTATGCTTGAGAAGCTGCAAATTTTGCTTAATGCGACTTATGAGACGACAATCGTGATTGGCGATGGAGCAAACGATGTTTCTATGTTTAAATATGCAAGCAAAAAGGTAGCGTTTTGCGCCAATCAGGTGCTACAAGAAGCAGCAAATATCATCATTACTCAAAAGAATCTTATGTTACTTACAGCTTATTTGGATTAAGGAGAGAATATGCAAGAGAGTGCTTTACTTTCGCTTTGGTGTGATTTTATAGAAAGAGATTTCTTAGAAAACGATTTTGTTAAGATGATTGAGGGGGATTTGGTGGAAGGTGCGACAAGCAATCCAACAATCTTTCAGCAAGCTTTTTTGAGCGAAAGTTACCAAGCCCAAAAAGATTCCCTAAAGGGTAAGAGTGCAAAAGAAATCTATGAAGCACTCGCCAAGACCGACATTCAACGCGCTGCAGAATTACTTGAACCACTTTATAATGCGAATCCTAACGATGGCTACATTAGTATTGAAGTAGATCCTAATCTGTGCGAGGATACAAAGGCGACTATTGAAGAGGGTGTGCGATTATTCAATGATATTGGCTATCCTAATGTAATGATTAAGATTCCAGCGACAAAAGCCGGCTTTGGAGCAATGGAGGAATTGATTGCGCAAGGAATTTCTGTTAATGCGACTTTAGTTTTCAGTAAAGAACAAGTTGTGGGTTGTATGGAGGCATTTAAGAAAGGCTATGAGCGATTAAAAAATACGAGCAAAAAAGAGTTTAAAGATTATCCACGTGCGGTTGTTAGTATTTTTGTCTCTCGCTTTGATCGTAAATGCGATTCTATTCTGCAAGAACACGGGATTCCAAGTGCGACATTGGGGATTAAAAATGCGCAATATTTGTATCATATCTTAAATAGTTATTCCCTTTCAGGAGTGCGAGCACTTTTTGCCAGCACAGGCGTTAAGGGCGAGGATTTAGAGCCAGCATATTATATCAAAGAGCTTTACCACCCTTATGCAATCAATACCGCACCACTTACCGCGTTAAAGGCTTTTGTGGAATTAGACGAGATAGAAGAAGCTTATTTGCCAAATTTAGAGGAATTAGAAGAATATTTTGCCATTGTCAAAGAAGCAGGAATAGACTTGAATAAGGTTAGCAAGGAACTCTTGGAGCAGGGTTTGCAAGATTTCAAGGTAGCCTTTGAAAAGATTTTGTCAAGTTTGGAATAAATTTAAATTAAGTTTTAAAAAAATCCGCTATAATGGCGAGTTTATTTTAATTTTAAGGATACGAAATGTTAAGTGGAATAATTAGAGAGAGTATTTCTAAGTCTGATGTCAAGGCTTTAAGAAAAAATGGTTATCTAATTGCCAACATTTATGGAAAAGGCAAAGAAAATATCCATTGTGCTTTTAAGCGTAATGCTTTTATTCGCGAAGTCAAAAGCAAAACAGATTTAATCTTTGAAGTAGAAGTTGGCACACAAAAATATCCTGTTGTCATTCAAGAATATCAAAAAGACCCAGTTACAAGCGAAATTATCCATGTGGATTTAATGCTAGCACAACAAGGTGTGGAGGCAAAATATTCTGTCAAAGTTCGCACGGTTGGCACACCCAAAGGGCTTAAAAACAAGGGTGTTTTGATGATGTCTAAAAAACGTATTAAAGTCAAATCTAAACCTGAAAATTTGCCTAAAGAATACGCAATCAATGTAGCAGATTTAGATGTAGGTGATGTTGTGCTTGTGCGAGATTTGCCAGCATTTGATGGTGTGAAGATTGTGGAACGCGATGATGTTGCGATTGTTGGTGTGATAAAATCTCGCTAAAATGTTTTTAATCGTAGGTTTAGGGAATCCGGGTAAAAAATATCAAAATAACCGCCATAACATAGGCTTTAGGGTTTTGGATTCCTTAATCTCTTCTATTGGTGCAAGTAGGCAAAGTGATAAAAACTTTCAAGGTGAAGTCTATAAATCCAATCAACTCTTATTTTTAAAACCCCAAACTTTTATGAATTTATCGGGCGAATCTGTGCAGAGCGTTAAAAATTTTTATAAAATTGTTCATTTTGCTGTTGTGCATGATGAGCTAGATTTGCCTTTTGGAGCAGTGAAGTTTAAATTTGGTGGAGGAAATGGGGGGCATAATGGATTGAAGTCCATTGATTCTTTATGCGGCAATGAGTATTATAGAATCCGCTATGGAATCAGCAAACCTAAGATAAAATCCGAGGTAAGCCATTGGGTTTTGAGTGATTTTGATACACAAGAGGAATCTACCAATCCAACCCTCATTGAACATTGTGCCAAAGCAGCTTTAGAAATCTCCAAGCTAGAATCGCCCAAAGAGTTGGCAAGCAAAATTTCTAGTCTTTTTACTCTAACTCCAAAATCCTCTGATATGGAATCACAAAAGATTCCTGAAGTAACCAAATGAGTTTATTTTTTCGCTATATTGGATTGTTGTATTTAAAATACTTTTTCTTTTTGTTTGTCTCTTTGGAATGCTTTTTTGTTGTGATTGACTTAGTAAAATATTTGGACGATTTACCGAGTTCTGCTAATTTAATCGTTCTTTTACTGGCTTATGATTTTATGTATGCAAGCCAATTTATTTTGCCTCTCTCATTGGTATTATCGCAAATTGTATTGATGATTGTTTTGCTTAAAAGTTCGCAATGGACTGCATTTTTAGCACTTGGATATTCAAAGTTAAAAATTTTCTTACCCATTTTTACTCTTAGTTTTTTGATAACATTTTTCTTTATTGCTCTCAATGCGACACCCTTTGCTTATGCAAAAGAGCAAATAGATTTAATTATTGACCAAGGATTATTGAGTGATTACAAGAGAAATTTATTTGTAAAATACAACAATACTTATATTTATTTTGAAAAGATTTTCCCCTTATTGCAAAGTGCGGAGGGTGTGCATATATATGAATTTGACAAGGAATATAATTTTGTTTTGCGCATAATGGAATCTCCTAAGGCATTTTTCAATGGTGAGGAGTGGAATCTGCAAAATGTTACAATTACAAATCTTGAGGATAATTTGCAGATTGGACAAAATCCATTAATAATTCAAGAGAAAGAAACTTATACAACCTTAAATGGATTTAAGCCTAAGATTTTGGAGAATATCTACGAAAAAAATGGTAGCACCTCTATCCTAGATGCGTATGAAGCAATTTCGCTTTTTAATGCGCAGGGAGTCAATACGCAAAAAATTCGCGGTTTGCTGTATAACTTGATATTTTTTCCGCTTTTTTCACCCTTAATGATGATTTGTTTGAGTAATTTCACTCCCAATTCTAATCGTTACACTAATTTGGGTTTGATGACATTAAGTATGATTTTAGGAATCTTGATAAGTTGGGGGATTTTTTTTAGTTTTTCAAGATTGTCTATTAGTGGATTCTTGCAGCCAGAGTTTAGCATTTTGTTGCCGATTTTTGCATTGTTTTTAATGAGCTTATTTGTCTTGTTGAGAATGTCAAAGGAATAATTATAAATCATAATATAAGGAGTAGGGTATGACAGCACTTTTGAGTGTAAGCGATAAGAGCGGAATTGTAGAATTTGCGCAAGAATTAGTGAAATTGGGATATGAGATTCTATCCACAGGGGGGACATTAAAGGTTTTAAAAGAAAACAATGTCCAAGCATTAGATGTTGCGCAATACACACAAAGTCCAGAAATGTTTGATGGACGCGTAAAAACCTTGCATCCTAAGATTCACGGAGGGATTCTGCACCGCCGCAATCATAAAGAAGATGTTGCAAAAGCACAAGAATTTGGAATCCGCGATATTTCCTTAGTGTGCGTGAATTTGTATCCATTTAAGGCTACGATTGAGCGCACAAATGATTTTGCGGAAATCATTGAAAACATTGATATTGGCGGTCCTTCAATGGTAAGGGCTGCGGCAAAGAACTTTGAATCTGTTCTGATTCTGACGAATCCTAAGGATTACCAAGAAGTCTTAACGCGCCTTAAGAATAATCAAAACACATTGGAATTTCGCCAAAGTATGATGATAAAAGCTTTTGAACATACTGCAAGTTATGATTGTATGATTGCAAACTATATGAACCAACGTTTTAAAGGTGGGTTTGGCGATTCTCATTTTATTAGCGGAAAGCTCGTCAGCCCTACGCATTATGGGGAAAATCCCCACCAAAAAGGCGCGTATTATGAATTTGGCGATTTCTATTCCACGACTTTTAAAAGACTCAAAGGAGAAATTAGCTTCAATAATCTAACGGATATTAATAGCGCAGTCAAAATCGCCTCTAGCTTTGGCGAGCGTCCCTGTGTGTGCATTGTCAAACACGCCAATCCTTGCGGATTTGCACTAAAAGATAATTTGGTAGAATCCTATGTAGAAGCACTCAAATGCGATTCTATCTCTGCTTTTGGCGGTGTGGTAGCAGTCAATGGAATCGTGGATTTGGAACTCGCACAAGAGATTAATAAAATATTCATTGAAGTCTTAGTCGCGCCAGAGATTACACCAGAAGCTTTGGCACTTTTTGAGACGAAGAAAAAAATCAAACTTTTCACTTGTGGGGGTAAATATTTAAAATTCCCTAAAGATAAACAAGATTTTAAACATATTGAGGGAGGGTTTGTCTTGCAGGATTCCGATAAGATTGCATTAGAGGAAGTGAAAAATGCGCAGTGCGTTAGCCAAAAAGTCGCAAACAAAGCGCAAATGCAAGATTTAGAAATCGCTTATAAAGTCGCAAGTTTAGTAAAATCTAATTGTGTAGTGTATGTGAAAGATTCCGCAATGGTAGCCGTTGGTATGGGAATGACAAGTCGCGTAGATGCCGCAAAAGCTGCCATTAGAAAGGCACAAGAAATGGGATTGGATTTGAGAGGTTGCGTTTTGGCAAGTGAAGCATTTTTTCCTTTTAAAGATAGTATTGAGGAGGCGCACAAAGTCGGTGTAAGTGCTATCATTGAACCCGGTGGCAGTATCCGAGATGAAGAAGTGATTGAATGTGCAAATGCCAATGGAATCGCACTTTATTTCACAGGTAAGCGACACTTTCTGCATTGATTGCAGAATCGCAAAGTGATTAAATAGCCACACAAAATATTAATTTTTGGAATGCAAAGATTCAAAAGTGGCTTGTGCGAGTGTTTGAGAAAGCACTTGCATTAATTCTTCTAAGGTGGCATTATGGATTGCTTCAAAATTACCAAAATAAGACAAAAGCCTATTTTGTGTCGCTTTGCCGATACCCTTGATTTCTAAAATCTTAGATTTTTTCATTGTTTTTTGTTTTTGTTTTTGGTGGAAAGTAATTGCGAAGCGGTGTGCCTCATCACGTAGTTTTTGAAGGAATTGCAAACGTTTATCACTAGAGGGGAGACGATATTCCTGCAAAAGTTCATCACGCAAAATATCCTTTGCCGCTCCTTTAGCGCGGTGGGCTTTGTGGTCTAGCTTTTCCTTTGCGATTCCAATTACCTCTAAATTCACGCCTGCACTGCTTAATAAGTCTTTTGCCAAATTAATTTGTCCAGCCCCTCCATCTAAAACCCACAAATCCGGGGGTGATTCTTTGGCAAAATCTGCGATTCTACGTTCTAGCATTTCGCGCATTTGTGAATATTCATCTGAACCTTTTAATAAATAATGCCGATAAGATTCTTTGATAAAAGTTTTGTTTTCATATACAATCATTGCGCCAACGCATTGCTGCCCTTTGTGGTGCGAGGTGTCAAAAACTTCAAAACGTAAAGGAATGTTTTGTAGGTTGAAGAGTGATTTTAACGCCTCAAGCACTTCTTCTTCATCATTTTTTTGCAAGCGCAAGACTTCTTTACCATTTTGTATAGCAAGTTCGCATAATCTCCTTTTTTCTCCGCTTTTGGGATTATGCAATGGAATCTTTTTGTGGAATTTTTGTTGCAAGAAATTTTCTAGCTCTCTTGCAATCTCTCCCAAGTCAAAAGGAATCAAGATTTGTTTGGGCTTCAGGGGTAAATCACTATCATAATAATTAATTAACGCTTGTTTATAAATTTCACTTTCATCAAATCCCATTTCACTTTTAATCATCTGTGTTGCGCTAGAGACGATTCTGCCCTTACGCATAAAAAACTTTACCAAAACCGCACTTTTTCCCTCACAAACCAATGCAAAGACATCTAAATCCTCTAGGCGAGCAAAATCAACTGATGAAATCGTATGGAGTTGTTGAATCTTTGCGATTTTATCTCGTAAAGCCCCCGCTTCTTCAAAACGTAAATTTTCGGCTAGAAAGAGCATTTTTCCTTCTAATTTTGTAAGGATTTTTTTAGGATTCTCAATGCAGTCTAGCGCATTGTGTAAAATGGAATGATAAGATTCTATGCTAACCCTCCCTTCGCAAGGAGCTAAACAGCGTTTGATTTGATAGAACAAACAGGCTTTTTTGCCTTGTTTGCAAGATTCTTTTTGCACAAGAGGAAAGATTTCATAAAGACATTCTAGCAAGTCGCGCGCGCCGCTAGAATAAGGTCCAAAATAATGTAAGCCTTGCGTTTTTTTCAAGACTTTTCTTGTAAGAATGATACGTGGAAAATCCTCTTGCATATCTACACAAAGATAAGGATAGGTTTTGTCATCACGCAAGAGAATGTTGTATTTGGGCTTGAGTTGCTTAATCAGTGAATTTTCCAAAATCAATGCGTCATTCTCATTTTCTACAATAAGATAACGAATCATTGCGATTTGCTGCACCATTTTTGCGATTCTTAGGCTCAAATTGGGAGCAGGGGCGAGTGTGGGAGTGAAGCGAAAATAGCTTTTGACGCGATTTTTGAGATTCTTTGCTTTGCCAACATAAAGCAATCTTCCCTCGCTATCAAAATAATGATAAACTCCGCTTTTATCTGGAATCTTTTTTAATGTTTCTAAAACCTTATCAGAAAGTGGCGTAAGTTTAGGATTGGTTGTTTTGGATTCCATTAAGTCTCTTAAGCCTCAAGGGATTCTTGATTTTTTAGGATTGCTTGGCGGATATTTTCAAAGATTTTATGGATTTCTTTATCCTGTGCATAATTGATAAAGTTACCGCAAGAGAGCTCACCATAACATTGTTGTGTTGCATTTTCTTGTAATGCTTGCACTTCCTTTTGATAAGCATTATAGGTTACGAAATATTTAATCTCTCGCACTTCTAAAAGATTAGATTTTTCCTTTTGGTAAGTTTTGAGAAGTTGTTTTATGAGGGAGATTTTATGATAAAATTCTTGTTTAAAAGCAGGGTGTCTAAGAGCCAAAAATAAAATATCGTTTTGGATATAGCCAAAAGCAATTCCGCTTTTAATAGTAAGGGGAAGCAAGCGAATAAAACGATTCACTTGGTTGATTTCACGATATTTGTAATAACAAGGAGCACTAAAGAGATGCGACAAAATTTCCGATACATTTTTCATTTTTTAATTATAGCACAGATTTTTTGTCTAAGTTTTTTAAGCGCAGGTTGTGGCTTTAAAGATGACCCTTTCAATCCCCAAAACAAGACAAGCAGTGCAGAGCATTTGGGGAGTAGGAATCTTGCGATAAGTCAAATTAACTAGAAGTAAGGACTGAAATATGTTTTATTTTGATGTGATTATTGTAGGGGCTGGCGTTGCAGGATTGTATGCGTCATTGAATCTACCCAAAAATCTAAAAGTCTTGATTCTCTGTAAGGAGCAACCTTGGGAGTGCAATACCTTTTATGCACAAGGTGGAATCGCAGTTGCAAAAGATGTGAATGACATTCCGCTACACGTCAAGGATACACTCAATGCAGGTGCTGGAATGTGTGATGAAAAGGCGGTAAAAACCCTAAGCGAAGAGAGTTTGGAGGTATTAGAAGATTTGATTGCGCGTCAAACTCCTTTTGATAGAGACGCGCAGGGAAATCTGCTTTTTACCAAAGAAGCCGCCCATAGCACTTCGCGTATCATTCACGCAGGAGGCGATTGCACAGGGAGGGCATTACATTCGCATTTGATTGCACAGATTTCGCATACATTATGGAAAAACGCCACCGTTACAGAATTGTTGATTGAGGGGAATCATTGCTATGGAGTGAGCGTTTTAACCAAGAGAGGGAATTATAACCTTTACGCTAAGCACGTAATTCTAGCTAGTGGAGGAGTGGGGGCACTTTTTGAATACCATACCAATGCTTATACAATTTCTAGTGAATTGCACGGAATGATTTTGGAAAATGGCTTGAAATTGAAAGATATGGAAATGTTGCAATTCCACCCCACCGTGTTTGTGAAAACTCCGCACGCGCGTAAAATGCTTTTGAGTGAGGCTTTGCGAGGAGAGGGGGCGAGGATTGTAGATTTTTTTGGGAATCGCTTTTTGTTTGATTATGATTCTAATGGAGAGTTAGCTCCTCGTGATAAAGTAGCGCGTAGCATTTTTGACTATAAGATGAAATTAGAAGAAAAGAATCCCCAAGCCCCGCAAGAGCAAAAAGAAGTTTATTTGGATTTGAGCCCATTTTCTAAAGAGTTTTTTTATGAACGTTTTCCCAATATTGCACGCAATCTAAGTGCGCTTGGATACGAATTACCAAAGGACAGAATCCCCATTTCTCCTGCCTTTCATTATTGTATGGGAGGGATAGAAACAGACGATGTTGGCAGAGTTGTGGGTATGCAGAATCTCTATGCAATGGGAGAATGCGCCTGCACAGGAGTGCATGGAGCAAATCGTTTAGCCTCTAATTCTTTGTTAGAGGGATTGGTGTTTTCAAGACGCAGTGCAAAAGAGATTTTGGGAAGTTATGGAGTGGGGCAAAATACAATTCAAGATTCTAAATTGCGGGAATTTCCTTTGCATTCTCAAGTCTTGCAAAAGGAACAAGACGAAAACTTAAAGGCGATTTTGCGTCATTTAATGTGGCATAAAGTGGGTATCATTCGTAGAAAGTCTGGCTTGAATGAAGCCTTGGGCGGAGTGGAAGTAATGCTTCAAAGTGGTGTAGGGAGACTTTTGCGTTTGCGCTTATTAACAGCTAAAAATATCATAGAATCTGCTTTGAAACGAGATTTCTCCGTAGGCGCACATTATATTGAATAAGTTTGCTCTGCTGTTTTTATCAATGCAAAGAAAATCGTAAGTGCGAGGGTTTGCCTCAAAACAATCCATAATCTTGCAAAAAGTAAATTTTACAATGAAATCTTTAAGGCGAGATTCTAAATGATAGATTGCCACGATTTCTTACAAAATCTCGCAATGACACAGTGGCAAATGCTCTTTTCATCATTGCGAGGCAAAGCTAAAGTAATCTATAACCTTAATATAGAATGGAATCTTTCAATGTCGTTTGCGACATTTGTAGGCAATTTTCATCAAAAATATTATAAAATAGCTTTTAAACACTAAACTATTTGGATAAAAATGAAAAAATATTCCTTTGGAATTTTGCTTTGTGCGACTTGTGATTCTGCCTTTGTGATTGGTTCAATGATAGCCAATATCAAGGCAAAATGCGGTGAGATGATTGATATTTTTTATTTAATCCACGATGGATTTAAGCAAAGTGATAAGGAAGCTTTGCAAAGAATCGCAGGAACAAGTGCGGTAAAATTCCAGACTTTTACCAAAGAGGATTTCATCTCGAATCTTAATGCTTTCGCCAAAACCCCGCTTGATTTGAAAAACAACAAGTTCTTAGGACGTTGGACGCATATGGTTTATGCGTGTTTTGAGGGTTTTAGATTTTTAGATGAATGCGAATGTGTGGTGTATTTGGATTTTGATATTTTATTGCTTCAAGAGATTACGCATTTAAAGGATTTGAGGAAGCAAGGCTATGTGCTAGCTGCTAGAAAGGGGAAAACAAGTATAGCCAATACAATGCCAGCTTATCAAGGAAAATTTCAAAACACCAATGTTTTTCAAACCCCCATCATTGTCTTTAATGATACTTTGAAGAATCCCCAAGAATGCTATGATTTTATCTATCAAATCAGCGCGCAAAATCCGCTTAACATTAATGACCAAGGCACTTTTTCACTGCTTACTCTTGAGAAAAATTTAAGAATCAAAGACTTGGGCAATCGTTATGTCGGTAGCGTGCTATGGCGCAAGAATCAAAACCCTATCTTAATCCACGCCTATGGCTCAAAGAATCGCTTTTGGAATAATCGGCTTTGCAATCAGATTTGGCAAGAATGGAATCACTGTTACCAACAATGGCTAGAAGCAGGGGGAAGTCAGAATCCGAAGGGATTTGTCGCAAATACAACTTATGGTTACGAGAGGATTCGCTACCATCTCTCCTATAAGCTTGGCTATGCAATCATTGAACATTATAAAAGTTTTTGGGGACGCTTGAAATTGCCTTTTATTTTAGCCTCCATTACCCTAAAGCACAGGCAAGAAGCAAGATTCTATGCACAAATCGTCTTAACCAAGCCACATTTAAAATTACCTCCTTTAGAATCCTATGATGATTACCAAAGTGCGATTAAAGAAAAGCAAACCTTTTCCTATCGTCTAGGAGCGGCACTTATTAAAGCCTGCAAAACAATCCATAAGGGCGGATTATCAAAATTCTTCAATGAAGTAAAAACACTGCAAAAAGAAGCGCGGCAGTTTTCTGTTAAAAATTAAGCTAAGATTGTTTTAGGATTTTGCTTGCGTTTAGGGGTATTTGTCAGTTTAAGCATTGTTTGTTATTGCCTCTGTGTAGGGGTAAGATTCTATTATCCTTTCATCTTGAGTGCCTATCCGCAATATTTCTATAATGAAGCACTTCTGCTCAATACACACGATGGTTATTTCTACGCGCAAGGTGCGAAGCATCTACTCTTCATTGCACAAGAATTTTATTCAAATTTCACTTGGGAATTGTGGCAAAATCCCCAAAAGTTTTTTACGATTCTAAACTCTCCTAACCTATCCCAAACTTCTCCCAAATCTGCTAATGAGATTCTCTCTATACTCACTGCATTTTTGGCTTTTTGCTTGCCCTTTAACCTAGAGCAAATTCTTCACCTTATGCCCGGAATCTTTGGCAGCTTAGTTGTGTTTCCCGTAATGGCTTTAATGCGAAGCTTTGGAGTGATTCCTTGCGCCTTAAGTGGCATTTTGAGCGGCATTAGCGTGAGTTATTATAACCGCACGCTCTTTGGCTATTATGACACAGATATGCTCGTGATTGTCTTGGGTTTGAGCGTAGGAGTGATGATTCTGCGCACTTGGCAAACACAACGCACACGAGACTATGCTATTTTACTCGTTTTAAGTACTTTGGCACTTGGATATTATGCGAATTTGCGTTATGTTCTGCTAGGATATATTTTGATTTTATGCTCCTTTTTCCTAAAAGACTTGTGGGGCAAATCACACAAAGAATCCCAAATACAATGGATTCTTTTGGGCTTGCTTTGGACGCTAACTTTAGAGATTTTTTTGCCGAAACTCACTTTTGCTTGGATATTTTTAGGATTCTTTTTGGGCTTAGGTTTGAAATCTTTATGCCAATATTGCAAGCCAAAGGCTTTATTCATACTCTTTTTCTTGGGCAATCTTGGATTCTTATTGTGGAAATTATTGCCCAATATGTTCTCTAGTGATTATTTAGGCTATTTTTTAGCTTCTGATACTCAAGGCGAGAATTTTCATTATTTAAATGTCCTAGATTCTATTGCAGAGGTTTCAAGCATTGGCTTTGATGAATTTGCCTATCGTGTGAGTGGTGGAATCGTCTGGTTCATACTAGGTACTTTGGGTTATGTTTGGCTTATTTTGGCGTATAAGAGATTCTTAATCTTTTTGCCATTCTTGGCTTTGGGTTGTTTTTCTCTTGTGCAAGGCTTACGCTTTAGCTTTTATGCTACGTCAATCTTTGCCATTGGACTTGGATTTTTACTCTACCAAACGCAAGAGGCTTTAAGGTATTTCAAATATGCAATTCTTAAAAAGATTTTGATTTTTGGAATCGTATTTTTAGCGATTCTGCCCCATTTATGGCATATTAAGAATTATATTATCGCCCCTATTTTAGAGGCAAGTGAAGCAGAGATTCTCCGCGCCATTGATACCAAAAGCGGTGATTTTGCATTAGCTTGGTGGGATTATGGTTACTATATTACCTACTTTAGCGGCTTAAAGACTTTCATTGATGGTGGAATACATTCTGGAAAACAAAATTTTCCTATTAGCCTAGTGCTAAGTTCTAAAGAGGAGAAAATCAGTTACAATGTCGCCAAAATGCTTTTAAATGCAGAATCCTTAGAGGATTATTTAAGGCAAAATGGGATAGAGGAAGGACTAAAAAACCTAAAAACACAAAGGAATTTTGCCAAGACACAAAAGAATCTTTATATTATTTTGCCTTTTCGTATGCTTGAAATTTTTCCAAATATTATGCGTTTCTCTTCTGTGGATTTAAACAATGGCAAAGTGCCAAAGCTTGATTTCTTTGCTTTATCTATCAGCGAAAATAACGAAAGGATAAGTTTCAAAAACGGAATCTATTTCAACAAAATCACGGGTAAAGTCTCTGCACAAGATTTTCAAATCACCATTCAAAAAAGCATAGACTTAAAACACAATCTTACGCAAGATTTTGACGCTACAAGCGCGCTTATTGCGATATTTTTGCCCAATGGCAAAACACTACTTTGCGCAGAATCGTATTTGGAAAGCTTTTATTTTAAAGGTTTATTCTTTGAAAATTTAGATTCTAATTTATTCCAAAAAGTGCTAAAAAATGACACAATTACAATTTATAAACTCTTATAATTCAAGAAAGGAAAGATATGGAACTTACGCATTTAGATGAACGACAAAATCCCAAAATGGTAGATGTTTCGCCCAAAGATTCTACCCATAGAGTCGCTCTTGCAAGGGGGAAAATTTCAATGAGCGCAGAGGCTTTTAGTGCAATCAAAGAGCAAAGAGTCAAAAAGGGCGCAGTTTTGCAAACCGCTATTGTCGCGGCTATTATGGGGGCAAAACGCACTTCAGAGTTGATTCCAATGTGTCATCCGCTTTTCTTAACAAGCGTCCAATGTGAGATAGAAGAAATCGCGAGTGAAAATGCCTTTATTTTGGAAGTGTGTGCCAAATCTTATGGGCAAACAGGCGTAGAAATGGAAGCTTTGATGGGTGTTAATATTGGCTTATTGACAATTTACGATATGGTTAAAGCTATTGACAAAACAATGGTTTTAAGCGAGATTTATTTAATGGAAAAGAGCGGAGGAAAAAGTGGGCATTTCGTGCGCTAAATGAATCTTATCAGATAAAATTATTCAGATTTGTAAATTAAAATGCTTTCCAAAATTTTGTAAAACAAAAAACGATTTTTATTTCATTTTGTTAAATTTGCAACTTCAATACAAATTTTCACAATGGAATCCTTAAAGATTCCTTGTGAAATGAGGTTAATGGAGAAAAGTGATTACGCTTTCTTTTCGCTTACGATTTCTACGATATTGTCTCCCACCATTACCGCAATTTTTGCCATAAACTCTTCAGGACTTGTAAATCCAACGCATGAGCAGTTGATTTCGCCTAAAATATAGCGGTCTGCACCTTTTTCGTCTGTGTCTAGGATAAAGTCTGCTGTCCAAATAAGCGGTAAGTCATAGTTGCCTAGTTTGCTTTTGATTTGTGGAAGTTGTCCTAAGAACCAATCTACCAATGTTTGCCAATCTTTTGGCTCATCGTAGCGATATTTTGCCCCGCTAAAGAGAGTTGCACTAAACGCATCACCACCTTCTGCTGGTTTTTTATGCACAACATACACAGGAGTTTTATAAAGCATAAGGATTCTAATCTCACCCTCTTTAATACGTGGCAAGAAAGTCATATCTACGAGCATACCATTATCGCCCACTAAATAATGCTCACAAAAATCCATAAACTCGCCTAATTTTCGCTCTTCTGTGTGATTATCCTTTGCTTCTGTGCAGATGATTTTAGTATCTAGCGGGAGAGATTCTACTTTATTATAATCACTGCTAGATTCTAGTCTTACGCGCCAAATCCCCTCACCTGTGGAACCACGATTTTGCTTTAAAACCCTTTCACCTTTTGCTAGAGTTTTAGGAAAAGTTTTCTTAAAATCGTGTTTGTCGCTGAAAGTTACTCCGATTCTTTTTGCTTCTGCTGGGTCATAATACGCATAAGTATCACTAGGAACTAAAGGAGTGTCGGCTAATTTTGTCAAAGCATCTTTTGCTCCATAACCAATCATTGCGTCAGGGTGGGGCATACCTACCAATCCATCGGCACAAAGTTTGCGCAAAACATCAAAATAGAGTTTTTCTTCTTTTAAGTTTCCGGGATTGACGCGAGAAACATAACCATCGGCACTTTCACGCACTTTTTTATAGATTTCCTCTCGTTTGGCAGAATCACGCAATGCCTCATCGGTGAGTTGCACTACTTCCGCATCCCAACCTTTTGCTTTTAGGGCATTTACCATTGGCATAGTGTCTTTTCTATGTCCATCTGCACCTTTATCACTACCGCCAACTGCTTCAAAAAAGACAATATTCTTTTTCATACTTTCCTCCAAAAATAAATTATGATTTAGAAGAATATCAAAATAAGTCTTAAACTTATTATCCTTAAGAGCACCCTCCGAGTGATTTCATTTGTGAGTGTTACTAAATTATACAAAATTTGCCTAAAGTTTAACCTTTAGAATTATATTAAGGTTATTTCTTGCTCAAGAGATTTAAAAGTTTTTTGGGATATAATTTCGCCATTAAATTAATCTAATTTTAAGAAATTTTCTTGGATTTTTATTTGGCTTAAAATTTTCTAATTAAGGAATCCAATGCCTGCTGGGATAGAATCTCAACTTCATAGTCTTTTGCTAGTCGCTATCACCATTCTTGCGGTGTTAAATCCTTTTGGCAATCTCCCTCAATTTATTTCTATGACAGACGATTTAGACACAACAACGCGTCAAAGCCTCTTTCGCAATATTCTTTATGTCGCTTTTATGATTGTGATTCTGTTTTTACTCACAGGTCCTTTTATTATGAAATTTCTTTTCAAAATAGAATTGAATCATCTGCGCATTGCGGGAGGATTCCTTTTGATTTTGGTTAGCCTTAAGGGATTATTATTGCCTACACACAAAGATGCGCAACACCACGAGGGTTTAAGCAAGACAGAATTACTCAACCAAAGCATCGTTCCAATGGCGTTTCCTATGCTTGTAGGTCCAGGAACGCTTTCTACGGTCGTTGTATTATCCGAAGAAGAGGGTCTCATTCTCACGATTGTCGCTATCATCACTGCTTTTGCCTTTATGCTTGGACTTTTTCATTTTTCCGCTAGTATTGAGCGCATATTGGGCAAACTTGCATTACACGTACTTTCTCGTATTGCACTTGTATTTATTATGGCAGTGGGGGGTTAAGATGATTATTATCGGCTTAAAGGCTATGTTTTAGGCAATGGAATCCAATGAACTTTTTTCTGCTCTTTTTAGCGCATTAAATGCTAAAAATGCCCAAGAAAAATGTGTCTTAACGCAAGAAATTTGGCAAAATTTCCAAAATTTCACCCTAGAGCATAACCAAATCATTTTGCCCATAAATTCCCCGACTTTTGCACACTTTTGCTCTATCGTGCCACCCTCTAAAGTCCCACAAGGCAAATACCTAAAAACAGACTTAAATGTCGCGCATTTATTGCATTCTGTCGCACACATTGAATTTTCAGCAATTGATTTAGCCCTAGATTGTGCCTATCGCTTTCGGGGATTGCCTCTAAACTTTTATTATGATTGGGTGGAAGTGGCAAACGAAGAGGTTAAACATTTCTTAGCACTCCAATCACTTTTAGAGACTTTAGGATTCCATTATGGAGATTTTGGCGTGCATACTTTGCTATTTGATTCTATGAAAAATTGTAATGTGCTTTTAGACAGAATCGCTCTGATTCCGCGCGGAATGGAAGCCGTTGGCTTAGATGTCAATCCCTTTTTATGTGCAAAAGTTCAGGCAAGCCACCATTCCATTAAAAAAGAGCTTTTGAATACTTTAGAGATGATTCTAAGAGATGAGATTTCACACGTTTTCAAAGGTAGCGTATGGTTTGCTTATGTGTGCGAACAAGAAAAAATCGCACCTCAAGAGAGAGCCTCAAAATACTTTGAAATTCTTAAAAATTATCATTTTTCTTTTCCAAAAGCCAATACGCAATTCAATATCCACGCAAGATTACAAGCAGGATTCAGCCAAGAAGAATTAAAAATGCTAGAAAATGAGATTTTTCTCTCGCAAAATCCCAAATAAAGAGATTAAGATTCCTTGTGCGTTACCCTTTCGTTATTGCGAGATTCTGTAAGAAATCACGGCAATCTATCATTTAGAATCTCGCTTTAGATTTCATTGCAAAATTTACTTTTTGCTAGATTATGGATTGCTGCGTCATTACACTCTTCGCAATGACGCGGTGGTTGGCTTGTCGTCATTGCGAGAAAATTTGAAAAATTTTCGTGGCAATCTATAATCCCACACAAAGCAAGCTACGATATTTTAGAAATCCTACTATTTCATTTTGTAACAGAATCACAAGCAAAAAAACCTAAGCAGATTTTAAAACTATCTTCCTATAATACAGACCCAACTCAAACAAAATTCTATTGACAAGGAAATCTAATGAATATCTTAATCACGGGTGCGTCTTCAGGATTTGGACGCGCCATTGCAGAAGAATTTGGGACAAAAGGACACAAAGTCATCGCACTTGCAAGGCGCAAAGAAGCATTAGAATCCCTTGCGCGCAAGATTCCATACTGCATTCCTCTCCCTTGCGATATTTGTGATAGAATCTCTTTGCAAAAGGCGATAGAATCTCTCCCCCAAGAGTTTAAAACGATTGATGTCCTAGTCAATAATGCAGGGCTTGCACTCGGCTTAGAAAGTGCCGATAAATGCAACTTTGAAGATTGGGAAAGAATGATTGAAGTTAATATTAAAGCCCTTACCTACCTCACGCGTCTAATACTACCCCAAATGGTAGAACGCAAGAGTGGGCATATTATCACGATTGGCTCTATTGCAGGACGTTATCCTTATCCCGGTGGCAATGTTTATGGTGCAAGCAAGGCATTCGTGCGGCAATTTGCTTTGGGTTTGCGTGCGGATTTGAGTGGTACAAATGTGCGAGTAAGCGACATTGAACCCGGACTTGCTGGAGGAAGTGAATTTTCACTCGTGCGATTCAAAGGTGATAAACAAAAGGCTGACGCGCTCTACAAAGGAGCAAACGCCCTCACTCCACAAGACATTGCCCAAGCGGTCTATTGGGTGGCTACCTTGCCACAACATATCAATGTCAATACATTAGAAATTATGCCAACAAGTCAAAGTTTCGCAGCATTAAATGTATATAAAGAAACTTCTTGTTAGCCTCTATTAATTCGCAAGAATCCCTTGCGGATTAAACGAGCAAATTACTTCTTATAATCTCTGCAAAGACGAAAATCTTTCACTAACAGCAAGAAATTTTGATTTTTAAGCAGATTCTTTTACTTAGCGTTATAAACTTTTATTTTAAAACCTCTAAAGGAATCGTATGCAATGGAATCGTTTTGACACGCGTTGGACGCTCTCACTCTTTGGCACAGCAGTAGGAGCTGGTATTTTGTTTTTACCCATTCGTGCAGGGACAGGAGGATTTTATCCTGTGGTGTTGATGACACTTCTTATTTTCCCTATGGTGTGGCTCTCGCACCGCGCACTTAGTCGTTTTGTCAATGAATCCCAAAGCATAGAACACGACATCACACACGCGGCAGAGGAATATTGGGGACGCGGGATTAGTTTCTTTATCACATTCTTGTATTTTTTCGCTATCTATCCTATCTGCCTCGCTTATGGAGTTGGAATCACAAATACTTTCGCAAGCTTTTTTATTCATCAGCTTAACCTCACAAGCCTTTATGATGCAGAGACAATGACACTTTACCCCCTAGTGCGTGCAGGGCTTGCCTTTGTGCTTGTCAGCGCAATGATGGGAGTAATGGTGCTCAAAGAAGAAACGATTACCAAAGCCTGCAATGCACTTGTATATCCCTTGTGCGCGGTGCTTTTTATATTTTCTCTTTATCTGATTCCTTATTGGAAGCTAGAATCTCTACAAAAAATACCGAGTTTGGAGGAGCTTATCCAAGTGATTTGGCTTACTCTGCCTGTGCTCGTCTTCGCCTTTAACCATTCTCCTGCGATTTCAACCTTTACCCTTAGCGTGCGCAAGACTTATGGCGACACTTCACAAGCAAAGGCAAATCAGATTCTTTTCCGCACAGCCATTTTATTGCTTGTCTTTGTAATGTTTTTTGTCTTTTCTTGTATTTTATGCCTTAGCGCAGAAGACTTCACAAAAGCAAGAGAGGCAAACATTCCGATTCTTTCTTATTTTGCCAATCAATTCCAAACTCCAATCATCGCTTTAGGTGCGCCACTTGTGGCATTTTTAGCGATTGTAAGTTCGTTCTTTGGGCATTATTTTGGCGCATTTGAAGGTTTGAATGGAATCGTTAGAAAAGCCATTAAACTAAGCGGCAACGAAACCCCAAATATCCGTAATATCAAGATTTTTAGCACCTTGTTTATGTATGTAACGATTATTCTTGTCGCCTATCTTAATCCTAGCATTTTAGGATTCATTGAGGATTTGGGTGGTCCAATCATCGCTGCAATCTTATTTCTAATGCCAATCCTTGCAATTTGGCGTGTAGAGAAACTTAAAAAATACAAAAACCCTTTATTAGATGGATTTGTATTTATTACAGGATTCCTAACCATTACAAGTGTGATTTATAAGTTTTTTCTATGATTTCGGATTGCCACTGCGTCCTTGCAAAGCCTTTGTGAAAGGGTTGTAATCTATCATTTAAAGATTTCATTACAAAATTTGCTTTTTGCTAGATTATGGATTGTTTTGGCTTTGCCTTGCAAGGACGCGGTAGAAAATGTCATTGCGAGCAAGTTTATAAAACTTGCGTAGTAATCCATAGCTTAGAAATGCAAAAACTTTTACATTGGATTCTTAATTACCACGCGTGATAAATCAGGCTCGTAAGGACAGAACGTGCAAGAATAGAAAAAGCTATTTGCGCAGACAAAAAGTAATTTGCTTATAATGTTCTTTGATTTCGGATTCCTTTTCACGTTCATCAGGCGGAATTTGTTCTATAATCTCTTTTGCTCTAATGCAGTCTTTTAACTTGAAATAGCCCCAAGCAAGAGAATCTAAGTAGTAAGTATTTTGTGGTTCTTTATCTAGGGCTAATTGCACATATTTCATTCCCTCATTAATGCGCCCAGAGTCCTTAAAATCGTGTTCAATCATTAAATATCCTAGATAATTCCAATACAATGCATCATCTAGGCTTTGAGCGGAAATCTTTAAATCGTGTTCAATTTCTGCTAATTTAGCGCGTGGATAGGATTTCAAGCCCTCATAACTCATCATTGCGTAGTATGCGAGATAATTCAAGTCTTGCGTATTTTCATAGAGTAGTTTGGCTTGTTTGAGACTATTTGGGTAGTCTTTTTGTAAGCGATAAATTTCTAATAAGATTTCATCGTGTGCATCAATTTTGGGATTCTTGAGCAAAAATGCTTTGGCTAGATCTAGCCGTTTGAGCCTGAAATAAAATTCCAATGCAATTTTGGCATAATTTTGATCGCCTAGAGATTCATAAAGATTGGTATAAACACGAGCAGCTTCTAAATGGTTTTTGGATTCTGTGTAGAGGAGTGCGAGCTTCTCGCCAATGAGTTTAGAGATTCCGTGTGTTTTGATATGTGTTTCATAGAGCGTGATTGTTTTTTGTGGCTGTTTCAAAAAAAGCAGGTAAATTGCACCCAATCTATCCAATATCATTTCATCTTGTGTGAGTGCGTAAGCGCGACTTAAAGTTTGAATGGCATTGGCGAAATCTTCGCGCAAGAAATAAACAGAGGAAAGCGTTTCGTAATTTTGCGCACTTTTGTTGAGAGAGATTAGAATCTTTGCTTCTTTGAGTGCTGTATCTAAGTCTTTAGAGCCCGTGAGAATCCCTACCAACGCCCCGCGCACTTCTTCATCTTTGGGATATTTTGTTAGATATTCGTAAGCTTTTATTTTGGCGTTTTCAAAGTCTTGTTGCGCAACTAGAATCCCTAAAATTTCTTTAAGATAATTTTTATCCGGGTGGATTGCATAGGCTTTCATAAAGGATTCTTTAGCACTCTGCAAGTCTTGAATGTCTAATGCTGCATAACCTTGCATAATGTAAATATCCTCTTGATTCTCCGGAAAACTTGCGCGTGCAAAAGGCAATTTAAAGTCATTTCTCAAGCAACCCATAAGCCCAATTAATACAATCAAGGCAATACCGCTAAAACTTATAAAAAATTTATTTTCTAACCACACCAATACATTCCTTTAATAAATCTGTCCAATCTTCTTTGTAGCAATCCCAAAAAGGAAATTTTACACATTGTGTCGGACGTTTTTGATAGATTTGGCACATACCGTTTTTGAAAAAAATGCAAGAATATGCGCCATTGGTTTCTAAAACTTCGCACAAAGAATAACGATAGCCGACTTTTTTGACGAAATTTTGACAAAATTTATCAAAATCAAAGCCTAGAAACTCTGCGATTCCTTGTATTTCCTTTGGAGTTACAAAGATATAGCCCCGCTCTCCTGTGCAGCATTTACCTCCACATTCGGCGCATTTGCTTGCGTCAAAACGAAAGGGGAAATTAGAATCTTCTAGCATTTGATACTCCAAGTGTTTGCGCGCTTGTAAATTGCAAGCACTTCTTGTGTGAAATCTAAACCGATATGCACGATGAGTGGAGGTAGAATCTCACATTGACTTTTAGAATTTTTTTTAGAACGACACAATACCAAAGTTGCGCTTTTATCTACCTTTGGATAAACAAAACGTAAGCAAATTGGACGCATTTTGTGGAAATTTAACACATTTAGGAGATGAAAGATTGCCTTTGCGTCATAGCAAAAGATAAATTCTCCTTGTGGTTTGAGTAGGGAATTGACCTTGCAAACAAAATCTAAAAAGGGCAGATTCTGTGCATAGCGCGCACTAAAAATATCAGCATTTTGAGATTTCATCACGCCATCGTGATAAAAGGGTGGATTGCTTAAAATCATATCAAATTGCATTGTGGAATCTGTATTGCGTGGTTTAGTTTCTTGTGCAATTTGGCAAGGGTTGGCGAAGTCGTATTCTAAAAAGTCTGCGCAGATCAAGTGTGCTTTTGTCCGGTTAATGCGTAGGTTGTGCGCGCAGAGTTCTGCCATTTTGGGATTCTTTTCTATCATTGTGAGTTGGCAAGCAGAATCTCGTGCGCACAACAATCCTAAGATTCCGCAACCCGCACCAACTTCTAGGATATGGTAGCGGTGTTTTAAAAAGGGAAGTGCGAAATCATACAAAAATAATGTGTCGCTGTTGTAGCAATAGCCATTTTTGGGTTGATAGATTTGCATTTAAGTCTCGGGTAATGCGTTGATTTCTAGCGCAAATTTTATTTTGGATTGCGGATTTTGAATCTGTAAAAGGATAGAATCTTCCTTGACCTGATAGTGTAATAGGGAGTTTCCTCGCTTAATTATTTGGGTAAAACCGCTAGAATTTGTTTGTTTGTTTTGTCCAAAAAAGATTTCCTCGCCTAAAAGGATAGCCCTGAAATCCAAATCATCAAAAGTATCCTCTCCCAATAAGCGTCTGCTAAAGGATTCTTTGGCATAGCAAGTTTGATTGAGGCAAACTTTGTGTTTGTAGCATTCCATTTGTAGTAGTAGAGTGCCTGCATTGAAAATTTCTAGGGTTGTGTGATTGGGATAAGTCTTAATCAATCCTAAATCATAGAATCTAAAATCTTTTGTGGAGAAAAAAATTGTTTTGGAAACAGAATTTTGTATCTTTTGGGGCGTTTTGGCGCACCCCAAAACCACAAATAAGGCTAAGCAGGAGAATGCTAGCCTTAGAATTGTTCGCCTGTTAAGATACGATACCATCGTTTTCCATCAAGTTTGAGTTCCATACTAACTTGGCAAAGTCCGTCTTTATATACGGTTTCCACGATTTCTGCATTGCGAATCACTGCCAATACTTTTGTTTTCACGGTTGAGTTTTTAAGCACCATATCACGCACGGTGTCTTGTGCATTGACGCGGATTCCATACATTTTTTCACCGATTTGGCGGTAAGCATCTACGATTGCTGCGCGTTTTGCTAGAGCTAGAGCTTGTGCTGGAGAAAGTGTGGTTTCTGGCGCGACACCCATACCAATTGCGCTAATTTCAATGATACTTGAGGGAGTGATGATAGGAGCGTTTGGAATCACAATATCATCTCCGCCTACTTCAATGCCTTGCAAACCTGAAGGGTAATTAGAGTTTCTGCCGTGTGAGCTTGCATAAGGGTTGCTAGGCTGGTTATTTGTGCTTGCAATGACTTGATTGCCTGCGCTACCGATTGGGCTAATGGTTTCACTGCTAGATACAGAATTAATTTGCTGTGCTGCAAATAAACTACTTGCTAAAAGCGTTCCCGCTAAAACTAATGAAATTGATGTTTTTCTTGTCATTTCAATCCTTTTTGACATTTGAGATAAAAACTCTTAAGCAACTAGTGTTCCACTTTTGATAAAAGCACTTCGCGTAAATGGCTCATCATCTCTTCCATTGCCTCTGCATAGAGCATTTGAGCCTTTTGCCAAAGATTTTGCATAGAATCGTGTGGCAAATGCAAGCTTGCAAGAGCGATTGCGTAGAGGAAATGGCTCAAAGTCCCACTAAACAAAATCCCGATAAAAGGATTATTTTGCCCCTCTTTAGAAAGGATTTCAAAGATTTGGTCTAAGACGGTAAAGAGGGATTGTTTGGATTCCACCTTGACTTTGAAGCTATCTTGGATTTTATTTTTGAAAGCAAGTGCTTCAAAGAGGTGTTTTTGCGTCTCTTTGGTATAAAAATTTTCTTTCATTGGGTCTTTAAAAAGAGATTTGAGATTCTTAATTTCTTGTGCCTTATCAATGGATTTTAGCTCAAAATCTTGATAATGCACTGCTTGTGCGCCTGTGATTTTTGCTCCGTCATTGAGATTTAAGATATGAAAAGGTTTCAAAGCCCTAAAAGCTTCTTCTAAGGCGGTGCGTGAGAGGGAATAAAGTGCGTCAGAGTAGATGTCATCACTGAAATTTCCTGCCACAGGATAAGCATCTTTTGGAATCTGTGCTTCTTCCTCTTCATAATAAGAGTTTTGGGCGTGTTTTTTCGCTCCTTTTTTATAACCACAATCCAAGCCGCACAAGAGGACATCACTGCCTAAATAACTTGCGAGTGAAGCTCCCGCATTGCCAACCAAAGGCGCAGTAAAGCGCACCTTGAATTTTGGCGCATTCAAATTTGCCGCACTAGAGCCATCACGTTCAAAAAGATAAATTTCTTTTGCAAGACTTTTTGCCTTTTTGTCTAGCACACTAGCACAAAGCAATGGAATCTCCCCTAGTGGAGCGGCTTCTAGCACCTCGTGCAAATAATTGTGCCGTTCAATTTCTATTTGAAAATCCGGTATAATGCCCGCTTTAAGCAATGGCTTAAGAGCAGTTCCACAACTAAAGAGAATCATTTTTTCTTGATTTTGTTTAATAAAAGGAAGCAAGAAGTCAAGACTAGGACCATTGGCGATAACGCAAATGGGAGCATTAATGCGTTTAGGTTCAATCAGCATTGGCTTGCGAGGAAAGCTTAATTTATTGACGATTCCACGCATTTCATCTTCAAAAGTTCCCCAACCACGCAAAGTTTGTGAGTGTGTTTCAAAAACGATTCCACGCGCACTTTGATTCATTGGTGTTTGATACATCATTAATTCAAAACGGACGATAGAAGTGCTAATCTTGCGCGTTAGAAAGAAGTGGTTAATATAATCGCGCTTGAGCATACTTTCTAAAAAGATATAGCCCGCCCTATGCTCTGTCTTGCTAAATAACAAAGCAAAATCTACGAAAAAGCACGCAATGCGGAATAAATCAAAGGATTCTTCAAAAATAAAAAAATTATGAATCCTTGTGTAGTTCTCCGCTAGAATTTGTAAGAAAATCCCTCCGCCTAAGCCAAAGAGATTCAGGCTTGGCAAAAAATCACTCGGTAGGTGATAAGCAGAAACGCCCCCATTTTCTGTGGCATATTCAAGGATTCCATTGACTAAAATTCCGCTATAAGGGAAGTCTTCGCTCATCATTTCTGCGCGTGAGCCATAAATGCGATTCCATTTTTCATTAATTGGGGGATTGTAAGCGCAGTTTTGGTGCACCTCTAACATACTAGATTTGCCCTCAATGATTGGGAAAAGAAAGCTGTTTTGTGCGAAGTTTAAGATATTGACTCCCTCATTGCCAATATAGAGTTGGTATTCTTTGGCGGGTTGTTGCAAGGCTTCAAAGAGATTGGGATAATCAGATTTAAAAAATGCAAGGTTTTGGTGGAATCGCGAAGAGACAAAGGATTCTATTTCCTCACAATTACTATTCTTTAGTATTTCTACAATGCCTTTGTAATTTTGGTTTTGATGCGTCATTACGATTCCTGAAATTTTATTGCGCGCATTTTAGCAAAAATTTCAAAAACCAATCCACAAAAAAGCAAAAATTTTGAGTTTCTAGTTTATAATGCCCTTTTTGAAATTTTTTTAAAGGCGGCTTATGCAAGATTACAAGATTTTTACAGGGACTGCGCACCCAGAGTTTTCTCAATGTGTTGCAAGGGAATTGGGCATTGAATTATCCAAAGCAGAAGTAACGCGCTTTAGCGATGGTGAGATTGGAATCCGTATTTGTGAGAGTGTGCGAGGCAAAGATGTTTTTGTGATTCAATCCACTTGCGCACCCGCAAACGATAATCTAATGGAGTTGCTCATTATGACAGATGCACTCAAACGCAGTTCAGCAAAATCTATCAATGTGATTACGCCTTATTTTGGTTATGCTAGACAAGACCGCAAAGCCGCCCCACGCGTTCCAATTAGTGCGAAGCTTGTCGCAGATTTATTGCAGCGCGCAGGCATTACGCGCCTTGTGGCAATGGATTTGCACGCAGGACAGATTCAAGGGTTTTTTGATATTCCCGTGGATAATCTTTATGGTTCTATTGTGTTTAAGGAATATATTGTTGCAAAGAAATTCAAGAATCCTATCGTGGCGAGTCCGGACATTGGAGGTGTAGCGCGTGCAAGATATTTTGCCAAACTTTTGGGATTAGAGATTGTGATTATTGATAAGAGACGAGAAAAGGCAAACGAAAGCGAAGTGATGAATGTAATCGGGAGTGTAGAGGGCAAAGATGTCATTTTGATTGATGATATGATTGACACGGCAGGCACAATGGTAAAGGCTGCGAATGCCTTTAAGGAAAAGGGCGCAACAAGCGTCATTGCACTAGGCACGCACGCGGTTTTTAGCGGACCTGCTTATGAGAGAATCCAAGCAAGTAAGATTGATGAGGTGATTGTTACTGATACGATTCCTTTGAAGCAAACTTGTGAAAAAATCAAGATTTTGAGTGTTACCCCTTTGTTTGCAGAAGTGATTAGAAGGATTAATAAAGATGAGAGCGTTAATTCACTTTTTGTTTAAATTGCTAGTGGGATTCTTGAGTATAGAAATCCTAGCCCAAGCACAAGAGCCGCAATCTCAAAAAATCCAAGCCGTCTTAGAAACGACTTCGGGCAAAATCACTTTAGATTTGTTTCCACAAGTTGCCCCTAAAGCCGTAGAAAATTTTGTTACGCATATCAATGAGGGATATTATAATGGCACGATTTTTCATCGTGTGATTCGTAGGTTTATGATTCAAGGAGGAGACCCTAGTGGCACAGGAAGAGGAGGGGAATCTATCTGGGGAAAAGACTTTGAAGATGAGATTGTTAAGGGATATGCCTTTGATGCAGCGGGGATTTTGGCAATGGCAAATGCGGGAGAAAACACCAATGGCAGCCAATTTTTCATCACGACCACACGCACACCACATCTTAATGGCAAGCATACGATTTTTGGTGCAATCAGTGAGGATTCCAAAGAGGAAAGTTTCAAGACTTTGCGCAAGATAGAATACATGCCTACTAATTCCCAAGATAAACCGATAAAAGAACAAAAGATTCTTAAAGCCTACATTATCCAAAGCGATAAATGAGGGGGGATTTGGATATAGTATTCAATGTGCAGTTTAGTTATTCTTGCAAAGTAAGCAATCTATTCCCAAGATTTGCCTCTGCTAGCGGAATCAGTGGATTGCATATTTTAAGATTTTTCATCAAAAGCCAATCTTAATTTTTTTATTCTATAATTATTTAATTTATTTTCTAAAATTTGGTGATAATTTGCAAACACTTCATCAGGCTTTGTTATTAAAAAAGCTATATTTGTTACAATCTTGCGGATTTGTTTATTGCGACCCGCAGTATCTAGTGCCTGCACAAAGAGGATTCCAAAGTCAAAATCAAAAAGATTTAAGAAAATGGATAGAATCTTGTAAATTATGTGTGCAAAAGTCTTCTCCTGCTTGCGCTGGGCTATGCAATCAAAACTCTCAATTAATCTTTCTTACCTTTTTGCCTTTGTTGGATTCTCAATTGCGTTTTGCCTCTAAAAGTGCGCAAATGTTGAAAAATATCATAGAACGTGTGTTTCATCTAAGCTTACAAAATGTCTCTATTCTCTCGCTTTTGAAGTGTGAGATTCCACAAAATGCACAAAAAGATTGTGTGGAATCGTGTATGAGCTATTTTTTGAAGCAAGTTGAGTTTGCGCAAGGCAAAGTGATTGTTTTGCTCGGAGCGGAAGCGTATTTTTACCTAACGCAAGACGGAAGTCGCTATGAGAGTGTGCAAGGCAAATTACTCCAATGGAATCATTTGAGTCTTTTTCCTACCTTTAGCCTAAACCAACTGCTTAGGCAGCCGGAGTTAAAGACAAAGGCACATAAAGAGTTTTTGAATCTTAAAGCATTATTATAAGGAAAGGTTGCAATGCGATTAAAAAGAAAATTAAAAAGAAGTTTGAAAAATTTATGTATGCTCCTAATGGTGGGCGTATTGATTCTACCGCCTTTTGTCAATGCAAGCGGCAAATATCTCTCCCCCCTGCCTGTTCCTAATATAGAAGTTTTAAATGTAGAATCCCAAAAGTGTAATAGCAGTTGTCTTAAAGAGTTTTTGGCAAATGAGCAGGTTTTTTCGTTTATCGCAAATATTGATGAAAGCAATCAAAGCAAAGACTTAATGGAGCAGTTAGACAAGCTGATTTCTCAACTTGAAATTTCTGAAATTCCTTATTTTGTTGGATTGCAAAAGCCGTTTTTCAATATCGCATTATTGTTTCCACGCAAGGCGATTGGACGCTATTCTAGCACGACAATGAATACGATTTTAAGCTATCTTTTGGTTCAAAAAGGACGTTTTAACTTTGAGGTTTTTGATTCTCAAGGAGAATCATTAGAGGATTTGCAAACTGCATTAGAGGAGATATATTCTAAGGGTCATCGCCAAATTATCGCAGTTTTAACCCAAGAGGGAGCAAACAATCTTAACGCAATTAATCCTAGTGTGCCTATTTTTATCCCTAGTGTGCATAAGTCTCAAGTTGTGTCTGATTCTAGTTTGTCGGCAAATCTTACCTTTGGTGGAATCAGCTATGAAGCACAGATTCAAAAACTATCCGCAATGCACCCCCAAGTGAGTGCGACAAGCTTTTATGATTCTGGAAATATTGGAAAACAAATGCAGCAATACACGCAAGAGGCGAATGAAAATTTGAAGTATTCCAAAAGCTTTAGCCTCAAACAAGGTGCGGAACTTCCAAAAGAAATTAAGGCTTTAAAAGGGGCTTTGCAGGGGACAAGATTATTTTTGAATACACCCATTACAAATTCTAGCATTATTCTTTCGCAATTGACTTATAATAGCATTCATCTTGATGGCATTTATTCTACACAGATTAATTATAACCCGAGCTTGCTCTCTATCACGCAAGAACGTGATAGAAAGAATATGTTTATTGCTAATTCTATTTTGCCACTTGATGGATTGCTTGTAGAGCAGGCTAAAATGCTAGATGTGGATTTGGAATATGATTGGATAAATTATGCGACTGCCTTTGGGATTGAGTATTTTTATCTCAAAAGTGCGCCGGGTGCGAAGCGATATTTCAAAGAAAGAATCAGAGAAAATCAAGTGCAATACAGAATCGAGATTCTCACTCCTGCGAATAATCGTTTCGCTCCCCTTTGATGGAGCAGAATCCCTTAAATGTCCAAAAGTTTAAGACTTCCTGAAAATTTCCCTCCCAACCTTACTCTAAAGATTGTGCAAAAAAGAAATTTTAGGCATTTAAGAATGCGCTTTGGTTGCGATTCTGCTTTGATTGTGAATTTGCCAAGATACACCACGCAAAGAGTTTGCGAAGAGTTTATTCAAACAAATATTCAATGGATTCTTACGCATTTTGAAAGAAGCAAACAAGAAGAAGCAAGGATTCCTTTGTGTCAATTCTATCTTTTTGGGCAATGGGTAGAGTTTGAGACGCTTCAGCCTTATTTGGATACGGGATTGGAATCCAATGTACAAAAGGCATTGCAGAAGTGGAATTGTGGGCATTTGCAAGAGATAGAAAGGGATTCTACAAATCTTGTGCAAAGACTATGGCAGGCAATAATGCAAGAGGAGTCGGAGAGTGATTTGCAAGATACAATCTTAAAGGACATAAAGTCCAAAGCCAAGCTCCAATCTCTCCTTGTTGCGATTTATCAGAGGGCTTTAGAATCTTATGTTTCTTTGTGCATAGGGGAGATTTCCCAAAAAATGCAGCTTTTTCCTCATCGTATTACTTATGGGAGGAGTTATCGTCAATTGGGTTGCTGTAAGACAAAGGAACAATCCATTCGGCTAAGCTTGCGTTTGGCACTGATGCCACAATTTTGTATCCATTCTGTCATCATTCACGAATTGGCGCATTTGCGCTATCCCAATCATCAGCGAGATTTTTGGAATCTCGTGCGAACCTTTGATTCTAATCCTAAAGGCATTAATGCGTGGTTGCGCACAAATGCTTCTTTGAATGCACAACTCTATCGGCGAATCTTTAAATAAGTTGCATTGGTTGTGGGATTCCATAAACTCGCATTAATGAAATGGCGCAGAATCTCTATTATAGAATAAAACTAATGTAAAGAGATTTTGGTGTTAAAGATAATGTGCATACTAATCGCGTCAATCAAAGGGTCATTTTGCATTGTTTTCATATAAGCAAGATACAATTTGCGCTTGCATTTCACTCCTAGAATCTTGGTGCTATAAAGCGTATGGGATTGTAGCTCATTTTTGACTTGCATAAAGGGCAAAAAAGCAATATATGGCGTTTGGGATTCTTTGTTTTCTAGCATAAATTGCTTGATTTTATCTAGGCTATCAAAACGCATTTTGACATTGAGGTTTTCTCTTACTAAATGAATCGTTTTTAAGTATTTATAGATTTCGGGAATGATTTGCTTATCCATTTCTAAGCCTATCCAAGTATAAGAGTAGAGGTCTTCATAATGGATTAACTTTGGTAAATTTTGTGTGGAGATTAAGACTAATTCATCTTCTAGCCATTCGCGATAAATAATCTTCTCATTGGGGACATAGGATTCTGTGAGTGCAATGCTACAAAGCCCTTTTTGCAAATCTTCAATCGCTTGAAGTGAAGTAGAGATGTAAGATTCTATATCCGAATAGACTTCTTGTTGCAAGGAGGGCAAACACTTCGGAAAAACAAAGTGCCCAATCGTGTAAGAGCAAGCAATACGAATCGGGTGATTGCGAGAAATGATTTGCAGCATTTGGTGCTGATATTTCGTGAAAGATTTTTCAATATTTTGGGCAATTACGAGCAAAATTTCTCCCTCTTTTGTGAGTTGGATTCCATTTTTCTTGCGGATAATTATTTTGGTGTTGAAATATCTCTCTATGGATTTAATTTGTTGTGTTACAGCGGGTTGAGAAATGCCAAGTTTGGCAGAGGCTTTAGAAAAGCTCTTTTCTTTGGCAATCACGAGGAGTGTTTGTAGTCTAGTAAAATCACGCAGCATTTGCTATCTTTTGAAAAATTTAATTTGGTATTTTAGCGATTCTTGAAATAATCTCTACTTAGAGAAACAAAATTTCTAGGATTTGCAAAGGAAAGGTTACTTTATTGGTATAATTTTTATTTGATTAAACCAATGAGGAATGGAATGCAAGATTCTTTTTTGAAACAACTCAATGAAGCGCAGCTTGAAGCCGTCAAAACCATTGATGGGGCACTTTTGATTCTTGCGGGGGCAGGGAGTGGCAAGACAAAAACTATCACGACACGGCTTGCTTATTTGATTGATGCAGTTGGGATTCCATCAGAGCAATGTTTGACGCTTACTTTCACAAATAAAGCTGCTAATGAAATGCAAAAACGTGCATTAAGTATGATTGAAAACATCACGACACACCCGCCCTTACTCTGCACTTTTCATAAGTTTGGATTGTTGTTTTTGAAGTTTTATATCACAGAGCTTGGACGCAAGACAAATTTTATCCTAGCAGATAGCGAGGATAGTAAGAGGATTATTAAGGGGTTAAATGGAGATTTAGCCCCTCTAGCGTTGGCAATCAGTGAGATTTCACGATATAAAAATTCTCAAATCACTCCACAAGAAGCCTTGAAAAATGCTTACAATGAAACTTATAAGCATATTGCTAAAGTCTATCAAATGTATCAAGAATTTTTGGTGCAAAAAAATATGGTGGATTTTGATGATTTGTTATTGCTTCCTTTGGAGATTATGCAAAAGAATCCAGAAATTGCAATGCGTGAGAGCAAAAAATATGCGTATATTATGGTAGATGAGTATCAAGACACGAATCATTTGCAATATTTGCTGCTTAAACAACTCTGCTCTACGCACCAAAATCTTTGTGTTGTAGGCGATGATGACCAAAGTATTTATAGTTGGCGTGGGGCAAATATTCAAAATATTTTGCAATTTAGTGAGCAATTTAAAGGGGCAAAAATCATTAAATTAGAAAACAATTACCGCTCCACGCAGGCAATCCTAAAAGCAGCGAACCAGCTCATTGCCAACAATAAAGAGCGTTTGGGTAAGGAGCTAAAGGCGACTTTGGAGGAGGGGAAGCCTGTGGAGATTCTGCATTCTAGCGATGAGCAAGCAGAGGTGCGCAAAGTGGCTCAAATCATCAAAGACTTGCTAAGTCGTGGAATCTCTCCTAAAGATATTGCGGTTTTGTTCCGCATTAACGCACTTTCTCGCTCTTTAGAAGAAGAATTTAATCGTGAGCAGATTCCTTATGTCTTAGTGGGAGCGATTCGGTTTTATGAGCGGAGCGAGATTAAAGATGTCTTGAGTTATTTGCGTGTGTTGGTAAATTTAAACGATGATTTTTCAATGACACGTATCATCAATAAGCCCAAACGAGGAATCGGAAAAACAACGATAGAAAAGTTATCCACTTTGGCGCAAAAATACGATACAAGCATTTTTGGTTTGTTTGAGGATTCCAGAGAAAATGTAGAGAGATTACAGAATGTTCAGGAGACTTTAAGCCAAAAGGCGTACAAGACAATCAAGGATTTTTTTGCTACATTGCAAGAATTGCAACAAAGTCTCAAGGAATCAAGTCTGAATTTTGTAGATGAGTTTGAAAGCAAGATTGGGCTTTGTAAGGAGTTTGGAAAAAGCCACGAGGAGATTGATAGGGTAAGCAATATTCAGGAGTTTTATGGCGTCTATCGTGAGTTTATTAAGCAGAATCCCTTAAGTGAATTGGAAGATTTTTTGAATGATTTGGCACTAAGAAGCGACCAAGAAGATGAGGAAATGCGCAAAGAAAGCAAAGGCATAGAGGGAGTGTCGTGTATGAGCGTGCATTCTAGCAAGGGATTGGAATTTGATTATGTCTTTATCATTGGGCTTGAGGAGGGATTTTTCCCAATGATACGAGAGGACAGCAGTTTAGAAGAAGAGCGACGTTTGGCTTATGTGGCATTTACGAGGGCGAAAAAGGAGCTTTATTTGAGTTCTGCGGATTCAAG
Organism: Helicobacter sp.; assembly: GCF_014799995.1. GTDB lineage: Bacteria > Campylobacterota > Campylobacteria > Campylobacterales > Helicobacteraceae > Helicobacter_D. Next base: position 39,389 of record NZ_JAAVGY010000013.1, read on the forward strand.
ATTCTATAAAGGGAATCGCGCTTCTTTGTATTCCTCTGTTTTTTTGGCTGAAAGTGGCGTGAAAGGTGAGAGGAAGCCAAAAGTAAGCAATTTTTTATCCCCTAAAGCCTCAAACAAATGTGAGTTTCAGAAAGGAGATTGCGTGCAGCACAAGATTCTTGGCTTTGGTAGGGTGCTAGAAGTTAATCAAAGTAGCAAAGAGATTCGATTAAAAATTAACTTTGGTGGCTTAGAAAAAGAAATTTTTAGTCATTTTGTAACAAAAGTATGAGATAGCAATCTCTGTTATTGCGAGATTTCTTAAGGAATCGTGGCAATTTATAAATAATGTTTGAAGAAATCAAACAATAGAATCTTTAAATTAGATTAGGATTATGGATTGCCACGAAAATTTGCAAAATTTTCTCGCAATGACGCAATTGTAAAATTGTTATAGATGTATTGATTATGGTCTGCTGCGTCATTACAAGACTTCGTCCGAAGTCGTGGCAATCCATATATCAAATTACAATAAAATAAGATAATGGGATCACAAGGATAAAAATCTCGTAATCAAATGAGTAATCTTAAAACTCATAAGTAATTTCTACCTTGAATTGATTTCTATTTTCTGAATCTGTTTCTGGAGCGGCATATCTACCATTGCGTTCGGTTTTTAAGAATGCGTAATAAACGCCAACTTCTAAATTATCATTGTAAGCCCAAGTGAGATTGGGTGTAATCTCATAAAAGTCAATCTTGGTTGTTTGACGCGTTGGAATCTCCTTGACTTTATTCTTTCCGCTGACATAATCAATGCCAATGCTCAAATTTTCAAGCAAATCATAGGCAAGGCTCGCATAGAAAACATCTAAATCTTTGCTTTCGTCTCTAGGAATCGCACCACCAATTGCAGAAAAACTCACTCCTGTGGCATCATAATTATCAAACCATACCGCGCCTGCGAGTTGCAATGCACCCTCATCGTCTAAAGAAACAGCAAAATTATCTTTTGTATTGGTAATGTATCCCAAGTTGAGACTAAGCGGAATCTCAAAACTAGCAAAATCTACACCCGCTTCAAGACTGATAAAGTCGCTTTTTGTCTGCATAAAACTACGACTACCACCCAATGCTTCAATGAGATTCGCCACTCCAGAGCTTTGAGTTTGTGTATAGGCATATTGCCCACTGATATGGAATAAATCTTGATAGTATCCAAGCTGTCCAAAAAACGCAGAATCCACAATATCATCAATCAAAAACCACCAAAGTTGCCCCTCTACATTTCCAAACTCAAGCTCCCAATTCCCCAAGCCTGCAAGAAGATAAAGTGGTTTGGTAATACTTGTTTCCTCCGGTAAATCGTCCTTTAAATCATCTAATGCCCACGAATCAAATGCGCCTGCGACTAGGCTAATGTTTGGCAAGTCGCTATTGACGACTAAAATCCCTGTTCCTCTATCCTCTCCGCTATCGTTAAAAGGTGTATCCAAACGCATTTTGCCTAAGGTGATATTGGTATTTGTGGAATCTGGAGTAATCAATGCGTTAAAGGTGCTCACGCCGAAGCTATTGTCTTTACCCGAGCCAAGCCCATAACCAAAAGCCCCCTCTGAAGAGTCTATCACACCATCTTCATTTAAATCTACTCCTTTACCGTGATTGACATTGTTAGAACCTTCATAGTAGATTCCAAGATTCAAAGCAATATAATCTGCCACAGGGGCTTTAAACTCTGCTTCTGCGTGCCAAGTATGTTCTACATCGCCACTTTTTTCATTATTTTTGTTAAATTGTGGATTCTTAAAGCGGTTATCTTCATATTCATAACGCAAAAATCCGCTTACTTCTACTCCTCTAATGGCTTCCTCTAAGCTCTGTGCGTTTGCATTTGCCACAAGTGCTAGAAGTGCAACTAGACTCAAACTTGATTTTTTCATAGACTAAACTCCTTTTTGAATTTCGAAACTTTCATTTCAATGATGATTAAAATGAGATTGAATCTTACCATTAATAAACTTAAATGAAAATAATTATCATAATAAAATTTCTTTTCCTTAATTCAAGGGAATAAACCGCCACGATTCCTTGAGAAATCTTACAATAACGATAAATCATCGCGTCCTTGCAGATGTAAGCAAAGCAATCCATAATCTTACAAACACAAAATTGCTATATTTTGATATAATTTGCCAATTTTTATTTTTAGGAGCATTGTAGATGAAAAAGTATCTGAAAAAAATTTCCGACCCCAAAATCGTAGGCGCATTTAGCAAAAGTGGCTTGGGGCTAGCTGCTGTATTGTTGATTGTAGGTTGTGATAGCACACAAGACACAGCCAAAAGTAGCATTCAAGATGTAGCTAAAAAGGGCGTAACCGTAACAATTGAAAAACAATCTGATGGAAGTTATAAGATTTTAGATGAAGTGCCAAGTGCGCAAACGCGCGTGATTTTACGAGAGAATGGGAGTGAGCGAATCCTAAGTCAAGCAGAGATTGATGCATTGATTGCAGAAGAAAATGCAGCCATAGAGGCGGGCACTTCAGAACTCACCAATCCGACAGGAGGAGGGCTAGGCTTAGGAGGGACGATTTTAGCAAGTGCGGCGGGAGCGATTTTAGGAAGTTGGATTGGAAATAAACTCTTTAATAATTCAAACTACCAAGCGCAACAAAGAGCAAGCTATAAAACCCCACAAGCCTATGAGCGTTCGCAAAATTCCTTTAAACAAAATGCAGCAAAAACAAGCACGAGTGCGGCAAGCGGACGCAGTGGATTTTATTCGCCCAATAACACAGGCTCTACAAATCGCTCCACAAGCTCTTCAAGCTCAAAAAGCTATGGTGGTTAATAATGCAGATTCTCAACGCACAGCCGCTTAATAATGCAGATTTAGAGGATTTGGGGCTTAGTTGGCATACAGATATTGATAATACTCCTTATGTGAGTGATGAAATTGTTGAAATTAGCGAAGAAGAAGCGCAAGGATTCTATAATGCAGCCAATGAATTATACGATATGTATATAGAGGCGGGGCAACATATCGTTGATAATAATTTGTTTTTTGAGCTTGGAATCCCCTTTAATCTCGTAGAAGCAATTGAGAGAAGCTGGGAAGAGGAAGTGCATTGGCATTTGTATGGACGTTTTGATTTGGCGGGCGGATTAGATGGTAATCCAATCAAGCTTTTAGAATTTAATGCGGATACTCCTACAATGCTCTATGAAAGTGCAATCATTCAATGGGCACTTTTAAAGAAAAATGGATTCAAAGAATCCTTGCAGTTTAATAGTTTATATGAAGCCTTAGGAGATAACTTTAAACGCATCATCACACTAGGCGATGATATTTCTCACTTTAATGAAATTTATGAGGGTTGGAAGATTCTCTTTTCTAGCATTCAAGGAAGTGAGGAAGAGGAACGCACCGTGAAGTTACTAGAAGTCATCGCCAAAGAAGCAGGGTTTGAGACGAATTTCTGTTATGCACACGAAGCGGTATTAAATGAGCAAGAGGGTTTGAGCTTTGGAGGGACAAATTATGAATTTTGGTTCAAACTCATTCCGTGGGAGAGCATTGCAGTAGATGAGCCCGAGTTGGCACAGTTGATGACGGCGATGATTGCCAATAAAAATACAATCTTTTTGAATCCCGCTTATACTCTAATGTTTCAAAGCAAGAGAATGTTAAAGATTCTGTGGGATTTATTTCCTAATCACCCCTTGTTGCTCGAAACTTCTTATGAGCCGCTTCGTCAAAAGCAAGTCAAAAAACACGCCTTTGGAAGAGAAGGGGAGAGTGTCAGCATTTTAGACGCGCAAGGAAAGACATTACATCATCATAGTGGAGAATATGAGAATTATCCTGCAATCTATCAAGCCTTTGCAATGCAAAACAATCATCAAGGCAGTTTGTATCAACCCAATGTTTTTTATGCGTATGAAGCTTGTGCGTTGGGATTCCGCAAGGGTGGGGAGATTTTGGATAATATGTCAAAATTTGTTGCACACAAGATTAGATAATGAATCATCAAAATGAGAATTTGCATTTTAATTTTTAAGGAAAGATATGGAATCTCTAAATCATCTCAATAGTATTAATGACTTTAACGAGGCAAAGCAGGTTATTCCCGGTGGCGTTAATTCTCCTGTGCGTGCCTTTAAGAGTGTGGGAGGCACACCGCCCTTTATCTCAAGTGGGCGCGGAGCATATTTGATTGATGAAGATGGGAATCGCTACATTGATTTTGTGCAGAGTTGGGGACCTTTGATTTTTGGGCATTGTGATAAAGACATTGAAGAAGCAGTTATAGAATCTGTGAAAAAGGGCTTATCTTTTGGTGCGCCTACAACTTTAGAGACTGCACTCGCCAAAGAAGTGATTGACATTGTGGAGGGAGTGGAAAAAATCCGCTTCGTCTCAAGTGGCACAGAGGCGACAATGAGTGCGATTCGTCTTGCGCGCGCCTTTAGTGGAAAAGAGGATATTATTAAGTTTGAGGGTTGCTATCACGGACATAGTGATTCCTTATTAGTTTCTGCTGGAAGTGGATTAGCGACTTTTGGTAATCCCAGCTCGCCGGGCGTTCCGCAGGACTTTACGAAACACACCTTAGTAGCACAATATAATGATTTGTCTAGTGTGGAATCTTGCATTGCTTTAAGCCAAAAACAAGGTAGCGGTGTTGCTTGTATCATTATTGAGCCTATTGCAGGAAATATGGGACTTGTGCCAAGCGAAGAAAAATTCCTAGAGGGCTTAAGAGAACTTTGCAATCAATATGGAATCCTATTGATTTTAGACGAAGTAATGAGCGGATTTAGGGCGAGTCTCTGTGGCTCACAGAAATTTTATTCTGTGCGAGGAGATTTAGTAACCTTTGGTAAAGTGATTGGGGGAGGTATGCCTGTGGGTGCGTTTGGGGGAAGGGCAGAGATTATGGATTTGCTCTCTCCTAAAGGCGCAGTGTATCAAGCGGGGACTTTGAGCGGGAATCCTGTGGCAATGAGCGCAGGGCTTGTTTCGCTACGCAAATTGCGTGAGGATTCTAAAATATATGAAAGATTAGAGAGTTTGGCTTTAAAACTCACGCAGGGATTAGAGAGTATTTGCGCAGAGTTTAAAATTCCACTACAAACCTGCGTTCGTGGTAGTATGTTTGGGTTTTTCTTTAATGAAAAAAAAGTGAGAAATTTTCAAGATGCTTTGCAGAGTGATACAGAAATGTTTGCGCGTTTTCATCAAGGAATGCTAAATAAAGGCGTTTATCTCGCAGCTTCGCAATTTGAAACGGGATTTATTTGCGCCGCGATGAATGAAGAATTGATTGAGGGCACATTGGAGCGCGCACGCGAAGTATTATTGGAGATTAGCACTTATGGAAAATAAGCAGGATTCCATTGTGCAATTCCATAATGAGGGAGAGCAGAATCCCAAAAATCAAGAAAGCGCAGGGGAGGGAGAGACGCAAAAGACAGAATCTAAACCTAAAGAGGAATTGAAATATAAAGACGCGGTGTTAGCTTATTCTAATGCAACTTTAGGCATTTCAATGGTGGTTGCGGTGCTGATTGGCGTAGGAATTGGCTATGGATTGGAATCACTCTTTGGCTCGCGTTGGCTCTTTTGGCTAGGTGTTGTGTGGGGAGTGTGCGCAGCGATTCTTAATGTATTTAAAGCCTACAAGCGTCAAAAGCGCGAATTTGACGAACTCGCAAAAGACCCAAAATATAGTTACAATCCAAAAGCGTTTGATGAGGAGGACGATGATTAAGAGAGAGAAAAAGCTCTTTTTACTTTTTGTTTTGGTAGCAATACTTTGCTTGTGTTTATGGGTTGGCTTTGGCGGAATCTTTGCGCTAAATTTTGTCTTTGCGATTCTCTCCTTTAGCCTCATTGTGTCGATAGTGTTTTATACACAAAAACGCAAAATCCAAAGCCTAATCCAAAATGCAACCCAAGAGGAGCTAGAAGCCTTGAGCGAGGCTTATAAAAGCAAACAAGAAATTGCAGAAGAGGAGGAAGAGGAATTTTGGGAAGAGTTGGAATCCCAAGACTCCAAAAGCCATATTTCAAGCTCTACACCAATCAAACCACAGCAAGACTTCAAGCCCTCAAAGGTTAGATTTTGGCAGAATTTTAGCGCGCAAAACACCAAAACGGGGGCAAAAATGTTTTTTTATCCTTTGCGCCTCCTTGCTTATGGATTCCTCGCACTTGGAATCTTGATTCTAATTCAACACCAGATTTTTCATTCTCTAGCCTTTTTTAGCGGTTTGATTGTCGCAAATATTTTTATCGTATTGGCTCTTTTGATAAGAAATTAATCTTACACAACTATTACGAGACTTGATTAGAATAATGAATTGTTTTGGCTTATACCTTAAGAGAGCAATCAATTTGATTTAGCAATTCTTAAAGCTCTCTTAAGCTTTTCTCTTAAGAGGTAATTATGCAAATATCTCTTGCGATTTAAGAATTACAAAAAGATAAATCATTGCCTCAAATCATAGGAATAGAACAATAAGACAGACAATTAGCAGAGAGCGAAATAAAAATACGAGAGATTCAAAAAGAAACAAATTTGCAATGCCATACTTTATCTAAAAACACTGATACAAGAGACAAGGAAGTAGAAGAGGTGTTAGCCAAATTTTTAACCTTTAAGAATTTACAATCACAAAATCACTTTTCTA
>NZ_JAAVGY010000014.1 GCF_014799995.1 Helicobacter sp.
GCCAAAGACAGAATCCACAATCATCTAGCCTATAAGCTAGGGCAAGCATTGATTCTAAACTCTAAAAGTCTCTTAGGATATATTAGAATGCCCTATGTGCTATCTTATATTAAAGAATCCCATAAAAAAGAGATTTTAGAATATGAAGCAAAAGTTAAAAAGAATCCTAGCTTAAAACTTCCCAAACTAGAATCTTATCCAGACTATAAAGAGGCGTTAAAAGAAAAGGAATGCTTGACTTATAAACTCGGAGTTGCCTTAATGCAAGCGGATAAAGATTGGTATAAAGGAGGTATTTTAAGATTCTATTTCTTTGAAGTGCTTAGACTTAAAAGAAAGTTTAGGGAGAAGAAAAATAAGATTGGTTTGTCGTTGCAAGCAAAGCGAAGCAATCTGTCATTTTGGCAACCAACCAATATACAATAATAAGATAAAAAGTTATAGATTGCCACGATTCCTTACGGAATCTCACAAGGGCATACTAACTTGTCCTTGCGAGCTATTAAAATTATAGAGAACCCTTTGTCAATGCCTCTTTAGCATATTTTTCGCCAAGTTCAAAAGCTTTTTTATTGAGTTCTACAACCTTTGCAGGCACTTTGCTAATCATTGTATCATAAACCAAATCACGATTGACACATTGGGTAAGGGTTACAGTTACTGCCAAAGCAACAACAGATTGCGTTACGACATTACCGACTTCATTTTTAGCGATAGTGATGATTGGAATCGGATAAATTTTAAATTTCTTTTTGTCCTCTGCACTAGGTGTTACAAGATTCGGCTCTACCACGATAATTGCACCTTCTTTCAAGCCGCCTTTAAATTGGTCATAGCTTACTTGTGCGGTAGAAAGCATATATTCTACCTCACCATCATTAGCATAGGGATACAAAATTTCATTTTCATCTAGTAGAATATCTACTTTTGTTGGTCCGCCACGCACTTGGGAAGTGTAAGTCGCTGCTTTGACGCCATAGCCACCTGTTTTGATTTGCGCTTCTGCAAGGATTTCGCCTGCTAATAAAACACCTTGCCCACCGACACCTGTAAAACGGAGTTGTTTTCTCATTTTGCACCTCCTTTTTTTGCTTGCGCTTTTTCTTGCACTTGTTTGTAGGCTTTGCAGTATTCTATTTTGCTAGTATCGTGGTGCAGGATTCCTGTTGGATATTTGCCCACTCTTTCTTCCTCACTCAACTCATCGTATTTTTTCTTAGAAATAATGCGACTTTCAATCCATTTTAGAGTATCAACCGCTTCCCCCATTTTGTTTTTTCTACCTAAATTGACATGGCAGTTGCTAAAAATATCAAAGAAGCTAAAACCTTCATTTGAGAATCCCTCCACCAAGACTTTTTCTAGTTTTTTAGGGTCTAGCACAGATTCTCTAGCGACAAAGCTAGCTCCCGCTGCCGTGGCAAGCTTACAAGGGTCAAATTCTGGGTCTATATTGCCATATTGTGCCGTTACAGTCCACATTCCTCTAGGCGTAGTGGGTGAGGTTTGGGAATTGGTTAAGCCGTAAATAAAATTATTAATCAAGACATAATTAATATCAATATTTCTTCTGCAAGCGTGAATCGTATGATTTCCTCCAATTGCCAAACCATCACCATCACCACCTACCACGATTACTTTTTTGTTAGGATTGGCAAGTTTGATACCTGTTGCATAGGCAAGTGTCCTTCCGTGTGTAGTGTGGACGGTATTGCAATTCACATAAGAAGAAACACGTCCGCTACAACCGATTCCACTTACAAGGCAAACATCGTCCATATTCCAACCTAATTTATCAATTGCACGTACAATTGATTTTAGAATCACACCATCGCCACAACCCCAACACCAAAGTGTTGGCATTTTATCAACTCTTAAGTATTCATCATAGTTAAATGCCATTTTACAACTCCTTAATTTTACTTATAATTTCTAGTGGAGAGAGAGGACGACCATTTGCTTTTGCAAGTAGTGCCACTTCTTTTTTCATCGCGAGTTCTACTTCTTTGACATATTGTCCTTTATTGAGTTCTGCAACTAGAATTTTGTTGAATTTTTTACCCAATTTTGCAAGTTCTTCAGCAGGTGAGGGCCAAAGCGTAATAGGTCTAAATAAACCAACTTTTTTGCCTTCTTCTCTTAGCCTATCCACCGCTTCTTTTGCGCTTCTTGAAGTTGAGCCATAAGCAATTAACAAAACCTCGGCATCTTCTAACTTGTATTCCTCATAGGTTACGATTTCTTGTTTCTTGCTCAAAATTTTATTAAAAAGTCTATCAATTAATTTTTGAGAAAGCACAGCGTCTTCTGTTGGGAAACCTGTTGGTCCGTGATGAAGCCCTGTAATATGGTAGCGATAGCCTTGAAAGAATGGATTAAGAATCGCAGGTTCATCTTGTGACACATCGTAGGGTTTATAAGAATTTTTATCTCCACTAAATTTGCGGCGATTGATAATTTTGCCTTGTATCTCATTCAAATCCGGAACAATGGCTTTGCCGTGCATATGTCCTAAAGTTTCATCCAAGAGTAAGAAGACAGGTGTCATAAATTTTTCTGCCAAATTAAACGCACGACAAGTTTCTGTGTAAGCTTCTTCTAGGCTACCCGGGCATAAAGCAATGGATTGAAAATCTCCGTGTGTTGGGTGTGCTACTTGTGCGACATCACCTTGTGCAACACGTGTTGGAAGTCCCGTAGATGGTCCGCCGCGCATAACATTGACGATGACAAGGGGGATTTCAGCCATAAAGCTAAGCCCAATTTGCTCGGATTTGAGCGAAATTCCCGGTCCTGAAGTTGCAGTCATAGCTTTAACACCACTCATAGAAGCACCTAATGCAACTGAAATTCCGGCAATCTCATCTTCCATTTGGATAAAATTTCCATTTTCTCGTGGAAGCAATACACTCATTTCGTGTGCTACTTCACTAGAAGGTGTGATGGGGTAACCACCAAAAAACTTGCAGCCCGCATCAATCGCTGCGTGTGCGACTAACTCGTTTCCGCTTGAAATTAATTCTCTACTCATCTCTTACTCCCTTATGATACAGCCATATAGCCATTTTCTTTAATGGCTTGTGCTCTTTGTTTTGCTTCTTCTGTCAATTTTGCAAATTTAAATTCTTTTCTATCAGCGACTGCAATAGCAAAATCAGGGCAATGCAACTCACATTCTTGACAGCCAATACAGCTTTCTGGGTGAAGCACTTCTACCATTTTACCTAAAACTTTGTGTTCGTCTAAACGCATTGCGAGTGTGCCTGTTGGGCATACAGAGACGCACAAATCACATGCTTTGCAACGATTTTCATTTACCCAAACCGGTGTGTTATTGGGGGCTTGTAATAATCCCATTTTGAACTCCTTAATTTTCTAAATTTTAAACCTATTTCGTGTAACTGCAATCTGTAATAAAGTTTTTATAATGTCTGCCTCCTTGAAATAGATTTAAAAATAATCTTTTTTTAGTGCTTCAATCAAACTCTTAACGGAATTAATAGAGCGTTCAAATTGTGCTTTTTCTTCTGCATTTAATTTTAACTCTACAATGCGTTCAATTCCGTGGATTCCAAGCTCTACGGGGACACCTCCCACGACATCGTGATAGCCATATTCTCCCTGTAACAATACAGAACAAGGCAAAATCTTGTGGCTATCACTCATAATTGCTCTTACCATTTCTGCTGCCGCTCTTGCAGGTGCAAAATAAGCAGAACCCTTTTTAAGGCAATTCACAATTTCAGCCCCGGCATTTCTTGTGCGTTGTACAATTTCTTCTATTTCTTCTTGGTTTAAGAGTTCAGAAAGCGGCACGCCATTAACCATAGAAAAACGTGCAAGAGGCACCATATCATCTCCGTGACCTCCCATAACGGGTGCCATAATCTGACCTGGAGCGCATTGTAGTTTTTCATAAATGAAGCTCACCATTCTTGCGCTATCTAGCACTCCTGCCATTCCCATAATTTGTTTTGGATTGAATCCTGTCTCTTTTAAAGCAGTATATACCATAGCATCTAGGGGATTCGTAATCAACACTACGATAGCTTCTGGTGAATTTTCTTTGATATTTTGGGCAATTTCGCTAATGACTTTAGCATTTGCAAAAAGCAAGTCATCACGACTCATGCCCGGCAGACGTGGTGAGCCTGCGGCAATCACGATGACATCACAGCCTTTTAAATCTTTAGGAGATGCAATCACTCCAAGTTTAGTAAATTTTGTGCCCACACAAGAGGCTTGAAACATATCAAGTAACATTCCTCTTGCTCTGTCTTTGTCTTTGTCTTGTAAGACAATTTCATAAGGTGTCGTAGCAGAGAGAATGTAAGCCAGAGTAGAGCCTACATTGCCCGCACCAATGATTCCAACTTTTTTAACTCTTTCCATAATTTTTCCTTAAAATAATCTTGACAACAACTTTTGTAATCCATTCATTCAAGAATGACTACATAAAAAGCAAAGTTTTATTTAACTTTTTGTTTGACTTATTCAAAAGTATTTTTAAGTATTTTTTCTTAAATTAATCTTATATTTTGAGTTTTTATGCACGCTTTTTCTTATTTTGAAAAATTTTTTAAATGTTCATCATAGTTTTTTGTAAAAGAATGGACACCATTTTTGTTTCTCACAAAGTAAAGATAATCAACATTTGCGGGAAATATTGCTGCTTGGATTGCCTTAAAGCTAACACTCCCAACAGGTGCTTTAGGGATTCCATTGTAGCGATAAGTGTTGTAACCAGTTGTATCATTTCGTATCATTTCGGGAGTAACTTTAGTATGAGAATATTGTCCATAGTTTAAAGCACCATCCATTTGTAAGCGCATTTTTTTCTCTAAACGATTCCGAATCACCGCAGAAACAAGGGGCATTTCTTCTTCATTTGCCGATTCTTTTTGAATAATGGAAGCGATGATGATATATCTAAACCATTGGTTTTGGTCGTATTGTCCTAAAAATTTAATTGCCCATTTTTCGTGCTCTTTTAATGAAGTATTTACCAAATAATACATTAAATGTTTTTCACTAATGCCTTTGGGCACTTTATAAGTGTTTGCTAGAATGACTCCCTCAATCATCGGTGCATAATTTGCGTAAGCTAGGTGCAGAGCCTCCTCGTTTAAATTGAGTTGCCGACTAATGTCTTTGATAAAAAAGTATAGAGTTTCACCCGGAATCAAGGTGATTTCTTCTAATGCTGCTTTTGCATTGGCGAGCGCATAGAGAAAATCTCCTTTGCTAAGACGCGTGTATCCAATATTTAGCCAACCACTTTGTGGATAGCCAAAAAAGCGTATTATTTGCTTATCAATGTTTAAAAGGTCAAAGTTATTTTGCTTTAAGTATGTTATAATTTCACTTGTTCCACCTTTGGGAATATAAACCACTCGACTTGAATTCATCGGAATTTGCAAATAGAAACATAAAACAATGAGCAAAATGAAAAAACCATCTACGAAAACATTTAAAATTACTTTATTCTTTGTCTTTTTTATCGGAATATTCATTATTCTTCACGCCTTTTTATATCGTGGGATTAGGATTGAGCACTTTGGGCTAGCCGGAACACAAATCCAAGGATTTTATCTAAGATTAGATAAAAAACTCATTTTAGAAATAGATTCTTTGAATCTAAATAAAATAGAATCCGCTCATTCTAATGATTTTAATATTAATACACAGATTCTTTATGCTAAAAATATTCACTTCATTTTACAATATTTTCAAAAAATTGACATTCAACGCATTGATTTTCAAGACTATCAAGCAAGTCTGCATTATGATGGTGAGCATTTTACTTTAAACTTGCCCGAGATTTATGCCAAAATAAATTTAAAAGAAAATGCCTCTAAAGTTCTTATCCAAATTCAAGATTTCTACATTAAATCTTATGGAATCTATTATCAAGGAAATGGAGAATATGATTTGCGTCATCAAAATGTGCAAATAGAGGGAGATTTGAGCTTCGTTAATCGCAGCAGTTATTATTCGTATATACGCCTCCATTTGAAATTATCAAGTGATTTGAAAAATATTGTCATAAAGGGCTCTAGTGATACTTTTGTGGATATTAAATTCTTGCAAGACTTGTTGCCTGAAATTGAAAATAAACTTGTTAGAGAATGGATTTTTGATAATTATAGTGTAGAATCTGCGCGTATTGATGAATTTGGAATCACAATACCGCTAAAAAGCAAAAAGATGATAGAAGATGCGATTGCCTCTTTATATGTGTTAGGAGAGGCGCATAATGCAGAGGTGATTTTTCACCCCAATCTTCCCCCAGCTCACGCGGAATCGGTGAAGTTGGTGTTTCAAAATGATTCTTTGGCGTTTCACCCACTCAATCCGACTTATCAAGGACATTATGCAAGCGGAAGTTATGTGGTTTTAAAAGATATTACGAGTAATAATCCATTCTTGCAAATTAATGTCAAGGCAAATACCGCTTTGGATTCTGCAATTCTCAAACTATTGGAAGCTTATGAGATTGTTTTACCCCTACATGCGCCTAATGCGAAAATTGCAGCAGATTTATATATTGGTGTAGATTTGGATACATTGGATTTGACAACGAAAGGAATCTTTAAAGCGAAAGATATTGAGGTTTTGCTAAATGGTGTTCCTTTGATTTCAGATTCTTTAAATGTCCAATTGGATAACTATCTTGTAAAAGTAGAATCCCACAATACTCGTTATCAAGAGTTACTTAAATGTGATTCTAATTTTATCATTGATACGCAAAGCAAATCCATCAGTGGGGATTTGCTCGTGCATTCGCTCTTGCTTTCTAAGAGTGCCCCTGAAGTTTTGCAAATTGCTAACCAATCTTTGCCTTTTAATGTGGATTTTAGCAAGAGTGAGAAGATTGTTTTTACCTTGCCGACTTTCGCCTTTAATGCGGTTTTTGGGCAAGACTATACATTTAATTTTGAGAATGTAGGTACAATCTTATCATTTTCTAAGATTTTGCAGGATTATAAAGTCAAAGAGGGAAAAATGCAAATTAATACGCAGAATTTTGAAAATTATTCCGCAGATATTTCTTTGCATACAGGGCAAGAGATTCTGCGAAATAAGCAAGACAATACGCCTATTGAAACCATAGACTTAACTTTTGACTATACTCCAGAGGGGTTTACTTTGCGCTCTAAAGATGGATCTTTTGTTTTGCAAAGTCGTGGGGAGATTAAAAAAGTCAATTTGAAAAATATTAATTTGGGTTTAGATTTGGAGTATTTTTCTAATGAGAACACCGATAACGCATCTACAATTCTTGTAGAGGGGAAAGATTCTAATTTGTTTATTAAGAATCGCATTATTTTGGGAGATGTTTTTAAGATTACTATGACAAATGGGGAAATTAAAGCAGACTTAAAGCATAAAAACGGACAAGCTGACCTCTATATACGTGGGGATTCTATTACTTTGGACGCAAGAGAGTTTGGAGATGAGTTTGTCAATACAATCATTCAAAAGCAAGGTGTGCATAAGGGACGTTTTTTTATCAATGCAAATACAAATGAAAAGGGTGTCTTGATTGGTAAAATCACCTTATTGAATGCCTCTTTGACTGAATTGAAAATTTTGCAAAATATTATGGCTTTTATTGATACGATTCCTTCTTTGCTAAGCTTTAAATCGCCCGGATTTAATCAAGAGGGCTATTATGTGAATGAAGGTGTCGTGAATTTTGGTTTGAATGATGAGTTTTTGGCTATTGAATCATTGGATTTAAGAGGCTCAAGTATAGATATAAAAGGACGTGGAATTATGCAAATAGAATCCCAAGCAATTGATTTTAATGCAGAATTAATCACTGCAAAAGCATTGAGTGGAATTATTAATAAAATCCCATTGGTGAATTATATTTTGTTGGGCAAGAATGGGACAATTTCAACAGCTTTTAAAGTAGATGGCACATTGGAGAATCCGCAAGTGCATACACAAGCAGTGCAAGATTTTCTTTTTTCGCCTTTTAATGTTTTAAAACGTGTCGTTACTTCGCCTTTTGAAATTTTTAATTAATATTTAAGGATAAAAATGTCGAATCTAAAATCTAATCAAGATTCTAAAAAACCTAAAAAAGCTACTAAAGAAGAAATTGCGCAGATTAAGACTTTGTTTTTAGAACATTACAAAGATGCCAAGACGGAATTAAATTATCGTAATGATTTTGAGCTCTTGATCGCGGTGATGCTATCAGCCCAATGCACAGATAAGCGCGTGAATCTTATTACGCCCACACTTTTTGCAAAATATCCTACGCCACAAGACTTACAAAATGCACCTTTAGAGGAGATTCAAGAGTGCATTAAAACTTGTAGTTTTTTTAACAACAAAGCAAAGAATCTCAAGGCAATGGCAAAGGAAGTCTGCGAGCGATTTTGTGGAGAGATTCCACTAGAACGTGAAGCATTGAAATCCTTGCCCGGAGTGGGGCAAAAAACAGCCAATGTTGTGCTCATAGAATCCAAAGAGGCAAACTTTATCGCCGTGGATACACACGTGTTTCGCGTGTCTCATCGCTTGGGCTTGAGTAGTGCTAGCACACCAATTGCCACGGAAGAGGATTTGACGAAAGCCTACAAGGATAATCTCGCGACACTGCATCAAGCAATGGTACTTTTTGGGAGATATATTTGCAAGGCAATGAATCCCAAATGTGCCGAATGTTTTTTATGTCATTTATGCAAGAGCAAAACTTCTTATCGTTGTTAATAGGATTTGTTACTTGTCTTTGCGAGAAAAAGCTTTAGTTTTTCGTGGCAATCCATAATCTTGCATAGTTTAGTTTTAACAATAGAATCTTAACAAGAGCGATTCTATATTATGGATTGCCACGAATGTTATACATTCTCGCAATGACACGATAGCAGAATCCTTTTGTGTGTAAAAAGATAGATTATCACAGCCCTAAAGGGCTTTGTGGGAACGAATCTGCTTTATTTTTGATGAAGTCTTGCGGGGATTAGAATGTATATGTTCTTAATGAAAATTACAAATATGAAGAAATATATCCTTTTTAAAAGGAAATAAAATATAAAAATACACAAAAATATTATCAAAATTATTGCTAAAAATTAGGAATGTTTAGTATAATCTCGGCTTCCAAAATATACATCTGCAATCGTTGAATGCTAGATGAGTTCTTTGAAGGAAAAATAAATGGAAAAAATTAGACTTAAGTTAAAAGCATATGATCATCGTGTTCTTGACAGATCGGTTATTTCAATCGTGGAAGCTGTGAAAAGGACAGGTGCAGAGATTCGTGGTCCTATTCCGCTTCCGACCAAAAAGAGACGTTATACCGTCTTAAAATCTCCCCATATCAATAAAGATTCAAGAGAGCAATTTGAAATTAGAGTGCATACAAGAATCATTGATATTGTTTCGGCAACTCCAGAGACTGTGGATAGCCTAACAAAATTAGATATGGCACCAGAAGTGGATGTAGAAGTCCGTTCAATGGGTAAATAAGGGGTATAAATGGAATTTTTAGTAGAAAAAATTGGAATGAGCAGAACTGTTGCCAAGCCAAGTATTCCTGTAACCTTGCTAAAAGTCAAATCTGCAAAGATTTGTGAAGTTTTAGAAAATGGTAAAGCACTCATTGCTTATCATCAAGGCAAAAGCGTAAATAAATCTATCGCAGGTCAGCAAAAGAAATATAATCTTGGTAAAGAATATAATAAGTTTGCGACACTTGAAGTAAGCAATGCAGTAGCAGGTGATTTGGATTTATCTGTTTTAGAGAGCGCAAAGAGAGCCAAAGTTTCTTTTAATACAAAAGGACGCGGTTTTAGTGGTGTAATGAAACGATGGAATTTTCAAGGTGGTCCGGGTGCGCACGGTAGTAGATTCCATAGAGCACCTGGTTCTATTGGGAATCGTGAGTGGCCAGGACGAGTTCAGCCGGGCAAGAAAATGTCGGGACATTATGGCAATGAAAAAGTAACAGTGCAAAATGAAATTATCTCTTTTGATAAAGAACACAATGTGCTTGTTTTAAAAGGTTCAGTGCCGGGATTTAACGGGGCATTTGGCAAGTTAAAGGTTGTGAAATGAGTAAAGCAATTATTTTAGATAAGGATTTGAAAAAAGCGGGTGAAGCGCAATTACCAGAGCGTTATAAAGACATTAATTCGCATAATCTTTACCTATACATTAAATCATTTTTAGCGTCATTGCGTGCTAATAATGCAATGGCAAAAACACGTGGTAAGGTTAGCGGTGGTGGCAAAAAACCTTGGAGTCAAAAAGGTGGCGGTAGAGCGAGAGCAGGAAGCATTACTTCACCTGTTTTTGTGGGCGGTGGTGTTTCACACGGACCAAGCAACAATAGAAACTATAATCTAAAAGTAAATAAAAAACAAAAGAAACTCGCATTGCAATACGCTTTATTGGAAAAAGCAAATGCAAATAGTTTGTTTGTTGTGGATAAGATTCAAGTAGAGAGCGGCAAAACAAAAGATGCTTGTGCATTATTTAAAGCTTTGAATCAAAGAAACACGCTTTTTGTTGCTGATTTATTTGATGAAAAAACATTTTTAGCATTTAGAAATATTAAAGATTGTTATTTGATTGATGGTGCTGAATTAAATGCTTATTTAGTAGCAACATTTAGGTCTGTAGTGATTGAAAAATCGCTTTTTGAATCTATCACTAAAGAGGGTTGAGATGGCAAGTATTACAGATATTAAATCCATTATGTATACAGAGAAGTCTTTAAAACTCCAAGAGCAGAGTGTTCTTGTAGTGCAAACTTCTCCTAAATTGAGTAAAACACAATTAAAAGAAGTGTTTAAAGAATACTTTGGTGTAACACCTTTGTCTATTAATTCTTTGAGACAAGAAGGAAAAGTTAAGCGATTCCGTGGCGTTATTGGTAAAAGAAACGACTTCAAGAAGTTTTATGTCAAACTTCCAGAGGGCGCAAAAATTGAATCATTGGCAGTATAAGGAGTAAAAAATGGCAATTAAAACTTATAAACCATACACTCCAAGCAGAAGATTTATGAGCAATTTAAGTTCAGAAAATATTACTGCAAAAGCTAGTGTAAGAAAGTTATTGATTAAGCTTCCTGTGCATGCAGGACGCAATAATAATGGTAGAATCACAAGCCGACATAAAGAGGGCGGGGCGAAAAAGCTTTATCGTATTATTGATTTTAAACGCAATAAATACAATATTGAAGGCAAAGTGAGTGCGATTGAATACGATCCTTATAGAAATTGTAGAATCGCACTGATAACTTACAAAGATGGCGACAAAAGATATATCATTCAACCCAGCGGCTTAAATGTGGGAGATACTATTGTTTCCGCAGAGGGCGGATTGGATATTCGTTTGGGTTATGCAATGAAAATCAAAAATATTCCTATCGGAACAGTGATTCATAACATTGAAATGTATCCCGGACGTGGAGGACAGCTTGCGAGAAGTGCAGGGGCTAGTGCGCAGTTGATGGGTAGAGAAGGCAAATATTCTATTTTACGAATGCCAAGTGGTGAAATGCGCTATATTTTAGGTGAATGTATGGCGACAATTGGAACAGTTGGAAACGAAGATTTTGCGAATATTTCTATTGGTAAGGCAGGACGTAATCGTTATTTGGGAGTTCGTCCGCAAACAAGAGGTGCGGCAATGAACCCAGTAGATCACCCACACGGTGGTGGTGAAGGTAAGACAGGTTCTAGCGGACATCCTGTTTCTCCATGGGGTATGCCGGCTAAAGGTTATAAAACACGTAGAAAGAAAGCAAGCGATAAGCTGATTATTTCAAGAAGAAAAAAATAAGGAAAGCAAATGGCTAGATCAATAAAAAAAGGTCCTTTTGTTGATGAACATTTAATGAAAAAGGTGCTCAAGGCAAAAGAGGCAAAAGATAATAAACCAATCAAAACATGGTCGCGCAGAAGTACAATTGTGCCCGATATGATTGGATTTACTTTTAATGTACATAATGGAAGAGCTTTCGTTCCTGTCTATGTAACAGAAAATCATGTCGGCTATAAGTTGGGTGAATTTGCTCCTACAAGAACTTTCAAAGGGCACAAGGGCAGTGTCCAAAAGAAAATTGGTAAATAAGGGGAGTCAAAATGAGTAAGGCATTATTGAGATACATTCGTTTATCTCCCACAAAAGCAAGATTGATTGCAAAAGAAATTCAAGGAATGAATGCTGAATTAGCAATTGCTTCGTTAGAATTTATGCCAAATAAAGCGGCAAGAATCATCTCTAAAGTAATTGCATCAGCGGTTGCAAATGGTGGTTATGAGGCTGAAAATGTAATTGTCTCTTCTTGTAGAGTAGATGCTGGTCCTGTGCTTAGACGCTTTACGCCAAGAGCAAGAGGGAGAGCAACTCCGGTTAGAAAACCTACTTCACATATTTTTGTAGAAGTAGCACAAAAAAGTAAGGATAAGTAATGGGTCAAAAAGTTAATCCGATTGGTCTAAGACTTGGTATTAATAGAAATTGGGAATCAAGGTGGTTTCCCTCATTTGCTAGTGCGCCACAAAATATAGCGGAAGACCATAAAATTAGAAAATTTTTAAAGAAAGAACTTTATTATGCGGGCGTGAGTGATATTTTGGTTGAACGCACTGCTAAAAAAGTTCGTGTAACAGTTGTCGCTGCGCGTCCCGGTATCATTATAGGTAAAAAGGGTGCAGATGTTGAAAAATTGAAAGAATCTTTGAAAAAAATTGTCAATAAAGATATTTTTATCAATATCAAAGAGGTGAAAAAACCGCAAAGCAATGCGCAATTATCTGCCGAAAGTGTTGCCACACAACTAGAAAGACGCGTGGCTTTTAGACGAGCGATGAAAAAGGTAATGCAAAGTGCAATGAAATCAGGAGCAAAAGGAATCAAGGTTCGTGTTTCTGGTCGTTTAGCGGGAGCTGAAATGGCAAGAACCGAATGGTATATGGAGGGTAGAATCCCACTTCATACCTTAAGAGCGAAGATTGATTATGGTTTTGCAGAAGCTTTAACAACTTATGGGAATATTGGTGTAAAAGTTTGGATTTTTAAAGGTGAAGTTTTACAAAAAGGAATCCAAGCAGAAAAACAAAATGAAGAGGGTGAAGAGAAATCAACCCGCCCAGCAAGAAAGAGAAGGGGGCAATAAACAATGTTAATGCCGAAAAGAACAAAATATAGAAAACAAATGAAAGGGCGCAATCGTGGTAAAGCGTTTCGCGGAACTTCATTGGCATTTGGTGAATTTGGGATTAAAGCAATAGAGCATGGAAGAATTGATTCGCGTCAAATTGAAGCAGCGCGTATTGCGATGACACGTGCGACCAAAAGAACAGGAATGGTTTGGATTCGCGTTTTTCCAGATAAGCCATTAACCGCTAAACCTCTTGAAACGAGAATGGGTAAAGGTAAAGGGGGTGTGGATAAATGGGTTATGAATATCAAACCCGGCAGAATCATTTATGAAATGGGTAGTGTAGATGAATCTCTCGCAAGAAGTGCATTGGCACTAGCTCAAAGCAAACTCCCTTTTAAAACAAAAATTGTAACAAGAGAGGGCGAAAATGAAATATACTGAGATTAACACAAAAACAATGGAAGAGCTAAACACTCTTCTAAAAGAAAAAGAAACACTTTTATTTGAGCTAAATTTGAAGCTAAGAACAATGCAGCTTACAAATTCAAGTGAAATAAGAGTTGCTAAAAAAGATATTGCGAGAATCAAAACAGCTCTGAATGTCAAAAGGAGGATGCAAGTATGAGTAATGTGCAGCCACATAAAAGAGTTATTGCTGGGAAAGTTGTTACAAAAACTGGCGATAAAAGTGTAACGATTCTAGTAGAAAGGCGCGTTACACACCCAAAATATAGAAAAATTGTAAAAAGGTTTAAACGCTACATTGTGCATGATGAAAAAAATAGCGTAAAGGTAGGAGATGTGATTGAAGCGATTGAATGTAAGCCAATTTCTAAAAGAAAAGCTTTCACACTTCATAAAGTTGTATCTGTGGGAGTTGAATTATGATTCAAAGTTTTACACGATTAAATGTTGCAGATAATAGTGGTGCAAAGGAAGTAATGTGCATCAAAGTTTTGGGTGGAAGCAAAAGACGTTATGCCACAGTGGGTGATGTTATTGTTGCTTCTGTTAAAAAAGCACTTCCAAGCGGAAAAGTAAAAAAGGGTCAAGTTGTGAAAGCAGTCGTTGTCCGAACCAAAAAAGAATTGCATCGCGAAGATGGTGCTTTGATTCGCTTTGACGATAATGCCGCAGTAATCCTAGATAGTAAGAGAGACCCTATCGGAACGCGCATTTTTGGACCTGTTGGAAGAGAAATTCGTTATGCTAATTTTATGAAAATCGTATCCTTAGCACCGGAGGTATTATAATGGCGAAATTTAAAATTAAAAAAGGTGATTTAGTAGAAATCATCACAGGTGATAAAGAAGATAAAGGGAAGAAAGCTAAAGTTTTGCGAGTATTGCCTAAAACTTCTCAAGTCATTGTAGAGGGTTGCAAAATTGCAAAAAAAGCTGTAAAACCAACGGATAAGAATCCTAAAGGTGGTTTTATTGATAAAGAAATGCCAATTCACATTTCAAATGTTAAAAAAGCGGAGGACTAATCTATGTTTGCTTTAAAAACTGCCTACAAAAATGAAATTAAACCAAAGTTGGCAGAGGAATTAGGGATTAAGAATCCTATGCTTTTGCCAAAATTAGAAAAAATTGTGATTAGTGTTGGGGCAGGCATACACGCAAAAGATACTAAAATTATGCAAAACATTGCCGATACCATTTCATTGATTGCAGGACAAAAGGCGGTAATTACGATTGCTAAAAAATCCGTTGCAGGGTTTAAAATGCGTGAAGGAATGCCAATGGGGGTTAAAGTTACCCTAAGAGGCAATCAGATGTATAATTTTCTTGAAAAACTTATTGTTATTGCGCTTCCAAGAGTAAAAGATTTTAGGGGAGTTCCTCGCAATGGGTTTGATGGAAGAGGGAATTATAGCTTCGGCGTGAATGAGCAATTAATTTTCCCAGAAGTAGTTTATGATGATATTATGGTAAGTCATGGTATGAATATTACATTTGTAACTTCAGCCACAAATGATAAAGAAGCATTTAAGTTGCTTGAGCTTTTTGGCTTACCTTTTGCAAAAGGAAGAACTAATGGCTAAGAAATCTATGATTGCAAAGGCAGCAAGAGCACCTAAATTTAAAGTGAGAGCATATACAAGATGTTCTATTTGCGGGCGACCACATTCTGTTTATAGGGATTTTGGTATTTGTCGTGTTTGTCTTCGTAAAATGGGAAATGAAGGCTTAATCCCCGGGCTTAGAAAAGCAAGCTGGTAAGGAAAGAAAATGGTAAATGATATTATTGCGGATTCTTTGACAAGAATCCGAAATGCAAGTATGAGACGTTTGGATACTACAAACCTGTATTATGCTAAAATCGTAGTATCTATCTTGGAGGTTTTTCAAGCAAAAGGATTTATTGAAAGTTTTAAAGTGATAGAAAAAGATAAAAAACAATCTATCAATGTGGTTTTAAAATATGATGAAAAAGGACATGCTGTAATCAATGAAATTACGCGAATTTCAAAACCCGGAAGACGTATCTACAAAGGTAGAAATGAATTAAAACGTTTCAAAAATGGTTATGGAACAATTGTTGTAAGCACAAGTAAAGGCGTGATTGCCAATGAAGATGCTTATAAAGCAAATGTGGGTGGCGAAGCCCTCTGCAGTATTTGGTAGGAGTATTTAATGTCAAGAGTTGGAAAAAAACCTATTAGCATTCCAAGTAGCATTCAAGTAAGCGTTGAAGGAAGCAAAATAGTTTTTAAGGGTGGCAAACTTACAAAAGAATTAGAGACTTATGGACGTGTAGGAATTACATTAAAAGAGGGTGAATTGACTTTTGCACTCAATGGTGAAAATGCACAGGCTAAAGCTTATTGGGGGACATATAGGGCTTTAGCAAATAATATTGTAGTGGGTTTGACAGAAGGTTTTACGAAGCAATTAGAGATTAATGGCGTAGGTTATAAAGCAGCCGTAAAGGGAAAAGTTTTAGAGCTTGCACTCGGATTCTCCCATCCTATTAACTATGACATACCAGAGGGCGTTGAAATTTCGGTTGATAAGAATCTTGTAACTATTAAAGGTTCAGATAAGCAGCAAATTGGACAAATTGCGGCTGAAATTAGAGAGTTTAGACCGCCAGAACCTTATAAGGGTAAGGGTGTGAAATATACTGATGAGCGTATTATCCGCAAAGCCGGTAAAACTTCTAAGAAATAAGGATAAATAATGACAAATAAAATTATTAGAAAAAAAAGAAGTTTAAGATTCAAAAGAAAACTAAGAATCCGTGCTAAAGTTTTCGGAAGTGCTGCTACTCCTAGATTGAGTATTTTTCGCTCCAATAGATATTTTTATGCACAAGCCATTGACGATACTAAAGGCGTAACTCTTGCGAGCGTAGATGGTAAAAAAATGGGCTTAAAAAATAACAAAGAAGATGTGAAAAAGATTGCTGTTGCATTAGCGGATAGTCTTAAAAAGTCAAATATTGCAGAAGTGCTTTTTGATAGAAATGGCTATTTGTATCATGGTGTTGTTGCAAGTTTTGCTGATTCTCTTCGTGAGAATGGAATCAAGTTGTAGGGGATAATATGGAAATCAATAGAGAAGAGTTTGAAGAATATGTTGTAAATATTGGTCGTGTAACAAAAGTTGTTAAAGGGGGTAGGAGATTCCGCTTTAACGCTTTGGTTGTAGTAGGCAATAAAGCAGGTTTAGTGGGTTTTGGACTTGGCAAGGCAAAGGAAGTGCCTGATGCAATTAAAAAAGCCATTGATGATGCGTTTAAGAATATTATCAAGGTAAATATTAAAGGCACAACAATTGCGCACGATGTGCAAGAAAAATACAACTCAAGTGTTGTCTTATTGAAGCCTGCTAGTGAGGGAACAGGTGTTATTGCTGGTGGTTCAGTTCGTCCAGTATTGGAAAAGGCTGGGATTAAAGATATTTTGACAAAATCATTAGGTTCAAATAATCCTTACAATGTTGTGCGTGCCACCATTGAAGCCCTTTCTAAGGTTAAAGCATAAGGAGAGAGTGTATGGCATTAGAAAATTTAGCACCTGCAAAGGGTAGTGTAAGAAAAATCAAAAGAATCGGAAGAGGGCAAGGAAGTGGTATGGGTAAAACCTCCACAAGAGGAGGCAAAGGTCAGACTGCAAGGACAGGCTCTAAGCAAAAAAGAGGCTTTGAAGGTGGACAACAACCTTTGCAAAGACGTCTTCCAAAAGTTGGTTTTACAAGTCGTGTTGCAAAGCCCTATGTGATTAATGTAGAATCCATAAAAGCCATAGTGCAATTAGGAGAAATTACTTTTGAAACGATTAAATCAGTTCATAAGTTTCCAAGCTATATTACTAAAATCAAATTAATTGGTACAGGGGCTAAGAATCTTGCGTCAAAAATTAAAGATGAAAGAATCACGACAAGCGGAAAACAATAATGAACAAAACAATTGTCAATAAGATTCTTATTACTTTAGGCTTTCTTTTAGCCTATCGTGTATTAGCTTATGTTCCTGTTCCGGGTGTTGATACTGCTATGATTAAAGCATTTTTTGACAACAATGCTTCCAATGCTTTGGGGTTGTTTAATATGTTTAGTGGTAACGCTGTGGAACGACTTAGTATCATTTCTCTTGGAATTATGCCCTACATTACAGCTTCTATTATTATGGAGCTTCTCGCTTCAACTTTCCCGAATCTTGGTAAAATGAAAAAGGAACGTGATGGAATGCAAAAGTATATGCAGATTATTCGCTATACAACCGTTGCGATTACTTTGATTCAAGCGGTAGGCGTTTCTATCGGATTGAGAAGTTTGGGCACAGGAACTAATGGCGCAATTATGATTGATATGAATGTTTTTATCGCCATTTCTGCTTTTTCTATGCTTTGTGGAACAATGCTTTTGATGTGGATTGGAGAGCAAATTACGCAAAGAGGAATCGGGAATGGAATCAGTCTGATTATTTTTGGAGGAATTGTATCTGGAATCCCTAGCGCAATTGCGGGGACATTTAATCTTGTGAATACGAATCAGATTAGTTGGCTTGTCCTCTTGTTTATTGCGGTGATTATTGTGGCGACCGTGGCTAGCATTATCTTTGTAGAGCTAGGTGAGCGCAGGATTCCTATTTCTTATTCGCGTAAAGTCGTGATGCAAAATCAAGACAAACGTATTATGAATTATATTCCAATCAAAATGAACTTAAGCGGAGTGATTCCACCAATTTTCGCATCGGCACTTCTGATGTTTCCAAGCACAATCTTGCAAAGCTCGTCTAATAGCATTGTAATGCAAATTGCAGATTTTTTAAATCCTAATGGCTATTTATACAATGTGCTAATGTTTATTTTGGTAGTGTTTTTTGCTTATTTTTATGCTTCTATTGTATTTAATGCTAAAGATATTTCAGAGAATCTTAAACGTCAAGGTGGATTTATCCCCGGTATCCGTCCGGGTGAGGGCACAGCAAATTTCTTAACAGAAGTTGCTAATAAATTGACTTTTTGGGGTGCTTTATATCTAGCAATCATTGCGACTTTACCGTGGGTTTTGGTCAAAGCTTCCGGTGTGCCATTTTATTTTGGCGGGACAGCTGTTTTGATTGTTGTGCAAGTCGCAGTAGATACAATGCGTAAAATTGAAGCTCAAATCTATATGAATAAGTATAAAACGCTTAGTGCTGTGGGGTTATAATGTCAATTCCAATTAGGAAGCCTGCTGAAATTGAGGCTTTAAGGGCTGCTAATAGAATCGTGGGTAAAACATTGAATCATCTAAAAGCTCAAATCAAGCCGGGTATGACTTTAAAAGAATTAGACCAAATGGGTGAAGAGATGATTCGCTCGTGTGGAGCAACTCCATCTTTTAAGGGGCTTTACGGATTTAGTGGCTCGGTTTGCACTTCCGTGAATGAAGTAATTATCCACGGAATCCCGAATGATTATAAATTACAAGAGGGCGATATTGTAGGGCTTGATATTGGCACGCAGCTCAATGGCTGGTATGGTGATGCCGCAATCACTTGTGGTGTGGGTAATATTTCACAAGAGGACCAACGATTAATTGCGTGTTCTAAAGATGCTTTGTATTTTGCTATTAGTCAGATTAAAGTGGGTATGCACTTCAAAGAATTGAGTGCATTAATAGAGCAATTTATTTTGGATTATGGTTATGTCCCTTTGCGTGGTTTTTGTGGGCACGGAATCGGTAGAAAGCCCCATGAAGAGCCAGAGATTCCAAATTATTTAGAGGGGAAAAAAGCCAAGCAAGGCGACAAAATCAAAGAGGGAATGGTTTTTTGCATTGAACCAATGATTTGTCAGAAAGAAGGTGAGCCTGTTATTTTAGAAGATGATTGGAGTGTAGTTTCAGTAGATGGATTAAAAGGAAGTCATTATGAACACACTGTTGCAATCATTAAAAATAAGGCTGAAATTTTGTCTTTAGAATAAAAGGAATAAAAGTGGCAAAAGATGATGTGATTGAAGTAGATGGAATCGTAAAAGAGGCTTTACCCAATGCGACTTTTCGTGTAGAGCTTGATAATGGGCACATAATTTTGTGTCATATTGCAGGACGTATGCGAATGCACTACATTAAAATTTTGCAAGGTGATAAGGTGAAATTAGAATTAACACCTTATAGTTTGGATAAAGGCAGAATCACCTTTAGATATAAGTAGATTTTAATAAGAATTTAAATATAATCTGCTCTTTATTGCGAAAATCAAGCTTAAAATTGGCAAAATCGTATGATTTTCATTTGCAATCATAGTCGTTTAGGTTATTTTGGAGAAGCCTTTGAGGACTATAAACTCAATGCCTATTGCGGTAGGAAGTGATAAATTTATTTAAAACATTCCAAAGTATTAAAGGTATTTGCCTTGAAATAGGAGTAAGTTATGAAAGTGAGACCTTCTGTCAAAAAAATGTGCGACAAATGCAAGGTTATCAAGAGAAAAGGTGTGATTCGAGTGATTTGCGAGAATCCAAAACACAAACAAAGACAAGGATAAAGGAAAAATAATGGCGAGAATTGCTGGTGTTGATTTACCCAAAAAAAAGAGAATTGAATATGCTTTAACCTATATTTATGGTATCGGTTTAAAGACATCAAGAAATATTTTGAATGCTGTCAATATTTCTTATGACAAAAGGGTTCAAGACCTTGGTGAAGATGAAGTTTCTTCTATTGCAAAAGAAATTCAGGCTCATCATATCGTAGAGGGTGATTTGCGCAAAAAAGTTACAATGGATATTAAGGCTCTTATGGATTTAGGAAATTATCGCGGTCTTAGACATCGTAAAGGTCTGCCTGTTCGTGGTCAAACAACGAAAAATAATGCAAGGACACGTAAAGGCAAAAGAAAAACCGTTGGTAGTGCATCAAAATAGGAGTAAATAATGGCGAAAAGAAATGTAAATAAAAAAAGAGTTGTCAAAAAGAATATTGTAAGAGGTATCATTCATATTTCGGCTGCTTTTAACAATACGAGCGTAACAATCACAGATGAAATGGGCAATGTAATTTGCTGGAGCACAGCAGGTGCATTAGGATTTAAGGGAAGTAAAAAATCTACTCCTTATGCGGCGCAACAAGCAGTGGAAGACGCAGTTGCCAAGGCGAAAGAACATGGTGTTAAAGAATTGGGAGTCAAGATTCAAGGTCCGGGTAGCGGTAGAGAAACTGCGGTAAAAAGTCTAGGAAGCATTGAGGGTATTAAGATTTTATGGTTTAAAGATGTAACGCCATTGCCACACAATGGTTGCCGTGCGCCAAAAAGAAGAAGAGTGTAAGGAGAGACAATGGCTAGATACAGAGGTCCCGTAGAGAAAATTGAAAGAAGATTTGGTGTTAGTCTTGCATTAAAAGGTGAAAGAAGACTAGCAGGAAAGAGTGCATTGGATAAACGTCCTTATGGTCCCGGACAACATGGGCAAAGAAGAGGAAAAATTTCAGAATATGGGATTCAATTACGAGAAAAACAAAAAGCAAAAGTAATGTATGGAGTCTCCGAAAAACAATTCCATGCAACTTTCGTTGAAGCGAATAGATTGCAAGGAAATACAGGGGAAAATCTCATTAAACTGATTGAAAGAAGATTGGATAATGTCGTTTATAGAATGGGATTTGCAACCACTAGAAGATTTGCAAGACAACTTGTAGTGCATGGACATATTTTAGTAGATGGTGAAAAACTAAATATTCCTTCTGCGCTTGTTGGCGTGGGTCAAAAAGTAGAAATTTGTGATAAAACTAAAAAGAATCCACAAGTTCAAAGAGCAATTGAGCTAACAAAACAAACCGGAATCGTGCCGTGGGTAGATGTAGATCAAGAGAAAGTATTTGGAATATTTACGCGTTTGCCAGAGAGAGAAGAAGTAGTTATTCCAATTGAAGAAAGGCTCATTGTTGAGTTGTATTCTAAATAATTTGTAGGAAGGTGTTAGTATGAAAAGTATTAAAACTTCTCCACATGTTCCAACGAAAATTGAAGTCAAAGAAATTAGCGCAAACAGAATCCAAATTATGGCATATCCTTTTGAATCTGGATATGCTATTACTTTAGCGCACCCTTTGCGTAGATTATTACTTGGAAGTTCGGTTGGGTTTGCTCCTATTGCTTTAAAAATTGTTGGCGTAGCACACGAGTTTGATTCTGTGCGTGGTATGGTAGAAGATGTTTCTCATTTCATCGTGAATCTTAAAACGATTCGTTTCAAAGGTAGAGATGAGAGTGAAAGCATTAGTGTAGATTATAAATTTACAGGTCCAAAGGTTATTACGGGTGCAGATTTGGCAAATGATATGGTAGAGGTTGTTACCCCTAATATCCATTTGGCAACTATCAATGAAGATGCGGTGTTAAACTTCTCTATCGTGATTTGTAGAGGAATTGGTTATGTACCAAGTGAAGAAATTCGCAATCAAGTGTCAGAGGGTTTTATGCCGCTTGACGCTTACTTCACTCCTGTTACCAATGTAACTTACAATACTGAAAATATGCTTGTAGAAGATGACCCTAATTATGAAAAGGTAATTTTTGATATTCAAACAGATGGACAAGTAGATCCATTGACAGCCTTTAAAAATGCTTTAGGCGTTATGCACAAACAAATGGCTATCTTTAATACAGAATTAAATATTGAAGTGCCAGAAATGATGAATGGAGATGAAGAACGTCCAGAAATTAAGACATTGTTGCAAACTATTGATAGTTTGAATTTTAGTGCGCGATGTTTTAATTGCTTGGATAGGTCAGGCATTAAATATCTAGGCGAACTCGTGCTTCTTAGTGAAGACCAAATCAAAAACATTAAGAATCTAGGCAAAAAATCTTTAGATGAGATTACCACAAAATTAGATGAATTGGGTTATCCTATCGGTAAAGAAATCCCAGAAGATTTGGTTGCGCTACTTAAGAAAAAATTTTCTAACTAAAAAGGATAACAAATGAGACATGGACATGGATATAGGAAGCTAGGGCGAACGAGCTCTCATAGAAAGGCTTTGTTAAAGAATCTTTCAATCGCCCTAATTGTAAGTGAGAAAATTGAAACAACACTTCCAAAAGCAAAAGAATTGCAAAGTTATTTTGAAAAATTAATCACGAAAGCAAAAAAGGGTGATTCTATGGCGCATCGCTTAACTTTTTCTCATTTGCAACATAAAGATTCTGTGAAAAAGCTAGTGAAAGAAATTGCACCAAAATATGCTAATAAAAATGGTGGTTATACAAGAATCATTAAAACAAGAACAAGAGTAGGTGATGCTGCTCCAATGGCTCTTATTGAGCTTGTTTAAGTTTGGACAATAAGATTCCTAGCGAATCTTATTGTATGATTTTATATTACAAATCCCCCTAATAACAACTTACGATACTAATCCCTCTAACATAAAAGAATAGTTGCAAATTTTAAGATTTTGGACGAAAAGCCTTGATAATATTTTCGTTTGTCTCTAAATAGCTTGCGCCAATCAAATCTAGACAATAAGGAATCGCAGGAAATACAGCATCTAAACATTCGCGAATAGACTTTGGTTTGCCCGGAAGATTGACAATTAGGCTTTGGTTGCGGATTCCAGCACTTTGACGCGAGAGAATAGCGGTTGGAACATATTTCAAGCTTGTTTGACGCATAAGCTCACCAAATCCCGGAAGCATTTTGTGGCATACTGCCTCTGTTGCTTCGGGCGTAACATCGCGCGGTGCTGGTCCTGTGCCCCCTGTGGTTACAATCAAATCGCATTGCTCCTCGTCCGCAAGTTGTATTAGATTCTGTTTGATTGCCTCAAAGTCATCGGCAATCACCCGATAAACACATATAAAGGGCGTCGTCAAGTATTCCTCTAGGGTTTCATAGATTGCTTTGCCTGAAATGTCCTCATAAATACCGGCGCTTGCTCTATCCGATAGCGTCAAAATACCGATTTTTGCTTGTTTTTTATCCATTGTTAAGATTCCTTGATATTTGTGTCAATCCATTCTAAAATCTGCCGAATTTCATTTAAATCCAAAATTGGCAGATTATAAGAGGCGAGCGATTCTTTATTGATAGTGGAATCTACTGCGATGGCTTGAATGTAAGGCAAGAAACGCGTATCAAATGTATTTCTTGCTACACAGATTCTAGGTAATGGTAGTTCTTTGAGCCCCTCAACGAATAAATAATCGTATGCTTTGAAGTGTGTCAAGAGAGATTCAAGGCTTAAAGATTGGTGGAATCTTAAAGTCGTTTGTGTCGCCCCAAGTATCGCAATGTCAGCTCCTGTTTCAAAAAAACGCGCAGAATCCTTACCCGCAGTGTCCAAAATGGCTTTGTCCTTTGGGTCGTGTTTGATAATACCAATGCGTTTTTGTGGAGAATGTGCTTTAAGGTGTAGTGCGATTTTTTCAATCAAAGTCGTTTTGCCACTATTGGAATTGCCTGTAAATGCAATGGCTTTCATTATTTATTCTTTTTAGTTTAAGATTCCACTATGTGGCAGGCGGTAACTACGTTCTTTGGCATAAATTCTTTGCCCATTTTTCAAATCATACTTCCAAATGGGTGCGCGATGCTTGAAATCCTCAATAAATTCCTCAAATATTTCTAAAGTCGCGCGCCGTTTGGGGCTAAAAATCCCTGCCATATAAGAGCTTTGATGATTCAAAACATCGCCCCTAGAATGCGCCATTTTGAGCAAAACTTCTTTCGCAAGTGCTTTTTTTGCCCAACCTAAAAACCATTGCTCTAGTAAGGGCGGATAAATATCAAAGCTCAAGCCATCGCAGTCATTTTCTGCACGTACAATCCCTGTAAAAACCGCATTTGCACCTAAATTAGCCTGCGCTCCAAGCTCAAACCAATTTTTGTAAATCGCAAGGGTATCCAATGCACCCTCAAAAATTTCTAATCCATTGACTTGGCTTTGCATTTATCCACCACAAACAGGAGGCAACAACACAATCTTATCGCCGTTTTTGATAGGGGTATCTAGCGAGCTAACGATTTCGTTGTTTAAAGCAATGGCGCAGTCTTTTAACCAATCTTGTAATTCTGGAATCGCTTGTAATTCTTGTTTTAATGCGTAAAAATCCTTTGCTTGACTTTGAAAGGTTTTATTGCCAAGCGGTCCTAAAAATTCAACTTCTATCATTGTTTCACCTTATAGTAAATCCATACGTTCTTCTTGTATTTGGTAGGGCACGATTTCGTTAGGTTGTTTTGTTTCTTTTGCATCTCTTGGATAAAATTTGCCCGGATTTTTTCCGCTAGATTTTACGCTTGGGGTTTTATTGACAGAGAGAATCTTGCCTGTTTTGCCATCTACAAAAAACATAGAATCCTGCGGATATTTGCGCATTTCTTCTTGCAAGGTTGCGTCAAAGGGCGTGAGCGGGGGGACTTTGACGATGACTTTAGGTTCAACAGGGGGTGGGGTGGTTTGCACGAAGTTGTCCGCATTAGCAAAAGTGCCGATACAGAAAGTCGCAAGTAGAAGTCTAAAAAGAGATTTCATCAATTTTCCTTATAATTAATTTGGCTATAATTTTATAACATTTAAAAGATAAAGTAAAGGAGATTCCCAAAATGTTGGACATTATTACGACACAAAATGCACCCCAAGCCATTGGTCCTTATTCCCAAGCAATAGAGGCAAAGGGAGTGATTTATACTTCAGGGCAAATTGGATTGACTCCGCAGGGAGCATTGGTTGAGGGGATTGAGGCGCAGACGAGGCAAGTGCTTAGCAATCTTAGCGAGGTTTTAAAAGCAGGTGGAAGCAGTTTGCAAAATGTTGTAAAGACTACGATTTTTTTAAGCAATATGGACGATTTCGCGCTTGTGAATGCAATCTATGCGGAGTTTTTCGGAGAGCATAAACCCGCTCGAAGCACGGTAGCGGTGAAAGCATTGCCCAAAGGTGCTTTAGTAGAGATTGAGTGTATTGCGTTAGGGCTTGAGTGAGGATAGCCCACTCTCTCCTTGCAAGCACAAGCGGAGCAATTCAGATAAAAGAATCTTGCAAGGACGAAAGCTATCTACTGCCTCATTGCGAGGACTGCAAGGACGAAGCAATCTATAATCTTGCATATCATAAGGTTTTGCAATGGAATCTCTTAAGGGAGATTCTACATTATGGATTGCCACAGCCTTTTACAAAGGCTTCGCAATGACAAAAGCTAAGTTTAAACTTGCTCACAATAATGCAGTAAAGATTTTATTTACAGAATCTCTACCAAGCAAATTTTGCAATGGTAGAGAAAAAATTATTCATTGCATTGTGCTAGTGAGCAAATATACTCAAATTGTTCTTTTGTTGTGGCGAAAAATGTCCCATAGAATAAATTGCTTTTATTCGCAGTAAAAGGTGAGTATTTATCAGCATTAGAAGCAAGAATCTTTTGATAATGTTCGTCTTTTGTAATGCTATCTAGGGGTACTTTAGTTTTTTGCTTAAAAGTAAGTTTCATTTTGCTATTATTCTCAAACTTTTCGCTGACTTCAAGCACTGCCGTGAAGCTATGTGTAGTCGTTTCATAGCATAGCACTTTATCGCCCTCTCTCATTTGCTCAAAGCAAGCGGTATGCTTCCCGCTTCTATCACCATTGGCACCGTGTTTCCACCATTCCCATATCGCACCATATTCCTCTTGCCAATCCTTATCGTATTCTTTACATACACATATCCAATAGCGCATAACCTGCTCCTTATAGATTATTTAGTTTCTCTAAATTTAAGAACATGTGCAGGGTCTAAGTCTTTGAGAAGTTTGACTTTGTTCTCATCAAATGTTATGTAAGTAACACTATAACCTCTTTTTACATCAACTTTTTTCCTAACTTTTTCTATAGGGGCACAAGCCTCTTCTATGATTTTTTTCGTGTGATTAATTTCTTTGTCCGCTTCTTTTTGAACTCTGACTTTTAAAAAATCTCTAAAGTCGTAGTAGAGGTCTGATAGGGTATCATCATCTAAAGTGGTGTTTGCCTTTTTTTCCCCATATCCTACCACCATTTTTGTAGTGTCGTTACTTTTTGCTTTCTTTTCTAAGAAACGATAAACTTCTTTAATAGTTTGTGTTCTCACTTGTTGTTCTTTTTTATCTTTATCCCAGTCTTTAAAAAGATATTCAAAGATTTCTAAAACATCTTTAATAGGAATATCTAATTTAAGCTTTTCTAATAGATTAAACTCTTTCGCATAATTATAGATGAAACCCGACTTTACATCTTCATTCCACCCAATATAGTCGTTATCATTTCGTAAAAATTTATTGACTGCTCGTATCTGTTGTTCTTTTTTGTCTTCGTTGTATTCCGTCCCAAAGTAATATGCACCCTTTCTTCCATAATCGTTATATTCCGCAAGACTATACAAAAGCACAATTACTTCTTTAGAGCATATGAGGTCTCCCTCTTTTACCTTTTTATTATAATCAGATTCAATTCTCTTGAGGTTCGTGATATTAAAAGGAATGCCAATGCCTAGCATAGATTCACTCGTTACTTGATGATTTGGTATACAGATTTGGTATACAATAGTTTTGTTCAGATTCCCAAATTTCCTCCTGAATTTCTGGATCATAGCCATTAAAAGGTAATTCTACCGCATTTAATCCTGTTGCTAGCAGTAATCCTGCCAATGTACCACATAATTTGTTTTTCATCTTTTTCCTTTAAGTATTAAAATGGTATTTGGCAATAATACGATATATTTTCTTAAATATTGATTTATATACGAAATATTATCGCAATTTGAAATCAAGAGAAAGTTTTATTTAATTCGCTTAACAAAGCACATAATTAAGGGAATCTAAATGAAATACACACAACAAGACAAAGCGAGAATCTTACGCATTACCACGCGCACTTTGCAGCGGTGGAAATACACTAAACCCGAACTCTTTGCCATTATTGAAGCGGGCTTTAAAATGCATGAGAAAATCTACACACAAGAAATGTATAATGAGGAAATCCAATCCCTTATCAAATCCATTGACCCCCGCACGCTTCCCTCATCTCATTAAACCAACACAATTTACTTTAGCTTTTAGTTTCACAAATCCGCATTGCTCTATTGTTTCAAGTAATCTTAATAAAGTTTGAGCTAGAATTACGCCTTTTATTAGGTTTAATAAAAAGAACTTCAAATTTAAGGATATTGTATTATGTATGCAATCATTAGGAATGGAGGCAAGCAATACAAGGTTAAGCAAGGCGACATTATTTTGCTAGATTGCTTAAATCTTGAGCCAAAGTCAAAAGTTGAAGTGAAAGAAGTTTTAGCTATCTGCGAGGGTGATAATGTGAAGCTTGGCACGCCTTATGTGAGCGGTGCAAAAGTAGAATTAGAAGTTATCAACGAGGGCAGAGGCAAAAAGGTCATCACTTTTAAGAAAAGACGCAGAAAAGATAGCAAAACCAAAAGAGGTTTTAGAAGAGACTTCACGCGTGTTCGTGTAGTTACGATTGCGGCTTAAGCATTGCGACATATAAGGAGTTAATATGGCACACAAGAAAGGTCAGGGTAGCACCCAAAACAACCGCGATTCTGCGGGACGTCGTTTGGGTGTTAAAAAATTCGGTGGGCAATTTGTTCGTGCTGGAAATATCATCATTCGCCAAAGAGGGACAAAGGTTCATCCCGGAAATAATGTAGGTATGGGCAAAGACCATACAATTTTTGCATTAATGGACGGTGTTGTTTCTTTTGAAAGAAAAGATAGAGAACGTAAAAAAGTCTCTGTGATTCCTGCTTCTTAAACTTCCACATTTTTAGGATTCTTAAAGAATCCTAAAAGATTCTTTCTA
The DNA here is from genome assembly GCF_014799995.1 of Helicobacter sp. Classification (GTDB taxonomy): domain Bacteria; phylum Campylobacterota; class Campylobacteria; order Campylobacterales; family Helicobacteraceae; genus Helicobacter_D. The sequence goes on from NZ_JAAVGY010000014.1 coordinate 28,402, forward strand.
ACTTTTAAGGCTATTGAATGTTTGTTGATAGTGTTCAAATCTTTGTGTCTTCAGGCAAAGGCGGCGAGGGTGCGGTTTCTTTTCGCAGGGAGAAATTTGTGCTTAATGGCGGTCCTGACGGAGGCGATGGCGGCAAAGGGGGGAATGTGTATTTTCAAGTGGATAACAATACCGATACACTCTCACACTTTAGAGGACATAAATGCTTCAAAGCCCAAAATGGACAGCCCGGTCAGGGGCGCAATAAGCACGGCAAAAAAGGCGAAGATTTGGTGATTGTCGTGCCACCGGGAACACAAGTATTTGAAGACAATCAATTATTATTAGACTTATTAGAGGGCGAAAAAGTCTTATTTTTGGAGGGTGGCAAAGGTGGTTTGGGCAATTCGCATTTCAAAAGTGCGACAAATCAACGCCCCACCTATGCGCAAAAAGGCTTGCCCGGGATTGAAAAAAACATTCGCCTAGAATTGAAGCTGATTGCAGATGTTGGCTTGGTTGGTTTCCCTAATGTTGGCAAATCTACCCTTGTAAGCACACTTTCAAATGCCAAGCCGCAGATTGCAAATTATGAATTTACAACACTCATTCCAAGCTTAGGAATCGTAAAGGCTGGTGATTACCAATCGTTTGTGATTGCGGATATTCCGGGAATTATTGGCGGTGCGAGTGAGGGCAAAGGCTTAGGATTAGAGTTTTTGCGCCATATTGAACGCACGCGATTCTTGCTTTTTGTGCTAGACCTCGCAAATTATCGTTCTTTAAAAGAACAATTTTCTACATTAAGGACGGAATTGGAATGTTTTAGCCCTAAGCTTGCAAAAAGTCCTTTTGGGATTATGTTTTCTAAGCTTGATACACAAGGGGGATTAGAGAGTGCAGAATCACGAAGTTATCAAGAATCCATTAGCGGGTTTTTAGAGGAGTTTGGATTCCAATTAAAGATAGGAGAAAATCCCTTGTTGTTTATACAGAAAGATAAAGAGGACTTCAACGTGGATTATGATTTCAATCTACCACTTTTCGCGCTAGCTGTTTCTAGTGTGAGTGGAGAAAATTTAGAATCCTTGCGATTCCTTTTATATACTTGTTTAAAGGATTTGAATGCACAAAAATAGAATTGTAATCAAGGTTGGCAGTGCGATTTTGGTAGAAAATCAAAAGGTAAATCTTGCGCGGATAGAATCCTTAGCGCGATTGATTAGCGAATTAAATACAACTTATGAAATTATTTTAGTCTCCTCTGGAGCGGTGGCTTCAGGCTTCACGGCGTTAGAATTGGACAAAAAGATTCTAGCTAATAAACAAGCTTTGGCAGCCATTGGACAACCGCTTTTAATGCAAATTTATGCAGAGGCACTTCGCCCCTATGGAATCTTAAGTGCGCAAGTCTTGTTTTCTGGTTATGATTTGGATTCAAGGAAGCGCACGCAGAATGCGCGTAATGCAATGGAAGTTTTGCTAAAAAATAAAGTTTTGCCTATCATTAATGAAAATGATGTTACGACAACAGGCGAGCTAATGTATTTGGGATTTGGCGATAATGACCAACTTTCCGCCTATGTGGCACATTTTTTTGACGCTTCGCTTTTGGCAATCTTGAGTGATATTGATGGTTATTATGAAGAGAATCCGAAAGAAAATCCCAATGCGAAAATGCGTAAGAGAGTAACGAAGATTTCACCGACAGAATTGCAAGCCGAAGCGACACCCAATAACGCCTTTGCTACAGGTGGAATCGTAACCAAATTAAAAGCGGCGCAATTTTTGCTAGACAATAACAAAGAAATGTTTCTTTCTAGCGGAAAAGACTTGAATATTTTAAAAGATTTTCTTTTGCATTCCAAACATACTAAGGGCACATTATTCACGCCTGATAAATAATTTGTGTTTTTATGCGGATAAAGCATAAGAGAGAATGTTAAGCAAATTTTTGCTAAAATTTAGCTTTATTTTATTCTTAAGAAATGCTAATGGAACAACTCTTTACACAATGGCTACAAGAATATGGCTATATTATTTTATTTATTTGGAGCACTTTAGAAGGCGAGCTTGGGCTGATTATGGCTGGAATTATGTGTCATACAGGGCATATGACGATTCCTATTGCGATTATTGTAGCGGGATTGGGCGGATTTGTAGGCGACCAAGTGTATTTTTATATCGGAAGATATAACAAGCAATTTATTTATAAGAAGCTAAAAACCCAACGCAGAAAGTTCGCGCTTGCGCATTTGCTTTTGCAACGTTATGGTTGGCCCATTATCTTTGCCCAAAGATATTTGTATGGTATGCGCACGGTGATTCCAATGAGTATTGGCGTTACACGATATAGTGCAAAAACTTTTGCGCTGATTAATCTTATCAGTGCGATTGTTTGGGCTGCAATTACGATTTTGCTGGCTTATTTTTTCGGTGAGCAACTGCTTCAAATTGTGCATTATGCCAAAGAGCATTATTATATTGCGATTCCATTTGCGATTCTTTTAGGGGGTGGAATTTATTATTATATGCACAGAGCCACAGCAAAAGCGGAACAAAAAATTACAGGAAAGTGAAATGAAAATCTTAACAAATGCTAAAAAAGTCGGAGAATTAGAAGTCGTTATTTTGCGTGATAAAAAATTACCAAAAAACTTAACAAAAGTTGAAAAAGACGCGCTAGAGATTCAAAATTACAAGGGTGAGGGTTGCTGCTTCGTAAGAGAAAGTAAGAGGTTTTTTGTCGGAATTGAGAGCTACAACTATCCTTTTCCTAATGCCGTGCGTGATGCGCTTGCTAGTGCGATTGGAGGTATTAGAAAGCTTAAAATAAAGTCCGCCTCTATCATAGTGGAATCACAACAAGAAGCGAAAGAGGTTTGCGAGGGAATCTTACTTGGTTCTTATGTCTTTGATACTTTTAAGAGCAAAAAAAGTGAAAGTCATCTTAAAGAGATTTATTTGAGTTCCTCTAAATTGAAGCAGGTAGAGCTTGAGGGAATTGTGAGAGAATCCCAAATCTTGAGTGAGAGCATTAACCAAGTGCGCGAAATTATCAATACGCCGCCAATGATTGCCACGCCAAAATACATTACTACTTACGCACAAAGAATCGCAAAAGAATCCGGATTGGAATGCAAAGTGTATGATAAGAAGTTTTTAGAAAAAGAAAAAATGGGCGCATTTTTAGCAGTGGCAAAGGCAAGCGTAAATGAGCCTTATCTCGTGCATTTAAGCTACAAACCCAAAATGCCAAAAGGCAAAAAATTGCCAAAGATTGTGCTTGTCGGCAAGGGTTTGACTTATGATTCTGGAGGGCTTAGCCTTAAGCCGGGCGAGTTTATGACGACAATGAAGTCAGATAAAAGCGGTGCGTGCGCAGTGCTTGGGATTTTGGAATCTGTGGCGAAATTGGGTGTGCAGGCTGAAGTGCATGGAATCTTGGGATTAGCAGAAAATATGATTGGCGGGAATGCGTATAAGCCTGATGATATTTTGATTGCACGGAATCAAAAGAGCATTGAGGTGCGCAATACTGACGCAGAGGGGCGTTTGGTGCTAGCGGATTGTTTGAGTTTTGCAAGTGATTTGAATCCGGATTTTTTGATTGATTTGGCTACGCTTACAGGGGCTTGTGTCGTGGCTTTGGGAGATTATAGCACGGGGATTATGGGTTATAATCAAAAGCTAAAAGAGGATTTTGCCAAAGCAGCCTTTGAAGCAGGGGAGCTAAGCGGAATCTTGCCCTTTAATCCTTATTTAAGAAAACTATTTAATTCCGAAGTGGCAGATTTATGCAATATCCCCTCTAGTCGCTATGGAAGCGCAATCAGTGCGGGAATGTTTTTAGGTGAATTTGTCGCAGAATCTCTAGTGCAAAAATGGCTGCATTTAGACATTGCAGGACCTGCTTATGTAGAAAAAGCTTGGGGAGTAAATCCTTTTGGTGCAAGTGGTGCAGGGATTCGTGCAGTGGTGCAATTTATTTTAAACAAAACAAAATAAAGGAAATCTATGGGGCTATCAATCGGAATCGTAGGACTTCCTAATGTGGGCAAATCCACGACTTTTAATGCACTAACTAAAACGCAAAACGCCCAATCTGCAAATTATCCCTTTTGCACGATTGAGCCAAACAAGGCGATTGTGCCTGTGCCTGATACGCGTCTTTTGGAGTTGGCAAAAATCGTCAATCCGCAAAAGATTCAGCATTCTGTGGTGGAGTTTGTGGATATTGCTGGGCTTGTCAAAGGAGCGAGTAAGGGCGAGGGCTTGGGGAATCAGTTTCTAGCAAACATTAAAGAAACGGAAGTGATTTTGCATCTCGTGCGTTGTTTTGAGGATTCTAACATTACGCACGTAGAGGGTAGCATTAATCCTTTACGTGATGTGGAAATCATAGAGACAGAATTACTCATCGCCGATATGCAAACCTTGCAAAAACGCGTGGAGAGATTGACTAGAAGTGCCAAAAGCGGCACGGATAAAGAGGCAAAGGCGCAATTAGAAGTTGCCCTCGCTCTTTTGAAGCATACGGAGGAGGGTTCTCCCGTGCGCACTTTTGAGGATAAGGCAAATGAATGGTTTTTACTTTTGGATAGAGAATTGCGATTCTTGACAAACAAAGAAATTATTTATGGTGCAAATGTAGATGAGGTGGGTTTGGAATCGGATAATACTTTCGTGGTTCAATTAAGAAAATATGCGAAAGAACAAGGGGCGGAGGTGATTAAGCTTTGCTCTAAAATTGAAGAAGAGTTGGTGGGTTTAAGCGAGGAAGAGCAGGGAGAGTTTCTCCAAGAATTAGGGGTGAGTGAGAGCGGATTAGATGCGATAATTCGCTTGGGCTTTGAGAAATTGGGCTTGATTAGTTATTTCACTGCTGGGGTAAAAGAAGTGCGTGCTTGGACGATTCATCAAGGCGATAAAGCACCTGTCGCCGCAGGAGTGATTCATAAGGATTTTGAAAAAGGCTTCATTCGTGCCGAAGTCATTGCTTATAGGGATTTTATCAAATATGGCGGGGAAGCGAAATCCAAAGAAGCGGGCGCGATGCGTGTCGAGGGTAAGGACTATGTCGTGCAAGACGGCGATGTGATGCACTTTAGGTTTAATGTGTAAGGGTTAGATAAAAGATTTTTGGATATAATTTTTAATGTTTAAATTTATTTAAAATTAAGGAGAAATTTATGGAAGCAAAAGAAAAAAATTTTGGTCAAATTATGCAAAGGGCAAATGTTTTTAAAATTCCATTTTTTCAAAGGGCTTATGTATGGGAAAAAGAAAAGCATCTGGAAAAATTTTTTGATGATTTATATGAGAGTTTTAATAGTAAAAATGAACATTTTTTAGGTTCAGTAATTTTAAAAGCTTCATCAGGTAACGATAATTATGTTAGCGTAATTGATGGACAACAAAGATTAACAACTTTTTCTATATTAATGAAAGTGCTTTATGATAATTTAGAAGAAGATAAGAAAAAGTTTTTTAGAGATTGTCTTTTTGAAGCCTATAAAAGTGATAATTCACCAAGAATCATTCATTCAAAGCTAGATAAAGAATCTTATGTGAAAATTTTTGAACAAAGTGAAGATGTTTTAGATATTAAAACCGATAATAAGATTATAGTTTGCTATCAATTTTTCTCCCAACAGATAAAAGAAAAAAATATGGAGACGAATGATATTTTTGAATTTTTCAAGTTTCTTAAAGATTCTAAAATATTGGTGGAAGTTTGTTTGGATAGTAAAGAAGATGAACAAAAAATCTTTGACTCTATTAATTCTACAGGGGAGCCCTTAAGCTCTACTGATATTATAAAAAATGCACTTTTTGATAAAATTATTAAAGAAAGTAGTGAAGAAGAAGCTATTAAATTATATGGGCAATATTGGCAATCTATTTTTGAAGAAAAAGAGGAAGAAAAAAACTTTTGGAATACCAAAATTGGTAAAGAGCAAAGATATAAAAGCGAGATTTTTTTACATGCTTTTGCTGTGATTGAGAATTTTTTTGACTATTCTAAAAAACATAATATTAGCCATCTTGCTTCTTTATATAAAGAATATATTAAAAATTTCAATAGCAGTAAACTTGAAGTTTTTTTGAAGAAAATCAAAGAATACTCTACAATTTATAGGAATTTTCCACAAATTATAGATACAAAAGATGAAAAGACATTATTCAATTTTAATTGGAGATTAAGACTTTTTCATATAGTGGATGAATACGGTGTAAATACTACTTTGCCTTTATTGCTTAAATTAGAATATCAGTTAAAAAATGACATTGAAAATTTAGAGAAATGTTTTAAATTGCTTGAAATACTTTTATTATGTAATAATCAGACAAAATCTTATAATGTCTTTTTTGCAAAACTAACACAGAAATTACCAAAAAATAATAATGAAATCTGTAAGTATTTAAAAGAAGAGATTATAAAAGATTATAAAGATA
>NZ_JAAVGY010000015.1 GCF_014799995.1 Helicobacter sp.
AAGATACCTTTGGGCTTCTGTTTTGTTTTCTGCTTTGCGATAATAATCCCCAAGCAAAACAGACGCCAAAGACGCAACCTCTAAATCCGTCGTCTCATTCAAAGTGGATTCATACATATTCAAAACGACTTTGCGGTCTCCCCTTGTATAGAGATTTTCTCCATAATCAAGTCTAGCCAAAAGCTCATATTTATCGCCTTTGTGTTCGGTAAAAAGCCTATCATAATAATACTTTGCTTCCTCAAAAAAGTTCATTTTCGCATAAGTTTTTGCCAAAATAAACAAAGTTTGGGGCACATGGACATCTGTTGGATAAGCTTCTAACCAAGCCTTAGCTAGCATCATCGTATCTTCATAGTTTTCTTCTTTGCCCAAACCATCTAATGCGACAATTTTAAAATACAGCACATCGCGTTTAAAGATTGTATCAGGATAAAGCCCTAGCATTTCCTCTATCGCAGTCAAAGCCTCTGTATAGGATTCATTAGAGATTAAAGATTGTATGCGCAAAAAATAATCTTTATCCGCTCCCACTTCATTATTCATTGGACGCATTTGCACATCTAAAGCCCCCACTCTTGGCAATTCTTCTTCAAAGACAATGGGGAAATTTAGCCCATTGCTAGGCTGGTCATTCAAAAACGGAATTTTATTTTCATAGCCCAAAATTTGCCAACGTTTGGAAACTTCATTATGCTCTTGTGGGATAGATTTGCCTGAAATTAGGCTAAATTCGGCATTATAAAGCTTAATTTTTTTGCCACTTTTGGGTTTAATTTTTAAAAAGAATCCCTCCGTGTCGTCCTTAAAACTTTCTGGAGAAATAGAAAAAAACAATGTCTCGCTTCGTTGAAAACGCGACAATAGAGGCGAATTAAATTTGCAAATAATCTCATTCACTTCTGACGCTCTATTGTAGGATTCCACACAGGCAAAGGGCACATTATCAAGCAAATTCAAAACAGCAAAATTTCTGTTTTCTTCTCTGCCGCTATTGATATAAAATTCCAATCCAAAAAGAGAATTTGTTATAAACAATAATAAAAATGCCCAACGATTCTTATTTCTCATATGATTCCAAATTTCAAATACCAAATTATACTTTCTTTTCTTTGAAAATTACTTTTAGCTTTTGATTTAACCTGCAACAAATTCAAAATATGTAATCTCCGCACGCGCTAAAATCCGCATTGGCGGCCCCCAAAATCCCGTGCCCCGATTGACATAAATCTGCGTTGTGGGGCTATGCTGATACAAGCCTGCCAAATAGGGTTGCTCTAACTTCACAAGGAATCGGAAAGGAAAAATTTGTCCGCCGTGCGTGTGTCCGCTTAAAATCAAATCCACCTTATGCGCTGCTTGCACTTCAAGGGCAAATTTTGGTTGGTGTGCCAACAAAATAAGGGGTTGCGATTCTATTCTATCTTTTAAAGCCTGCTCCAAATCTGGCTCTAAAACCCCAATTCTACGCCCAAACAAATCATACACACCCGCTAAATTCAACACGACTTCATTATTTCTCATTAGTGGCACACATTCGTTTTCTAACACGCGGATTCCAACAGACTTTAAATTCTCAAGCAAAGGCTGAATATCGTGGAAATATTCGTGATTGCCTGTTACAAAATACACTCCCAAAGGGGCATTAAGACGCGCAAGCTCTGCCATTGCCTTTGGCACTCTAGCAACTTCTGTGTCAATAATATCGCCCGTTAGCACGATGAAATCAGGTTTTAGCGCATTGACTTGTTGGACAATCTCTCTTACGACATTTTCCTCAATCAACCCCCCGATATGTAAATCACTGATTTGCACTGCATTCAGAGGAGTTTTAAGATTCTTAAGCGGAATCTTGACTCTTTCTAGCTTAGGGGCTAATCTCCCCTCAATTAATCCAGCCCCCAAATATCCTAAAGCAAAGATTCCACTTGTAAGATTCAAGGCGTTTTGAAAGAATCCCCTACGTTTTTCAGAAAACTTCGGAAACAACCAAACCACAAGACACAACATTAATGTAAGGAATTGATAGAGCAAGGTTACAACAAAGAGCACGAATCCTACACCAATGGATAAAGAAACCAAAAAGTATAAACTCTGTGGAAAATCCACGAAATAACGCGCCGCAAAATAGGACATTACGCCCAAGAAATTGAAAATCAAAAAACACTTCAAAACTAAAAGAGGAATTTTTAATTTAATGATTCGTTTGATAAACAAAAAATAAATACTTAAATGAAAAATCAAAAATACAATGAGTGCTAAGAGAGGAAAAATATTTTTTATCATCAAATCTCCTTATTTAACTTTCTAAATCTTTTTTGCCTTTTAATCTAAATTTATTTTTATATCAATTAGGAATTTACTCTGCGCATCAAAGAGAATAAAACCAACAAAACTTGCAAGCCACAAATTAAAAACGCGCTATACAAAAGGATTTGTGAGTAAAATTGCGATTCTTTGATGATATTTTGCGCATAAAATTGCTGGCTAAGCGTTGCGAGCTCTAAACTCGCAAGCAAACCATTATCTTCCTCTAATTGCTGCAAAAGTTCTTGATTAATGCGTAAAATATCCTGTGTGGATTGCAAAAAAAATATTTTATTGGCGTTATTTAGAAATTCTTCCATTTTAAAACTCAAATTCCCCCCACCAAAATAAATTTCATCTAAAGTAGAGTGATTCTTATCACTCACAATAGTAGAAATTACGAAATTTTGCAAAATCAAATGAATAGAATTGAGTTGGGTAATGCAACTGCGAAGCTCTGTGAGGCTTTCGGGATTATTGCGACTCAAAATACGATTGGTAACAACAATTTGAGACAAAAATACAATTCTCTGAGCTAATAAACGTTGCTTGCCGCTGATATTGACATAATAAAGCAATGTGTCTTGCTTCTTTAATTCTTGCTGATTGTTCTGCACATAAAACACAATCCCAATGCCTAAAATTAGGCATAGCAACAATTCTAAAATAATGATTTTTTTATCTTTAAAAAGAAGCAAACTTTTACCTTTAAATTATTTGCGTATTGTATCAATCTTGCGAAAAATTAGCAATAAAATGTGTTAAAATTAGCTTTTTAATTCAAGGAGTGTTTATGGAATCTTCTCAAGCGTTAAATTTAGGAATATTCATAAAAAAAAGTTGTTTTTTTGCTTTTAGTGCATTACTTCTAAGCGCGTGTGCGCAAAAATTCAACGATTTGCCTAATACCCGCGTCTTAAAAACTTGTCAAAATCCCATTGCAACTTATCATTTAATTGGTTTGAGAAATGGAGATTATAATGATTTGACAATTCCAAATACACAAATACGAGAAATGGTGGAAAATTCGCTTGCACAAAGTGGTTGCTTTAATCGAGTTGCACAAATTACAGCCGATGAAGTCGCAAAAAACAGACATTATCAACTAGAAGTTGTATCTGGTAATATCAATACTCAAGAAAAGCAAGGGGATTTATTCCATACACAAACAAGTGATGAAGCAATTTTTGAAGTGCAACTAAGCTTTAGTAGAGCCAATGAAGTGAGGACTTTTCGTGGAAAATCAAGTATTCAAAACCGAAATAGCCAATATTTCATCTTTGGCGACAAAGCTAAACTAAATCCCAATCAAATTCAAATCACACTCCAAAATGCCATTAATGCGGCTATCAATGAAGCAACACTTCATTTAATTCAAGTTCAAAATACTGATTTCATCAATTATTCTAACTACTAGCCTTAAGCCCCTTAGGGCTTTAGTTTGTTTCAAGATTTTTCAAGATTTTTCAAGATTTTTTGGGCGATTTCTTTGGCACTTTGTAAAGCTTGTGGAATCTTGGACTTGTCTTTGCCTCCGGCTGTCGCGAAATCATTGCGTCCTCCGCCATTACCTCCAAGAATTTGAGCAATTTCTTTGACCCAAGAACCTGCTTTCAAATCCACACCTTTGACGCCCGCTGTGATTCCTATTTTGCCGCTTTGATTGTCTGTTGTAAGCAACAAAATAGCGACTTTTTCATTTTCGTTTTTAGCATTATCCACAAGTGCTTTTGCCTCACTTGCTTCAGTCTCTTTTAATTCCGCCACAATGAGTTTTGCCCCATTAATGATTTCGGATTCTATCCCTTTTAGATTGTTTGAGGATTTGCTCGCTTTATTCTTAAGCTCACGCACTTGCTCTTTTAGTTTCTCAATCCCTTGTATTAGATTTTGGGCTTTTAAGCTCTCCTTTGCATTTTCTACATTGATTAAAGCATTTTTGCCCCATTGGTATGCTGCATTCCCACAAACTGCTTCGATTCTGCGCACACCACTACTCACACTAGATTCTTTGGTGATATAAAAACTTCCAATAAAAGCAGTATTTGGCACGTGGATTCCACCGCATAATTCAATAGAATCTCCAAAGCCAATCACGCGCACTTCACTTCCATATTTTTCCCCAAAAAGCGCAATCGCACCCTTTGCCTTTGCACTTTGTATGTCCATTTGTTCGCAAACTTGTGCGTGTGCTTGGAGAATTTGCGCATTGACATTTGCTTCAATCTTTTCTATTTCCTCACGCGTGAGTGCATTGGGGTGGCTAAAGTCAAAGCGCAAACGATTCGCCTCTACAAGGCTTCCTGCTTGTGCAATATGTCCGCCCAAAATCTCCCGCAAGGCTTTGTGTAATAAATGTGTCGCGCTATGGTGTTTGGCAATCTCTAAACGCGCAGAATCTACCACTGCCAATATGCCCTCTTTTAACCTCAAATCTTGAATCGCTTTGACTTGGCTAATGTTTAAGCCAAAATATTTTTTGGTATCTAGCACTTCTGCAATCTTGTCCTTATTGTGCATTAACACACCCTTATCGCCCACAGGACCACCAGATTCTGGATAAAAAGGAGTTTTATCTAGCATCACGAATCCTACTTCTCCCTTCTTAATCGTTTCTACGCGTTGCAAATTGGAATCCAAAAACGCGAGGATTCTGCCTTGCGATTCCATTCTTTCATAGCCGACAAACGCATTGATTCCAAATTCACTTAATAAAAGCTTGAAATCGCCCTCTTTTGCACTATCACCGCTACCTTTCCAATTCGCCTTTGCTTGTTCTTTCTGCGCTCTCATACAAGTTTCAAAACTATCCATATCCACGCCAAAGCCATTTTCGCGCAACATATCTTGCGTCAAATCAAGAGGGAATCCATAAGTATCATACAATCTAAACGCCACTTCACCGCTGAAGAGTTGGTTGGGTTTCTCCTCTTTTAATTTTGCCAATTCTTTATTAAAGAGATTCATTCCATTTTCAATTGTTTCAAAGAATCGCAATTCCTCCGCTTTGCATTGCGTCATAATTGCCTGCTGCTTCTCTAGCAAATAACGATAATGCGCGCCCATATTTTCACATACACACCCCACCACTTGATAGACGAAAGGAGTGCGTAGCCCTAGCAAATATCCGTGACGAATCGCTCTCCGCAAGATTCTACGCAAGACATATCCTCTCCCCTCTTTGTCAAAATTTACTCCTTGTGCGAGCAAAAATGCTACACTTCTAGCGTGGTCCGCGATGACGCGAAAACTCGCACCACTTTCATAAAAGTAAGTTTGCTTTGTGATTTCCTCTACTTTGGCAATGAGTGGCATAAAAAGCGAAGAATCAAAATTGCTATGCTTGCCCTCCAACAATGCCACTACGCGCTCTAGCCCCATACCGGTATCAATGCTAGGTTTGGGTAAAGGCTTGAGATTCCCCTCTTTATCGCGTTCAAATTGCATAAAAACAAGATTCCAAATCTCTAGGAATCTGTCCCCATCTCCACCGAAATAATCCTCTGGTCCATTAAAAATTTCCGCCCCTTGATCTACAAAAATCTCACTACAAGGTCCGCAAGGTCCTACATCGCCCATTTGCCAAAAGTTATCCTTATCCCCCATTCTCTTAATGCGTGTAGGTTCAATGTGAGCACTCCATAACTCAAATGCCTCATCATCGCTTTCGTGGATTGTTACATACAAAACACTTTTGTCAAATCCTAACACCTCGGTAACAAATTCCCAAGCATACGCAATTGCTTCTTTTTTGAAATACGCACCAAAGCTAAAATTCCCAAGCATTTCAAAAAGCGTGTGGTGGCGCGCGGTATAGCCAACATTTTCTAAGTCATTATGCTTGCCACCCGCACGAATGCAAGTTTGCGCACTCGTTGCGATATTGGGAGAGGGAATCGGAACTTTGCCTGTAAAAATGTCTTTAAACTGCACCATTCCTGCATTGGTGAATAATAAAGTAGGATCATCAGGCACTAAGGGCATAGAATCATAGACTTTATGCCCTTTGCTTGCAAAATATTCTAAAAATAAAGCTCTCACATCTTTTACTTTCATTTTTAACCCTTAAAAGTTTTGCGAAATTTTCGCACCATTTTATCTTTTGTCAATTAAAAAGCCGCTAAAGATAGAACAAATTTTTGATTTAGAAAATTTTAATATATATTAAAGTAAAGTTATTTTTAAGAAAAAAAAAAAAAAAGGGG
>NZ_JAAVGY010000016.1 GCF_014799995.1 Helicobacter sp.
AAAGCAACAAGAGTAGAAATTACCCACAAAATACTTAATGAAGTTCTCGAAAAATATATCCTTAAGATTCTTAAGGCATTACGAAAACAGAATAATTCCATCAATTTTGTTCGAGCCATTTGCATTTCATCTCAAAGAGGAGAAGACATGCCAACTTTAAATGGAGAGAATTACGAAATAAAAGCAACAACATGGAAAGAATTAATTGAAAAAAGAAAAAAAGAAAATAGAGATAAGTTACAAGGTATAACAGAAGAACTTTCACTATCCAATTATAAAGATATTGAAGATTTTAAAACAAAGGAAATGATAAAAACGCAATAGCTTTATAACCTACATAATCTCTCCTCTACCTTGACAAACACATTACACAGCATCTATTGTTATTGGAAGCTTAGGGTTTAGTGTAATCTTGCTACAAATAATGCAAGCATTAGTTTTTGATTCCCCAAAGGGAATCTATAAAAAACAAAAAGAGAGCAGCCTAAATCTTCTTATACGGTGCTTGCCCAACCTCGTAATAGTTGTTGCCTTGCGCGTCAATCGCGACAATCGCGGGGAAGTTCTCAATCGTGAGCCGCGCCACCGCCTCGGGTCCAAGCTCGGGATAAGCCAAAACCTCGTATTTGGTGATACATTTCGAGATGAGCGCCGCCGCGCCGCCCACCGCAACCATATACACCACGCTGTGTTTGACCATAGAATCGATGACTTCCTTGCTTCGGTAGCCCTTGCCAATCATTCCGTGGATTCCTTGCTCAATGATTGTCGGCGTGTATTTGTCCATGCGCCCGCTCGTGGTTGGTCCCGCGCTGCCAATCGCGTTGCCCGGCTTCGCAGGCGTTGGTCCGAGATAATAAATCGTCTCGCCCGCCAAATCCACAGGGAGCTTCTCGCCACGCGCAAGCGCCTCTGTCAAAGCCTTGTGCGCCGCATCGCGCGCGCAAAGAATCGTGCCGCTAATGAGCACGCTCTCGCCCGCCTTGAGGCTCTTTGCCACTTCTTTACTCAAAGGTGCTGTGATTTTCTTTGGTTCTGACATCTTTCCCTCCTTATAGCTCAATATCGGCGTGTCGCGCCGCGTGGCAATTGATATTCACAGCCACAGGAAGCCCCGCAATGTGCGTAGGATACCATTCTACATTCACGGTAAACGCGGTGGTTGTCCCGCCGAGCCCTTGTGGTCCAACGCCCGTTTTGTTCGCGATTTCGAGCAATTCCTCCTCGAGCCTCGCATAACGTGGGTCGGGGTTTTTCGAATCAATCTCGCGCACCGCCGCTTGCTTGGCGAGAATCGCCGCCTTTTCCATCGTGCCGCCAATGCCAACGCCAATCACCATCGGTGGGCAGGCGTTTGGTCCAGCGAGCTTCACGGCTTCGGTGAAAACCTTTTTCACGCCCTCGATTCCGTCAGCAGGCACAAGCATCTTGAGCACGCTCTTATTCTCGCTGCCAAAGCCTTTGGGGCAGACTTTGAGATGCAGCTTATCGCCCTTGACAATGCGTGTGTGAATCACCGCAGGCGAATTGTTTGTCGTATTCTTGCGCTCATACAGCGGCTCTTCAACGACAGATTTGCGCAAATAGCCCTCTGTGTAGCCCTTTTTAATGCCCTCATTAATCGCGTCCTCGATATAGCCGCCCACGATATGCACATCTTGCCCAATCTCGACAAAAACCACCGTCATGCCCGTGTCTTGGCAGATTGGCATCATATTGTTTTGCGCAATCTTGCCATTTTCAATAAGCGTATCTAGGATATTTTGTCCCAAAGCCGATTGTTCAGTTTTTTTCGCACCTGCAAACGCTGTCTTGATGTCTGGCGTCTGAATGCAGCACGCGTCAATCGCAAGTTTTGCAACAGCAGATTTGATGTCTTCGTATTGCACCTCTCTCATCGTTTCCTCCTTATGATTTTAAGCATAAGTGATTTTACTCCACAAAATGTAAAAAAGGCTTTAAAAATCAGATTATCTATCAAATTGCGCATTGTGAGATTCTGCCTTTTTATCACTGCGAGTTTTTGCAAAGAATTGTGGCAATTTATAAATTATTAGGCTGCATTCAATCATCAATAAAAATTTGAAAATAGGCGGTGAGATTCTAAATTATAGATTGCTCCGTTGCTTGCAATGACACAACGATAGAATCTGAAGCGAGATTCCTCGCGGAATCTCGGTAATCTTGACTGAAGTTAAGTTTGATTTAGCCCAAATATCCCGCAAACATTGCGAAGAAATAACCAAACACACAAGAGCTAAACACCCCAATAAGCCCGGGCAAAATGAAGCTATGATTGATAACAAATCTTCCGATATGTGTTGTGCCAGAGCGGTCAAACTGAATCGTTGCTAAGTCGCTTGGATAGGTTGGCAAAATATAATATCCATAGCACGCAGGAGCAAAAGCCACGATGATTGCAGGATGCACTCCGATTCCTAATGCCAAAGGCACGAATGCGGCAATCGCTGCGGCTTGTGAATTAACAAATTTTGAAATGAGCAATAGCATAATCGCATAAGTCCAAGGATAATCTTGCACCACGCTTCCTAAGGCGGTTTTCATCATCGGCGTATGCACTGCAAACATTGTATCTGCCATCCAAGAGATTCCAAACACCGCGACAAGCGCAATCATACCGGAGCGGAAAATTTCGTTTTTGCCGATTTTACCCGCATCTACTTTGGTAAAAATCAATAATGCAGAACCCGCAAGAAGCATAAAGATTTGAATCGTATCTACCATATTCATTGGCTTGCCTTTAAATTGTGGGCGAAGCTCTGGAAATGCTCCCAAAATCGCAACAATTGCAATCGCTCCTAAGAAAATCCACATTGCCGCCCATTGCACGCCGGGAAGCTTAACTCCAAGTAGAGTTTTGGAATCCCCATAAACATAGTTTTTAAATTCAGGGTCTTTGAGCTTTTCTTGAAATTCCTCGTCTTTATCCAAATCTTTACCTCTAAACCAAGAAAAAATCCCAATGACTAACACGCCTCCCAAAGTTGCTGGAATCGTGATTTTGAGCAAATCTACATAACCATCAAATCCTGCCAAAGGAGTTTTTGCATTTAACAAAAAAGCAGTCAAAGAAACAACCGCCACAGAAACAGGACTTGCAATAATTCCCATTTGTGAGGAGATAGAAGAAGCAGCCATTGGACGCTCTGGACGGATTCCGTTCTTTATAGCAATGTCATAGATAATAGGCATCATCGTATAAACTACGTGCCCTGTTCCACAAAGAATTGTCAAGAAGCAAGTTACAAAGGGAGCTAGAATCGTTAAAAACTTTGGATTTCTCCTTAGGATTCTTTCTGCGATTTGTAGCATTACATCTAATCCACCACTTGCTTGCAAAGTTGCACTTGCGACAACCACAGCTAGAATCGTAAGCATAACTGCAACTGCAGGCTTACCGGGCTGAACGCCAAAACCAAAAGCCAAAACCAAAAGCCCAATACCTCCTAAAAGCCCAAGAGCGATTCCGCCCTTGCGCGCCCCATAAAACAAACAAATCAAAACAACAATCAGCTGAATCGCAAATTGTGTTCCCTCGCTTAAGGACATCAGAAAATCCATAAACTATCCTTTCAAATAATATTAACCCCTAACTATATCACAAAAAGTAGCAAAATGAGCAAAAAGCCGCTAAATTAAGATAAAAATTATAAATTATTTTATTCTTTTAAATATTATTTAAACAAAAAGTAAAATAATATTTGAATTTTCTTACTCTGTCATTGCGAGGAAGTGCGAAGCACAACGAAACAATCCATAATCTTGCAAAAAGTAAATTTACAATGGAATCTTTAAGGAAAGATTCTATTATGGATTGCCACGAAAATTTTTCAAATTTTCTCGCAATGACAAACGAATAATTGTTTTTGCTTGATTTGGATTGCCACAGCATTTTACAAAGGCTTCGCAATGACGCAGTGGTAAATAAAAAGGAATCCAACATTATAGATTGCCACGATTCCTTGTGGAATCTCGCAATGACGAGAAAGCAAAATCGCAATGCCATTAAATCTTACCCATTAGCTCTTTTTTGCAAAAGCAAAAATAACCTGTTGGGAGATTTCTTTGATGTGTTTTATAGATGTTTAAAACATACCGATTGGATAAAAATAAATTGAATAACTCCTCTTGTGTTAGGCGATTCCTAACCCAAATTTTATTATCAATTTCGCTTGCGTTAATGAAGTTATAACTACACAAAATCAATTTAGGAGAGAGACTACAAATCCTCTCTATAAACTTTGGCAAATCCCAAATATATTCAAACAATCCCGCACAAACAATCAATGTAAAAGAATCTTTAGAAAAATAGGGAAATTCCCCTTGATTGAAATCACAGAGGATATTATCTTCTTGATGGGGATACAAATCTACCCCCACATAAGAGGGGTTGAGATGATTTTCTCTCAATACCTCCCTAAAATACTGCACGCCACAACCCAAATCCAATACAGATTCTAAACTCTCCCTTGCTTGAGGCGAGAGCAAATCTAACAAAATCTGCGCTCTTTGTTTAAACTCCAAATCATACTTAAAGTCTCTTTTCCACAAATTAGCCTTATCGGGAATGCTTTTTGCTTCTAAATTATGATTTACCCCCCCCCCCCGCTTAAAATAACAGAATCACCTTGAGATTCCGCCGCATTAGACTGCATTGCAGGGACAAAATCCGCGATTCTTTGGCGAATTGCTTGCAAGGCTTGCGTATCTATACTTTCTCCCATTGCTTGCTTTATACTAAGTTTCAAGTTTTCCAACATATCCTCTTTAAGCAATTCTATATTCAAAGATTGTGGTGCAAAATCCACGCGTCCCTTTTCTAAATCCTCTAGGGTATAAATTGGCACGATTCCACTAAGTGCAGAAAATCTCTGTATGTTTTCTTGGTCTCTTGCGATTAAAACGACAGGGATTCCCATCGCAATTGCTGGAGATGCACAATGCAACGCACAAGTAATGATAAGTTTTGCCTCGTTTTTGTAGGTTTCTAGCAAATTTTGTGCTTGTGATTCAAAATGCTCGGAATTTAAATTCTGATGCTCTATATTTTGTTGATTGATTTGTATTGCATTGTCGGAAAGATTTTGTGGAATATATTGTAAATACTCCTTAGGAATCCCCACTAAGAAAACTTTATTTGCCTCTATATTTGCTTCGCGTTTAGGTAATGTCAAAGTCAAACAACGTGAAAAATAAGCCTTAAGCCCTTTATTTTGACAGAATTGCAAAGTTTCTAAATCCCTACAACCAATTTCTTTATCTTTAAAATAAAAAGGGTAATAAGCGATAAAATATTCTAAAAATTTATGAATCCCCGAAGCAAAATGTGTCCCGACAAAAATAGGTAAAGTCTGATTATTAGGGAAAAAATGACTAGAATGTGCAAACCAACCCTGCATAATCACAGGGATTAAGGCATTTACAAGATTTTTACCCCCCCCCCCCCCCCCACAAGACCAAGAGAGCAAATCGAAAGTGAAAAA
>NZ_JAAVGY010000017.1 GCF_014799995.1 Helicobacter sp.
AAGCTAGGGCAAGCATTGATTCTAAACTCTAAGAGTCTGTGGGGATATATTAGAATGCCTTATGTGCTATCTTATATTAAAGAATCCCATAAAAAAGAGATTTTAGAATATGAAGCAAAAATTAAAAAGAATCCCTCTTTGAAATTGCCAAAGCTAGAATCTTATCCCGACTATAAAGAAGCCTTAAAAGAAAAAGAATGCTTCACTTATAAACTTGGAGTTGCCTTAATGCAAGCGGATAAAGATTGGTATAAAGGAGGGTATTTAAGATTCTATTTTCAAGAAGTTCCAAGACTTAAAAGAGAGTTTAGGGAGAAAAAGAAATGAGACCGCATAAAGCAATCTTAATAATGGAATCTTAAGTCCAATAGCGGGATTCTAATGCTTCACACATTCCTCACAATGGCTCGCTTCATTTAAATATGGCAATCTATGCTTGCATAGGAGAATGCAAGCATAGATACAATCTAATAGAGGTCAAAATATTTTTGAATTTCTTTTGGGTTTTTTGTTTTCGTAAGGGCTAGCATTAAAAGCACCCTTGCTTTTTGTGGGTTGAGGTTATTAGCATTTACGAATCCTTGTTGGATTTCTTCCTCGCTAAGTGGGACTAATCCAGAACCCACGCGTGAGCTTTTTGCCACGACAAGTTTTTTCTGCGCTAAAAGATCAATGAGGTAAGCTTTTTGATTTTCGTGAATGCTTCCCGCGCCACTTCCTGCGACAACCAAGCCTTTTGCTCCAGCATTTAAAAAGGCTTCTACCGCAACTTTTGAACCATCATTAGCATAAGTATAGACAATATCTACTTTGGGCAATTCTTTCAAGCCTTTAACACTGAAAGGAGAATCTTTGGTATGGGGTTTGACACTAAGAGAATTAAAAAATACTTTTCCATCTACGATGTAGCCGATTTCTCCGCTATTGGGTGCTTTAAAGGTTTCTACATTGAGCGTGTGCGTCTTGCTTACTTCTCTTGCGCTATAAATTTTGTCATTGATTGCCACCATTACGCCTTTGTTTCTTGCATTTTTGTCTCCCGCAAGCGCAACTGCATTATAAAGGTTTTTAGGTCCATCGGCACTAATAGCCGTTGCGGGTCTCATTGCTCCTGTGAACACAACAGGTTTGTTATTTTTGACAACAAGATTCAAAAAATAAGCTGTTTCTTCCATTGTGTCTGTTCCGTGAGTGATGACGATTCCATCAACTTTAGAACTTCCCAAGAGTGAATTGACTTTGTCTGCGAGTGTCAGCCAAACTTGGTCTGTCATATTGGAGCTATCAATGTTTGCTACTTGCTCGCCACTGATATTCGCAATGTTTTTTAGCTCGGGCACAGCATTAATTAATACCTCAACCCCTAAACTTCCTGCCTTATAACCTGTGGTTGCAAGGTCGCTTTTGGCTTCCCCAGCAATCGTTCCACCTGTGGCTAGAATCACGATATTGGGCTTTGCAAATGCCATCATACTCACTCCTAGCAAAGTCAAAATTCCAATGAATAACTTTTTCATTCCAACTCCTTAAAATAAAGATATTAAAATTATAGCCAAAAATGTTAAAGATTCTTATTGCGTCCTTGTGAGGAATGAAATGACGCAGTAATTTATACTCTTGCACACTTGCGCATTGCCATACTTGTTATTGGAGATTTCACAATGACAGAGTAATAAAATTGCACAAGAACGCGTAAGCGAGTTTGTAAAGACAATGTTTATAAAGAAAAGATTTTAAAAGCAAGCATTACGACTATCTTCCTTTGGGAAGATAGCAAAAGGAGGATAAACTGAAATTCTAAAACGAAGTGTGTGCGTCATAAGACGCAAGCAACACTCGTTTATCGTTGTTAAAATCTATATTTTAATCCCGCATTTCCGTTTAAATAGGTTTCGTTTTTAGATTCAAACTTCCCTGCTAGGATTTGTTTTGCGCCTAAACCTACATTTAATACCCAATCTTGTGTAAGCTCTATATTGCCTCCAAGCAAGATTTGTCCATAAGTGCGTTTTTTATCATCTCCATCAATAGAAAAGTTTGTGTTTGAACCTACGAATTTTGCGACAAAATCATCACCATTATTGACGATATATTGTTCAACTTTTGGCACAACATAGAGATAAGAGCTACTTCCGAAGTATTTTCTGTATTCTAATCCCACATCAATACTTACAGAATTGTTTGTAGAGGATTGGACGTGTTGGGCTAGGATTGTGCCTTTTTCTGTATAAGAAGGTGTAAAGCTATAATAATAGTTTAATCCTGCAAAAGGTTTTAAGAAGTTGCCATTAGAGAGGTCAAACACTCTCCCTAAGCTTCCGCTTAAGCCAAAGAATTTTTTGGTAAAGTCAGCAGTGTTTAGCCCTGCAATATTGCGTGATTCTTGGTCTGTTGAGCCCCATTGTCCATAGCCTTTAAGCCCTAGTTCCCAAGTTTCTGCGAATTTAACCAAAGAATAAAGCCCGATTTGGTAGTTGTCTGCTTCTTGCTTTAATGCGTTATCTTTCAATGTAGAGTTAGCATAAGTGAAATAAGCACCCAAGAGTAGATTATCAGTTACATTTCCATCTACTCCCAAAGTTACACCATAGAGCCCACCGCTATCGCCATCAATGATGCTTGCACCACCAAATGCGTTTGCCCACACGCTTGCTTTGTAGGTATCATAGTAGTTTCCTGTTGCGTCAGAGCCGATATTTGCAAGTCTTGCTCCATAAGGGTTATTATAGGCTGCGACACGATTGCTAATAGACATTTCGTTTGCGATATTGATTCCACTTAATGCGGAAGTAGAAGCATTTGCAAGCGTAGAAGCAGATTTCGCATTCTCTCTTGTATTTTTGAAGAAATTGCGATTCGTAATGACATTTAAGGCTTCATTGACATTCACAGAGCTACCCGCAAAAGAGCTTAAAATCCCATACGCTTCGCTTAGATTCCCTGCATTCTCTAGTGAAACGCTTGTCGCTTTTAAGTCTCCTGAATCAGTTGCAAGAGCCATAAGAAGTTTATTTTCGTTTTTGTTCGTTGTTACGATGAGGGCTTGTTGTGCGATTCCAGCATAATTGTCTCCCACAAGTGTTGCAAGATTTTCTTGAAGTTTTTCTGCGTCTGTTGCCGCTGTGGAAATAGTTAGTGCGGTGAATTTGTCTGCAAGTTGTGTTTCAGCTTCGTCTAGTTTAGCGATATTTGCTTCTGCTTGAGCTTTGATTGCTTCTTGTTTGCTTTTTTCTGCTTGTGCATCCGTAAGTGCTGTTTGTGCAGCTACTTTTTGTGCATCTGTGGAAGCAGAATTATCAAGAATCCCTTGTTGTGTTGTGATAGCGGTATCCGCGGCTGTAATAGCAGCAGTTGCGGCAGTAACTTTATCACTCTCTGCTGTTTTCACATTTGCGATAGCTTCGCGTGCAGTACCGGTATCGGAGGAACTAGTTCCAATTGCAGCTTTATCTGCAGCGATTTGAGATTCTATCGCAGTATTGAGTGCTGTGATGATTTCTGCTTGTGTTGCATTTTTTGTCGTATCTGCTGCTAAACCTCCTGCTGCCTCAACTTTGACAAATAAAGTCTTTTTGTCTTCAGAGATATAGAGCGTGTAAGATCGCTCGGTACCGGGAGTGCCTCCTGTTTGCGCCTCTTGGTAAAACATTAGATCTTCAACTTCAATTCCCGCGAGTAGGCTTGGATTATCTAAGAATCTCGCTGCATTTGCAACAAAACGTACTGTGGGATTGTTTTCTGTGAGGTTCGTCCCCCAAAGCTTGCTTGTCGCATCTTGTGTGCCAAGCGAAGCAAGGGCGAATCCACCCTCTGCAATCATTAGATTGAGGTCGTCCGCTAATGCACGCTCCAAAGTATCAATTGTGAATGTTGAACTTGCATTCAAACTGATTTGTCCGTCGTTGGCAGGCGGTGTGTCTCCTCCAGCCTTTCGCACGCTAATAAGACTGTTCAAGTTATAGAAGTTATAGAAATAATAATCTGTTGCTCCACCCTCTGTATAAGAGCCTGTAACATTAATCTTACCGGATTGTAAGCCTACATCTCCTTGCATATTAACTGCACCTTTGATATTCAATGCTCCTTGAGCGATTCCAAGTTCTGTGCCACTAGCTTGTGTAAAATCCCCTGTAATATCTAGCTTGCTTCCTAAGATATTTAAGGCATTGTTATTTGTAAAATTCCCTGTGATAGTGGAATCCTTGCCTACATTGAGTGCCCCTCCATTGGTGATTCCATTTGCGTGAGTGCTCGTGAGATCAAACCCATAAAATTTATTGTTTGGGTCATCAATCATTTGTAAAGTAGAACCAAAAATATCTGTGTCTGCTGCACCTAGGGTGATTTCATTAGCTGCGTTATCTACGATGATTCTGCCATTTGCACCTAGCAATGCTTGCACTTTTACTGCCTCAGTAGTAGGGAGCTTAATTGCTAGTGTGGCATCGTTGTTTTTGTTTTTGTAATTATTCGTTCCCTCTTGTTTGATGAAATTTGTCTCAAACTCCGATTTTGTTGTAACATCTGTCGCATACAAGCTAAGCGCAGATAAACTTAAAGCCATAGAACCAACTAAGCAGCGGCTCGCAATCAATGAGATTTTCATTTATTCTCCTTATGTTTTTTGTGATTCCTAAATTTTATTTGCTATCATAAGGAGAGCTTGCAGTGTATATGGGAAAGCTAAAGGGGACAAAACTTTCAAAATACCTCCTTGCTATCTTTCTTAACTGCCCACTCTCCTTATGTCCGCAAATAAAATAAATTGGACGATTAATTTTCATTTCACTCTAATGTAAGCTATAATTCTCAAAAACTACTAGGAAGCCCATTGAAACGCATTGCATATATTAGGGTTAGCACAAATAAACAGGATTTAAACACGCAAAAACTTCAAATTTTTGAATATTGTCAAAACAAAAAAATTGCAATAGATGATTGGTTTGCAGTAGAAATAAGCTCCAAACAATCACAAGAAACAAGAAAAATCGCCACATTGAAAAAGAGTTTAAAGAGCGGTGATTTACTGATTACCACAGAATTATCAAGGCTTGGGAGAAATATGCTTGAGACGATTTCTCTTGTTTTGGAATTAGAAAACAAAGGAATTTCAATTATTTTTATACGACAACCCGAGCTTACGACTTTTGATAATGCCTTGTCCAAGTTGCTTTTGAGTATTTATGCTTATGTGGCTGAAGCGGAAAGGGAGTTTATCTCTCTAAGAACCAAAGCGGGATTGCAAAATGCCAAGCTTAAGGGCAAAAGGCTAGGGCGTCCCAAAAACTCCTTTAATAGTGTGTTTGACAAGGATATAGAACGAATCAAAATGCGGATTAAACAAGGAGAGCGCATTAAAGACATTTGGCGTATTTTGGGATATGAGAAGTTCAAAACTTATGAAGCATTTTTGTGGTTTTGCAAAAGTCGGAATCTGCTTTTAGGAAAGGAAGAGGAGAAAGGTAAAAATTAATTAAGCTTTTTTTGATAAAATTAATCGTCCAATTTATTTTACTTTTATTGCTTGCATTCATTATCGTCATCATATAAAACCCTCTTATAAATCTTAATGCTATTCCCTATTTTATAATTCTACCGCATCCTTGCAAATATAAGAAAGGCAATCTATCGTTTTGCAAAAAGTAAATTTTGCAATGGAATCTTTAAGATAAAGCTATAAATCGCCACGCGTGATAAATCACGCTCGCGAGGACACAGTGGGAAATGTCATTGCGAGCGAAGCGAAGCAATCCATAATCTAGCAATTCTATAACTTTAACCTTGCTTTTTAGATTTTACTTGTTATAAGATTATAGATTGCCACAACCCTAGAGGTTTCGCAATGACAAATAACGACAGGTTTTGCAGATTTGCTTGCAAGGACATAATGACGCAAGCACTTTGACTTATAATGCCCTAAGTTTAGCAATCTCATCACGCAATCTTGCTGCTTCCTCAAATTCTAATTTCTTTGCCGCTTCGTGCATTTTCTTGCTTAGCTCTTTGATGAGTTTTTCACGCTCGGCTTTGGGCAATCTGTCTTTGCTTTTTTTGGCTTTTTCATAGAGCATTCCCAAATCTTGATTCTTTAAATCCTCATCTAGCTTTCTTGAAACGCTTTGCGGTGTGATATGGTGTGCTTTGTTATATGCAGATTGCTTGTCTCTGCGATAATCCGTAATCTCCATAGCTTTTTGCATAGAGGGAGTGATTTTATCTGCAAAAAGCAAGACATGCCCATTAAGATTCCTTGCCGCGCGTCCCATTGTTTGAATTAGGCTTGTCTCACTACGTAAGAATCCCTCTTTGTCTGCGTCCAAAATCGCAATTAAAGACACTTCGGGCAAATCTAGCCCCTCACGCAGTAGATTGATTCCTACCAAAATGTCAAATTCTCCAGCCCTTAAAGCGCGAATGATTTGATTGCGCTCAATCGCATCAATATCGGAGTGCATATAGCGCACCTTGAGTCCTAAGTCGCTGTAATATTTCGTTAATTCCTCTGCCATTTTTTTGGTAAGTGCTGTTACAAGCACGCGTTCCCCTCTAGCAATTACTTCTTTTGCCCTATCGTAGAGAATCTCCACTTGTCTATCCACCTCTAGCACTTCATAAGTCGGGTCTAGCAAGCCTGTCGGGCGAATCAATTGTTCTGCTGTATGCGTGCCACTCAAATCTAGCTCTTTTTGTGCGGGTGTGGCAGAAACAAACAAGAAATGTGGGGCTTTTTCTATAAATTCTTCGTATCTTAAAGGACGATTATCTAGTGCGCTTGGCAAGCGGAATCCATACTCTACAAGCACTTCCTTGCGACTTCTATCTCCGGCATACATTCCGCCAAATTGTGGCAGGCTCACGTGGCTTTCATCTACAATCAGTAGGTAGGGTTTGTTTTTTTGTGCAAAATAATCTAATAGAGAATAGGGCGTCTCACCGGGTTTTTTGCCGGTTAAATGACGCGCATAGTTTTCAATACCTTTGCAGATTCCTGTCGCACTAATCATTTCCAAATCAAATTCTGTTCGGGATTTTAGGCGTTCGTATTCTACCATTTTGCCTTGAGATTTGAAAAACTCTAGTCGTGTTGCCAACTCTTCCTCTATGCTTTTAATCGCGCTTTTTAGCCTCTCCTCACCCACAATAAAGGGATTTGCTGCATAGAGCACAAAGGATTCTAGCTTTTTAAGTAATTTTCTATCCACAGAGTCCGAAAGACTAATGGATTCTAATTCATCTCCAAAAAATTCTAGGCGCAGAATCTCATCTTCACTATATGCGGGATAAATGTCTATGACTTCTCCATTGACACGAAAGTCTCCACGATTGAAAAAGTTATCATTGCGTTTGTAACCCATTTCTACTAAACGCAACAAGAGGGATTTTTGATGGTAGGATTGTCCCTCCTCAAACTTTTCAATCATTTCCAAATATTCACGCGGGTTTCCTAAGCCATAGTTTGCCGAGACAGAAGCGACTACAATGCTATCATCATAGGCTAGAAGCGAAGTAGTGGCACTTAGCCGCAACCTCTCTAGTTCCTCATTAATGCTAGAATCCTTTTCAATAAACAAGTCTTGACGCGGAATGTAAGCTTCAGGCTGATAATAGTCAAAGTGTGAGATGAAGTATTCTACGTGATTTTTGGGAAAAAAGCCTTTAAATTCACTATAAAGTTGTGCTGCTAAAGTCTTGTTGTGCGTCATAATCAAAGTTGGCATTTGTAGAGATTCTATGATATGTGCCATAGAGAAAGTTTTGCCACTTCCTGTTACACCAATGAGTGTTTGGTATTGGTTGCCTTGTCGGATAAAACTACTTAAAGCCTTAATTGCTTCTGGTTGGTCGCCAGAGGGTTTAAAGGGAGAGTGTAATTTGAACATAAATGAAACCTAAAGTGAATTAAAGTGTGAATTTTTGCATAAGATTCCTTAGAAATCTTGCGTTTTTTATATAAAAGGCTTAAAATAATGCTAAAATAAAATCTACTTTTACTTGCAAGGAAAGATGAATATGGAAGAAGCAAAAAACCTCTCAAGCAAACTCTTAGAAGGTATTGATGCACTGATAGATGAATTGCAAAAACAACGAGACGAGAGCCAAGCATTGCGTCAGCAAATCGTGCTGTTAAAAGCCGAAAATGAAGCAAAAAATAGCGAAATTAGTTCGCTTTACGATGAAATCGGCGTCAAAGAACGTGAGCTAGAAAATGTGCTTAACAAAATCCAAAATGTTCTTGGTCGCCAATGAACGAGAGTGATTTTTTTCGCGTTTGCATTATGGGACGTTATTACGATATTCCCATAAGTGAAATTTCAAGTGCGACATTGGAATCCTTAAAATCTCTAGTAGATGAATCCAATAACATTAATCCAATTGACCTTTTACGCATCTTTTTAGAATACTCTGAAATTAATAATGTGCTTAAAAGTGGGATTCTAAAAGCAAATCAGAAATTACAAGACTTAGAATCGCAAAATCAAATCCAAACAATAAATCCAATCCCCCACGAAGCCGACAATATTCAAGAAGTAAAAGCAACAGAAAATACAATAGAATCTTTGGGCGAAGAAGCAGTGATTGCGCAGTTGGCGCAATCTGATGAGATTTCAAACCAAGCCAAATCAAGTTAATTTGCATAATCTACCCCTCTTTTATTATCAAATTGCCCCTCTAAAACGCAATTCCCCCTTATTGACTTATGTGAGCCAAGAGGCATTAGAAATTGGCACATTAGTAGAGATTCCATTAAAAGAAAAGCAAGCGCAAGGCGTTGTATTAAGAGAGTGCGAAAAACCAGAATTTGAATGCAAAGAGGCTTTGCCTTTAGGCTTTAAATTCTCACCCTTACAATGTCAAGTTGCGGAATTTATCGCAAGCTATTATTGCTCCTCTTACGCACTTAGCTTTAGCCTTTTTACACCTTTTGCTAGGGATTCTATCAAGAATTTTCCAAGTTTAAATTTCACGCTCAAGCCTTTAAGTACCAAACAGCAACAGGCTTTAGAGTTTATTAATGCGCGTCAAAGCTCTTTGCTCTTTGGTGATACGGGGAGCGGCAAGACAGAAATTTATATCCATTTACTCAATCAGACTTTGCATAAAGGCAAAAACGCACTTTTTCTAATGCCCGAGATTTCGCTCACGCCCCAAATGGAAAAGCGTCTCAAGGCGGTTTTTGGCGAATGTCTTGCGTTTTGGCATTCTAAAATCACAAGCAAAGCCAAAAAGGAAATTTTGCAAAATTTAAAAGAGGGCAAAGTCAGAATCCTAGCCGGTGCGCGCTCGGCACTCTTTTTGCCCTTAGAGGGTTTGGATTTAATCCTCATAGATGAGGAACACGATGATGCGTATAAATCCAATTCTAAGCCGCGTTATCACGCACGTGATGTGGCTTTGTATCTCGCTAAAATACAAGGAATCAAGATTGTGCTAGGCAGCGCAACGCCTCTTGTAACGACTTACCATAAAGCCAAAGCACAAAATGCGATTTTTCGCTTGAGAGGGACATATTTTGAGACACAAAAAAGTTATGTGTTTTGTCCAAGTAGTGATGTGTTGGATTCTAGTATCTTAAGTGCGTTGGAGCAAAACTTCTGCGATTCTAAACAGGCGATTGTATTTTTGCCCACTCGTGCAAATTTCAAACATTTGCTCTGTCAAGAATGCGGGGCTAGCATAGAGTGTCCGCATTGTAGCGTATCTTTGAGCTTGCATAAGAGGGATTCTAGCTTGAAATGCCATTATTGTCATTTCACCCAAGCAGCTCCTAATGTTTGTCCCCAATGTGGTGGGGCATTGCAAAGCTTACGTATGGGGACACAGGAATTTTCTGAACATTTGATAAGATTCTTGCCAAATGCTAAAATTGCGTGCTTTGACCGTGATTCCATTACCACACAGCACAAACTCAAAAGCACCCTAGAGGCATTCAACCAACACAAAATTGATATTTTGGTTGGCACACAAATGCTCTCTAAAGGGCACGATTATCATAATGTGAATTTGAGCGTGGTTTTGGGCTTGGATTATCTTTTGTATAGTGGCGATTATAGGGCGAGAGAGAAAGCCTTGTCTCTAATGTTTCAGCTATCGGGTAGGAGTGGGCGCAAGGAAAATGGCAAAGTGCTTGTGCAGACTTTGCATCAAGGCTTTTTTGAAAAATTCTTAGGAGATTATGCGGGGTTTATAGAGGAAGAACTCGCAATGCGCTCACCTCTATACCCGCCTTTTGTGCGTCTTGCTTTGGTGCATTTTAGTCAAAAAAATCAAGAAAAATCGCAGCAATTAATGCAGCAAACCCTTATGCTTTTACAAACAAAGATTAACGCGGAATCGCTAAAGGTAGAGATTGTAGGAAGTGGAATCGCCCCAATACCGCGTATCGCAGGTAAATGGCGTTATGTGATTCTACTACGTAGCACAAAGGTAAAAGATTTGCACCAAGCACTTTTACCCTTGTGTGAAATGACTTGTGAAATAGATATAGACCCGATAGAGTTTGCTTGAGAAATGTTATTCTTATGGATTGCTTCCACGCACCTAGCAAGGACGCAGTGGGGAATGTCATTGTGAGCAAGTTTGCAAAACTTGCGTGGCAATCTATCGTAATGCACTTTAAGGGAATCAAACAATGAAATTTTAAGATTCAAAGGCGAGACTTTAGACAATCAAAGAATCTCACCCTTAATTTTGTAGGCTCTCGTTGGGATTCTATGCAATCTTACCGCAAATCCACGATAGGAATAATCGTTGGGTAACGTTTAGTCTTTTTAAACATTAGCTTTCTTAGTGCATTTCTTATCTCGTTTTCCATACCTTTTTGGCTATTATATAGCTCTTGTTTGCAGTTTTTCACAAAGAGGCTAAAAAACTCTTCAATCTCCTTATTGAATGCCATTGTATCTTTATTGGCAATAATCCCCATACTTTGAATGCGTGGCTTAGAAATCAAAGAATTTCTAGCTTTGCTTAGCTCTAAATGCACGATTAAGATTCCGTTTTCTGCTAGATTTTGCCTATCTAAAATCACATCATTAGAAATCGTGGAATTGACTTGATTGTCAATATAAGTTTTGCCTGTCTTCACGCTACGCACTTTGCGCAAATAATTGTGCGCGATTTCCATTTGGTCGCCATCTTCCATAAGATAGATATTGCGCTCCTCTACACCACAACTCACTGCGGTTTCTTTGTGTCTTAAGATATGATTATACTCCCCATGCACAGGTAAGAAGAATTTTGGCTTCACGAGACGCAACATAAGCTTTTGTTCTTCTTGTGCCGCGTGTCCGCTTGTGTGAATTTCACTAAAATCTTGATAATAGACTTTCGCGCCCGCTTTGTTTAAAAAGTTCAAAATATTAGACACAGAGCCTTCGTTGCCCGGAATCGCTTTAGCGGACAAAATAATTGTATCGCTGGGTTTGATTTTGACATGACGATGTTCGTCTGTTGCCATTCTATATAATGCACTCATCGTTTCGCCTTGTGAGCCGGTGGTTACAATCAAGACTTCTTCATCGGCATACTTCGCCACTTCGTGCGCTTCAATAAAAATATTTTGCGGCAAATCAATATAGCCCAAAGTCCTTGCGATTTCTAAGTTTTTCTCCATAGACCTTCCAATGACTGCGACTTTGCGTCCATATTTAAGTCCGTGGTTAATGGCTTGATACACGCGATGAATATTAGAGCTAAAAGTGCTCATAATCACGCGCCCTTTCGCCCGAGAAAACAACAAATCAAACGCTGGTCCTACACTTGCTTCACTCGGTGTGTAGCCATTTTTATGCGAATTAGTGGAATCGCTAAGCAGCAGCAGCACGCCTTGTTCTCCATAATATGCGATTCTATTTAAATCTGTTGGATAGCCATCAATGGGCGTGTGGTCAATCTTAAAATCTCCGGTATGAAAAATCAATCCCGCTTCGGTTTTAATAGCTAAGGCACTAGAATCCACGATAGAGTGCGTGATATGTATCCATTCAATCTCAAATTCTCCAATTTGGATAGGTTTTCGCTTCTCCACTGGGCGAAAAAGAGAGCGAAATTTTTTGAGCCCGTGCTCATCAAATTTAGAGCCAATCAATCCTAAGGGCAAAGGCGTGCCATAAATAGGGAATTGGTATTTTTTAAACAAATAAGGCATTGCGCCGATATGGTCTTCGTGCGCGTGCGTGATGACAATCCCTGCAATTTTGTCTTTAATTACTTCTAAATAGCTAAAATCTGGCACCAAAATATCCACGCCGTGCAAACTATCATCAGGGAAGCTCATTCCCGCGTCAATAATAATCGCGCTATTTTGCGTTTCAATAATCGTCATATTACCGCCAATCTCGCCCAAACCTCCTAAAGGCGTGATACGCACCTTGCCATTAGGATTCACCTCTACTTGAGAATGCAATGTGAGCGCACTCTCATGCACTTTGGCATTCAATTCTACGGCTTTACGCAATTCCAAGTTAGACGCATTGACTTCTTTATTGCCATAATTTTTATCAAACTTTCCGCGATTCTCTCTTGTCTCACTTGGATTGTTTTGCCCATTTTCTTGTTTTTTGAATCGTGGATTATGACGATTACGATTCTGTGGTTTTTGAGGGTTTCTTGGTTTTTCTATTCCACTAGCTTCCTCGCCTTGTCGCGGCTTGGGCTTGAATCGGCGTTTATTAGGTTTGGGATTCTCCCTATTTTCACCCTTTTCTTCTTTAGTCTTGTAAGGAGTTTCATAACTTTTTTCCGTAGAGCTTTCTAGTTTAGAATGTCTCTCGTTTGCGTTTTCTGTCCGATTTTCATTTGTTTTATTTTCTTCCATAAGAATTTCCGCCTTTTACAAAATTTTCAAAAGTCGGTGATAATTAGTCGTATCAATCTCGT
This sequence comes from Helicobacter sp., assembly GCF_014799995.1. Classification (GTDB taxonomy): domain Bacteria; phylum Campylobacterota; class Campylobacteria; order Campylobacterales; family Helicobacteraceae; genus Helicobacter_D. The sequence goes on from NZ_JAAVGY010000017.1 coordinate 12,880, forward strand.
GAGGTCGTTTTGTCGGGGGCAATTCTAAAGATTCTAAAGCCTCAAGCACTCTTTCTTTGTTATAAACTTTGCCCAAATTGTTTAAAATCGTCTTCCTTGGTGCGCTAAATGCAATCTTGAGTAATTCCTCTAACGCGCCCAAATCCTTAAGGGTTTGAGGGATTGCGGTTTTTTCTAGCAAAAACACCGCAGAGGTTACTTTAGGCGGTGGCACAAATGCGCTTGGAGGAACATCAAAGAGCAATTTCGCTCCTCCGACACTTTGCGCCAACACACTCAAGGCACTAAAATCACTTTGCCCGCATTGTGCGCAAAATTTCAATGCCACTTCCTTTTGCGTCATCACAACGCAACCAAGTGCTAGCGGGTCTTTTATGGTTTTAACCACTAGCAAAGTCGCAATGTAATAAGGTAAATTAGAAACGAGAAAATAAGGCTTCTCTCGCAAGCTAATCCCCGTCCAACTCTCTAGCACATCGCCTATTTCAAGGCATAATTGCCCACAATCTATTGCGACTTTAAAACGTTTTTGCAAATAAGGAATCAAATCCTTATCAACCTCATAAGCAGTGATATTCCCTAAGCCTAATAGCTTATTTGTTAGATCACCTAAGCCAGCCCCAATTTCTATATATTCTGCTTCTTTTATCTTGGGAATGGATTGGACAATCGCTTCTAGCACACTTTCATCTTGCAAAAAATTCTGTCCGAAGTGCTTTTTCGCAAGGTTTTGCTTATTCATTATTCTAATTTTTAGCACACCTTAAAATATGATTCTAATTGTAGCATAATTTTAAGAAAATTTCAGCATTTAGCATTTTTTAACAATTCCGCTTTCCAAAATACAAATCCCGACACTCTTTTTGCTGCTGCCTTGTAACTCTAAACGCACCATTCCGCTAGGAATCGTAACAGGTTCATAAGGTTTTTTGCAACGCAAAAACCCCAATTCGTTAAACAAAATTCTTCCGCCCTCACTCTCTCCACAACCCCCACTCATACTCACAGATAAGATTCCATAACGTTTGGTAATCGCCAAATCTCCTGCACGCAAAGCATTAGCAAACTTAGAATTGTCATAATTGTAACTATTAAGATACTTATTATCCAATGGGTCGCGTGCAATTTCTTGCGCATCGCGTGGGCGGTCATCAAAGTGCTTCGTGCTTACCGCACGCGCAGAATCGCTATAAATATAATACGCATAGCCAATGTCTTGGAGTTGAGAAAATTGCAATCTCCAAAAGGATTCGCTCCAACGTTTGCGTTCTGCTTCGCAGTAATCACTTTGACAAAAGGCACTCTGTGTAATCTGCTTCACACTGCTCAAACTCAAAAAACGTGCGTAGTTCAAATGAGCGATAATCTGATTTTGCGCTAAATGCAATTTAGAATCCGGAAACCAAGCAAAACCCAATGAAGCTAAAACGCCCAATATCCCAAGCACAAGCAAAATTTCTAGCAAACTCAATGCAGATTTCTTCATTTTACACAAGCTGCTTCAATAAGCATAAAAAGTCATAATGTGTTGATTATAATAAATAATTGGAATCTTTAAAGCATTTGGTTTGGGTTTGTTTGAAAGCCTCAAACCGCCTTCAGAGATTCCATAGAATCTTAAACGTTCCTGCATTTTTGCCTCTGTTTTAACACTATGGATTCCTTTGGCTTGAAGCGATTGTGCGATTTCTTTCGCAATAAAATGCCGAAAGGCAAAATGTTCATTAGCATTAGGAAAAAGCACAAAGAGCGGTTTAGACAAGAATAACATTCCACTTAACATTATCAAAAAGATAAAAGTCGCCAGAAAGGGAATCGTATAACGCGCGCGAAATTGAGGCAAACGCACACGAAGCCCGGAGAAATAAAGCTTTACCATTAGAGGAAGTGCTAGGAGAAGCAGAGGGGCGAAAGATTCTGTTTGCACGCGTTGGCGCAAGGAGAGCAGCCAAATAAACCCAAGTGCCGTGCTTGCAATATACCAAATTAAAGGCTTTTGGCTTAGATTGAAATAACGATAAATAGTATATAAAAAATACAAAAACAAAAGAGGAGAGAAAATCAACAACAAATGCCCATTCACATCTAAAAAATAGCTGCTTGGGTGTCCCCCAATTTCTAATCCGAAGTAATACATATTAAGCGCAAAAAATCCCAAAGACAAGAAAATTAAAGGCGTGTTTTTGCGCTCTATTCCATAAAAAATCAATGCGACAAACAGCAAGGCAAAGCTTTTATCCACAAAAACCATAAGGAGAAGTAACACATAAGGAATCGTACCGTATTTTTGCACCCAAATACACAAGATAAGCGTTAAGGCAATCACGATTCCGCTATTAGAAATAAGAATCGCAGCAGCGTTCGCGCCCGGAAGCAGCAAAAACAACATTGCACAAAAGAGCGCATCACTAGGACGTTTCAAAAATCCTTTAGAGAAATAAAAGATTAAGAACGTATTGCAAAAATGCAAGGATAAAAAAGGCAAACGCAAACCCCAATCATTCTGCCCCAAAAGACGCACGCTAAAGTAGCTAGCAAATCCGCCAAAACCGCTTGGATTAAAAAACTCTTGCGCCTCATCATAGCTAATGCTAAGAGTGCTTAACATCCACAAAAGCACGCTCACGCTCAAACAAAGCAGGACAAAGAACCAAAAATAAATGCGCGCTTGGGATTCCATTGTGTAAGTTTCCTTAAATCTCTACAAAAACATAGCCTTGTTTTTGTAATTGCAAGCGAATGGCGTTTTGATGCTCTTTCCCTTTGGTTTCAAGCATAATCGTAATATTAGTATCCCCAAAGGCAAGCGAAGTAGAAGTCCTATCAAAGTCAATTTTGACGATATTTGCACCAAGATTAGACAGCAAGTCGCTTAACTTTTGTAGGCTTCCGGGCTTGTCAATCAAGGTTACACGAATCTGCATTTTACGATGAGAGCGCACTAAACCTTTTTCAATGATTGTGCCAAGCATTGTTACATCAATATTGCCTCCACTAAGCACTAAGCCTAAAGATTCGTTTTCTCTAATTTTAAATTTATGGTGCAAAATAGCGGCAACGACACTTGCACCCGCACCTTCTACGACTAATTTTTGATTCTCTAGCAGATATAAAACTGCGTTTGCAATCTCTTCATCATCTACCATTACGACTTCATCTACGGATTCCAAAATGTATTCAAAATTCTTAGGATTCACATCGCGCACTGCAATGCCATCGGCGATTGTGCGGACAGATTGTGTGCTTTGAATCTCTTTTTTGTGATAAGAATGATACATTCCGGGAGCACCCTCTGCGACTACCCCGATAATTCGCACACTTGGGAGCATTTGCTTATAAGCCGCTGCGATTCCAGAAATCAATCCACCCCCACCAATGGGAACAACAATCGTGCTTAAATGGCTTTGGTCTTCAATGATTTCTAATGCGACCGTGCCTTGTCCAGCAATCACCTCCTCATCTGCAAAGGGGTGAATAAATTGCAAATGGTGTGTTTTGGCGTATTCTAAAGCATAGGAATAAGCTTCATCATAGTTATTTCCCTTGAGGATTGCTTCTGCTCCAAGTTCTTTTACGCCCATAACTTTTAACAAAGGTGTGGCTTCAGGCATTACAATCACGCCTTTGATTCCATAGTGTTTTGCGCTATATGCAACCCCTTGTGCGTGATTACCTGCACTTGAAGCAATCACACCACAAGCGCGTTCTTCTTGGCTCAAAGAGGAGATTTTATTAAAAGCCCCGCGCAATTTAAAAGAACCTGTGTTTTGCAAGTTTTCTTGCTTGACATAGACTTTTGCCCCACAAATTTGGCTAAGCTTGGGGGCAAATGCTAGTTTTGTATGCTGCACGACACCTTCTAGCCGCGCTTTAGCGTCCATAATCTTAGAGAGTGGAATCATTAGAGTAACCTTTCATATTCAAGTTTGATACATAAATTTTCAACATAGAGGATTTTTACATTATTAAGCATTTCCTTTGCTTGTGCATTTTCTAATCCCAACTGTACCCAAACACATTGGGGAGGATTTTTTAATTCTAGCACTTCGCGTGCCACTTGGGGTAGAGCCTCACTTTTACGAAAAACATTCAAAATATCTATGGACACCCCCGCTTGCCTCTGTGCTTCAAAGGCTTCTTGGAGGCTTTGATACGCTTTCTCACCTAGAATCTCGCCCCCTCTAGGATAAATGGGCAAGATTTTATAGCCCTTATCTTGCAAAAATTGCGCCACTCTATGGCTTGGCTTATTGGCTTCTGGAGAAAGTCCAAGCACCGCAATTACTTTGGATTGCTTCAAAATTGCTTGCAGCTTAGAATCTTGCAAATCTTGCATTTCGCGCCTTTAAAAAGTTTGGTAATAATTTTATCAAACTTTTGGACAATTTTACCCTAAAGCAGTGCAACATACAGAATCTAAGCGCATTAATAAAAATTAAACATTAAAAAGTTACAATACACCTTAAAGGAGCTAGAATGATTGCTGTGCTAAAAAATAGTGATACAGATTTTGAAACAAACTTTAAAGCCCTGCTTGCACGTGGTGCTATGGACATAGAAAGCGTGGAAGGACGCGTCAAAGAGTTGTTAGAGGAGATTAAAACGCAAGGACAAAGTGCGATTCTAGCACAAGTGGCGCGTTTTGATAATTGGAATCCCGCAAACTTTGCGGAGCTAAAAATCACACAAGAGCAAATGCAAAAGGCTTACGAAACCCTAGATAAGCCACTAAAGGATTCTTTACAATTAGCCTATGAGCGCATTTATGCTTTCCACTCCAAACAAAAGCCCAAAACTTGGCTAGACTTTGAAGAAAATGGAAACATTCTAGGGCAGAAAGTTACGCCAATGGATAGGGCAGGATTATATATTCCCGGCGGCAAAGCGGCTTATCCTAGCTCACTTCTGATGAATGCAATTCCGGCAATTGTTGCAGGCGTTCAAGAAATCGTGGTTTGCACGCCAACTCCCCATAACGAGCCCAACGCCCTACTACTCGCCGCAATGTTTCTGTGTGGAATCAAAGAAGCCTATAAGATTGGGGGAGCAAGTGCGATTGGTGCGCTCGCTTTTGGTGCGCAAAATTCGCAAGGAGAGGGAATCGCTAAAGTAGATGTTATCACGGGACCGGGAAATATCTATGTCGCTACGGCAAAAAAACTTGTCTTTGGCGAAGTCCATATTGATATGATTGCCGGACCTAGTGAAATTGGAATCTTAAATGACGGGGAGGCAAAAGCAGATTATCTCGCGTGGGATTTGCTCTCTCAAGCAGAACACGACGAAATGGCAAGCTCTATTTTGATTACCACCAATGAAAGCCTTGCGCACGAAGTCGCACAAAAGATTGAAGAGCTTTTGCCTACCTTACCGCGTAGAGAAATCACCGCAAAATCCATTAATGAACGCGGGGCAATCATTGTCGTAAAAGATATTCAAGAGGGCATTGCCTTGATGAATCAAATTGCCCCAGAACACCTAGAATTGCTCGTCAAGAATCCTTTAGAAATCTTACCTTGTATCAAACACGCGGGTGCGATTTTCATCGGCGAAAACACCCCTGAACCCATTGGAGATTATATTGCAGGACCAAACCACACCTTGCCAACAGGTGGAAGTGCGAAGTTTTTTTCACCCCTTTCCACAGAGCATTTTATGAAAAAATCCTCTATCATTGCATTTTCACAAAAGGGAATCAAGCAAATGGGGGCTGAATGTGGAATCCTCGCACACACGGAGGGATTAGACGCACACCAAAACGCTGTGCTTGCACGATTAAAATCATATAAGGAATCTTAATGGAACACATTTTAGAGGGTTTGCCTCAAGAAAAATGGATTGAGATTATTTTCAACGCTTCGCAGGGTTTAAGCGCGAAAGAGCTCACCAATATGCTAGAGCGTCAAGCGGCAATGGAAATTTTGCTAGAAAAACGTTTGGGCGAAATGTGGGAAGAGGAATTGGCTTATTTAATGCGTAGCGAAGAATCTTCAGAGGAAATCCACCGCCGCACACAAAATATTGCCATTGAGTCTATGGGCAATATCTTAACACAAAATGAGTAATGCGGTTTGCGACTTAAGAAAAGCAAAAATGACAAAAGTCATTAAGGAATCTTGGAGATGAAAGTATTTTTTGCCTTTGGTTTATCGGCAGTTTTAAGTACGATTCTTGGCATTTCTTCCCTATTTGCTCCGCCTGTATGGAAAACAGAAAGATTCCTTGAGCTCAACAAAGACGAGTTTTATCTCTTGACTCTGCAAGCAGGAGACGCGGCGAAGACATTGTTTTTTCGTTGGACATTGCTAAAGAATGAGGGCTTGGTAATGCACTTAAACTACGATTCTTTTCCCCATCAATTCATTCTCTATCAAGACTATCAACGCAGATGTTACAAAGTTCCCTTGCTCAAACCCGAGCAAAAATATTATAACGAAGAGCCCTTTTTTATGCTATGCTTCAAAGATTATCATCGCACCAAAAAAATCGCCACTTTGAAATATTATCTTTTCCAAGGTGATAGAGATTTTAATATTATAGATGAAAGGAAAGTGCCCAATGGAGGCTTTAGCGCGCATTGAAACAAAAATTCAAGAATTTTTAGAGGAGTTAAAATCCCCGCTTGTGCTGACGCTTAGTCGCAACCTACAACAAGGTAAAATGCTTCGTTCCAAGCTTGCGCTCAATATCGCGGGCGAAAGTGAGGAATGCCTTACGCTTTGTGCTATTATTGAAATGATTCAAAGTGCTTCACTTCTGCACGATGATGTGATTGATGACGCACTCACGAGACGTTCTAAACCCTCTATTAACGCGCTTTTTGGAGATAAAAACGCAATTATGCTAGGCGATGTGTTTTACTCCAAAGCCTTTTGCGAGCTTACAAGATTACAAGAAAAGTATCCTATGATTCCACGCATTATCGCTAATGCTGTTGCAACGCTCGCCATTGGTGAAATAGAGGATGTAGAACTTGCAAAAGACTTTAACACTGATGAGAGCAAATATCTCCAAATGATAGAACACAAAACCGCCGCACTCATTGAAGCAACTGCATATGCAGCGGCATTTTTGGCAAACAAAAGCACAGAGGAGGCGCAGGGATTCCGCCTTTATGGGCGCAATCTAGGAATCGCATTCCAAATCATTGACGATGTGCTAGATATTGTTTCAGATTCTAAAACCCTAGGCAAGCCTGCTTTGAGCGATTTTAAAGAGGGTAAAACCACCTTGCCTTATATTTATCTCTATCATAAGCTTAACGATTCTGATAAAATGCGTTTGAAAAACGCGTTCAAAAAAGACTTGCAACCCCAAGAACAAACTTGGATTCTCAAAGAGTTAAAAGCCAACAATGCCCTTGCTTATAGCATTGCTTTGGCAAAAGATTTGGGCAATCGTGGCATTGAAGCGATTGCTAATCAATCTTGTGATAAACTTATAGAAATTATGCGCGAAATGATTGAGCGCGACTTTTAAGGAAATCAATGGATTACTATCTTTTAAGCTATTCACATAAAAATACTGACATTGCTATGCGTGAAGCCTTAAGCCTAGATACAAAGAATCCCGCGACAAAGGAGTTTTTGCTAGACTTAGTAGAGAACAAATTCATTAGCGAAGCGGTGATTCTCTCTACCTGTAACCGCATTGAGTTTATCTTAAATGTCCAAAATACCGAAAAAGCGGAAGAATTTTTATTAGACAAGCTAAGCAACTATTCCAAGATTCCTTTAGAAAAACTGCAAGAACACGCCGATAGTTACGAAAACTTAAGCGCAATCCACCACCTCTTTAGCGTAGCAAGCTCGCTTGATAGCTTGGTTATCGGAGAAACACAGATTTCAGGACAACTCAAGAGTGCCTTTAAATTCTCTTACGAATTGGGCTGTTGTGGGCTGTATCTTTCGCGCGCGATTCACTTTGCCTTTCGTTGTGCCGCTAGCGTGCGCAATTCTACAAGCATTTCAGAAAACTCCGTTTCTGTCGCAAGCACGGCAGTGGCAAAGGCAAAAGAGATTCTAGGAGATTTAAAAAACCAATTCGCGCTAGTCGTTGGTGCAGGCGAAATGAGTGCCATTTGTGCAAAACATTTGATTAATGCAAATTGTGAAGTCTTGATTGTCAATCGCGAGATTCAAAACGCCCAAAAAATCTGTGATGAGATTTTCACTCTTTATCCAAATGCCAAAATCCGAGCGGAAAGTTTCAAAGACATTGGCGTTTATATCAATGAGATTCCGCTTATCTTTAGTGCCACAGGCGCGCCGCACACGATTATCACCCACGATATGGTAGAGGCAAAAGATTGGAATCGCTATTGGTTTGATTTGGCTGTCCCAAGAGACATTGAGCGCGAGATTATGGACAAATGCGACAAAATCCATATTTATGCGGTAGATGATTTAGAAGATATTGTGCGCAAGAATTTGGCATTGCGTGAGGAGCAAGCAAAAATCGCCTATGGAATCGTAGGAAAATCTACGCAAGACTTTTTTAGCTGGCAACAAAGTCTCAATGTAGAACCTTTGATTAAAACCATTCGCACTCTCGCTAAAGACGCTGCGGCGAAAGAATTGCAAAAAGGAATCGCAAAAGGCTATCTCCCAAAAGATTATGAAAAAAACATTGAAAAAACCTTGCACAATGCGTTTAATGTCTTTTTGCACGACTTAACGATTAATCTCAAAGCTGTCGCCAATACGCCCAAAGGCGATAGCGTAATTGAAGCCTTGCGATTCCTCTTTGAGCAAGAAACACAAGACAAAATGCTAGAATCCTATAAATGCGAATATGCTCAAGACAAAATGCTACCCTAAATAAAGGAATATTATGCGATTTTCAAAACTCTTTATCCCTACTTTCAAAGAATCTCCCAAAGATGTCGTGCTAAAAAGCCACGAATATTTGATTCGCGGCGGATTCATTCAGCAAATCGGAAGTGGAATCTATAATTTTTTGCCACTTGGCAAACGCGTCTTGGATAAAGTGCGTCAAATCGTCAAAGAAGAAATGGACAATGCTGGCGCAAATGAAGTCGCTTTGGGATTCGTTACTCCCGCGACTCTATGGCAAAAAAGCGGACGATTCGAGAGGTATGGCAAGGAGCTTTTGCGCTTCAAAGATAGAAAAGACAATGATTTCGTGCTAGGTCCGACACACGAGGAAGTCGTTACAGAATTAGTCAAAGCAAACATTAAAAGCTACAAACAACTGCCCTTGCATCTTTATCAAATCAATCTCAAGTTTCGCGATGAAATGCGCCCGAGATTCGGGCTTATGCGCGCACGAGAATTTATAATGAAAGATGGTTATAGCTTCCACGCAAACACGGAAGATTTGAAGCGAGAATTTGACTTAATGGAGGCAACTTATAGTAGAATCTTTACACGTTTGGGGCTTGATTTTCGCGCTGTGCTCGCGGATAGTGGCGCAATCGGTGGAAGTGGAAGCAAGGAATTTATGGTTTTGGCAAATAGCGGAGAGGATACGATTTGCGTGTGCGATTCTTGTAATTATGGCGCAAACCTAGAAGCCGCAACGCGTGTTCCAAAGATTCCGCAGACGCAAGCTCCAGAGGCTACATTTGCCAAATTCCACACACCCAATGTCAAAAGCATAGAGGATTTAAGCGCGTTTTTCAAGATTGAAGCATTTTGGACGCTCAAAGCCATTGTCAAAAAAGCCCTCTTTGATGGCGGAAAAAGCGCGTTGGTATATTTTTTCTTACGCGGAAGTGATAACCTCAACGAAACTAAAGCACTCAATGCGATTCTTGGCGCAAATGAGCTCTTAGATGCAAGCGAAGAGGAAATCCAAGCAGCGGGACTTATTCCCGGATTCATTGGACCTTTTGCATTGCGCAATCTCACCTCTAGCCCTTATATTTATTTTGATAAAGAGCTAGAAAACGCTAAGAATCTTATTTGCGGCGCAAATGAGTTGGATTATCACTTCGTGGGTGTGGATTTAGGAACTTTTGAGGGCTTGGAGTTTAGAGATTTGGTTGAAGTGCAAGAGGGGGATTTGTGCCCAATATGTGGGGAGAAAGAAAACTCCAAAGGTGGCAAGCTGTTTTTTACCAAAGGCATTGAGGCGGGGCATATTTTCCAACTTGGCACGAAGTATTCTAGCGCAATGGAAGCAACTTTTTTAGATGAGGGGGGCAAAGCGCAACCTTTGATTATGGGTTGCTATGGGATTGGAATCTCTCGCCTCTTAAGTGCGATTATTGAGCAACACCACGATGAACGCGGAATGATTTGGACACATTCTACCGCGCCTTTTTGTGCGGAAATCATTGTCTCCAATATCAAAGATACCGCGCAAATGCAAATGGGAACAAGGCTTTATGAGGCATTCAAAAATGCAGGCATTGAATGCTTGCTAGATGATAGAAGTGAGCGATATGGCGCGAAAATTGCAGATTTTGAACTCATTGGGATTCCCTTTGGAATCGTGGTTGGCAAAAGCCTAGAAAAAGGCGAAATAGAACTCATAAGACGCGAAAATTTGGAGAAAGAACCCTTAAGCATTCAAGATTTTAACGCACTTCTCCACACTCTCCTTGAGGTTTTCAAATGCCATTAATTCTAGGCTTCATTTACTTATTTTTGGAAGTGCTTATCACTTATCAAATCATTGATAACATAGGCGTCTTGGGTTTTGTATTGGAAATTATTTTGAGTGCGCTTTTTGGGTTTTTTATTCTGATGAATTACCGCTACTTTTTAAGTGAAGCAATGCTACGCTTGAGGGAACGACAAATTAGCTATGAGGCTTTTGTCAGCTCTAATGTTTTTAGGATACTCGGGGCGATTTTATTGATTTTACCCGGTGGCTTAACGGATATTTTGGGGATTTTAATGCAATTTAGCTCGCTTGGATTCTTGCTTTTCAAACCCTTTATGAAAAAGCCTCCTTTGGATTCTGCGCATTCTACTAATGCGCCTCAAAATAGTGAAATCATTGATGTAGAAATCATAGAAAATAACAAATAAGGAAAACCTATGCAACAACTTATCATCGGCACGCGTGGAAGTGTGCTAGCACTTTGGCAAGCAAACCATATTCAAGAGCGTCTCCAAACACAATATCCGCAAATCAATGTAGAAATAAAAATTGTCAAAACCAAAGGCGATAAAATCCTAGATGTGCCTTTAGCAAAAATCGGCGGAAAAGGGCTATTCACTAAAGAATTAGAGGAATTGCTGCTACAAGGCGAAATTGATTTGGCAGTGCATAGCCTTAAAGATGTGCCTGTGGAATTTGTAGAGGGCTTAGGACTAGCGGCAATCACCAAACGAGAAGATGTGCGGGATAGCTTCCTAAGCTTCAAATATTCTAGTTTAGAGGAATTGCCACAAGGGGCACGCGTAGGGACAACTTCATTAAGGCGCGTAATGCAGCTTAGTGCATTAAGGGCGGACTTGGATATGCAAAGCTTACGCGGAAATGTCCAAACGCGCCTCAAACGATTGAGAGAGGGCGACTTTGACGCAATTATTTTGGCTCAAGCGGGAGTGAATCGGCTAGGCATTAGTGAGGAAGTACCCCACATTATCCCACTAGACTTTATGATTCCAGCTATGGGGCAAGCGGCACTTGGGGTAGAATGCAAAAAGGGAAGCGAAACCGAATCGCTCTTGCAATTCTTAAATGACTCCAAAGCTGCCTTTGAAACTGCTTGTGAGCGGGCATTCGTGCGCACACTCAATGGAGGTTGCCAAGTACCTATTGGCGTCAATGCAACTTTAGAGAATGGAATCTTAAAAGTGCGTGCGATTTTGGGCTTACCCAATGGCACAGAAATCTTGCGTGAATGCCTAGAAGCGCAAGTACAAACTCTTGCAGATTGCGAACGCATAGGCGTGCAAATGGCACAGAATTTTCTCAAACAAGGTGCGGGGGAAATTTTGCAAAAAGCTCAAAATTGGGAATTTGAGTAATCCCCTTTGCTCCTGTGAGATTCTGCCAATGCGTCCTTGCGAAGCCTTTGTAAAAGTCTGTGGCGATTCCTGTCATTGCAAGATTCCACTCGCAAAATCAATAATATTAAACTTTAAAATTCAAACAATGGAATCTCAAAAACTAGAGCAAAATCTCCATTGCCTCTTTGAGATTATCCACTCTGTGTGTGGAACTTGAAGATTCTTCAGAGCCTATAAGAATCCGCGTTTGCACTCCTACTTTCAATCCCGCCTGCATATCAGTTTCTTTATCTCCCAAAATATAGGAATCGCATTCTTTCATTTTAAGATTAAATGTTTGGATTGCTTGCTCTAGCATTGCGGATTTGGGTTTGCGGCAAGCGCATTGCTCCTCTTTGGTATGCGGACAGAAATAAATGCCATCAAAGCCGACATTATTAGGCACAAACCCGCTTTTGCGCAAAGGAATCATTAGGCAAGAGCGAATCGTGTTTTGCATAAATGTGCTTAAAGTCTCAAAATCCTTTTGAGTAAAGATTCCACGATTGATTCCTGATTGGTTGGTAACCAAAAAACAAAGCGTATCTTGCTTTTTGAGCTCTAAAAACAGCTCCATAAAATGCGGTGCGAAATAAAATTCCTCCACCTTGTAACCATAGGGCGTATCCTCAAGATTCACTACACCATCTCTATCAAAAAACACTACCTTGCGTCCTCTCATCGTGCAAAAACTCCTAAAAACCTTTGTATTTTAATTCCAAAAAGATAAAATAAAGGTGTATTGGCAAAGGCAAAAATAAATTTCATCAAATAATCCCCAAGCATAAGCATTAGCACATTTTGCCACGGGAGAATAAACAAAAAGGCGATATGAAAAAATATCATCGTATCCACAGCTTGTGAAAATGCCGTGCTGCCCGCGCTCCTAAGCCACCAAACCTTAGGAAACTTAGACTTAATCCAATAAAACGCATAAACATCTAATTGTTGCGAGACAAAAAACGCACTTATGCTTGCAAGGGCGATTCTAAACTCACTCAAGAACAAAGAGGGAGCAAAGGCGCAAACAATTCCAATGCGCACGACTTTTAATACCTCTTGCTTGCTATATTTCTCTGCTAAAATATCTGCAAGCAAAAAGGTAAAGGGATAAGTCAATGCCCCAAAGGTAAAAAAATCATTCAGAGGAAATTGCACAAGATAGTTTGAAGCAACGATTAATGTAGTAAAAATCACCACAGATACAACAATAACGACTTTGGACATTTCTTACCCTGTTTTAAATAAAACGTATTTTATGATTTTTGGACTTAAGATTTGATTGTTTGATTTTGGCTTATCATCATCAATCACTACTTGCTTCATTTGCGAGGAGTTCCTTTATCTCTTTTTTAACCCTCTCCAGACACTTACAGATGAGAATCGGAATCAAAGAATTGATTGTGTCGATGCTTTTATCCCACCACTTAAGCCTAAGCAATAACGAAATCAGCTCCTCATCAAATCTCTTTTAACCACTCTCGCAGGATTCTAACCGCAATCACATAGAGAGTAATATGCGTTAGATGGCTTTTAAAATCCGAATCACTAATATGTAAAATCACCTACGATGATTTGGATTCTTTATTATCGGCTTGACATAGCAAACATAATCAATGCCTTTTATTGGAAAGAAATTATTTGGATTGGGAGTAATTTTGTTTTTCATGCTCTCGTCTCCTTTAGATTGCTACAATTCTATTGCATAGAATCTAATGATACAATGGCTAGCTAGCTCTTTGTCATTGCGAAGCCTCGTTAGAGGCTGCGGCAATCTATAATCCAAAGTCTCACCTAAAGATTCCATTGTAAAATTTACTTTTTGCAAGATTATGAATTGCCACGAATGCTATGCATTCTCGCAATGACAAATAGTCAAATGGATTACCTATATTCCTATTTTTTCCTACTCCCATTATTTCCAAGCCAATTAAACTGATTGCGCCCCTTGTAATTCCTTGAGTTTGGCTAAAACCTCTGCAATATGTCCTTTGACTTTAACATTTTTCCAAATATAGGCGATTTCTCCTTTGGGATTGATAAGAAAAGTCGAACGAATCACGCCCTCATATTCCTTACCATAGAGCTTTTTTAGCCCCCACGCCCCATAATTTTTAAATGTGGATTTTTGGCTATCACTCAACAAAGTAAAATTCAAAGATTTCTTTGCAATAAAGCTTTGGTGTGTCTTGACGCTATCTGGGCTAATCCCAAGCACAACCGCATTTAAAGCGTCAAAAGATTCTCTCTCATCGCGAAAGTCGCAGGCTTCCATTGTGCAGCCCGGTGTTTTGTCTTTAGGATAAAAATACACTATAACCCAACTTCCTTGAAAGTCGTGCAGAGAAATCTCGGCATTATCTTGATTGGGCAAGCTAAAGGCTGGGGCTTTCTGATTAATTTTTAATTCCATTTTCTAATCCTTTATTTATCTTTGATAATTAATTTTTATTGAAACATTGCAATCCTCAAAAATTTCTAGTTTTGTAATCTTAATCCAAAACTCCTTGATTTGAGGAAAACGCAAGGGAATCTCACGATAAAAATAGTGTTGCGCTTCCTCTAGCAATCCAAACTGACGCTCAAAGGATTCCTTGATAAAATCTCTTAGAATCCGATAGTCTAAAAACTTTTTCCTTGTGTCTAAATTCCTATTGGATTGTGTTTTGGGATTCCAAACATAAGTAAATTCCGCATTGATAAGGATTTTTTGCGTTTTTTGACGCTCACTTGGAAGAATCCCAATGACTGCCTCTAGGATAAGATCCTCTAAACAAATCGTATAATATTCTTTAGATTCATCATTTGGCATTGCGATTCCTTATTGCTATCTCAAAAATATGTTTCCTAATCTAGTGATGCAAGTGCGTTGATGAGCGCAGAATTGATTGCTTGATTCATTGCCCCAATAATGAGATAAAAATCCCCTTTGGACACTTTTGTTTCTACACTGAAAATTGTGCTAGAATCGTGTTTTTGGACAAGAAGATTCAGCACAACTGCTTCTTGCTGCTCATCATAATAAAAATCCAAAACCTTTAAAGCAAGTGTTGGGATTCCACTTTTTATTTCCTCTGTCATCACGAGATTCATTGGTTCAAACATTTTTAGCACGAGAGAATCTACCATCAAAGGCAGAGGTTCAATCCACTCATTTCGCGCAAAGTATTCTATTGTGTTTTCATTGGTTTTATAGGCAATCTTTCTACTTGCGATTTTAAGACTTGCCTGCGTCCCAAGATACACAAAAGAGAGTGGATTTCGCACTTTTTGCACCATTGTAGCCCGCTCTGCCTTGTGGCGCGCTAAAGCCTCTGTGTCCAAACTCAACTCATAATGCTGAATCTTGGGCAATTCTTTGCCCAAACAGCCGCTAAAAACCAATAAACACACAAGCAGAAAAAAGCCTTTAAAGATTGGATTTACTCTTTGCATTCATTTCCTTTCAATTCGTTATTCGCGTGGTCCTAAAACCTGCTCTCTTGTGCCAAACAAAAACTCACTTGGCGCATTAGAAAAATCCTCCACAGAAACCTCCACCCTTTGCAAAATCTGCTCTAGTGTTTTGGAGTTTTGCTCCAAATCATACAAAAGCGGGGTTAGAATCATACGCAAATTATAATCTCCACTCGTAATATCACGATGAATTACCTCTCTACTCTCTCCAATTCCCCTAATTTCTCTTTGGGCAGAGGCAAGCACATTTTCTAATTTAGGGGGTAAGCTTGCCAAACCCGACAAAGCCTGCTCAATATTGTTCAAATTCTTATCACTCATAAGCCGATTGAGACGATCTAGGCTTGCGCTTAATTTGTCAAAAACATTTTCGGCTTCTCTTCCGACTTTTTCAATCCAATTCTCTTGCAAATTCAAAACGACCTTTTCTCCCTCTGGATAGACTTCACCCTCTCCCTGCACAAGAGAGAGAAAAGCCCCTCCTGTAAGCCCTTGTGAATCTACAAAAATCCGCGCACCCTCTTTTAGCGCAATATCCTTTTTAATCCACAATGTAATCTCTACATCTTCCTTGTTTAAGTTCAATTGATAGCCTTTCACAAACCCAACAGGTAACCCCAAATACCGCACCGGCGTTTCAGTCCGAATCCCTTTAGGCAGGTTTTTGTTATAGAGATAATATTCGCGATAATCTTTAAGATTCCTATCGTGCTTCCCTACCCAAAACACGAATCCCGCCAACGCAATGAGCGACACTACAAAAAACACTCCAAGTAGAACATAATTTAACCGCGCTTCCATAATACTCCTTAAATCTGATACAAAAACAAATCTAGCGATTCTGTTTGTTGCTCTAAAGTGCGCACACTTCCTTCAAAAAACACCTTTTGGTCTTTTAATATCACCATTCTATCCACCGCACCTTTCACGGATTCCATATCGTGCGTTACCATTACGACACTAAGTTCTAATAAATCTCTTAATTCCATAATCAAATCGTCAAAATGCCTTGCGCTCTTAGGGTCTAGCCCGCTCGTTGGCTCATCTAAAAACAAAATTTTGGGACTCAAAGCAAGCGCACGCGCTAATCCTACGCGTTTCACCATTCCACCGCTTAATTCGTTGGGATAGAGTTTCGCCACTTCTGCCTTTAACCCTACGCGCGTCAGCCAAATATACGCAAGAGATTCTATGTCTTGGCTGCTAAAATGCGTCCATTCGCGCAAAGGAATCATAAGATTCTCTAAGACGCTTAGAGAGCTAAAGAGTGCGCCAAACTGAAACAAAACTCCGATATTTAATTTCATTTTCAGCGCGTCTTTCGCATTGAGCCTCCAAATATCCTGCCCCAAAATCCGCACTTCCCCTCTTTTAGGCTGTTTTAAGAAAATCATTGTGTTAAGCAATGTGCTTTTGCCGCTGCCGCTGCCGCCAAGCAAAGCAAAAATTTCTTTTTTGCCTATGTTAAAAGAGATTCTATCGTGAATTACGCGCGTGCCATAAGTTGTTGTAAGATTACGAACCTCTACGATGTTTTGAGTGTTTGTTTCCATTTACCAACCTAATTGCGTAAAGATTACGGAACACAACGCGTCAAAGGCAATCACACAAAAGATAGATTCTACCACGCTCTTTGTCGTGTGGATTCCAATACTGCGCGTATCTTTTTCTACGATAAATCCGTGATAGCAGCCAATAAATGCAATAATCAGCCCGAAAAAAGGAGCTTTTAGAAATCCAATCCAGAAATGTCGCATTTCAACCATTTGCAAAAACCGCTCCACAAACTGCTCACTGCTGATTGCTAATTGCATTGATGAAACCAACATTGCGCCCACAAGCCCAAAGATGTCCGCGATAAAAACAACAAGAGGCAATGCGACACAAAGCGCGATGACACGAGGCAATACTAAAAAACTCATTGGATTAAACCCCATTACATTCATCGCGTCAATCTCTTGTGTCGCGCGCATCATCCCAATCTCTGCGCTAAACGCCGATGCGCTACGACCCGCAATGATAATTGCGGTAATAATCGGTGACATTTCGCGTAAAGTCAGCATAGAACTCATTTCAACAATCAGAATGCTTGCCCCAAATTGTGCGAGCTGGAGGCTTCCTTGATAAGCGACCACGATTCCAATCAAAAAACAAGCGAGAGAGACAATCGGGATTGCCTTAATCAATGCCTCTTGAATCTGAAAAAACAAAGCCTTGAGGCGAATATTTGCGGGGTTTATGAAACTGATTAAAAAATAATAGAGCATTTCTCCTAAGAATCCAAGAGCGACCAAAAGGCGATGACCCAAGCTTTTTAGAATCCAAAAAGTATCTAAATGCCATTGAATCAATTCGTCTGTAATTGCGGTTTTATTGGGGGTTGTTTTGTCTTGCAAAATCATAAAAATCCGCTTGGGCTTTTCAGAGTTCAGGAGGGCATTTTGCGAATCCTCAAGTCGGATTCTTGCTGTTTGCTTAGATTTAAAGTCCTCTAGCCACCGAAGCAGAATCTCCCCACCGCAGAAATCTAAATCAAAATCCTCTTTGAGCGTGATACTTGCATTGACACCCCTTTGCGATTCTGCATATTTTGCAATAGAATCCCAAGCCCTATTTAACGCTGCAAGTGCTTGCCTAGAGAGGCTTTTATCCCAAACCCCGCCTAAAACAATCTTGACGTTTCCTGCATTCTCATAAAGAATCTCTAAATTTGCCTGCATTGGCTGCCATTATCAAGATTATTTTTGCTCAAAGACAAAAGGAACGCCTCTGATGACTTTGCTATCAAAAATCTTATCTGTATTTTTGCGCACTTGTGTAATGTCTGTCTCCATTTCTTTTTTGCTTAGTGAAATGTCTTGATAGAATTTGCGCAAAATTTTGATTTTGCCTTTTGTGTCTTCTGCCTTTAAGTTTGCAGTCTGATTCATCGCTAATTGGGCTTTGATGAATGCTTCTTTTTCATGCACAGGAGCGAAAATCAACTTCAAATTTGCTTCTTTGAGCTCGGATTCTATTGCTTCTAGTTGTTTGCGACAATAAGGACAATCAGGGTCAGTTACTACGATTTTGGTAGGTAGATTCTCACCCTCTCCTTTGAGAAAAATAAAATCATTGGGATTGAAACTTGCAAAAAGTGTTTGGAGGACTTTAGCGTCTTTTTGCTCTTTCTCTGCGCCAGCTTTATTGAGCTCCTCCATAATCATTGTAGAATCCTCTTTTGCTAAACTCATCATAGAGCTTAACGCGACAAAATAATTTCCGTCTTGACTTACAATCACAGGAAAAATCTCTCCGCTTTGTGTGCGTCCAATCACAAAATATTGGTTTTTGAAGCTTTTGAGGGGCTTTTTGAGTTGCACTTCTGTCTCCACACCCGAAAGATTTTTGATACTTTTCTTGAAATTCTCCTCAAATCCCGCAACCGCAAAGCTTGCAAGGGAAGTTATAACCGCGATATTTAAAAAGAGTTTTTGCATTAAAATTCCTTATTTAAAAATTGGGTTGTATTATACATTTTTTTAGATAAAGTAATTATAATTACAGGCTTTTAAGGGTTTTGATAGTAGAAAAATAGGGGAAATGTAGAATCTTGAATGTAATTTCACTTAAATTGCCTTGTGGCTTATTCTTGCAAGACAAGCAGAAATCGTCTTGCAAGAAAGATTTTTACCAACTACTCACTGCGCACTTTTGGTAAATATAGCTTCTGAATGCTTCTAAGTTTATATCTCTCTGTGCCCAATCTCTATCAAGTTTAATCGTCTTTCCAGTAGGACATTTGGCTGCAACCCAATTCCCATTTTCTGCAATTACTTGATATTGTTTCCCATCATAGCTATAACCAACACTTCCATCTTCTGCTCTTTCTGCTTTTGTTTGGTCTGGCTTTATAAAATTGTCCCACCCTTTAGAAATAAATTTTCCTCCTGTGGATTCTGCATAACTACAACTTACCAACGTAAAAATAAACGCCAATTTTAAACCTGTTTTGATACTCATATTTTCTCCTGAATTTTAATTTTTGAAGTTTTTAGACCATTTTAATTAATAAACCCTTTCTATCACCTCCTCAAGTTCATTTATATCTTTTTCCGCAATGTTTATGCGTTGCAACATTGGATCCATTCCCTCGACATATCTACCATAGTTACCTATCTTTGCAAATTCATTACCATTAATATACAAGGTCAATTGTTTGTCTTCTTGATATTGGCAAGTTCCTTTCATATCCGCTTTAGTTTTGCATTCTTTTGGATTCACTCTTGCCAGCCATTTGCTAATCTCCTCTCCTTCGTAAAAGTATAAGTAGAAATTTTCATCATAGTTTAATCTCTTTAGCGTATCCCGAAATTTATGCTTAAATTCAGTCAATCCATGCATTTTGCCATTTTTCCTAAAAGTGTGATAGAATACATCGACATAAAAACTTTCACTTGCTCCTTTGAGACCACGTGATTTTGCATTCATTTCAATCCGTAACTCCCATTTTATTTCATTGACTTGATTGTCTTTAAAGGTTTTTGTAATAACATCTGCGTAATTTACCTCAACAGAATTGCGCTGCGGGAGGAAGTCTCTGTATGCTTCCTTAAACATATTAACTAGTTCCCGGAGGTCGCCATCATCAAGAGACTTGGGTCTATGAACTGCCACTTCTATACATCCTTCTATTTTGTCCTGCGGAGTTTGGCATTTCTTCCCGCTATATCTCAAAACGATACTATCTTCTAAATCCCTTTCCTTTGAAAGCTCAAAAACAGGTTCTGCTCCATATGCCCCCAATGCTATTAACACCACTATCAAAAATTTTCTCATTATGCCTCTCCTTGTTATCTTCCCATTTTGTAGCTAACTTCGCCTTTGTCTGTTTTAATCGTAACTTCTAAAACATTATCATAGGAACATCCAATACGATAAGCATATTCTTGTCCAAAACCAAGCACTTTTCTTGTATCCTTATGCTCCTTATCATAGAGAGCCTGTGCCTCTGGTGCGAGATTATTATAATATTCCATATCCTTAGACAAATTAGAATCAAGCATGTCGTGGTCCTCATAGGGGTTATACTCAACAGTCCTACCATCTTTGGTTGGGAGTTTCTTTCCCTCTTTTATGAAATCATATTCTGGGTGCTTTTCAAAGAATTCTTTGAATCTCTCCTTATTTGCAGTGTATTTATCAAATACACTACCAATATTTACATAACAATTCCCACGATTGACAATCACATCAGTAATCTTTACTTGTTCATCATTTTTTGAAAGAATTACTAATCGATTGCTTTGCTCGAAGTTATTGTTAAAGTGTGGCTTCGCTGTAATGTCAAGCTCCAAGCTTTTTCCTAGCCAAGAGCTACTCCCCTCACTAGCGGAAGCATCACTCTCACCACACCCTGCGAGAAATGCACCTATTGCTAACACCGACATCAAAACCTTTTTCATTTTTTACTCCTTATTAAAAGATTTGTTATTTTTGTTATGAACGCAGAACCATTATCCGCAGGTAGTTGAAGCACTGCTGCGGTAAAGTCAATGATATTTTGTGTAAGATTTTGTCTTTTGACTTCTTGAATGATTTGATTCAAATAGTTTTTCAAGGAATCCTTTAATGTAGTATTAGACTTGAGCTCTTCTTCAAGCATTGCTAGAAAGATTCCTAAATCTATCTCTACGATTTCATTGTTTAGAGTGTATTCAAAGCTATTTCCAGAGATGCGTTTGAGTTTAGATTCTAAAATACTTTTAAGGCTTGGATTCTCTAAGACTAATCGTAACTTATAGTTTTTATTTAAATGGAGTTTAATCTCTCCTTGCTCTAGTTTTTCTAAGAATGTGTTGAAAAGTTGGCTGTATTCTCTCTCTTCCATAAACTGCACAGAGATATTTTTCTTTGCTGCTTTGATTTTGGTTGCAGTGGTTTTAAGCAAACGTTCGTTTTGTTCATTGGTATTGTTATCAAAGAAATGTTTTGTATCGTATTTATTGAAAAGATAGAGGAGATAATCATAAAGATTCTTTTGTGATAATCCATAGAGACCATTAGAGCATAACTTCTCCCATAATTCCTCTATAAACTCTGGGGAAGAGTGAGGGGGGATAGTCAAAACTTCATTACGCATATTCATTCCTTAAATTTTTTTAAAATTTTGCAAATAAAAGTGAATATTATGCTCCCCCCCCCCCCCCCCCCTTCTCTTTTTTTTTCTTTTATCAAATTAA
>NZ_JAAVGY010000018.1 GCF_014799995.1 Helicobacter sp.
CCCCACTATTTTATTAAAAGAAATCATACAAAGCCCAAGCTTGTAAGCCAAGTGGTTTTGGATTCTCTCTTTGGCGGAATAGGGATTCATTTTGTCTCCTTTGGCTTGTTCTGTGGATTTTGGGATTCTATCTCTCTTAAGAATGCGTGGAGTTTGTTGTATTCTTTGCGCTCTAGGAATCTCACCTTTTGCGTTGGGAGATTGTTTAGATGCACGAATCCATACGCAATGCGCTTCAAATCTAATACCTCTAGTCCAAAATGTGCGAAAAATCGGCGAAGTTCTCGGTTTTTCCCCTCTGTAATTGCCACTTTAATTTTGGAGTATTTTGGAGTATTTTTAATACAAGTATAACTCGCAAAGGGGGCGAAATCCATTGATTTAATCTTGCTTTTATGGTGTGCGCCTGCACTTGCATCGCTTAGGCTTAAACCCGATTCCATTGCGTCAAAGACATTCTCTGTAATTTTGCCTGATAATTTGAGCAGATAGACGCGCTCTAAATTGCTTTCCATAAGGGCGCGCGCAATTTTAACATTATCGCTAAGCAAGAGTAATCCCTCACTAGCGAAGTCTAGTCTCCCCACAGGTGTAAAATGCGCAAATCGTTTGGGGAGGGAATCAAAAATCACGCGTCTTTCGCGATTGTCTTTTTTGCTTACAAGTTCGCCTTTGGGTTTGTTATAGACAATCAGTGTGTATGCGTCTTGCGTTTTTAACAATTTGCCATTAAGATAGACTTTTGTATTCTCTTGCACTTGATAGGAGAAGTCTGTGATGATTACGTGTTGGATACTCACCTTGCCTTCAAGGATTAGTTTATCCGCCTCGCGTCTTGAATATTTGGAATGGTGTGCAATGTATTGATTGAGTCTCATTTTATTTCTTGAATCTAAATTTTCGTTCTTTGAGGAAGTTTTTAAGGTTTTCTTTGTGCTTGCCTTGCAAGACAAGAGAGATTCCATTGTCTTTTTCCTCTAGTTTTCCTCCGCTTGCAAAATGTTTTTTTGCTTGTTTTAGAATCTCTTGCATTTCCTCTTTGCTTTGATAGAAAATCCCGCAACGCGTAATGTCTTTGCCTCCTGCTTTTTCCTCGTTAATGCTTAAAAAATAAGAATCTCTTTCTTTGAGAGTGATTGCTTTTTTGCAAATGCACGCACTTTTTAGTTCTCCGCATTTTTTGCATAAGGTATCTAGTGCGTCTTCAAATTTCGCACCAATGGTGAGGCTTTCTAGTTTTGCCATTGGAGTCCGCTCAATTCCTCTTTGATTTCGCTATGCACAGACAAGGCACTAATCATCTCTAATTCTTGCGTTTGTGTTCTAAAGAGAATCCTAAGTTCGCGTTTGCCTTGATGTCGCAGTGCAGCGTCTTTTAAAAGACGCAGAATGTTTGCATCAGTATGTGCGTCTAGCACGAGTGTCAGAGGTTCGCTAATGTCTGTCTTTTGAATCGTGAAATTTACCTTTTCTTTTTGTGCTTCTGCTAAAGTTAAGACTTTTTCCGCCTTTAATTTTTTGGTTTCATCTTGTTCTTGCACGAGGCATTTTACTGCAATGGGTGCTTCTTTATTCTCCCTTTCTTCAAGCTGTTTTAGGGTTTGCTCAAAAATAGTTAATTCCACACTGCCGTACAAATCTTGCAGCTTTAAGATTCCATAACGTTTGCCTGTTTTTGAAAACTTACTAATAATGTCTTCTACCTTTCCCACAATCAAAATATGGCTGTTTTCTGCAATGTCTTTGATTTGGTTTGTGGAAGTGCAATCAATAGATTTGAAGATTTCTTTGTATTCGTCTAAAGGGTGTCCTGAAGCATAGAATCCCAAACTTTCTTTTTCAAATTCCAAGATTTGTTTTTGGCTAAATTCTTCATAATGTTCCAAATCAATATGGATTGCGGTTAGTTCCTCATCATCGCCAAAAAGCGAATTTTCCGCTTCTTTTTTGGCGTTTTGTGCTGCTTTTGCGGCTTCTGTTAGGGATTCTATTTGCTCTAAGAGAGATTTGCGTGTGTGGTTGAAACAATCCATTGCACCACTTTTGATGAACGCTTCCAATGCTTTTTTATTGACTTTTTGCGGGTCAATGCGTCCCAAGAAATCTTCTAAGTCTTTAAAATCTCCATTGGTTTTGCGCTCATCTAAAATAATGTTGATAGCGACTTCTCCCGCTCCTTTAATCGCTCCAAGTCCAAACAAAATACAACTTTCTCCTTTAATGTCCGCAACACTAAATTCTAATTCTGATTTTTGAAGATTGGGAGGAAGCACTTTAATGCCCATTTGATTGGCTTCTTCAATGTATTCTACGATTTTATCTGTATCGTTTTTTTCTGAAGTAAGCAGTGCCGCCATAAATTCTCTAGGATAATAAGTTTTTAAATAGGCTGTTTCAAAAGTTACCATTGCATAGGCGGCAGAGTGGGATTTGTTGAATCCATAACCTGCGAATTTAACAATGAGTTCCCATAGCTCCTCTGCTTTTGTCTTATCAAATCCTTGTGCAACTGCGCCATCGGCAAATTTGCTTTTATTATCCGCCATAATTTTTGCGTCTTTTTTCCCCATTGCGCGGCGGATAAGGTCTGCTCCTCCTAGACTAAAACCACCAATTCTTTGCACGATTTGCATTACTTGTTCTTGATAAACAATCGTGCCATAAGTGGGGCGCAAGATAGGTTCTAATTCGGGAAACATATAAATAATTGGTGCTTTTCCGTGTTTTCTATCAATAAAATCACTGACCATTCCAGATTCTAACGGACCCGGACGCCCCAATGCAATAATCGCAATAATATCTTCAAAAGTGCTTGGGCGCATTCGTTTGTTAATCCCTTGAAACATACTAGATTCTATTTGAAAAACCCCCAGAGTATTGCCGCTTTGTAGAGTTTCATAGACTTTTTTATCATCTACATCTACATTTAAAAAGTCTATCTCCTTGCCATAATTTTGCTTGATGAGCTTGAGCGCATTATCAATCAGAGTAAGGGTTTTCAAGCCCAAAAAGTCAAATTTAATCAAATCCACATCTTCAAGATATTTCATAGAATATTGTGTCGCAATGATTCCGTCTCGTTGTGAGCGATAAAGCGGGGCTTTGTGCCATAGCTCTTGTTTGGAATCAATCACAACTGCCGCCGCGTGTGTGCCGGGATTCCGCTTCGTGTTTTCTAAAATCAATGCAAATTCCCATACTTTTTTGGCAAGCGGATTGGTGGCGAGGAGTTCGGCGATTTTTGCTTCTTTATTGTAAGCATCTTCAAGCGTGATTTCTAGCTCTTTGGGAATCAGTTTCGCAAATGCGTCTGCCTCACCATAAGGCATTCCCATTACGCGCGCGACATCGCGAATCACAGCTTTTGCTTTCATCATACCAAAGGTAATGACTTGTGCGACATTATGACGTCCATATTTTTCTGTAACATAGTCTAAAATCTCTCCCCGCCGACTTTGGCAAAAGTCCATATCAATATCGGGCATACTGACGCGTTCGGGATTGAGGAATCTCTCAAAGAGCAAATCGTATTTCATTGGGTCAATATTGGTAATTTCCAAACAAAATGCAACCAAGCTTCCCGCTGCACTTCCACGACCGGGACCGACAGGGATTCCACGTTCTTTCGCTGCACGCACGAAATCCCAAACAATCAGCATATAGCCGGGAAATTTCATTTTATTGATGATTTCAATCTCTCTTTCTAGTCGCTCTTTGTATTCTTGATGACGACTAGAATCCACATTGGCAAGACGTTTTTCCAAGCCTTGACGACATTTGTAAGTGAAGTATTCGCTATCTTGTGTGAAGTCTAATCCCTCTGCCTGTGCATATTCTTGCGTGAATTTGAAGCTAGGAGGTGTCGGGTCGCCCAAATGAAGCTCCAAATCGCATTTGTTTGCAATCTCTTGCGTGTTTTCAAGGGCTTCTGGCAAATCCGCATAGAGTTCTGCCATTTGTGCAGGGGTTTTAATATAAAACTCTTGCACGGTGTGGTGCATACGATTGGGGTCGTTGAAGTCTTTTCCAAATCCGATACAAAATGCAACTTCTTGTGCGGTAGAATCGCCTTTATAGGTGTAGTGTGTGTCATTGGTTGCAATGATTTTAATGCCTGTTTCTTGGGATAATTTAAGGAGTTGGTTATCAATGAGTTGTTGTTCTTGGATTCCGTGTCGCATCAATTCTAAATAAAAATCCTCGCCAAAAATCTCTTTATATTCAAGCGCGACTTCTTTTGCTCGTTCATAACCCTTGCGCCCTTTGTTGTCGTCTTTTTTAAGGTTAAGATGCCATTGCACTTCGCCATTGAGACAAGCACTGCTGCAAATCAATCCCGCGCTATGCTCTCGTAGCATTTTTTTGCTAATACGCGGTTTCATATGGAATCCATAAAGGCAAGCCTGCGAGCTTAGAAACATAAGATTCTTATAACCCTCTAGGTTTTTGGCATAGAGACACAAATGGAATCGCTGATTGTTTTTGTCGCTGATTTCTTCTGCGTTATGCAAATAAGCTTCCATACCTAAAATAGGCTTAATCCCCTCCGCTTTCATTGCTTTATAAAATTCAATTGCACCAAACATATTTCCGTGGTCGGTAATTGCCACACTCTCCATACCATATTCTTTGATTTTTTTGGCTAGAGTTTTGATTTTGTTCAATCCATCAAGCAAAGAATATTCGGTATGCAAATGCAAATGTGTAAATTTTGGTGTTTGACTCATTATCTGCCTTTGTGAGATATTTTAATCTGCGATTCTAGCTTATAAATACTAATAGAGTGATTAAGTTTTGTTGAATGTAGGAAATAAGATATTCTAAGAATCCCTAAGGATTCTTAGGGATTTGGAGAATTATTTGGCAATTAGCACAGCTTCTCTTTGGTCTTCTCCATAAATAGGAGCGAGTGTTTTGGCGTAAGCTTCTTGCATAAAGCCATTTTCGTTTAATGTTTTTATCTCGTGATTTAACCATTCTAGCAATGCTTTATCGCCTTTTTTGACCGCTGGAGCAATCACATCTTCCTCGCCTAACTTTCCGATTCCAACTTCAAATCCGGGATTTTCTTGTGCCCACGCAAAAACAAGCAAATTGTCGTGTGCTAATGCTACACCTCTGCCGTCCTTAAGAGCCAAGAATGCTTCTGTGTTTTGGTCGTATTTTAAAAGCTCAATTTCAGGGTGATTTTTCGTGAAGTAAAAATCCGCAGTTGTGCCTTTGTTGATGATGAGTTTTTTGCCCTTTAAGTCTTCTACGCTTTGAATCTCACCATTTTTTGACACAACACCAAGAGCAACTTTCATATAAGGTGTTGCGAAATCCACCATTTCTTCTCTTTCTCTTGTTTGTGTGAAGTTTGCCATAATAATATCTACTTTGCTGCTTTTTAGAAATTCTACACGACTTGCTGCTTCTACTAGCTCAAACTTGACTTTACTAGAATCTCCCAAAAGGTCTTGAGCAATTTTGCGTGAAATATAGACATCAAATCCATCATTTTCTCCTTTATCATTGATAAATCCAAAGGGCGGTTTATCGCTGAAAACACCAATCGTAACGACTCCCTTTTGCTTAATGGATTCTAAGCCATTGGCAGTCTTTTCTCCATTTGTATTATTTCCACAACCTATAAGCAATGCCCCAAAAGCAAAGGCGAAAAGGGTTAAAAATAGCCTTGAAAACAACTTTTTCATTGATTTTCCTTAAAAATTAATTTGCAAAAATGCAGTGGAATTTTAACAATAAAACCTTAAATTACATATTGTATTATGGAATTTAAGGTTTTAAAATTAAGGATTCCTTACGAAATTATCGCAAGGATAATTGCAGAATCTTAAAATAAGCAAACCTAATGTTTTTCGCAGTAGTTTTTGATTCTTTCAATGCCTTTTGCAATACTTTCTAAATCTGTGGCAAAGGAGAATCTGAAATATCCGTCCATTCCGAAGCCAATGCCCGGCACGACAGCCACACCCACATTTTCTAATAAATCTTTGCAAAACTGCATAGAATCTTTAGAGATTTCTGCACAATGGACAAAGAGATAGAATGCCCCATCGGGTTTGCTAACCTTTAAGCCTTGAATCGCATTGAGTTTTTCGCAAGCAAAATCTCTTCGTTCCTTAAAGGCTTGGCGCATTCTTTCAATGTCTTTATCTGCACTGCCATCAAGCCCTGCAATTGCGGCTTTTTGAGTGATAGAGTTAATGTTAGAAAGAGATTGGCTCTGAAAGTCATTAATGAGTTTGCAGAGTTTTTGGTCTTTGCTCGCAAGATAGCCCATACGCCACCCCGTCATTGCAACCGCCTTGCTAAGCCCATTAATCGTAATAGTGCGCTCACACATATCTTGACTAATGCTAGCAGGAGAAACAAATGTGCCATCGTAGATTAGTTTTTCATAAATTTCATCGCTAAGCACCCAAACATTTGTGTCTTTCAATACCGAAGCAATCTCTTCTAGTTCGGTTTTAGAATATACCATTCCGGTAGGATTAGAGGGTGTCGTGAGGACTAGCATTTTGGTTTTAGGAGTAATGGCTTGTTTGAGTTGTTCTTTTGTGATTTTGAAATGATTTTCTTGTGTGGTTTGGATAAAAACATTCTTTCCATTACTGAAAGTAACAAGTTCAGGATAGGTTACCCAATAAGGACAAGGAATAATCACTTCATCATCTTTTTCGATTAGGGCTTGAAAGACATTGAAAAGTGAGTGTTTCGCACCGCTATTGACAATGATTTCTTTTGTAGAATATTCTAAGTTGTTGTCCCGTTTGAGTTTCTCGCTAATGGCGTTTAATAATTCCGGGATTCCAGCCACAGCAGTGTATTTGGTAAAACCCTCATTGATAGCTTTGATTGCTGCGTCTTTCACAACTTGAGGTGTATCAAAATCTGGCTCACCCGCAGAGAAAGAAAGAATGTCTTTTCCTTGAGATTTTAGCTCTCTTGCGAGTGTGCTAATCGCAATGGTAATAGATTCGGATAATTTAGTGATTCTGCCTGCATAATGTGCCTGCATATAAGCTCCTTCTTATAGATTTAAGCGCAATAATAATCTACTTTTATTAAAAATTATATAAAATTGAATGTGCGCATTAGCTTTGGAATCCATTAAGAAATACTTGAGGGATTCAAAGTTAAAAAATGGGGATAATAAATTTAGGATAAATACAATATTTAGTAATAATGACTAATTAATATTTAGTCTAATAGACTAATATTTAATGAATATTTTTACTAAATGTATTGACAAGTCAAAGTTTTTGCATTATAATTCCGCCCATTAAAAATTATATTTTTTTGGAGGTAATTCTTATGAATTTCAAACCACTTGGAGAAAGAGTTCTAGTAGAAAGACTAGAAGAAGACACAAAAACCGCTTCAGGTATTATTATCCCTGATAATGCAAAAGAAAAACCACTTGAGGGCGTTGTCCAAGCAATTGGCAATGAGGTAAAAGAAGTGAAAGTGGGCGATAAAGTTGTTTTTGGCAAATATTCTGGAACTGAAGTTAAAATTGACGGAAAAGAATATTTGATTTTAAAACTTGAAGATGTTTTAGGCATTAGAGCTTAATTAAATATAAACTTAAGGAGATAAAAATGGCAAGTAAAGAAATTAATTTTTCAGATAGTGCAAGAAATAGATTATATGAAGGCGTAAAACAACTCAATGACGCAGTAAAAGTAACAATGGGACCAAGAGGACGCAATGTTTTAATTCAAAAAAGCTTTGGAGCACCAAATATTACAAAAGATGGTGTTTCTGTCGCAAAAGAAATTGAACTTGCAGACCCTATTGCAAATATGGGAGCACAACTCGTTAAAGAAGTCGCAAGCAAAACTGCAGATGCAGCAGGAGATGGGACAACAACCGCAACAGTGCTTGCTTATAGCATTTTTAAAGAGGGATTGCGAAACATTACTGCTGGTGCGAATCCTGTGCAAGTAAAACGTGGAATGGATAAAGCAGCCGAAGCAATCACAGAAGAGTTAAGAAAAATCTCTAAGCCTGTTGCGGGCAAAAAGGAAATTGCGCAAGTCGCGACAATCTCCGCAAATTCCGATTCTAAAGTCGGTGAATTGATTGCAGAAGCAATGGAAAAAGTTGGCAAAGATGGCGTAATTACCGTGGAGGAAGCTAAAGGAATCAACGATGAGTTAAGCGTGGTAGAGGGAATGCAATTTGATAGAGGCTACCTTAGCCCATATTTCGTAACCAATAGCGATAAAATGGAAGCAGAGCTAGAGCATCCTTATGTTTTATTGACAGACAAAAAAATTACTTCTATGAAAGATATTCTTCCGCTTTTGGAATCCACAATGAAAAGTGGCAAACCTTTACTTATCATTGCAGAAGACATTGAGGGAGAGGCATTGACAACTTTGGTTGTGAATAAATTGCGCGGCGTGCTTAATGTTGCTGCGGTTAAAGCTCCGGGATTTGGTGATAGAAGAAAAGAAATGTTAAAA
Organism: Helicobacter sp.; assembly: GCF_014799995.1. Classification (GTDB taxonomy): domain Bacteria; phylum Campylobacterota; class Campylobacteria; order Campylobacterales; family Helicobacteraceae; genus Helicobacter_D. The sequence continues at coordinate 8,478 of NZ_JAAVGY010000018.1, forward strand.
GACATTGCGACTTTAACAGGTGGCGAGGTAATTAGCGAAGAGCTAGGCAAAACACTTGAGGCTGCAACCATTGATGATTTGGGGCAAGCTACTAGAATTGTCATTGATAAAGACAATACAACTATCGTAGATGGTGCAGGGCAAAAAGAAGCAGTCAATGCAAGAATCGCACAGATTAAAACTCAAATCCAAAGCACAACAAGTGATTATGATAGAGAAAAACTACAAGAAAGACTTGCAAAACTTAGCGGTGGTGTAGCGGTGATTAAAGTCGGTGCGGCAAGCGAAGTAGAAATGAAAGAGAAAAAAGACCGCGTAGATGATGCGTTGAGTGCGACTAAAGCGGCAGTGGAAGAGGGAATTATCATCGGTGGAGGTGCAGCACTTGTCCGTGCAGCAGCGAAAGTAAGCTTGAAGCTTGAGGGTGATGAGAAAATCGGTTATGAAATCATTAAACGTGCAATTTCTGCACCGATTAAACAAATCGCAACGAATGCAGGATTTGATGACGGTGTTGTCGTGAATAATGTAGAAAAAGATTCCAATATCAATCACGGATTTGACGCTTCTAATGGAACTTATGTAGATATGTTTGAAGCCGGAATTATTGACCCTTTAAAGGTTGCTAGAATCGCATTGCAAAATGCAGTTTCTGTCTCTAGTTTATTGCTCACCACAGAAGCCACAGTGCATGAAATCAAAGAAGATAAACCCGCAATGCCAGATATGAGTGGTATGGGCGGAATGGGAGGTATGGGCGGAATGATGTAATTCCCCCTTGCTTTAGTTTAAAAAGTTTTGTTACGCATTGCTTTCTTGCTCTTTTAGGAGGCAATGCAACAAAGCAAATTTATAATTTTGCTAGTCATTGCGATAAAATAATCCAATCTCTTTGATAATAAACTTCGTAGCTAATCTGCCTCTCCATTTAAAACTTTAAAAATCTTGAATCTAAAATCAACAATTAAGCGGGATTTATTGTAGAATATCATCTTTTAATTAAAGTAATAAGGTTATGTTATGGAATCTAAAGATTTATGGGACTTAAAGCCACTTTTTAGCAATGACGAATCTTTGCAAGACGCAATTACGCAAAGCAAGGAAGAGGCAAAAGCATTTGAACAATCTTACAAAGACAATCTTTCTACACTTACCGCAGAATCTTTTAATGAAGCGATAAAAACCTATGAGAGAATTTGTGAAAATCTTTCACGCATTATGACTTATGCTTTTTTGCGCTTTGCTTCCAACACAAAAGAGGGAGCATTTTATGCAAATTGTGAAATGCAAGTCAATAGCGCACAGGAATCTCTCTTGTTTTTTGACTTGGAATTTAATGCACTTAGCGAGACCAAGCGACAAGAGTTTATCCAATATTCAAAGGAATACGCTTATTATTTGGAGCTTTTGAGCAAGGATTCTAAACACCAATTAAGCTTGAAAGAAGAAAAGATTTTATTAAAAACACAGCCTGTGGGTGTAGATAGTTTCAAGCGTCTGTTTGATGAGCATTTGAGTCGTTTGCGATTCAAAATTACTCTCAATGGCAACCCAAAGGAAGTTGGTGAAGAAGAGGTTTTGAGCTTATTGTATGACAAAGAAAGAGAAGTGCGTAAAATGGCGCAAGAATCCCTAAGCAAGGGGCTAGAACAGAATCTTGATTTGTTAGCCTATATCTATAATGTCGTGCGCAAAGATTTGAAAATCACGACCAATTTAAGAAATTATGCGAGTTTAGAGGAATCACGTCATTTAGATAATCAAACGACACAAAAAAGTGTGGATTCTATGGTAAAAACTATCAATGAGAATGTTGGAATCGTAGAGGAATATTATACGCTTAAGGCTAAGATGTTGGGACTTGAGACACTTTATGATTATGACAGATATGCGCCTATTGCTTGTGGTGAGGAAATAGAATTTACTTATCAAGATTCCAAAGAGATTGTATTGGAGACTTTCAAAGAGTTTTCACCCAAATTTCATAGAATCGCAAATCGTGCATTTGAGGAGGGTTGGGTAGATTCTCACCCTAGAGAAAATAAACGCGGAGGGGCTTTTAGTCATAGTGCCGTGCCGAGCGTGCATCCTTATTTAATGCTTAATTATACCAATCGTAGAAGAGATGCCTTTACAATGGCGCACGAGCTAGGACACACAATCCATCAAACCCTATCCTATAAAGTAGGCTATCTTAATGCGGATACTCCTTTGACGACTGCAGAAACTGCTTCGGTGTTTGCGGAAATGTTGCTTTTTGAAAAAATGAAAGCAAATTTGAATCGCGAACAAAAAATTGAATTGTATGCAGGCAAATTAGAAGATGTGTTTGCGACACTTTTTCGTCAAAATGTTTTTACGAATTTTGAACGGCTAGTGCATAGCAAAGAGGGCGAATTGGACAAAGAGGAGTTTAGCACACTTTGGCAGCAAGAAAATCAAAAAATGTTTGGTAAGAGCGTGATTCTAACTTCAAATTATCGTCTTTGGTGGTCTTACATTCCGCACTTTATTCATACGCCTTTTTATTGTTATGCGTATAGTTATGGGCAGCTTTTGGTTTTTGCACTTTTTGGTGTTTATCGTCTCAAACCTTCTGAATTTGTTGCAAAATACGAAGAGTTTTTGAGTCTTGGCGGGAGTAAATCCCCTAAAGATTTGGTGGGAATTTTTGGTTTGGATATTGAAAGTGATGATTTTTGGCAGATTGGTATCAATGAAGTTAAGTTATTATTAGAGGGATTAAAGGCGATTTTATAAGGAGGTGTGATGAAAAGTTTGTTAAAAGACAAAAAGTTTCAAGAATTATTAAAGGGGCATTGCGCGGCAGTGTTAGAATATTTAATTCATAAAAAAATCAACTTTTCTATTGTATGCAATGTGAAACGCGTGAAATTTGAACCTGAACTCCCAGAATCCATTAGAGGTTCTTTTAGTGATTTGACGGTCTTTATTCTTGCGGGATATACTTTTGAAAGCTTGGAAGTGGATTCTAAAAATCTCTATTTTGAAGCGGGATTCGGTGAGGAAAATTTGGGCAGTTTTGTAACAACGCCACTAGATTCTATTGTGCAGATTTTGCTACCCAATGTAGAGGATTTGCACGCAGATTTTTGCGTATATATAAATCTTTTTGCAACATTAATAGGGACAGAATACGATAAAAATGGAGAAGAAGAAGGCATTAATAGTTCAATGAAAGCCCTTTTAGCAAATCCAAAAAATAAAAGGTTTAAAAAATAATTTGCTATACTTCAAAATTTAGTGATTTGCAATGGGAGAACAGATGAACAAAAAAATTAGTTTAGAATTATTCCGATTTGATATAAAAACGGATTATTTACCTTATTTTGCAAAGCTGATTATAAAAATTAATCCACAAAAGTCCCTATTAGATTTGCTCGCAATGATTCAAGAGAATGTGCTAGAGTATGGTTATAATGCGTATGGGTTTAAGATTAATGGAGTGGTGGTATTTGATTTTAGCCTCAAGATAGAAGACTTAATTAAAAATTTTGGATTAGAGTGGAAAATAGAACCCCTCAATCCGCATTTGGCACTGAAAGATTTAATCATTGATGTCCAGCCATTTTTGCAAAAAATAGAATCCTTAAAGAGTGTCGGACTTGATGAATTGGCGCAAGAGGAAGTGCAGAGTGTGCTAAAAGACGCGGAATTTAGAGGTTTAGAAGCGTTAGATACAGAAACACAAAGCATTGAAGATGCCTTTTTGCTCTCTTTCCTGCCTTTTGCTTATGCAACGCCTCTAAGCGTTGAAAATCCAGAATATTTAGGCGAGGCATATTTTATTTTGGCTGCTTCTTTGTATGCAAAGCACAAAACCCAAGAAATTTTAGAGGCTGTTTGCGAGTTAGAAAATGGAATCTTGAATGCACAGAGTTTGCAAACTTATCTTTTCCCGCAAAATACAAAGTTTGACGCGTGCATTAATGAGTTAAAGAGAATTGTTTTTGAAATGAGTGAAAATTCTAAAATTCAATCTTTCAAATCAAAACTGCTCAAAAAAGTTAATTTTTAAGGATAGGAAATGGAATCTTTTATTTTATTGCACAATGATTTATATCCCAAATCCGCACATATTCTAATGCAAAACTTCAAAATGCTTTTAGAGAAATTACAAATTCCAATTGAAAAATCCCAAACTATTACGCTTGAACAGAAATTTTTACCTTTTATTGAGAGGGTGAAGTATTATAAAAAACTACTCCTTTTACTTTTAGAGGCACAGAGGGAGAATCACAAAATACTTCTTTGTGATTCGCAAAGTTTATTAGAAGTTACGGATTTTTTTAAAGCCCTTTATGAAGAAACGGAATTGAGAGAATCCCTCATCAAAGAATGCGGTGTAGAGATTGATATTTTGAGTTTGGAAGATTGTTTTGTTTTTGTCCCAGAAATTGTGCTAGATGCGCTTAAAACTTGTCGCTTCAAACCTAGACGTTGGCAAGGATTCCGATGTGCTTTTATCGTAGATAGAAAACTTGAAAGATTGATTGTAGAATCTCAAATCATTACTCGCCTAGAAGACATTACAGGACTTAAGATTCTGCCATTTTTCAAAGAGAGTTATGCGTATTTGCTCCAAACAAATCCACAATTAGCCTATAAAATGGGGGCGGCAGATTATTATGAAATGGTAGATAGTGGTGTAGATTTTATTTTAACACCCAATATTGACAATTTTGAACTAATGGATAGAAATGCAATAGAGCTTAGAGATGCAAATGGGCGCGATGATTTGGAGATTCCATTATTGTTTATCCCCCAAGTGTTTTTAGCCCTTTTTGAGGAAACCACAAGCAATGTTTTGTGTTTTGGGGAGCATAGCATTCCTCCTAGAATGCTCTAAGAAGATAGAATGGTCATCGTGTTAAAGGTTGTCGTTTCGCTTGTGATTGCGATGATTTGGTATAAGCTTACTTCCAATCAAGAAACCGCTATTTTCTTTTTTGTGTTAATGCTTGTGATTTTTTTTATTCGTCCTATTGCATACCAAAGCCCAACCGAACGTCAAGAATATTTAGAAAAATTCAAACGTTCCAAAGAGCGTCAAATGAATTTAGAGAGAATGCGCCGAGATGAAAAGAAAAAATCCGTAGAAGAAAAGAAAAAAAGAATGGGCGTGAAAGATAAAGATGAATAAGAAGCGTGAAAAAAGTCGTTTAATGTTGCTTCAAACAACAACGACAAAGGCAAATGCAGAAGCTTTGGTGGAAGTAGCTTTGCTCTCTAAACTTAGTGCTTGCGTGCAACAAACTGATATTCAAAGCCATTATTTTTGGAATCAGCCAAAACAAGATTCCCTAGAAATTTGTAATGAAAATGAAATCTTGTTAAGTTTTAAGGTTTTTAAACGAGATTTTAAGGCTTTACGCAGGCTCATTTTGCAGCATCATTCTTATGAGATTCCAGAGATTATTGGCATTAAGCTATATCAAGTTTCTCAAGATTATAAAAAATGGTGCAAAGAAATGAGAAATGCTTAAAGAATCTTTTGCAAAATTTTAAGTATTTTTAAATTTTTAGAATGATAGCAAATGGTGGAGCTGTGGGGAATCAAACCCCAGTCCAAAAACAAAACCAACAATAGCCGATACACATGCTTGCTTGGATTTTGAATCTTTCTTGCAAACACCAACTTCCAAAAATAATGTTTCAAGGCAACCAAAAACTTAACTTAACATTTGGTAATGTAAAGCGCATCTAGCTTAGATGATGTCTTTGAAAAGTCGCTAGAATCCTTATTCAAAAACAGCTCCAAAGTAAATTAAACTTACGCAACTTTAGCGTAAGCGGGAGCGTAATTTGCGTTGTTTGCGTTTATATTTATGTGCTAGTTTTGCGACATAACACAAGTCGGCATGCAGCTAGAGCCATCTCATTCTTGTCGAAATTCAAGTCAGCCCCAAAAGAAGTTGCGATTCTATTGCAAAATAGATAAAATTTGCATTAAAGTGCGTGAAATGCAAATTCCAAAAGCACTATGCAAATGAAAATGTTTATTCTAAATATTCCGAAATTACCTTTTTAGAAGTTCTCCATTCTCCTATGTATTGCCATTGCATCGTATCACAATAGCGACAAAATGGAATCGGACGCGCTAAAAACTCTAAAATCTCTCTATAAGTTGTATTATCATTTAAAGTAATGTAGTCTAACGCATTGACTTGTAAATTTTGGTTGAATTTTTTATTAAAATGTTCAATATGCGCAGAAAAAGAGCAGTGATAGATTCTACCATTTTTAAGCTGCACACAATCGCACATTTGGCAGTTTAAATAGCTAATAAACGGATCATTTGTTCCTTTGGGATTTAGGACATTTTTCATACTTTCTTTTTTGCTATCGCCATTATAGAAATGAAACGGAATCTCATATTGCTTACAAAGCTGCTCCACTCTTTCCCAATCTACTTTAATAGGGTATTTGGTGGGAGAAATGTGAATCGCATTTGCTTTGCATTCTTGCCAAAAGCTTTCGTCTTGTTTGGGTAATAAAATCCCATTGGTTACCAAAATAATTTGGGATTCTGGAAAAGCTTTGCGCGTAATGGAGAAAAAGTCTTTGCAGTTTGGATTCAAAAGAGGTTCGCCTCCAAGCAACATAATGCGTCTAATCAATCCCCCTGTGATTTTTGCTAAGAGTGTAATATCCTTTTCATAATCTTTTGGATTTAGGATTTGCGGTTCTGCAAGTTGAGAGAAATGGTCGCAACTAAAGCAGTTGAGATTACAATGTTCTGCTAAATTGATGTCTAGTTTTTTGATGAAAGGCTGCGGAGTGAGTTTCCTAAGATAGCCTACATATTTAGACTTCGCTCTTAAATTTCGTCTGTATCTTTGGAATTTTTGTTTTAGTTTAAGGATTAGTGGGGGGGGGTGATTTTCATCGTGTTTCCTCTGTAAAAAGTAGCAGAATTTTAGCACAAAATTTTATTTTATAGTAAAATATCGTATCTTAAAACAAGGATTCACAATGAGCACACAAACCATCATTCCATCCATTACAACCACACAGATTTTAAAGAAAAAGGGTGTAGAAAAAATTACTATGCTCACTGCCTATGATGCTTTAATGGCAAAAATCTTTGATGGCGAAGTGGATATGATTTTAGTAGGTGATAGTTTGCAAATGAGTTTTTTTGGCGAACAAGATACATTGAGCAGCACTTTGGATTCTATGATATATCACACAAAGGCAGTGTGCAATGGAGCAAAGCAAAGCTTGATTGTTTGTGATATGCCTTTTGGGAGCACAGCCACGCCTCATCTCGCATTGGAATCAGCGATTCGTGTCTATAAAGAGACGAAAGCTCAAGCGGTAAAATTAGAAGTGGGATTTGAAGGACTAAAAAGTATTGAAATGTTGGTGGGTAATGGAATCGCGGTAATGGCGCATATTGGTTTGAAACCACAATTTGTCCGCAGTGATGGAGGCTATAAGGTGCAAGGCAAGAGACAAGAGGATATGCAAGATTTAATCAATCTTGCGCAACAAATTGAGCAGAGTGGCGCATTTAGCATTTTATTGGAAGGAGTCAAAGCAGAAACCGCAAAACAACTTACGCAAAGCGTTAAGATTCCAGTCATTGGCATTGGGGCGGGAGTGGATGTAGATGGGCAGGTATTGGTATGGAGTGATGCCTTTGGATTTTTTGAGGAATTTAAGCCCAAATTTGTGCGCCAATATTTCAAAGGTGCAGAGTTGTTGCGTCAAAGCGTGCGCCAATATGTGCAAGAGGTAAAAAGTGGTGATTTTCCTAATCAGCAAGAGAGTTATTAAGGATAAGTTTGGAACGAATCGTAGAAATTGAAAAACTGACTTTAGAAAACGAAGAGGAAATCAAGCTTCGCCCCTCTTGCTGGGACGATTATATTGGACAAGAAAAACTAAAGCGGAATCTGCAAGTTTTTATCACAGCAGCAAAAATGCGGGGAGATGTGTTAGACCATCTTTTGCTCTTTGGTCCTCCCGGACTTGGAAAAACGACTTTGGCACATATTATTAGCAATCAAATGCAGACAGCCATTAAAGTAACTGCTGCTCCAATGATTGAAAAAGCAGGGGATTTGGCTGCGATTCTGACAAATTTGAGTGAGGGTGAAATCTTGTTTATAGATGAGGTTCATCGCCTAAGCCCTGCAATTGAAGAGATTTTATATCCCGCAATGGAAGACTTTAGGCTAGATATTATCATTGGTAGCGGACCTGCGGCGCAAACCGTGAAGATTGATTTACCGCGATTCACGCTCATTGGGGCGACAACGCGCGCAGGAATGATTAGTAATCCCTTGCGCGATAGATTTGGAATGCAGTTTCGTATGCAATTTTATGAGCAAGAAGAGTTGGCACGTATCGTGCAAATTGCGTCAGTAAAATTACAAAAGGAATGCTCTAAAGAGGGTGCATTAGAGATAGCCAAACGCTCACGTGGCACACCTAGAATCGCATTGAGATTATTAAAACGCGTGAGAGACTTTGCAGAAGTGGCACAAGAGGCAATTATCACGCAAGAGCGTACCCAATATGCGCTCAATGAGCTTGGCGTGAATGAATATGGGTTTGATGAATTGGATTTGCGTTTTTTAAAAATCATTTGTGAGAATCGCGGACGACCAATTGGGTTAAGCACCCTTGCGGCAGCAATGAGTGAAGATGAGGGAACGATTGAAGATGTGATTGAACCCTATTTGCTTGTAAATGGGTATTTAGAACGTACCGCGCGCGGGAGAATCGCGACACAAAAAACTTATGAATTATTTTCTTTTAGAGAAGTTGGGAGTTTGTTTTAAGTCTCTTGATAACGGAATAGAATCGCATAGAATGCGATTCTACAAAAGCAAGGAATTTGAAGTTTAATCAAGCAAGAATAATTCTAAAGGATATTTTTTGCCTAAGTCCTTGAGATCTAAATACGCACGCACTTTTAAAAATTCATTTTGAGGGTAGGTATTAAGAAGTTCCCTAGCTTCATCAATCATTTCTAGCTCTAAAAGCACATAAAAATATGCCATTTCTGCTAGCTCATCTTTATTAGAAAGGGTTTCAAATAGGCTAACCAAAGTCGCTGGCTCATAGCATTCTTTGAGCTTTTGGGCTAAGAGTAAATAATCTTCTTTGCTATATCCCACTTCCGCGCAGAGTTGCGCAATTTCTTCATTGCTGAAATCCATTTTTTTAGCATAACACATTCCAAGGATTTCATTGGCTAATTCTTTGTTGAATTTGATTTCACCAATATAATTTTTGATGGTTTTAGTTTCTCCAAGATTAAGCAGTTTTTTGAAAGCTTCGCGTTTATATTCTTCATCATA
>NZ_JAAVGY010000019.1 GCF_014799995.1 Helicobacter sp.
CTGATTATGTAGCAAATGGTAGTGATGAAGACAGACAAAGAGTTCGTGTAGAAGTTAGATATAATTTCTAATTTCAAAAAAGAAGCCTAGTATAGCTTCTAATCTAATGATGAGGATTCCTCCTCATCATTCTCTTTCTTGTCATTGCGTCCTTGTGTCATTGCGAGAAAATTTAAAAAATTTTCGTGGCAATCTATAATTTTGCATACTTATAATTTAAAATTCAACAATGGAATCATTTTATTTGTGCAATATTATAGATTGCTTCGTCATTCGCTTTGCTCATTCCTCGCAATGACACAAGTTGTGTATTTCATTTATGCTGAATCGTAGATGGACGAAATGGTGAGCGATAAAATTCTTGATGAAGTCAAAGAGGGCAAAGCGAATCTTGTCCCATTAAAAGAATTTTTTGAAAAAACGGGTTTGCATAATGTATGAAGTCGTCATTGAACTGAAGGAGAATCTCTTTGTAGAATCTCTCAATCTTAAGGACAAAAGATGGATTAAGAATAAATTGCTTGACTTACAAAAGGGTAATTTCAATGGAGATAAGGCTCTTAAGGGCAGATATAAAGGCAAGTTTAGAAAAAGGGCGGGGGGACTACCGAATCATTTATCTTAAAGAGGAACAGCGATTGATTGTTTGTGTGATTCCTATAGGACACAAAAAAGAGATTTATGAGGATTGATTCTTGGATTTATAATTAGTAAAAACAATCAAACATTAAATCTATTTTGTGGATTTTGAAGTATAATAATGCAGGGTGTTTGCCACAGGTCATCACCCTGCGGCAAAATCTATGCCCTAAAAGGAGCATACGATGAAAGTCGCAAAATTCATCTTGTGCGCAATTATACTGCTTTGTATAATTGTTGTCAAGGCTTATTGACTTCAAGCCTAACCCTGCTTTCCGCAAGGTTCAAGATGAATTTCACCTGTGGCATATTCTAATCTCTCATCATTGCGGGAATGCCAAATCTCTTACATCCAATCAATAATTTTTGTAACTTCTTGCACTTCAAAACACTTGATATTGATTGTTTGGGCGGGCTTTTTGGGTAGAATCGCCCGCGTGATTCCAAGCGATAAGGCTTCTTTGAGCCTTGCTTCTACATTTGGCACATCGCGAATGTCTCCTACAAGACTGACTTCGCCTAGAAATACGCTTCCGCTAGAGAGGGCTCTATTGCGAAAGCTAGAAAGAATCGCAGCCACGACTGCCAAATCCGCCGCAGTTTCTAAAATCTTGATTCCGCCTGTGATATTGATAAACACATCGTAACGATTGAGCGGAATCTCTAATTTGCGCTCTAATAATGCCAAAATCATATTGAGACGATTAGAATCAAAGCCGGTAGAGGAACGTTTGGGCATTCCATAGGCGCAGTCGCTCACGAGGGCTTGCACTTCCAAAACGAGCGAGCGAGAACCCTCCATAACGACACTTAGCGCACTTCCGGGCGCAGAAGTCTTTTGTTGGAAAAAAATCTTAGAAGCTTCTTTTGCCCCCACTAATCCGTTGCTTTTCATCTCAAAAATTCCGATTTCGCTTGTGTTGCCAAAACGATTTTTGAAGCCTCTTAAGAAGCGCAATTCACGACTAGAATCCCCCTCAAAGTAAAGCACGCAATCCACCATATGTTCTAGGATTCTAGGTCCGGCAATCGCACCCTCTTTGGTGATATGTCCGATGATAAACACGCAGATTCCATATTCTTTGGCAAGGCGCATTAGCTCAAAGGTTACTTCGCGCACTTGAGAGACACTTCCCGGACTTGAGCTAATATTCTCGCTATAAAGCGTTTGGATACTATCAATCACAACCATAGAATAGCGGTGTTCTTTCGCATAGATTGTGCCTAGAATCTCTTGCAGTTTGATTGCATTGAGCAAGAAAAGGTTTTCGCACACTGCATTGAGCCTCTCGGCGCGCAATTTGATTTGTGAGGCACTCTCTTCCCCGCTGACATAGAGGACATTTTTTCCCATTTTGGCTAAATTGCTTGAGATTTTGAGTAGAAGCGTGGATTTCCCAACGCCCGGACTGCCACCGACTAGATACATTCCGCCAAGCACGATTCCTCCCCCAAGCACAATGTCTAATTCTTGCTCGCCACTGCTAAAGCGCACAAACTCTTCTTCTTGCACTTCTGTGATAGGAGTAACTTTGCTCACAAGTGGGGATTCCGCAGCCTTAAAGGCTTCAATCTGCTCTTCTTTGAGCTCTAAGAAACTTTCCCAAGCCCCACAATTAGAGCATTTTCCAAGCCATTTTGAGCTTTGGAATCCACAATGCTGACATTCAAAAATTTGCACTTTTTTCTTTGCCATTTCATAGCCTTTAGGGATTATCTGTGCAGATAATGCGGGTTGTCGTTTGGATTCTAACTTTCAAAGATAGAATCTAAAATCGTTGTAATGTATTCTTCTTCATTAAAGACAATTAGGTCTTGGGCGGTTTCTCCCACACCAATGTATAGAATCGGCACACGCAAGGCGTAGATGATACTAAAGATTGCGCCTCCTTTACTTGTGCCATCTAGTTTGGTGATGATGACGCCGTCAATCCCTCCTAGAGTTTGGCTAAAAATCCTCGCTTGCTCTAGGCTAGAAGTGCCTTGCGTGCCGTCCAAAATCAAGATTTTGCGATGCGGTGCGCCCGCCTTTGCCTTGTCGCAAATGCGCATAATCTTTTGTAGCTCTTGTTGTAGATTGCTTTGATTATGTAATCTTCCTGCGGTGTCAATGATTGCGACATCTAGGTTTTTAGCAATCGCAGAAGTAATGGTGTCAAAGGCGACTGCGGAGGGGTCGTGTCCGATTTGTGAGGCAACCACAGGGAGGCTTAATCTCTCTCCCCATAGCTTGAGTTGCTCAATCGCAGCCGCTCTAAATGTGTCCCCAGCCCCTAGAATCACACTTTTGCCTTGTTGCTTATAGAGATTGGCGAGTTTGGCAATCGTTGTCGTCTTGCCCGCACCATTGACACCCACAATGAGATGAACACAAGGCTTATCCTCTGTGGTTTTTGCTTGCACCTTGTCGTAGTAGCTTTCCCCACGAAAAAGCCTAAGCAGTGCGACTTCAAGCTCATTGCGACTGATTTGCTCTCCAAGTGGGCTTAAAATCATCTCAATTAAGTCATAATCCATATCCGTTGTGATTAAAATCTCTTCTAAAGTCTCTTTGCTAAGTTTTTTGTGGGTTTTTGGGAGTAAATCACGAATGTTTTGCGTGGTTTTTTGTAGGGTTTTTTTGAATATTTCAAGCATTAGTGTGCCTTTAACTTTGCTAAATTTTGTGAGAGGTCAAACTCAATCATTTCTTCTGGAATCGCACCTAAATAATGGATAATGTATTGCCCATCTTTGTCGTATAATGCGATGAGTGGCACACCCTCAATGTTGCCAAGTGCATTGAAGAGCTTGGAGCGATTCTCATCTAATATCATTGGGATATTAGTAGCATTTTCTTCATTGAAGACTTGCATAATGCCTTTGAAGTTCTCTACTTCTCCTACTAAGTCGTCTATGGGGATTCCATAGAGGGAGATTTGCTCACCAAATTGTTTTTTGAGATTTTCTAAATGAGGCAAAATTCCCTTGCAAGGGTCGCACCAAGTGGTGAAAAAGAGCAAGACTTTAAGGTTGTTTGTATCCGAAGTAACAATCAGATTCTTAAAAACATTTTCTTTTTTGGGTTCAATGTTTTTGAAGTTATTTTGCTCTTTTTGAGGTTTTTGATTGATGATTAATGCGGTGTTTGCATTGCTTTTTAAGATAAGATTTTTCAAAATTTCTTGTTTTTTTTCTTTGATTGTCTGACTTGCTTGCTTGTTTTCTTGTTTTTCGCAACCCAAGATACCAAAACAAAGCCCAATCATCACGACCAACCTAATCCATTTCATTCTCTTTCCTTGCATTAAAATGCTTATTATAACATCTCTCGCATTATTTGGCGAATAAAGATTGCAGTGGTGTTTTGCCAAACTTCTTCAACTGAAATTGTGCCATTTTCTCTAATGGAATCCTAAACTTAAGGATTCCATACGCGTAAGGCATTAACTCGTAGGGTTGATAAACAAAGACAAACGAATCGTAATCAAGCAAAACCACCTCTGAAACATTGAAAGATTCAAAATCCACAAAGCCCTCTTCATCTATATTTTTCAAATATTCTTGATAGGCTTGCCAAAGCAGGCTTTTTAATTCTGGATTATTAAAATCTATTATTGTTTTTAAGTCTAAGATTTTGTTGTCTTTGGATATAATCACGCTCTTTTGATAAGAGATTCCGTGTGCCCCGCCTGTATAGGAATAATCATTGATAGAAAATACAAGCAAGTTTTCATCAAAATAATATAGAGAATCCGCTACATTTGTTTCAAATGAGGAGGTTTTTAAGAATTCTTCTATTATCTCTTTCCAGTCTTTTCTTTCCTCTATCGCCATTGTCGTAAAGGCTTTGTCTATAGAGTTTTGCGCACTTTCTACAAATACTCTTTGAGCATTTTCGCAATCAAATTTTTCACGATAGAGTGTTTGCAATAATTTCTGAATTTTTGAATCTTTAGAACAATGGAATCGTATTGTTGCTAGGGCATGGGTGGTTGTGTCGGGAGTTTTGGGGTATTGGTAGGTTACTTCGTGTCGCTCTAAAGTGATAGAATCTAGTAATTCAAGATTAAGCTTGTGTTGTTGGTTGGCGGTTAAAACCTCTGTAATGACGCCATTTTCAACCTTTAGGGCAAGATTTTTGCATTGGAGAATGCCCTCTTGGATACTTTGGTTTTGGGATTGCGATTCGTTTTTGCTTAAAGGCGTGCAGCGTCCGAAATCTTGATTACCAGCCCACAAAATCCCCTCATCAGAATTTGCAACAAAAAGCAAAGAAGTGGCTTTTGTCGGATTGAATCCTGCTTGATGGGGCAGGAGGCGAAAAGTCTGATAGGTGAAATCCAAAGCCATAGTGTGAATGCCAAAGCATAGAATAAAGATTCCTAATGATTTTGTTAAATTAAAGCCTTGTTGTTTCATTGTTGCAGTCCTTTTCTTGCTGAAAATTTATAGAAAATATAGAATTTGGAATTTTAGCATTTTTTATTATTTTTGCCTAAAATATCTTGATTTTTTTCAAAAGCATCGCTATAATTTTGCTCTCACTTTTACTTTTATGCGGGAGTAGCTCAGTGGTAGAGCATAACCTTGCCAAGGTTGGGGCCGCGGGTTCGATCCCCGTCTCCCGCTCCATTATCTAAAATCATAAAAGTAGCGAAAGTTTGATAGACTGAATCAATTTGCCCGGGTGGTGAAATGGTAGACACAAGGGACTTAAAATCCCTCGGACATTGCGTCCGTGCCGGTTCAAGTCCGGCCCCGGGCACCACGACAAATGGCGACATAGCCAAGCGGTAAGGCATGGGCCTGCAAAGCCTTGATTCCCCAGTTCGAATCTGGGTGTCGCCTCCATTTTGAATCTTATTTATTGTTTGTCGGGAGATGGCTGAGTGGTCGATAGCGGCGGTCTTGAAAACCGTTGAGGGTCATACCTCCGGGGGTTCGAATCCCTCTCTCCCGGCCACTTCTAAATTTCATTAATAATTTAAATATCCTAAAGAATTAAGCAAAGCTATCTACCGTGTTATTGCAATTCCCTCACTGCGAGGCTTTAGCCAAAGCCAATCCATAATCTTAAAATTATTTGTAATGTCCAACTTCAGTCATTGCGAGACTTCGTCCGAAGTTGTGGCGCACATTGCGTAAGCATTTGCCCACACTTGCAAATCCATTATCAAGCATACATTGTGATATTCAACTCGTATAATCCAAAATCTCGCTTTAGGGTTTCCATTGCAAGAATCAATTTAGCTCAAGACTATGGATTGCCACGCATTTTTGAAAAATGCTCGCAATGACATTTACCACTGCGTCATTGTGAGGCAAAGCCGAAACAATCCATAATTTAGCAAAAAGTAAATTTTGCAATGGAATCTTCAAAACAAGACTTTAGATTATGTATTGCCACGCGTGGCTCGTAATGATGCAAATCGTGTATTTTATTTTTCCCAACATTGTAGATTGCCACGCAAGTTTTATAAACTTGTTCGCAATGACAGAGCAGCAGACGCTTTAGTTTCCTGTTATTGCGAGGAAGTGAAGCTGATGAAGCAATCTATAATCTAGCAAAAGGTAGATTTCCCACCACTTCTTAAAAGGTTAAAAAACACGAAACAATGAATCATCAAGGAATCTAGCGTTTATTTAAAGCAAAATTTGATAAAATGCACCGAATTTAATAAAAGGTGCATTAATGAGTGCTTATGAAACCATTATTGGGCTTGAAGTGCATGTCCAGCTCAATACCAAGACGAAAATCTTTTGTGCGTGTGCAACGAGTTTTGGTGAAGAGCCAAATAAAAATGTTTGTCCTACTTGCTTAGGTTTGCCCGGTGCGTTGCCTGTATTGAATCGTGAAGTCGTCAAAAAGGCAATTTCGTTTGGCACAGCAATCAATGCTAAGATTAATCAAAATTCTGTGTTTGCGCGCAAAAATTATTTTTATCCTGATTTGCCTAAAGCCTATCAAATTAGCCAATTTGAGATTCCAATCGTGGGACGTGGGGAAATTGAGATTGAAATCAATGGAGAAAAAAAGATTATCGGCGTAACGCGTGCGCATATGGAGGAGGACGCGGGGAAAAATATCCACGAGAGCCATTATTCTAAAGTGGATTTGAATCGCGCTTGCACGCCACTTTTGGAGATTGTGAGTGAGCCTGATATGCGAAGCAGTGATGAGGCGATAGCGTATCTTAAAAAACTACATTCTATTGTCCGATTCTTAGGAATCTCTGATGCAAATATGCAAGAGGGAAGCTTCCGCTGCGATGCGAATGTTTCTATCCGCCCCAAAGGAGATTCCAATCTCTATACGCGCGTAGAAATTAAGAATCTCAATAGCTTCAAATTCATTCAAAAAGCCATTGAATATGAAGTAGAGCGACAAATTGAGGCGTGGGAAGATGGCAAATATGCGGCAGAAGTCGTCCAAGAAACGCGTCTCTTTGACACGACAAAAGGTATTACGCGCTCTATGCGTGGCAAGGAGGAAGCGGCAGATTATCGTTATTTTCCAGACCCTGATTTACTCCCTGTGTTTATTGACGCGGAGTTAATGGAGCAAGGGCGCAAAATCCCAGAAATGCCTGATGAGAAAAGGTCGCGTTATGTGCGAGAGTTTGGAATCAAAGAAAGTGATGCAAAAGTGCTCACAGGTGAGCTTGAAATGGCGTTATACTTCGAACAAATGCTTGCTTTAGGCGCAAGTCCGAAAGGTGCAGTTACTTGGCTGACTACCGAGCTTTTAGGAAGGTTAAAAGGCGAGAATAATTTGCAAAATTGCGGGATTAAATCGGAGACTTTAGCGACTTTGGTCAAACGCATTGATGAGGGTAAGATTAGCGGTAAAAGTGCTAAAGAAATCCTTGATGTTTTGGTGCAGAATCGTGGAGGTGAGGTAGATAGTCTGATAGATTCTATGGGATTAGCACAGGTGAATGATGAGGGTGCAATCCTTGAAGCTATTGAAGCAGTCATTAGTGCAAATGCGGATAAAGTGGCGGAATACAAAAGTGGCAAAGACAAGCTCTTCGGATTCTTTGTAGGGCAAGTGATGAAAAGTTCTAAAGGAGCAAATCCTGCAAGAGTAAATGAATTGCTCAAAGAAAAATTAAAATAGGTTAAGGAAAAGGTGGTTTTGCTCTTATAAGAGGTTGATTTGCAATCTAGTTTTCATTTTATTAAATTTTGTCATAATCTTATCTTGGAATATAAAGGAGAAATAATGTCTAATGTAGTTCTGCGGGGGGGGGGGGGGAAAATTCTATTTAGTTA
>NZ_JAAVGY010000020.1 GCF_014799995.1 Helicobacter sp.
AAGCAATCCATAATCTAGCAAAAATAAAATCTATAAAGGCGAGATTCTTTTATTATAGATTGCGTTGTTAAATTAAAAGTATGCTGAATTGTGGATTGCCACGACTTCTTACGAAGTCTCGCAATGACTGAAATGGGGGAATTATAAGTATGCAGTATTATAGATTGCCACGAATCGCAAGCGATTCTCGCAATGACGCAAGAGGCAGCATAAGATTGCCACGCCGAAAATAAAGCTCGCAAGGACAAGTTAGCGGAATCTCGCAAGGGCGCGGTGGATTACCACCAAGGGTGGTGGTATCCTCTGTTATGGCAATCACGATAACCCTTGTGTCCCGCTTTGCTGCCACCTTTGTAATGTCCATAGCCCATTAATCCGCTTTCTCTTGCCTCTTTTTCACCCATAGAATCCAAACGTTTTTGCGTCTCTAGGTAAATTGCGTCTTTGTATTCTAAATATTCCTTATGTGTCATCTTGTCATACATACTTTGGCGAGATTCTCTTAATTTATCACGAAACACCCTTGCGTCTTTGACTTTCATTTCTTGTATGCGTTTATGAATCTCCATTCTATAATCAGGGTAGTCTTTGGGGGCGATTTTCCCCGCGGAGAGTTTCAAGAGTTCCTCATTGCTTGCCTTAGAATAATCCGCTGCGAATGCACCAGAGATGAGAGCTCCAACGAGCGCGAAAGATACGATAGTTTTTGTTTTCATTTTTGTTCCTTTGTTTTAAGATAACGAAAGTATAGTTTATCAATATGAAGCCAATATGAAACGAAAATAAAGCTAATGTGAAGGCGCAGAAATTTTATAGAGTTTTTTACGCTCACTTGAGCTTGCAATATTGAGTTGAGCCCGATATTTCGTAATCGTGCGGCGTACCATTTTGATATTGAATTTCTCCTCAATGAGTTCTAGGATTCTGTTATCGCTTAGAGGTTTTTGCTTGTTTTCGTTTTTGATTAAATCAGAAACAAAGTCCTTAATCGTCGTATTGGCAGTGTCTTCATCAATCGCAGTGGCGAAGAAGTTTTTGAGCGGAAAGATTCCGCGTGAGCATTCTAAAAACTTGTTAGAAATTGCACGTGAGATTGTGCTAGGTGCGTGTCCAAATTCTTCGGCTAAATCTTTAAGCTTCATTGGTTTAATCTCGCCACCCTTAAAAAATTCGTATTGGTATTCTACAATCATTAATCCGATTTTATAGAGCGTAGCCTTGCGCATTTCAAGTGCATCTACGAGGTCGCGTGCCTCTTTGATTTTGGTTTTGATAAATTCCTCTTTGGATTTGAGTTTGTTTTCTTTGTCTTGTGTTTGGATTTCAATGCTTGGGTAATATTTTTCATTAATTTGCACTTGGATATTGTTTTTTTCCTCAATTACCAAAATATCGGGAATGATTGCGGCTTCTTTTTGAAAAAAATCAAGTGCAGGTGGGTTTTTGAAACTTTGAATCACTTTCATTGCTTTTTCATAGAGCGGAGCACCTTTGTGCTTTGCGTGGTTTGCCAAGTCTTGCAAAATTTCTTGGCATAACGCATAGACTTCACTTGAAACATCTAAATTATCTAATTGGAAGTAGAAAGATTCTATCAAATCCAATGCTGCGATTCCGGGCGGGTCAAGATAAGCGAAACGTTTGCGCACTTTTTCAACTTCCGTTGCATTAATGGATTGGTTGAGAGCTTTGCTACAAGATTGTGCGATTTGCTCGCAATCTCCCTCAAAGTAGCCCTCTTCGTTGAGATTTTCAATAATTTGCTTGGCGATTTCTTGGGAACTTGCAGTAGGAAATAATGGTGGCACAATCTGTCCATTGAGCACCACTTCTAGCGATTCCTCTTGGACGCAAAATTGTTCTATCGCGTCTCCCTCTAAGCTAGAGCCTTTTGCTCCTCTTGAGATTTCCTTTTGACGCTTTTTTTGGACAGAGCTTTGAGAGCTGAAGTCTTGTGCAATGTTTGATTTGATATTAAAATAGGGATTTTCTTTGCTAAATTCCCCCAGAGTTTCCTCTAAATCACTCATTCCGCTTTGGAGAATCGGAAGCCAACTCTTAAGGGTGGAAGAGAGCTTTGCCTTGAGTGCGGTTTGGGTTTGGGTTCGTAGTTTCATATTTTGAAATTCTCGCCTAAATAGTGTTTGCGGACGAGTTCATTTTCATAAATTTCATTAGAATTTCCACTTGCAAGCAATGTGCCTTTATTGATAACATAGGCTCGATGGCATACTCCAAGAGTTTCGCGCACATTATGGTCAGTGATGAGAACCCCAATCTCAAGCGCAACGAGTTTTTTAATAATGTTTTGAATGTCTAGCACCGCAATAGGATCAACGCCCGCAAAGGGTTCATCTAAAAGGATAAATTTCGGTTTTTTGACTAAAGCACGTGCAATCTCTACCCGCCTTCTTTCCCCGCCACTTAAATTGACTCCTTTGCGATTCCGAATCGGCTCAATGCTAAATTCCTCCAAAAGCTCTTCTATGCGTTTGATTCTCTCGTTTTCGTCTTCTAGGCATATTTCTGCGGCAATCATTAGATTTTCTTCTACGCTTAAATCCTTAAAAACACTTGATTCTTGCGGCAAATAACCGATTCCAAGCTGCGCGCGCTTATGCAGGCTTAATTTTGTAATGTCTTGATTGTCAAAACAGACTTTTCCGCTATTTGCTTCCAAAAGTCCGCAGATGATATAAAATGTCGTTGTCTTGCCCGCACCATTTGGTCCTAGAAGCCCTACGACTTCGCCGCTTTGCACGCATAAAGAAACTTCACGAATGATTGGAGTTTTTTTAATGGATTTCGTCAGATGTGTTGCTTCTAATGTGTGCATAATGGTCCTTGAATGCTGTATTTTCTCTTATCTGATTCGGTGCGAATTACAATATGCCAAAATGGCAAGCCAATTTGTCGTAGAATTTTAGCCAAATTTTCATCACCCCATTCAATAAAATGCCAACCTTCTTTTTCAATTTCCTCTAAGAATCCTAGCGCAAAGAGTTCGTTTAAGTCTTTGTTATAAATATCATAATGATAAATTTGATTTCCATAACTTAGCGCGGTTAAAAAAGTCGGGGAAGTTACTTCTGCTTCACTTCCTAATGCGCTTACAAATGCCTTGACTAGAGCAGTTTTACCACTTGCGAGATTCCCGCTTAGCAAATAAATGCCACGATGATTTTTGATGTCTAAGGCTTGGCAGAGTTTTGGGAGTTCGTTTTCTTTTAAAATCCATTCCATACTAAACTTTCTAAATTGTATTGGGTGTAGATTTTGGGCGCACTTTGATTTGTTTAATCTCTAGCAATTCCTTAGCGTTTTGTAATAAAGGCAATGCTAAGGCTGCATCAACTTCTGCTTGTATGCTGTCTTGAGACTCTATCATTGCGGGTTCTTTTGTGGCAAGTTCTTTTGTGGGTTCTTCTAGGTTAGGGGTGGATTGCTGCGGAGTGGAAAGGGGAGTTTGGCTTGGATTGCTGATAGATTTAATCTGTGTTTGGACGCCAAAAACTTCTAAAACAAGATTCTTGATAATAGAATAGCTATTTTTAAGTCTTTCGCGGTTTGCTCCACTTGCGAGACTTTCCCAAGTGAGCGTATGATTGACAAAAGAAATGAAACGAATGTCTTTGGCAAAGATTTCTCCCAATTCATAATTGCGTTCATAAATTTTTTGATTCAATAGAGCAAACATTGCGAGGTTTTGTTCCTCATTTAGCTCATTTGGCGGGGTGATTTGGGCTTGTGTTGGTAAGGTTTTTTGGGATTGATTTAAAGGTATTGTAGTTTGTGGAGAATCCATAATGGAATCTTTGGGAGATTCTGCGGGGCTTTGAATCTTGGGTAGATTTTCAAACAAGCCTTTCTCTAAATTTTCAATTGCAGCGTCTATTTGCTCAACCTTTAAAGCCTCTAGCATTTTAAAGACGCTAAGCGTCAAAACAAATTCATCTTCAGAGCCTAAGAATAACAATTCTTTCGCCTGCACAAGAATCCTAAAAAATCTATCCACAAGTAGGGCGTTATAGCGAGAATCCTCGCCCCTTAAGAGCTTTTCTTTTAAGAAAATACTCATTTCATCTAAAAGCATTTCCCCCTCGTATTCAAAAAACGCCTCAATCTCACGCAATAAAAGCTCTCTATCTTGTTTGAAAATACACTCAAAGAGCGCGTTGAGGCTTTGGGGATTAATCAATCCTAGCATATTTGCGCAAGATTCCGCCGTGATATTGTAATTAGAATAAATAATCACTTGGTCTAGGAGGGTTAAGGTATCGCGCAAAGAGCCAGAACCGCTACGAATGAGCATATTTAAAGCCTCTTCTTGATAGGTGATTTGCTCTTTTTGTAAGATATTTTTTAAATGCTCCAAAATGCTTTTATCAGAAATGCGCTTGAAGCGAAAATGTTGCGTTCGGCTTAAAATAGTCGCGGGTAGTTTTAATGGGTCTGTCGTGGCTAAAATAAATTTGACATATTCTGGCGGTTCTTCAAGCGTTTTTAAGAGTGCGTTAAAAGCTTCTTTGGTGAGCATATGCACTTCGTCTATGATAAAGATTTTGAAACGTCCCATATTGGGGTGGTATTTTGTCTGCTCAATCAAATCGCGAATGTCATCAATTTTGCGCGAAGAAGCACCATCTAATTCTATAATGTCAATGTGTCGCATTTTGTGAGGATTGGCTGCAACGCAGTTGGCGCAGACTCCACAAGGTTTTGCGCAAGGACCATTCTCGCATTGCAAAGCCCTTGCAAAGATTCTAGCACTAGAAGTTTTGCCGCTTCCGCGCAAGCCTGAAAACAAATAAGCGTGGGAAAGTCGTTTGCTGCTTAATGCCAAAGACAGAGTGCGACTGACTGCCTCTTGTCCAATCAGTTCATCAAAGTCCATTGGGCGATATTTCAGTGCTAACGCTTGTTGTTCCATTTGTTTTCCTAATTTAAAAATTCAAATTCTACACCAAGCAAGCCTAAAAATTTGTTAATCAAATTTAATTTTGCAAATGTAAAGTTTGCTTAAAACTCTATATTAATGCTAAAATTATGTTTATTTCGCGCAAGTTGAATGTGGAGTTAAGGCACAATGAAAGAATTATTGCAAATTTTTCAATATATTCAAAAATACCACGAAGACAATCTTGATGTGTTGTGTTTGACATTAGAATTTCTCTTGGTAGGACAGAATCAAGACTTAAGGGCAGAGATATTGGATTGCAAAGAGCGTGAGATTCCACAGAGTTTTTATGCTTATTTGCAAGCGCACCATCTAATGCCCAAGATAGAAATCAATCCCAAAATGAATTACAAAAAAGTCCTTAAAGCAACCCAGAATCTTAAAATTAGCGCGCAAGCATTAGAGGATTTTATCCAAACTATCACCTTGCAAAAAACGATTTTGAAGCTTTATGATTATGCAACACCTGCGGAAATTAACGCGCTTGTGTGTGGGTTGCTCAATTTGCAAAAAAGCGAGAGTATCTATAATCCTTGTTGTGGGGTTGGTTCTTGGCTATTAAGCTTAAGTGCGCACTATCAGGATTGTCGGTTTTTTGGCGTAGATATTCACCCTAAACTTATTGGAATCGCAAAAATGCTTGCAATGCTCTTGGGCTTTAAGGATTGTCATTTAGAAGTTGCCGATATTTTCAAAGAATCCGCGATTCAAAAGGATTCTAAGAGTGTTCAGAAATTTGATAAAGTATTCTGTCATCCGCCCTTGCTCTCTCATCTTAATCTCAAAGCCCCTAAAGATTCTCCTCTTGCTCCTTATACTAAAACCGCTCCAGAGATTCCATTTTTGGATTTCGCGCTTACGTGTTTTGAGAAAAGAGCGATTTTTATCATTCGTTCTGTCTTGCTAAATAAGCCCATAGGGGAACGATTGCGTCATTATCTTATGCAATCAAAATTAATCGAAGCTATCCTTGAGTTACCAACAAACATTTTTCCTCATCAAATGGGAGAGTTTTGTATCCTTGTGCTTTCTCCTCAAAATAGGCGTGTGTTTTTTGTCAATGCGCAAGAATTTTATTTAAAAGAGGGCAAATATAATAAACTCATTAATTTAGAGGAAATATTGGATTTGTTTGCCTCCAAGCAAAACACCAAGATTTCTTGTCTTTTGGATTATCAAGATTTGGATTTTGAGAATCTCAAACCATCGCATTATACGCAGTCTCAAAACACAGAATCCCAAGACACAAAAGTGCTTTTGGGTCAGCTTTTGGAAAAATGCTATCGTGGAATGAGGGTAGAGGCAAAGCAGGATAAGGATTTAATCGGCTGTTATGATTTGGGGATTAAGGATTTTGAAGCCTATGGAATGAGCAATGTCTTTAATGATTATGTATTAAAGCCGAATCTAGCGCGTTTGTATGAGCTTAGAGTGCAGCCTTATGATGTTTTATTGTCTATGCGTGGAGTAACTCCAAAGGTTGCGATTATAGGCAAGTGTGCAGCCCAAAAGATTGTGCTGCCTAATGCCGGGATTTTGGTGCTTAGAGCCAAAAGTTCTATGGTCGCTAAGGCATTGTATTTTCATTTTCTCTCTTCTTATGGTTATTTGGCACTAAGTCAAATTTATCAAAACAATAATGAGCGAATCGGAGAAAAGGAAATCAAAGAAATGCCACTACCTAGAGACTTTTTAGATTCTTATGCTTTGGAAAATTATAATGAGTGTTTCTATGAGCTTTGCGCGCGAGGCGAGCAGATTAAAGTCCAAAAACAAGGAATCGCAAAGCTCTTAGGCTATGAAATGTGAGGGGTTATTCTTCTATTTCGTCCTTGTGGGGTGCAACGAAGTGATTTTTTGTCATTGCGAGCGAAGCGAAGCAATCCATAATCAAGCAAAGATAGAATCTATAAAGGCGAGATTCTTTCGTTTAGGTTGCCACAGACTTTTGCAAAGGCTTTGCAATGACATAGTGGGACGCAGCTTGTGCAGGATTATAGATTGCCACGCAAGTTAAAAACTTGCTCGCAATGTATTATCTATTTCAAATCGCCCCAATGGTTGCCATATTTAATAGTGCATTGAAGCGGAATCTTAAGCGTAGTAATGTTTTCCATAATAGAAGCGATTTTTTGTGCTTCAGATTCTGCACAGGCAATAGGGGATTCAAAGATTAATTCATCATGCACTTGTAAAAGCAGTTTGGATTCTAAATTTGCCCGTGTGATAGCATTCATCGCCATTTTGATAATATCCGCCGCACTTCCTTGAAAGATTGCATTAATCCCTTCACGCAAGAAAGCCGCCTTTTGGTGTTCTTGGATTCCATAAAAATCAAATTTGCGCATACGTCCAAGCAGGGTAAGCGAATAGCCATTTTCCAAGATAAAATCCTCTTGCTCTTTAAGAAAATCTTTCACGGTAGGGAATGATTCAAAATAGTTTTGGATATAGGTTTTAGCTTCTTGGTAGCTGATTTTTAAGGTTTCGGAGAGTTTTTTGGGTCCCATACCATAGATAAGTCCGAAGTTGATACTTTTAGCCACCGCGCGTTTTGCTTGTGCAAGGTTTTCGCCAAAGATTTTTTTGGCTGTTTCTAAGTGAATATCGGCATTTTGGCAAAACGCTTCAACCATTGCTTCATCTTGCGAAAAATGTGCCAAAAGTCGTAATTCAATTTGGGAATAATCCAAACTTACAAGCAGATGATTTTCTTGAGCGATAAAGCCTTGTCGTATGCGTCTGCCTTGTGTGGTTTTGACAGGAATGTTTTGCAAATTAGGATTTTTGGAGCTTAGCCTACCCGTGCTCGTGCCTGTCTGCATAAAGGAGGTATAAATTTTGTGCGCAGAGTTGAGTTTGGCGTGTTCAATTAAAGGTTCAATATAGGTGCTAAAAAGCTTAAAAAGCTCACGATATTCTAGGATTTTTGGCACGATAGGGTGTGCGTCAATCAGAGAATTGAGCACCATTTGGGAGGTGCTTAAGCCGGATTTTGTTTTTTTGCCACTCTGTAATTTTAAGTCTTCAAATAGCACAATAGAGAGTTGTTGTGGTGAGTTAAGATTGAAGTTTTTTTGCGCAATGGCGAAGATTTCCTCCGAGAGACTAGAGAGTTTGGCAGACATTTCAGACTTCAATTCGTTGAAGTATTCAATGTCAATTTTTGTGCCGCTTAATTCCATATTAACAAGGCATTGAATGAATGGAAACTCCGTAGATTCTGCGACTTTGAGCAGATGAGGGGGAAGCAAGCTTGCAAGCCTTTGGTAGAGTTGGTAGCAAGCCGCAGCATCCTCGCTTGCGTATTGGCAAGCATATTCTATCGCGATTTGTGAAAAATTCTCTCCCTTTTTGACGACATCTTTATAATGAATCATCTCGTGCTTGAAATAGCGCAGCATTAACGAGTCAAGATTGCACGGCAAATCGCTTTGATAGAGCCAAGCTAGAAGCATACTATCTTTGATATTGTGGAATCTTTTTGGGGAGAAGTTGAAATTCGTGCGCAGAATCTCCAAATCGTATTTGAGGTTATGCCCAATAATGGCTTTGGCGTCAAAAAGCGTTTGGATAAAATCTAATGCAACTTCTTGGCTAACTTGCTCCCCTACGCCTAAATAGTTGTGAGATAGAGGCACATAATAGGCATTAATGCCATCAAGGCTAAAAGAAAATCCCACAATTTTGGCATTGAAGACATCTAAATTCGTGGTTTCGGTGTCAAAGGATACGATAGAATCGTGTGTGATTTGGGGTAGAAATTCTTGCAACTCTGCGTCAGTGTTGAGCAGGTGGGCATTGAAGCGAAAGGGTATCGGGGCGGGAGTTTGCGGGATAAAATCTTGTGAATCTCTAATCTTTGTGGCGTTTTCAAAAAAATGGAGAGAATTTTTGGTGGAATCTTTGGGTAGGATTTTGTTTAAGACGCTATTGATTTCATAAGCTTTGAGTGATTCTGTGATTTTGAGTAAGGGATTTTGGCTTGGCATTTGGCAATCTTGCAAATCAAAATTATCCAATAAATCCTCACGCAAGCGCACGAGTTTTTGACTGCGATAGGCGTCCTCTTTGCAAGTTTCAAGCATTGCTTGCAAACGTTTGGAGGCGATTTTATGGATATTTTCGTAGATTCCATCTAGGCTTTTGAAGTTGTGTAGCAATCCCGCAGCACCCTTTGCCCCGATTCCTTTCACTCCCGGGACATTATCGGAACTATCTCCAACTAAGCTTTGAAAATCCACAAATTGTTCTGGCGTAACACCATATTTTTCTATGCAATCTATTGCGTGGATTTCCTTTTTTTTCTTAGGGTCAAAGAGAAAAGTATTGTCATCTATGAGTTGGTAGAGGTCTTTATCGTGGCTGATAATGCGCACGGAGACATTTAAGGAATGGGCTTGCTTCTTGATAGAGGCGATGACATCGTCTGCTTCATAGCCCGCAATGGAGAGATTCTTAAATCCCATTTGCTCTACCCATTCTATCGCGACATTTAATTGTAACTTCAAGTCTTGAGGCACTTCTGGGCGATTGGCTTTATAGAGAGGGTCAATGCTTTTGCGGAAATTTTCCTCTTTGGAATCTAGCGCGAAAACTAAATAATCTTGGGGATAATCCTTATAGAGCTGCATAATGAGTTTGGCAAAACCTGTCAATAATCCTGTAGGAAAGCCATCGTGATTTTTAAGCGGAGGCAAGGCGAAGTAGCTGCGGAAAAGGAATCCAAAGGTATCAATAATCGTGAGTGTTTTCATTAATAAAGCCTTTCTAGCTTGGATTTGTGGTATCTATTTTGCGTTTTTGTGTGATTGTGATTCCCCCGATTCCGTAATTATCGCAGTCAATCTCATCAATGACGACAACGCAAGCAGAGGGATTCCTGCCTAAAACCTCTCCCAAGAGATTCGTAACTCCCTCAATAATACGTGCTTTTTGCTCTTTTGTTGGGGTGTTGTTTTCGCGTGTGATTTTGATATTAACATAGGGCATAAATTTCCTTTATAAGTTTTATTTCTTGTTTATTTTTTGGCAAGTCGCTTTTTCTTGATATAAATATTGAGGGATTCCACACCCAAAGAAAAAGCCATTGCAAAGTAAATGTAAGCCTTAGAGATATGGAAATCTAATCCCTCTGCAACGAGGGTAATACCGACTAAAATCAAAAAGGCAAGTGCTAAGATTTTAATCGTTGGGTTGTTTTCTACAAATTCTGAAATGCTTTTGCTTGCAAGCATCATTACGCCCACTGCGATAATGACAGCAAGCATCATAATTTCAATGTTATTGACCATTCCCACAGCAGTAATGACAGAATCTAGCGAGAAAACAATATCCAAGATTGCAATTTGAATCAGTACGCCCAAGAATCCCCCTTTGAGATTGGTTTGTAGTGTGGTATTGGTGTCGGATTCTTCTGTGCCATCAATGTCATTATGGATTTCTAATGTGGATTTGCCAATCAAAAAAAGCCCCCCTAGAATCAAAATCAAATCGCGTCCTGAAATCTCTTCTCCCAAGACACTAAAGAGTGGCGCGGTAAGTTTCATAATCCAAAAGAGCGAAAGCAGCAGCAAGAGGCGCGTTATCATCGCTAAAGAGAGCCCTAGAATCCGTGCCTTTTGTCGTTGTTCTTTGGGCAAGCGGGAGACAATGATAGCAAGAAAGATGATATTATCAATCCCAAGTACGATTTCAAGTGCGACTAAAGTTGCTAACGTCACCCACATTTCAGGGCTTGTAATCCAGCCAAACATTGGATTCCTTTTTGATAAAATGAGTGGTATTATACAAGTGAAATTCTTACAAATTGTTTTGTTTTTATTCTGATTTTTCAGTCATTGCGAGCGAAGTGAAGCAATCTATAATGCGGCCTCTCGCCAATTCCATTGTTTGATTGATTTGAGTCGCATTATTATAGATTGCCACGCAAGTTTTGCAAACTTGCTCGCAATGACATTTTCCATTGCGTCATTGCGAGGAGTGCAACGACGAAGCAATCTATAATCTAAAATCTCGCCTTGACTTTAAAGATTCCAAAGATTTTATTGTAAGAGTTTCTATATTCAAAATTATAGATTGCTACGTCGATAAATCGGCTCGCAATGATTTAGATTCTGCTTTACTTAAGGCGTTAAGCAGAAAAAGCAAAGATGGATATAATAAAATCTTAGTTATAATTACTGAATTTTAAAATAAGGATAAGAAATGTTACTTTTTACCCCCGGTCCTACCCCTGTGCCAGAGTTTGTTCGCGTTGCGATGAGTGAGCCAACGATTCATCACCGCACGCCAGAGTTTGAAGAAATTTTCGCTACTACACGCACGCTTTTAAAAGAAGTGATTAGGCTTCCTGAAGTTCTTATGCTTGCAAGCTCGGGAAGTGGAGCAATGGAAGCTTGCGTAACTTCTCTATGCCAAACAAAACTTCTAAGCATTAATAGCGGGAAATTTGGGGAGAGATTCGGAAAAATCGCCAAGGCATTTGGAATCCCTAATGTAGAGATTAAAAATGCGTGGGATACGCCTGCAAGCGTGGATTCTGTTTTAGAATCTCTCAAGCAAAATCCAGAGATTGACGCTTTTTGCATTCAGGCTTGCGAGAGTGCAGGGGGGTTGCGCCATTCTTATGAGGAAATTGCGAGGGCTGTTAAGAATCATAATCCAAAGATTATGGTGATTGTAGATGGAATCACTGCAATGGGTGTAGAGGCGTTAGATGTGAGTTGTGTTGATGCGCTCATTGGCGGCTCTCAAAAGGCTTTTATGTTGCCACCGGGGCTTAGCATTATCGGACTAAGTCAGCAAGCAATAGAAAAAATTGAAGAACGTAATGTGGGATTCTATTTTAATCTCAAGACAGAATTAAAAAACCAAGTCAAAAACACGACTGCTTGGACTGCACCAACTACGATTATTATCGGACTTTGCGCCTTTTTGCAAAAAGCCAAAGCAATCGGTTGGGATACTATTTACCAACAAACCAAAGCGCGCTCATTGGCGTGTGATAAGGCAATGGAAAGCATAGGATTGAAAATCTATCCGACTAAACCCGCGCTTTCTATGACTTGTGTTTATGATGAAGCAAGTGATTTGCTACGCAAGACGCTCAAGAGCAAGTTTAATGTCAATATTGCAGGCGGACAAGATGATTTAAAGGGCAAGATTTTTAGAATCAATCATATGGGATTGGTTGAGGTGAATGAAATTTCTTGGGTTATAAATGCGATAGAATTGAGCCTTGCAGAGCTAGGAAGACGCAATTTTAGCGGAAGTGCTAATGCTGTATTCTTGGAAAACTATTTTACTTACTTGAAGTAGTGCGATGAAAATCTTAGTAACAGGCACAGCAGGATTCATTGGCTCATTCTTGGCAAAGGCTCTAGTAGAACGAGGCGATGAGGTGGTGGGGCTTGATTGTATCAATGATTATTATGATGTACGTATCAAATATGGCAGATTGGCAGAAGCGGGCATTGCGCAAGATTCCATTGTAGAAAATCAGCTCATACAAAGTAGCAAGCATTCAAATTATCGCTTTATAAAGTTGCATTTGGAGGAGAGAGAGAATCTCTTTAAACTTTTTGAAAATGAGAGATTTGATAAAGTTTGCAACCTCGCAGCACAAGCGGGTGTGCGCTATTCGCTCATCAATCCGTATGCGTATGTGCAAAGCAATATTGTAGGCTTTGTTAATATCTTGGAGGCGTGTAGGCAGTTTGGGATTTCGCATTTTGCCTATGCGTCTAGCTCCTCCGTGTATGGATTAAACGAAAAAATGCCTTTTTCTACAAGTGATAATGTGGATCACCCGATTAGTCTTTATGCAGCAAGCAAAAAAAGCAATGAGCTTATGGCACATACTTATTCTTATCTTTTTGGTTTGCCCACGACAGGTTTGCGATTCTTTACCGTTTATGGTCCGTGGGGACGACCAGATATGGCATTGTTTTTATTCACAAAAGCGATTTTAGAGGGTAGGGAGATTGATGTGTTTAATCACGGGCAAATGTTACGTGATTTTACTTATATAGATGATATTGTAGAGGGTATCGTGCGCGTGTTGGATAATGTAGCGCAGCCAAATCCCATTTGGAGTGGGCTAAATCCAGACCCTCATAGCTCCAAAGCACCCTATAAAATTTACAATATTGGCAATAACAATCCCGTTAAGCTTATGGATTTTATTGAAGCGATTGAAAAAGAACTTGGAATCGTAGCCAAGAAAAATATGCTCCCATTACAACCCGGTGATGTGCCTGCAACCTATGCTAATGTAGAAGACTTGGTGAGTGATTTGGGTTATAAGCCCAATACGAGCATACAAGAGGGAATTAAACACTTCATTGCTTGGTATAAGGAATTTTTTGGGGTTAGGTAGATTCCACTGCCCTTATTGTGTGTGCTGATTATCAAGGAGTATGGCTCTAATCTCCTAGATTTATGAGCGGCGATTTGGCGGACTATAACTCCGCGCGGTAATCTTACATACTATAATTTTGTTATCTCGTCCTTGCGAGGACTTGTAACTTTCCCACTGCGTCCTTGCGAGCGAAGCGAAGCAATCCATAATCTCATCTATTTATAACTTTACTATTGCGTCATTGCGAGAATCGCTTGCGATTCGTGGCAATCCAAATGAAAGAATCTCGCCTTTAGTTTTAAAGATTCCATTGTAAAAGTTTTTGTATTCAGTATTATAGATTGCCACGAAAACCTAAAGGTTTTCTCGCAATGACAAAGTGGAATATTTGCGTGTTATT